>NZ_JBHRYW010000016.1:78824-101479 GCF_042649265.1 Paenibacillus sp. GCM10012306 | reverse complement strand
CAGGATAGATTGTTCCGGCATTACCTGACCGACCGATTTCATTGATGAACATTTTGCTAAGAATCTCATCCTCTGAGAAGTTCACATTGGAGGAGACGAACGGGAACTTAGCGTTACCAACGAATTTGGAAAGTACATTAGAGTCTTTATCAAATTCATGATTTCCGAAAGTCATAGCGTCATATTTGACCAGATTCATAAAGGCCAAATCTGCTTGACCCAGGTACTTGTTGAAGTACAGTGTTCCGGAGAACACGTCACCCGCATCAAGAAGAATAGGGTTTTCTGTCGTCGCCTTAGCATCCTTGATTGCCGTTACACGGCGCAAGATATTGTTTGGTGAGCTGACAGTATCTAATCCTGCATGTGTATCGTTAGTATGCAGAATGGTTAATGGGAAGTTTTCAGTAGTATTAAAATCAATCTGAGCCATTACAGCATCATGATCGGATACACGTCCTCTGGAGGATGGGAAGTCAGCATTCAGGTGAATAACATCCACATCGGCAGAAGCTGTCAGTTTTTTGCTGACCAGAATGTGGTCAAGTACTTGAGAGTTACCGTCGTAAGTATACGTGTACTGCTCATTTAAAGGCAGTTTGTCGATCAGATTATCCAGTTCGTCGCCTTTCAGAATCGTGGCAGTCGGCGTGAATTGGAAATCGTTCAGGTCGCCAAGTGCTACGATGTTGGCATCAGGATTGGCTGTCAGTACTTGCTTGACGAAGCCATTCACAACAGCAGCAATCTTGTGACGCTGAGTCTCACTGGACAATACTGGAGGTTGAGTGCTACCGAAAGGAGCAGTGTCTCCACCTTTAGAGTTGAAGTGATTGGCGATAACAATAACTTTCTCACCGCGGAAGACAAATTGTGCTGCGAGCGGTTTACGCGAGCTTGTAAATGCTTCGTTGGTCGGATCAATCCGGCCAGGGTTGTAGGTCAGCTTGTCAGTTGCTTTATCGTAGCCTACCGCTTGTGTAGAAGTACCCTTTTGACCATTAATACTGTCTGCCAGCTCTACACGAGCAGGGTTGTACAAGAAGCCTACGCGGATGTTACCGCCTGGAGCTCCTCCGTCTTTTTTATCCTGTGGAGCAATGTCAATGTAGTTGTATGTTGGTCCGCCTGCAGCCTGAATGGCTTCAATCAGCGGCGTAGCGTTGGCTTCAACCGTGCCGTTGTCAGTTTCGCCATTGCTGTCTTGCATTTCAATAACGCCGATAATATCCGGCTTCTTCATGTTGGCTGTGATGGATTCGGCAAGCTTTTTGGTTTTGGCTTCGCCTACACCCGGGTAATAGTTCTCGATATTGTAGGATGCGATCAAGAGTTTGTCCGCATTAACATTAATCGTCGATGTCTCTTGTTTGAACGGGCTTGTGGTGATGGAAGGCAGCTTGCCATTCTCCGGGATCACTTTAAAGTTGCCGTTGTTGTAGCCGATTACGCCGGTAATGTCACCGTCGAAGGTATCTCCAGTACCAACTTCCTTACCAGGGTTACCATAGGCAATCAGGAGGCGCTGTGGATTGTAATTCTTATATTCCTTCAGCGCAAGGCCGCCTGCTGGCGTAATAGCATCTTCAGTTCCGTTATCAATTCTTGTTGCGATGTTGTACACCTGGGAAGTACCGTTACCACTTGTCCAGTAAGGACTGATAATAGTTGGTGCAGGAAGCTTTACCAGCATGCCTTCCAGGGATTCGTAGAAATCGATGGCATCCTTATCGGATTGGAACTCCGTTCTGTTGTCAAGAATGGATGTAGGAATGACACGTCCACCCTTGCCGAGAACGATTGGTTCAGGGAAAGATACACCTGCTTTAGGCAGTTGTTTGAACGATGACAAAGTGATTTGGGTAGAAGTCAGATTCGTGCCGCTTCCTTCGTTATGTTCGGTTACTACACCCGTTACGGCGACAAAGTCTCCGACAGCAGGTTTCATGTTTTGATTTGTGCTGTATACGAAAATGCCTTCGGAAGTGTTCGGATTGTTATCCGGCTTCGGATCTTGGATATAAAATCCTTTGTAGTTGCCGTTCGCAAATGTATATCCATATTGAGTAACTATGCCCTCTACATCCGTGACGGTTTGACCTTCAAACTCGGATTTGTGGGTCTCGCCTTGGATATCATGGATGCGCGGAGCTTCAGAAGGTGTGTAAGCAAAAGTGTAAACCTTGCTTGTCTGGCCTCCAGCTACGGCAATCGCTTTAATAGTAACTTTCTGATCGATCACAATTGGAGCTGTGAATTTGGTGCTTGTCGCTGTTGGGTCTGTTCCGTTGGTTGTGTAAAAAATCTCTGCGCCAGCCGCTGGGCTGGAGAGATTTACCTTACCGCCAGTAATGATGCGTCCTGCACCTGGGCTTGCCATTACGGAAAGAGTT
Organism: Paenibacillus sp. GCM10012306; assembly: GCF_042649265.1. Lineage (NCBI taxonomy): Bacteria > Bacillati > Bacillota > Bacilli > Caryophanales > Paenibacillaceae > Paenibacillus > Paenibacillus sp. GCM10012306. Next base: position 99,086 of record NZ_JBHRYW010000016.1, on the reverse strand, counting down.
TCTTCCACCAGTGCGTTCTCGTTAAGCGGGATGAACTGGTAGTTTTTGTTGTATTCCTTGATTACTCCTGTAATACGTTCGAACGTTTTTCCGCTTGTTCCAGGATCAAGCTTGGACAAAGAGGAATAAATCGTAAACTCCTGATTCCCTTGCTTTGCGGTTACTGTGCTTCCTGCTTTTTTAACGATTGTGACATTCTCCATCGTTACAAGCTGTGCTTCGTATTGCTCGCCGTTACCTGCGCTCAAATCAGCTGCAGTTATCAGCTTTGGAGCTGGTACGCCTACATTTGGCGTAGTGACTTTGTAAGATAAACCGGGTTGCAGCTTGATTTCTTGCAGACCATTAAAAATTTCCATCACACCGGAGGCTTCAACTTCATCTCCAATGTTAGCAAATGCCGGGAAGTTATAGAGAACAATCCCTGCATCGCCGTCCTGTATGTACGTTTCAACGCCGTCGATATGCGTCACGACGCCTTTTGTCCACACATTTTGTCCTTTTTCCTTAACTCTTGTAGCAGAAATGTTGCTTTGAGTCAGGACGGAGTAAATAAACTTGTCGACAGGACTGTCAGACAGACCTGGAGCTACTGCAAAAGCATCAATAGCCGTATCATCACTGAGTTGAATAGGCCCATTGTAAAGCTGATACTCTCTTGTACCGCCAGAGCCATACACTGCAGCATAGACGGACGCTCCTACAGTAGGAGTGCTAAGGGAGATTGAAGTCCCTGCTGGCCATGCATTCGGAGCCGGGTCGGCAACGACAGGAGCTACCGTAGTTGGTGCTTCTGGGGCTTGTCCGTAGCTGCTGTTACGTGGGCTAGGTGCTTGGACAACAAAGTCTGTAGAGTTGTTATCAGTATCTAGACCACGGCTGTCTGTTGGTGCACCAGCCGCAGCTTGACGGATAGCAGCTGTCGTGTTGGATAGAGGAGCAGTCGCACCACTGCCCTCGAATTTTGTGGCTGTCCCGTAGCCGACAAGATCAATCGTTGTACCTGATTTATCAACGAGGTCGACTTTGCCATTGGTACCACCCAAATCAAGGCTTCCCTTGCTAACATCAGGAGTAGGCAAGTCGATCGTGCCTTTTGCTCCAGCGGCTTCCTCGATGAGGAAGTACCCTTTTGCGGGGATTGTTCCTGTTAAATTTGTTGCATTATTAAAGGAGCCTGTCGCTGAGGCATAGCGAACTTTCCATCCAGTCAAATCTACTGGGTTATTTGTAGGATTATATAATTCTATGAAGTCATTTTTATACGGTGCTCCAGTGTTTCCTCCGCCACCATAAACCTGCGAAATGACTACTGCGCTATTATCCGTAGCTGCTTGGGCAGTATGGACAGCAGGGAATACATTGCCGACCGTAATCAGCAGTGCGAGCCCTGCCGCAAGCCATTTCCTTACCCTTTTAGATATAACCATTTGTTTAAATCTACCCCTCTCGAGAACTAAATTTGAAAACCTATTCAATCCTACCATTCAATTGTTAAATGAAAGGTTCTCTCACACCAATATATATTAATTTCATGTTAATTTGAACGGATTTATAACAAATTTATAATTAATAAACTTAAAAAAGTCGAGAGTGCTATAAAAATTATAATACATTGGTTAATTATATGTATTAAGTACTATGTAATTTATCATTTTGTTGATATATGTAAAATAGGTGTTAAATATACTTATATTTTATGTTAGATATATCTTTGGAACTAGTTTGTTCTATTTAAAATGTTGATAGGTAAGTAGACAGCACTAAAAGGCAGCGGAAGCCGCTGCCTGTAGAAGTGACGGTATCTATTTTTCAAAAGATGAATCTTCTAATTTATTACCTTACTTTAACGTTAGAGATTGAGCTGGGTTTGCCCATTCATATATTTGCGCAAGGCCCGGGGAATATAGATGCTGCCATCCTCTTGCTGGTGGTTCTCCAGGAGTGGAATCAGAATCCGCGGCGTAGCCACGGCAGTGTTGTTCAAGGTATGGCAATACTGCAGTCGTCCATCGTCATCCCGATAGCGAATGCCCGACCGCCGGGCCTGAAAGTCCAGCAGATTGGATGCCGAATGGGTCTCTCCGTATGCGCCCCTGCTAGGCATCCAGGTCTCGATATCGTACTGCTTATGCGTCTTTAGAGCCATATCCCCTGTACAGACGGCTACTACTCTATAAGGGAGCTCTAGCAGCTCAAGAATATATTCGGCATTGGCCGTAATTTCCTGAAGCAGGCTCTCCGATACGCCTTCATCTTTCCGGCAGAGGATGACCTGCTCAATCTTCGAGAACTGGTGCACCCGGTACAGTCCACGTACATCACGTCCCGCCGAACCAACTTCGCGCCGGAAGCAGGCCGACATACCAGCCAGGCGAAGAGGGTTATTCAGATCCACGATTTCATCGCTGTATAACGAGACGAGCGAGACCTCCGAGGTTCCGGCGAGCCAGCGATTCTCTCCGTTTAGCTCGTAGGTCTGGTCCATACCGCCTGGGAAAAAGCCGGTGCGTTGCAGTGTCTCCGGACGAACAATCACGGGTACATCCATAACGGTGAAGCCGCGCTCGGTCAGTACATCTAGCGCGAGCCGCTGCACCGCAAGGTGCAGGTAGAGTCCCGCGCCCTTAAGCACGTAGCTGCGTGGTCCACCGGCCTTGACACCGCGCGCGATATCCAGAATATCGTGCAGCTCGCCGAGTTCTACATGGTCGCGCGGCGTGAACTCGAATGTTGTTGGTGTCCCTACGCGGCGCAGCTCGACATTGTCGCTATCATCGCGCCCTACGGGTGTATCCAGCGATACAGGGTTCGGGGCGAGCAGCATCAGTTCGCCGCAACGCTGCTCAGCTTCAGCCAGTCCGGCCTCCAGCCCGGTTAGTGCACTATTGATCTCGCGTACATGTTCTTTCGCAGCTTCTCCGGCAGGGCGGTCTCCCTCTCGTAGACGTTGCTCCACCTCTTTGGTCAGCACATTGCGCTTCGCTCGTAGCTGTTCCGTCTCCTGAAGCAGGCTGCGCCTTTTATCCTCCCATGCCAACAATTCATCCAGCGGAAATACCACTTTCTTCTGTGCGGCTATGTTTCTAAGAGTTTCCGTGTTTTCCTTGATCCAATTCATGTCCAGCATACCGATTCGCTCCTTTTGTCTTATAAAAACACAAAAAACGCCCTCATCCATGGGACGAGGAGCGTCAGCTCGCGGTGCCACCCAGGTTGACCGAATCACCGTGTAGCATGATGAATTCGATCCTCTTTGGTCTTCGCGGTAACGGGCGAAACCCGGTAAACTTAGGGAACACGTAAAACTGCTCCGGTCGCAGACGCCTCACGGTTGGATGCCGATCATTGGCCTGATCTCAATTTATTATTGTTGCCTAGTATAACGTAAGAAAGAAATGGGCGCAAGGTGGAGATCAACTTCACGTTTGTGTTTGACAAAAATCCGCTCCCTTTGTTAGGATTATATTTAATTTAAAGTATTTTAGTCGGAATAAACAGCGCGAGCTGATAAACAGAACAGAAGAGGTGGAGAAGTTGGCTAAAATTGTTGTCATTAACGGAACGCCATCCTTGGTATCACGCATCAATGCAGTCATTGAATATGCTGAAGCGGACCTGGCACGTCGTGGTTTTGAGGTTAACCGTATCAATGTAGCGGAGCTGCCGGCGGAGGATTTGATTCATACCAAATTTGAAAGTGAGTCCATCGTTAAAGCGAATGGTCTGCTCGCGGAAGCTGATGCTGTGATCGTAGTTAGTCCGGTATACAAAGCCTCCTATACAGGTGTGCTGAAGACTTTTCTGGATCTGGTGCCGCAAAAAGGTCTAGCTGGTAAAGTCGTGCTTCCGCTCTTTATGGGCGGCAGTCTGGCGCATCTATTGTCCATTGACTATGCACTGAAGCCTGTGCTGTCCGTTCTGGGTGCACGTTACATCCTGGGCGGCGTGTACGCTGTGGACTCCCAGGTCGTTCGGAACGATCAGGGTCAAGTGAATGTTGCAGAGGAATTGCAACTGCGTTTGAATGCGGCTCTGGAAGAGCTTGCTGAGGAAACTGAGCATCGTGTCGCTCGGGGAGTTAAAGCCTAAGTGCGTGGCGCTTATTCCGCTATCATATATGAATGAAAGAAGCGTCTCTTCCGCACCGTTAGGGTGGGAGAGGCGCTTTTTTATGTATTGGCATCAGAAGTATCCCAAGAAAAGTGTTATATAGCAGCTGTACAATTGAAAAGAAATAGGTGCCAACAATTAGATGTTTTTAAGCTGCCGATCTCGACACCATTCTAATGCTTGTCATTCGATTTCTAAGACTACAACCTTTCTCACCGACAACCTCCTAATACACTCATTTATCCCTCAATAAACCAGCGCCGGAGTGACTTTATTTTAACAGGCCTACAAAAGAAAAAGCAGAGCCGTCCAAGACGGTCTGCTTGTATTTATCTTACAAATCATCAAATCCGTTATCATCTCCAACTTTGCCGTAGTTGCGGGATTTGGCTTCAAAGAAGTCGGTTTTGGTTGCGTTCAGCGCTTCATCAGAGAATGGCTTGATCCAAGGCATGCAGTTCACATCAACGCCTTCATAGGCTTTTTCCATGCCCATCAGGGTCAGACGTTTGTTGGCAATGTACTTAATGTAATCGCCCAGCTCGTTTAGGTCAATGCCTTCTACATTCGAGAGGGTGTAATGCGCCCAGTTGGTTTCAAGCTCTACAGCACGGTCAATTGTGCGATATACGTAGTCCATGTTTTCTTTGGTGTTCAGCTCCGGGAAATCAACCAGCAATTGCTTGAACACCTCGGCGAAGAAGTAGCAGTGCTGATTCTCGTCACGCTGGATATAGGAGATCATCTGGCTGGTCGCCATCATCTTCTGGTCACGGGCCAGATTGTAGAAGAAGGCGAAGGTGCTGTAGAAGAAGATCCCTTCCAGAATGAGATCGGCTACGAGCGCACGGAAGAAGGTGTCCTTGGACGGCTCATTGCGGAATTCCTGATAGATTTCGGAAATGAACTGGTTGCGTTCCAGCAGCACGGGATCTTTTTTCCAATATTCAAAAATCTCCTTCTGCTCTCCCTCCGAAACGATGGAAGACAGTACGTAGGAATAGGACTGGTTGTGCACAACTTCCTGCTGTCCAATAATGGCGGAGATCGCTTCCAGCGAGGAGTCGGTTAAATAACGCTTCACATCACCAACGTACATAGTCTGCATAGAATCCAGCACGGCCAGCAGGGAGATGTTGATTTTGAATACACGCTGCTCTTCAGGGTCCAAATTCGGGAACTGCTGGGCATCCTTGGACATCGGAATTTCATCAGCGATCCAGTGGTTAAGCAGCAGCACCTTGTACAGTTTGTACATGTGAGGCATGCGGATATCGTTCCAGTTCAGAATCCCGGAGCATTCGCCTTCGATGATACGTGTGGATTGGTTGGGCGCTTCAGTGTTGAATATTTTTTGCAATTGCATTTCTTTTTCCCTCCATTTTTTGCGCGTTTAAACTAGGCAGATCGCTTTAAAATCCGAAGCCTTAAAAGTAACTCTGAGCAATGTTTGGATTTCCGGTCGTTGTAGACAGCTACGTTGCGAGCTTTCCTACGGAAAGCTTTCAGGCGAACGCTATGCTCTACAGTTCCAAACGTTCCTCTCTGTGACTACGGCTGTGTAATTAACGGCATTTTTGTACCTTAATATCTCTGTACTACCGGGGTTAGTGGTAATTAAGGGCAATTTTGCACCTTAAATCTACTATAAAACCTCTTTTAGAGCATTTTTTCTAAAATAAGGTACAATAATGCGCTTATTTCCCTTATTTACCTTCATTTAATAAATATAAGGTACAAAAATGCTCTTAGTTGGGGAGGCGAGCCCTTTTCGCCCTTTGTTAATTTCTTGTATTCGTCTTATAAAAATAATTTGTTAGCTCGCGCAAGATTCGCACTCTTCAATAGTTAATGCACGGCTGCGCACGTAATAAGTCGATTTCAGACCGCCCTTCCAGGCGTTCAGGTGAAGCTCCAGGAACTCTGTCGCTTTGATGTCAGGGCGCACATACAGGTTGAAGCTTTGTGCTTGATCGACATGGCGCTGACGAGCCGAAGCCATGCGGATGGACCAGTTCTGGTCGATCAGGAAAGCTGTTTTATAGTACCAGATGGTCTTGTCAGACAGATCCGGAGCTGGGTTAGCAATCTTGTACGTTGTTTTCTCCTCATAGGAGAGCAGCTCGTACAGTGGGTCAATACTGGCTGTAGAGCCGGCAATGATCGAAGTGGAGCCGTTCGGCGCAATCGCGAACATCCAGGCGTTACGCACGCCATCCTTGGCAACTTCCTCTTGCAGTTCACGCCATTGCTCAGTGGTCACATATTTGCCTTCTTGCTCGCCGCTAGTGTAGCCGCGTGAAGTAAAGTATGCGCCAGATTCCCAATCGGAACCTGCGAATTTCGGATAACGTCCTTTTTCGCGAGCCAATTCCATGCTGGAACGTACCAGTAGATAGTTAATATGCTCGTACAGATGGTTGTTGTATTCTACAGCCTCTTCGGATTCCCAACGGATACCTTTCAGGGCCAGCAAGTGATGCAGACCGAAGGTTCCGAGGCCAACGGCACGATATTGGCTGTTCGTATATTGAGCTTGCAATACTTCAATGTTGTTGATGTCGATAACGTTGTCGAGCATACGAACCTGAATCGGCACCAGACGCTCCAGCACACCCGCAGGAACTGCACGGGCCAAGTGGATGGAGTTCAGGTTGCAGACTACGAAATCACCAGGGATTTTGGAGATGACAATCCGGGTCTGGCCGTCTTTGGTCACCAGTTCTTCCTGTTCAATAACAGTAGCGGATTGGTTCTGCATGATCTCGGTGCACAGGTTGGAGGAGAAGACCATACCTGCATGTCTGTTCGGGTTAGCACGGTTAACGGTGTCACGGTAGAACATGTATGGTGTGCCTGTCTCAAGCTGAGATTTCATAATCCGCTTCATGATGTCGATGGCCGGAACTGTGATCCGGGACAACTCCAGGTTGGCAGTAGCTTCTGCATATTTCTCACGGAATGTGCCTTGTCCAAGCTCTTCATCATAGAAATCTTCCAGCCCGAGTGCGCGGCCATTCTCGTCCTTCCAGCCCATCACTTTCTTGATTTCATGCGGGCAGAACAGGTTCCAGTGGCTACGTGCTTCTACAGCTTCCATGAACAAGTCCGGCAGGCAGACGCCGTGGAAAACGTCATGTGCACGCATCCGCTCGTCACCGTTGTTCAGTTTAAGATCCAGGAAGGCTAAAATATCCTTGTGGAAGACGTCAAGATATACAGCCACGGCGCCTTTGCGCGTACCGAGCTGGTCTACGCTAACAGCGGTATTGTTCAGCTGGCGAATCCACGGGATAACGCCGGAGCTGGTGTTCTTGTGACCACGGATATCGGAGCCGCGGGCCCGGACTTTACCGAGGTAGACACCGATACCGCCACCCATTTTACTGAGACGAGCTACGTCTGTATTGGAATCGAAGATACCTTCGAGAGAGTCGTCTACGGTATCGATGAAACAGCTGGAGAGCTGGCCGGCTACTTTTTTACCCGCATTGGACATGGTTGGCGTAGCGGCAGTCATATAGATGTTGCTCATCGCCCAGTAGGCTTCTTTTACAAGCTCCATACGTTTCTCTTCCGGCTCGGTGTGCATCAGGTACATCGCAATGATCATGTAACGCTCTTGCGGCAATTCCATAACACGGCCGTCAAAATCATGGGCCAAATAGCGGTCAGACAGGGTAAGCAGGCCAATATAGTCAAACAGCAGGTCGCGGGTATAGTCAATCGTAGCGCCAAGCTCGTTGATTTGTTCCTTAGTGTAGTGGGAGAGCAGCTCTTCGCGATAGATCCCTTTTTTCACCAGGTCGGCAATTAGAGGGTACAGCTCACCGTAAGGCTCTTCCGGATAGGCTTTGTAGCGGCGGTTTACAGCAGCTTTCTTATAAAGGGAAGTTAAAAGCGAACGTGCAGCAGCAAATTTCCAGTTTGGCTCTTCTTTGCTCACCAGTTCCAGGGCACTCATCGTGAATGCACTGCTGATTTCTTCTCCGCTCACTTCGTCACGACGCAGTTTAGATTGTACTCCGCGTAGGAGGGACTCTTTGCTGAGTTCTTCAAGTTCGTTCAGAATACGGTCAGCGTATACGGAAAGGCGATTTTCATCAAAAGCCAATTGGCGATTATCGGGTTTTACTACAAATTGCGGCATAATGTTACATCCCTTCATATTTTGAATTTAATTATGATTATTAAAAATTGATCTATTAGACCGTAAAAGGCGCCAAAAACGGCTAAAGCGTCGTTGGCTGCCAAAGTACGATGTCAGGGCCAGTAAGGCTGGCCTCAATATCAATAATGCGTTGATTGGAGCTCCCACGGTAGGGGAGAGTCGTATCCTTTAATGCTTCTTCAAAACGTCCGTCAATCAGTACCTGACACTGGCTGAGCAGATGCCATTCCGGCGAACCGGATATCGCTGTAATCTCTTCATACGTGTACCCGCTGTAGATCCAGACAGGGAAGCCTGGGAGCGTGGCACGAAGTTCCTCAATGAACTCTACTACTTCTTCGGCAGAAAAGAAAGGGTCACCGCCTGCTAATGTTAATCCGTCCAGTAGCGGGTTGGCCGCAATCTCCGCGATCAGCTCGCGTCTGCGCTCTGGGGTAAAGACTTCCCCGTAATTAAAATTCCATGTCTTCGGATTGAAGCAGCCCGGGCAGCGGTGGCGGCACCCGCTAATGAAGAGGACGGCCCGCAGGCCCTCGCCTTCATTGATGGACTCGGGATAGTAGCCGCAAATATTCATAGATGCTTAACCCGGTCCCTTACTTCCGCCTGCTTGGCCGCATTGAAGCGGGTCTGATAATCTCCGGTCAAATATCCTGTCACCCGGCGTAGACGCCGGATGTGAACTTCATTCTCATGTGCGCCGCAGGAAGGGCAATTCGTGCCGATAACCCCTTCATAGCCGCAGCCTTGGCAGCGGTCTATAGGGTGGTTAATGCTAAAGTAGCTAATCTCCTGCTCTAGAGCGTAGCGAATAATTTTGACAAAAGCGGCCGGATTGCTGCGCGCGTTGCCATCTAATTCGACATACGAGATCGCACCGGCGTTGCAGTACTCATGGAAAGGAGCTTCCAGACTGATCTTTTGGGCAGCGCCAAGAGTGTAGTATACAGGAATGTGAAACGAGTTGGTATAATATTCGCGATCGGTAACACCGGGAATGGATCCCAGTACCTTATGATCGATCTTCGTAAATTTCCCAGACAATCCTTCGGCAGGCGTAGCGAAGAGGGTGATATTGAGATTATATTCCTCGCTCTTCCGATCGCAATATTCCCGCATGTGACGGACAATAGCCAGCGCTTTGGCATGAACATCCATGTCTTCCCCGTGGTGCTTACCGTACATCGCCTTCATACATTCGGCAATCCCGATGAAGCCGAGGGACAGACTGCCATGCTTCAGCAGTTCGCCAACGCTATCCTCTGGCGCCAAGTGTTCGCCGCCTTCCCAGACCCCTTCACGCATCATGAAATCGGATGCCTTGGCCTTCTGGGAGGCTTGAATGCGGAAGCGGTGAAGCAGACCGTCCAGCGCAACGTCCATATAATGATCCAGGTCTCTGTAGAAGCCTTCTTCATCGGCTACCATGCGGCGACCTGTGACGATGCCATGTGCCAAACCGAGTCGTACCAGATTCAGCGTATTAAAGGAAAGGTTACCTTTACCTGAGCAATGATTGCGGCCAAAACGGTCGCTAAGCACGCGGGTGCGGCAGCCCATAGTGGCGAATTCGGTATCGGGATTCGAAGGATCATAATACTGCATATTGAGCGGCGCGTCCAGATTGGCAAAGTTCGGATACAGTCTGCGTGCAGAACATTCAGCGGCCTTGATGAACAGTTCATAGTTCGGATCACCTGGCTGCTGGTTCACACCCTGTTTGCACTTGAAGATCTGAATCGGGAACACCGGCGTCTCGCCACTGCCAAGTCCGTGCATGGTTGCCGTCAGCAAGGAACTGATCACGAGTTGCCCTTCCGGCGAGGTGCAAGTTCCATAGTTGATGCTGGTGAACGGAATCTGTCCGCCGGACCGGCTCGACATAGTATTCAGATTATGTATCATACTCTCGGCGGCCTGGAGTGTTTCACTCTCAGTTTCTTTTAACGCAAAACGGAACGCCTTAGGATATTGCTCTGCCAGATCGGTGCGGCTCATGTGAATCTCGCCAAGATCAAGTGGCTCTGTAGATTGTCCTTCTTCGAAATAGTCCAGGCCCTTGCGGAATAGCTTGGCAAAGGATTTGGTGACATAAGGGGCCAGATCGTAGTCCAGCTTATTGGCGGATACGCCGCCGTATTGGGCATTTTGCTGAGATTGGAAAATAATCGCTACCAGCGCCATCGCCGTCATAATCGAGTTCGGGGGACGTACACTGCCATTGCCCGTGTTGAAGCCTTCACGCAGAAGCTTCTCGAACGGGATAAAAATACAATTGGTCGTTCCGATCGCATATTGGTCCAGATCATGTACATAGACAACGTTATCCTTAATGGCTTGTACCAACTGCGGCGGCATCGTGAAATTACGAGCATACCATTTGGAATATTCACTGCCGAACTTGCTCATTTTACCGGAGAAACTCTCCCCGTTCAAATTTGCGTTCTCCCTGAGTAAGTCCAGGTCTCGGCTGTCAATAATATCGCGTCCCAAATGAATAACTTCTTCTAATAATTCTTCCTGTGCCAGTTGACCACTGTGGTACGGCTTCTCCAGTAACGTCATGTACTGATCTCCTCTCCATATAAAAGGACATTCTCTGCTGTTACAGAAAATGCCCGTGTGCTTCTCATAGCTATCCCGGTCTTGTGATGTAGGCTTGCATGCGGACACTGTTTTTGTTTCCTGCACACCTCTATTAATCTCCCTATGACAGGAGGTTAAAATAACTGTTCCCTACTATATTTTGTCGATAGAGACTACATTACATCAATATATTGTGTTTGTCTACCGAATTTTAGTGAACCCTTGCCACGCTTGAGATCATCCCTTTTCTCCACAGGAAGTCCACAGAACCATCCACAGGTAATCCACAAATCATCCACAAAAAAGCCTGAAATGGTTCATAATTTATCTGAAAATATGCCACAAACCGTCCATAAAAAAGATATAGGCTTTTACTAGATTTTGTGCTACAAGTGGTAGAATTCGCGATTAGCAGAAATTAAGTATACGCATGGTTTGTAGGAGAGACGGAGAGTGGGTACAATAAGGGAAAAGTAGTTGTTTTCCAAAATGAAAAGAACAGGGGAGGGATTTAGCATGCCGATAGCTGAAGTTACAGTCATTCCGATTGGTACGGGTAGCACCAGCCTTAGCGCTTATGTTGCAGATATGCAGCGTGTGCTGGAGACGGTGGAGGGAGTGACATATGAGCTTACGTCCATGGGAACTATTATCGAAGGCCCGCTGCAGCGGATTCTCGCCGCCGTGGAGGCCCTACATGAATCTCCTTTTACTAACGGAGCCCAGCGTGTCTCGACCGCCGTCAAGATCGATGACCGTCGCGACAAGCCCTCTAGCAGCAAAAGTAAGCTTGAGTCCGTAGAGCGTAAGCTCCACGCCGATTCGTCGGAATAGCTGGACTTGCTGGCAGTCTCGAAAAAGGGGATTGCGTTTTCCATAATACGGAGTATAATGTTTTTTGTTTGACGAAAGTAAAGCTTCAAGCTGGTGTAGCTCAGGGGTAGAGCAACGCACTCGTAATGCGTAGGTCGGGGGTTCAATTCCCTTCACCAGCATCCTTAAGTAAAATGATAATGGCGCGGATTCCGGGGGTTCGGAGCCGCGCCTTTCCTGTTCTTTTACCATTCTGCTTGGATTCATTTAATTAATTCTCTTTAGTTCTTCATCAATAAAGTTTTTTGTTGCCTTTTCTTTAGAAAATTTATCGTTATTATATTGTTTGGAACCTTGCTTTGGAACAGATAAACTTTCCCAACTACTCTTCTTTAGAATTTTTGCAGCGTAAATGATTTGCCCAACGTGATATGGGTAATGTGCCAATTGTCTATTGATTGCTTCAATAACGGTGTGCCCTTCGTTCCGTATATAAATAATTTGTGATAATTGATCCGTATGAATTGAATCCATTGCATTGAATAAACATGTCCAGCCTTCGTTCCATTTTATTAAAAGATTCTCTTTAGTGTTAATGTCATTCTCAAACTCCGAATCTCGATCTCTCCATGATTTTTCACCGTCAGTGCTTAGAAAATCTGTCCATCTTGAAAGCATATTTCCCCATAAGTGTTTTACTATAGTTGCAATGCTATTGGAATCGTCATTAAAAGTTACAAATAATTGTTCGGGATCTACTTGATTGATGGCTGCTTCACCATGTGTTTTGTAATAAAGAAATTGTTTTTTGATACTTTCCAAATAGATTTGCTCATTATCCATTTCAAACACCTTGCTTTCGTATATTATTTTTAATGATTTTATTTTATCAGAAGTCCATTATTTCTGTTCTGACACAAGCCTGATAGAACTCAATAACACATAAATGTGTTGCATTCGTAATGCGTAGGCCGGGAGTTCAATACCCTTCACCAGTGTCCTCAAAAAGACAATAAAGGCGCCGATTCCGAGGGGGTCGGAGCCGCGCCTTTTTTCGTTTAAAGTGTGCGTCGAATTATTTATTTCTTCGCTAAAGTTACAGCTGCCTCTTCTGCTTCTATAAATGCTTTCTTCAACACCTCGTCCTTGTCCAGTAAAGCAGTCCCTTGTACTCTAAGGGTTTGGAAATCCTCAATACCTAAGAAATTAAACATGGACTTCAAATATTTATGTGAGTATTCAACTTCAGTATACCAGTCATCATTGGTGTAGATCGAACCACTTGCCTGAATAACGACCATGCTTCTCCCATCCTTTAAAAGTCCCACTGATCCTGTATCGGTATACTTAAATGTTTCCCTTGCAATCATAATATTATCGACATAATCCTTGAGCTTTGATGGGACATTGAAGTTATGCAGCGGGTGCACAATAAGGTATTTATTTGCACTTTTGAATTGTTGTAATACTTCATTCATTCTTCCGGCGACTTCTTTTTCTTGAGTGGTTAGGGCTTCACCTTTCGCATATTTTTCCCAAGCGCCTAGGACGGTCTTATCAATTAAAGGGATCTCATCTTCATATAGGTTAATTTGTTCGATGATTTCATTATTAGGTTTATGCTCCACATAAGTTTTCATGAAGTGTTTGAATACACCAAGACTGAATGAAGTCGTTGAATCCACCAAAGGATGTGCGTTAATGATAAGCAGCTTGCTCATTGTATAGTGCCTCCATAATAGTTTTTTTGTTGTACATTTATGTAGACAAATGAGCAGGACAATCTGTGACACTAAATCACAAAAAGATGAATTTTTGCTGCGTGGTTGTCTTGGTTAATTTTGTCCGGACATTTCATGATCTATGCAAGTGCGTAGTCGAGGGCTTTGAAGCAGGGGGACCGATGAAGCGGAAAATTATTATAACCAGAAAAGGAACGAGGGCAAGCCATTACAAGGTGGTCGTGATCGCTTGCGCCAACAAGCTTCTCCATCACTTATCCTCAGTAAAGGCGAGCCCTTTAAAGTTTGACCCTATTTACCCATAACTCTTTGAGGTGTTTCCCGTCCTTGTTGCTGATATCTGCTTTGATAAGAATGGACTCTAGATCTTTGTCACCAGTGTTTTCGACGCGCGCATTTAAAGTCCATGGTTATCTTCTTCTTTTACAGACACATCAAAAACTTTGAAGCCATCAACATCATAAACTTTTTTACATTGATATTTAGTATGCATTTTTGTGCTTACACGAACATCGGTAAGATTTTGAGGGATATGAAGGAATATTTTGTATGTTGTCGAATTATGTACTTTGGTATATATCCGGGATAAATGCACCATAAAGTCACAATTAATTTAAATATAATTAGAGTAGGCGGGAATGAATATGTTTTGCGGTAAATGCGGTACCAAGGCGTCTTCGAATGATCATTTTTGTAAAAAATGCGGAAGTGCTTTAGCGGGAGAGCCCGAGCTTGATGCACCATCACCACAGCCTGAGGCTGTATCTTCAAGTGAGATTCGAGTCGTAGGTAAGTGTAATGCTAAATCCTGGAAGAATACAACCTTTGCGATAATCGCAGGATTGTTGCTGGCGGTAGGTATCTTCGTCTGGTTAAGGACCGGAAGCGATACGGAGCAAGATAAATTGAAGACCGTTCAGGCTAATACAGCTAACAATTCTTCATTTGAAGCTGCGGCTACGCCCGTACCTACCGATGTGCCAGAAGTATCTCCTTCACCTTCGGTGGTTCCGGCGGAACCAGCCTTTATCAAGGTCAACCAGGTAGACTCGTCCCGGTATGAAGGGCGTGGAGTGGATGTCTATTTCTCACTATTCGCCGATCAGGGCTTCCAGCAGGAGATCGCACCAATGGTGCTCAACAAGGAAATGTTCAACGTGAACGGACAGCCGGTTCAAGGTCTTTCCCTGGTTGAAGATAGTGATGTGGTCAGTGTTAATCTGGTTATTGACAAAAGTGGGAGTATGGAGGAATCTCCTAATACTGGTGTGTCTGCATCTAAGATGGATCTTGTTCGATTAGCTGCGATCCGGTTCATTGATAATATTCCTGCCGAGGCTAAGGGACAATTCGAGTTATTGTCTTTTTCCACTTATGCACCGCCTGTTGCAGATGTTCCATTTACTTCAAATCGGAAAGAGGTTAGCTTAAAGCTGTCCGGTTTAGTATCCGATGGTGGACAGACGGCACTGTACGATTCTTTAACCAAAGCTTTGTATGATACAAATGAGCAGCAAGGGCCAAAGTATGTAATTGCATTTACAGATGGTATAGACTCTGACTATGGTTCTTCTATTCAATCAGTCATTGATCTGTCCAAACAATTAGGAATTCCTATTTACATGATCGGGTTCGGTGGAGAGGATGACAATTTGTCGTACATCGCCCAGGAGACAGGCGGACAACACTTCTTCCTAAATATTGATGATGACCTCCAAACAGAACTGAATCGTATTTACGATACGATTTTCCAAAGATATGTTAAGCAGTACAAACTGACATACCTTCCATCACAGAAGGTTGCCCCGGGTCAAGAGTTTTCGTTCGCGATGGACATGAATGCTCCGCAGCGACAAGCCCGGACAGCTCTACTAACTTATGAACGGAAGCTCGACAACAATTCCATTGATGTACAGAATGCCTTATTCAAATATCAGGTCAATTATGCGCAATCGGTTAACTTGCTGGATTTCTCTCTGGTACAAAATAATGTGCAAAGAGGGTCACAGTTCTATAACAATCTCAAGAAACGTATTGAGGTTGATTATGTCAATGCTTACACCAAAGGAGCACCAAAGGTTATTGAGCCTCTAGAAAACTACCGTATTGACTCCATAAGTCAATTGCACGATGGGGCATACAAAATCAAATTTTTCAAGCTATTTCCTGTTCTACTTAATAACGAGAGGGTCTATGAGGCGGATTTGAATACCTATACTCTCACTAGAGATCAAGCATCCGGTAAGTGGCAGGTAAGTGATTTTGGGCGCGAAGAATGTTCCATCTACCGTGATAAATCAGACCCTGGCTCCTTATGTACTGATAACGGAGTCGAAAAATTATATAGTGGCGATCCTTGGCCTAACTGATAGGAGCTAATCATGCGCGTAAAATTGAATGTAATCTTCTTAGTTATTATGGTCTTACTGACGTCAGGCAGCGTTCCATCTAGAGTAGACGCGAAAGTTCTAGATGGAACATCATTAGCCAGTACACAGGAGAAGACAGTTATCTGCATAGATGCGGGGCACCAAAGTAAAGCTAATAACGCTAAAGAGCCGATAGCACCAGGGAGTCAAACAGTTAAACCAAAGGTGTCAAGCGGTACACAGGGCATAGCCACTGGTAAACCCGAATACAAACTCACTCTGGAAGTGGCATTGAAGCTGGAGCAAGCACTTCAGAAGGAATACAAGGTTGTAATGGTTCGCCGAACTAATAATGTGGATATATCAAACATGGGGCGCGCCACAAGGTGTAATCAGGTAGGAGCCGATTTGACTCTTAGGCTGCACGCAGATGGAAGCGATAATCGCAGTATTCAAGGTATGTCTTTTCTCTACCCTTCTGCCGACAGCTCATCTACTAAGAAGATTTCATCGCAAAGTTTTGAAATCGCTAAAGTCCTGTCTAAAGCAGTGCTGAAGGAAACGCAAGCGACATCGCGTGGGATAATCGCTCGGAGCGATCTTACTGGATTCAATTGGTCAACAGTGCCGGTTCTACTAATCGAAATGGGCTTCATGACGAATCATAAAGAAGACCTGAAGTTGAGCCAGGCTGCATATCAGGATAAGATTGTTCAAGGGATTAAAGAGGGTCTTGATTCGTATTATAAGGTTGCAGCGAAGAAATAAATATTATATTAAATCCCTCGTCCATAGTATTCAGACGAGGGATTTTCAAATCATGACATTATATAAATACGAATGTTCAGGCAAGCTCTAGACGAGATAACACATATTTAGGTAAAGAGATGTAGTAGGGATACACTCATGATAGCCCACAGCCAAATATAAGGAGGAGATAAGAATAACATGCGTTGCTTAACGATACGGCAGCCCTGGGCTACATTGGTTGCGCTTGGCGAGAAGAACTATGAAACCCGTTCATGGCGAACGTCATATTGTGGGGAGCTGGCAATCCATGCTGGTCTTAAAATAGACAAGGCCGCGTGTAGACGAGAGCCGATTCAATCGATACTCGCAAAGCATGGCTATACAGAAGAGAATTTACCCACGGGTGTTATTATTGCTATAGGCAAACTGAAGGAGTGCCATGGTATTACCGGGTTGAATAGTGTCGCGCAGCAGATAGACGAGCATGAACGGGCTTTTGGCGACTATACGGAAGGACGTTTTGCCTGGGAGCTGGAGGATGTTCGTGCGTTGGTTCATCCTGTTCTGGCCAAGGGGCGGCTCGGCTTCTGGGAGTATCCCCTCTTGGGTGAAGAGGACCATTTATAATCTTCGTTAACAAACATCGTGATGTTTTTTAAGCTAATTTTTATCTTAAGATCAGCTTATTTTCAGGTTCAGGGGTTATATTGAATTTACCAAACGCCCCCCAGTGTTTAGTGGTATAGATTTTGGGTCCTGCCAACTCCCATGGCAGGGCCTATTTTTTTCTTATTCCTAAAGTAGAGTGAATTTAGAGCTGCGGAGCAGGCTTGATTCCGTATTGTTCCTGCTCATTCCGGAAGGCCGAAATATCCAGTCCCAAGTATCTGCGCATATGGATTCCCGCTTGTGCAGCAATGAGTTCATTCAGCAGCAGCATCCGTTCGTGATATCCTCGGCAGATGAATTTGGCTTCAAGGCCATGCGGGAGCTTGTGCTGTTCATATACCTTAATGCCGCGCATCCGCATCTCCGTACGAATATCCCTGAGATCTGCAGTAGCTGCACTGGCTGCCGTATCCAGGACTTCAAGATAAGGTGAAGGTGTTCGGAGTTGTGCAGAAATGATGCCAGCATCGCGTTCAAAAGCAGATAGGATCAGCGGGAGAAGCAAATACGATTTTACCAGATGATTATCTATACTCTCGGCTTTGTGCATGCGTATCACCACCTAAAATGAGAACGTATATTCCTATTTTACTCCGAATTTCAAAAAATATTCAATGGTATTTATAAACAAACTAATAAATGTGATTTAATTCACAATACATTTGGAGGGATGATATTATATTTAATTTGAAATACTAAAAAGAAGACTATTGTAATATTAAAGGAGAAGTGAGCCATGGAGCAAGAAGGGAATATTTATAGAGGGATGTTGTTTGGACTATTCCTGAGTATTCCGTTGTGGGTCTCAATTATTGGCTGGATACAGCTGTTCTAAAAAAGAGGATAAAATGACGATTTGAAGCGCCTTTTGGCGCTTTTTTTATTTAAAGATTGTACAAAAAGGAATTCGTTGACAATCATATAACGCCAAGCTACACTATGGGTAAATTCAGAATAAGATGTATTACACAGGGCCTGTCGTATGTTGTTTTGCGGGCATCTCTATCAATTTAATATCATCATGTATAATAGCAAACCGTCTGAAAAGACGGGACGCAAAGTTTAGGAGTCTAAAGTGCTAACAAGTGCCATGACCGTCCGACTGCCATGAAGAGAGCTCCTCTACTTCTTGGTGGTCTTTTTTTGTTGTCATCGTAGCTGCTACGAGATCATATAGAATTTAATAGGAGGTGTAAACATTGAGGAAAAGAATGAAGTCGGCAGTGAAATTGTTCCTGGCAGGGCTGCTGACACTGGGAAGTACGTTTTCCCTGGGCGTCCCGGTGAACGCAACACCGGACTCGCCGTATACCCAGACGCCAGTCTTGGGGGTTGCCGGGAATTTTAACGCTTTTGTGTTTGGAGATTTTACGCAGACGAACGACCAGATTCACGGGCGGCTTGCCGCCGCAGGGAATATCAGTCTGCAAAGTTACGGCGTATCTAAGGATGCCCCGGGCGGCGATGTTCTAATTGCGGGAGGAAACATTAATATTACTGATGGAACAGTGTATGGCAAAGCCGTTTATGGTGGGACCTTATCCAAGACAAGGGCTGATATCAAGGAAGGTGAGAGAAAGGCTAGTCCAGTTCCAATTGATTTTGCTAAGGAAAAGCAATTTCTGATTAACAAATCGGCTGAGCTGGCGTCTCTCCCTGAGGCAGGGTCTTTCAAGAAGGAGTTCGGGAAAATAACCATTAACGCTCCGGAAGATTTTAATGTCGTAAATCTATCTGCCTCCGACTTGGTGAATGCCAATGGTCTTCAGTTCAACATTGCAAACAATGGCACAGTTATAGTCAATGTTAGTGGAGGCGCCATCAGCATTCCTAGTTTTCAAATTTGGGGTGGAAGTCCCCGGAAGGTATTATTTAATTTTTACCAAGCAGGCTCGATCAGTATAGCTAATACAACCATAGAAGGTACGATCTTGGCGCCGAAAGCAAGTGTGTTCTACAATTACGCGGAGTTGCATGGGACGTTGATAGCCACTTCATTTAACGGTTATGTGCAAATGCACCATTATCCGTTTGAAGGAACCACCCCGTCAACAACGCCAACGCCGAAGCCGACAGTGACACCGACGGCCACGCCAACAGCAACGCCTACGCCGAAGCCGACAGCGACACCAACGGCCACGCCAACAGCGACGCCAACGCCGAAGCCGACAGTGACACCAACGGCCACGCCAACAGCAACGCCAACGCCGAAGCCGACAGTGACACCGACGGCCACGCCAACAGCAACGCCAACGCCGAAGCCGACAGTGACACCGACGGCCACGCCAACAGCAACGCCTACGCCGAAGCCGACAGTGACACCAACGGCCACGCCAACAGCAACGCCTACGCCGAAACCGACAGCGACACCAACGGCTACGCCAACAGCAACGCCTACGCCGAAGCCGACAGCGACACCGACGGCTGTGCCAACAGCAACGCCTACGCCGAAACCGACAGCGACACCAACGGCCACGCCAACAGCAACGCCTACGCCGAAGCCGACAGCGACACCAACGGCCACGCCAACAGCAACGCCTACGCCGAAGCCGACAGCAACACCAACGGCTACACCAACGGCAACGCCGAAGCCGACAGCAACAGCGACACCGAAGCCAACGCCGACACCAACATTGTGCCCAACGCCAACGGTAACGCCAAAGCCAACACCAACACCGACGGCCACACCAACGGCTACACCGACAACAACACCAAAGCCGACACCAACACCGACACCGACACCAACACCGACGGCAACGCCTACGCCGAAGCCGACACCAACACCAACACCGACGGCAACGCCTACGCCGAAGCCGACACCGACACCGACACCAACACCGACGGCAACGCCTACGCCGAAGCCGACACCAACACCAACACCGACGGCAACGCCTACGCCGAAGCCGACACCAACACCAACACCGACGGCAACGCCTACGCCGAAGCCGACACCAACAGCAACGGCCACGCCAACAGCAACGCCTACGCCGAAGCCGACAGCGACACCGAAGCCAACAGCAACACCGACGGCCACGCCGAAGCCAACAGC
>NZ_JBHRYW010000016.1:0-78725 GCF_042649265.1 Paenibacillus sp. GCM10012306 | reverse complement strand
CAACACCGACGGCAACGCCAACAGCAACACCGACGGCAACGCCAACAGCAACACCGACGGCAACGCCAACAGCAACACCGACGGCAACGCCAACAGCAACACCGACGGCAACGCCAACAGCGACACCGAAGCCGACGGCAACACCAACGGCTACACCGAAGCCGACAGCAACACCAACGGCAACGCCAACAGCGACACCGAAGCCGACAGCAACACCAACGGCAACACCAACAGCAACGCCGAAGCCGACACCAACGGCAACGCCAACAGCAACACCGACGGCTACACCAACAGCAACGCCGAAGCCGACAGCAACACCGACGGCAACGCCAACACCGACACCAACGGCAACGCCAACAACAACACCGACACCAACGGCAACGCCAACAACAACGCCGAAGCCGACACCAACGGCAACACCGACACCAACGCCAACACCGACAGCGACACCAACGGCAACGCCAACAACAACGCCGAAGCCGACGGCCACGCCAACAGCGACACCTAAGCCAACACCAACACCAACGGCCACGCCAACAGCGACACCGAAGCCGACAGCAACGCCAACGGCTACACCAACGGCCACGCCAACAGCGACACCAACAGCGACACCGACGGCCACGCCAACAGCAACACCGAAGCCGACAGCAACACCGACGGCAACGCCAACAGCGACACCGAAGCCGACAGCAACACCAACACCAACACCAACAGCAACACCAACGGCTACGCCAACACCAACACCAACGGCAACGCCAACACCAACACCAACGGCAACACCAACACCGACACCAACGGCCACACCGACAGCAACGCCGAAGCCGACAGCAACACCGACGGCAACGCCGAAGCCGACTCCAACGGCAACACCGACAGCTACGCCAACGGCAACGCCGACAGCTACGCCAACGGCAACGCCAACAGCAACACCGAAGCCGACAGCAACACCGACGGCAACGCCGACACCAACGGCAACGCCAACACCAACGGCAACACCAACACCAACGCCAACACCAACACCGACACCAACGGCCACACCGACAGCAACGCCGAAGCCGACGGCAACGCCGAAGCCGACTCCAACGGCAACACCGACAGCTACGCCAACGGCAACGCCGACAGCTACGCCAACGGCAACGCCAACAGCAACACCGAAGCCGACAGCAACACCGACGGCAACGCCGACACCAACGGCAACGCCAACACCAACGGCAACACCAACACCAACGCCAACGGCAACGCCGACAGCAACACCGACGGCAACGCCGACACCAACGCCAACGGCAACGCCGACACCAACACCGACGGCAACGCCGACAGCAACACCGACACCAACGCCAACGGCAACGCCGACACCAACACCGACACCAACGGCTACGCCAACACCAACCGCAACACCAACACCGACACCAACGCCAACGGCAACGCCGACACCAACACCGACACCAACGGCAACACCGACACCAACGCCAACGGCAACGCCGACACCAACGGCAACGCCGACACCAACACCGACACCAACGGCAACGCCGACACCAACACCGACATCAACGCCAACACCAACGGCAACAACAACACCGACACCAACGGCAACACCAACACCAACGCCAACGGCAACATCGACACCAACGCCAACAGCAACACCGACGCCAACACCGGAAGTAACGCCGACGCCAACACCGGAAGTAACGCCGACGCCAACGCCGGAAGTAACACCGACGCCAACGCCGGAAGTAACGCCGACGCCAACGCCGGAAGTAACGCCGACGCCAACGCCGGAAGTAACACCGACGCCAACGCCGGAAGTAACACCGACGCCAACGCCGGAAGTAACACCGACGCCAACGCCGGAAGTAACACCGACGCGAACGCCGGAAGTAACGCCAGCGCCAACGCCGGAGGTAACACCCGCGCCAACACCGGAGGTAACGCCGACGCCAACGCCGGAAGTAACACCGGCACCAACATGGACGCCACCACCACCAGTGGTTACTCCACAGCCAAGTCCAACGACTCCACCTGTAATTGGCACAATCGTTGTGGATCGTGATCCGGTACCGGCTGGACCAGTACCGACACCAAAAGCAACGCCGGCACCAACGGCAACACCAACACCAACGCCAGGCAATGATGAAATAATCATTGAAGATGAGCAAGTGCCACTGGCGCCAGCGCCTACGTCCACACCGTCACCTTCGACAAAACCGGCAAAGTCTTCTATCGTTCTGACCAATAATAGAGTTCCGCTGAGTGGTCCGGCTGTAGATAAGCTGCCGAAGACGGGTGAATCGAGTCCTGCGCCGTATTATGTAACCGGGCTAGGTTTAGCCGCTTTGGGATTACTGGTAAGATTCAGATTCTCCAGAAAAAACAAATCTTAATCGACAGACGGGATCATACATTGTTTTACCGTGAATAACAGCAGAGCCGCTTTCGGAATCTTTATTTTCCGCAGAGCGGCTCTTTTTCTATGTTCTCCTACCCTCACTTTGGTCTCTTTACAGGGCATGCTATACTAACTTCATCTGGAAAAATTATGATGTTTGATAGGGGGAATGGAGATTGTCATGGACATTGATTATTGGTGCAGTGATTGTTATCGTTGCAGCGGTAGTGGTATACGCCGGATTCTTTTTCTACGGAGTTGCAGTCAAGCGGGCACCCAAGGATTTTCTGGAAGGCAGTCCTGACCTGAAGGTCGATCCTCCAGTTGCTGGTCCATCCTGGGGCGAGGGGAAAGAATGGGTCTCCCGTCAGACCTTTCAGGACGTCAGCCTTATCACCGAAGATGGACTGGAGTTGAAAGGGTATTTTCTACCTTCGGAGCGTGCGGAGGGACGCACGGCTATTATCGCTCATGGCTATTCTGGTCAGGCCAAAGATATGGGGGTCTACGCCAAGTTCTACTATGAGAATCTTGGCTACAATGTGCTGCTGCCAGATGCCAGAGGGCATGGTGGTAGTGCTGGGGATTATATCGGCTTCGGCTGGCCTGAACGCCGTGATTATTTGCAATGGATCCAATATGTGACGAAGCAGACGGGGCCAAATGCGCAGATTGTTCTGCACGGAGTATCCATGGGCGGAGCAACGGTGCTGATGACATCTGGCGAGGTGCTTCCGCAGCAGGTGAAAGTCATCGTTGCGGATTGTGCCTACAGCTCGGTTACAGCCCAGTTAACATACCAGTTAAAGCGTATGTATAAGCTACCTAGCTTCCCGTTTGTGCAAAGTGCCAGCACAGTGACCCGATTGAAGGCTGGGTATCGGTTCAGTGAAGCTTCAGCGCTCAAACAGGTGCGCAAAGCACAAGTGCCGATTCTCTTCATTCATGGTGATGCCGATAAGTTTGTGCCTTTTGCCATGCTGGATGAGTTGTATGAGGCTTGTCAAAGCCCCAAGGAGAAATTTGTTGTTCCGGGGGCCGGTCATGGACTGGCCTATGATACGAACAAGGAGGCTTATAAAGCGAAGGTCGCTGGATTTGTAACCCGTTATGTACGTTGAGAGAAGGAAGAGGCGGATTGCTTAGAAAATGTCCTGGAACGTAGACGGCGCCCGATATCCGCGAAGAGCGGTTATCGGGCGCCTAATTTTTTCCACACATGGCCAGTGTTCCTGAGCAAGAGGGACTATGTACCATGCATCTCGTTATATTTATCCCCTGCCGTCGTGAGCAACGGGGTCATTATTCCTTGTTATTTCCAGCAGCCGTATGGCGAGAGTAATCCTTCCAAAACGACAAAAGCCCTACCTCTCTTTTGTCCTTGCGGCTCCGCGGCCGCGCCAGTGTGAATCGGAATGCTATGTTTGAATTTCATCTCATAAAAAGGAAGAGTTCTCCAAGAAAACGTAAGAGATTGTGTCCAAAATGCCGATAATAATAATGTAAGCAACGATCGGCCTGACATCTTCTTGATGGGGATACATATAGCGACAATCAAATATTATTAAATCTTAGCATATAAATACAAATAAAGCAAATAAGTCACTGACATCATGGGAAGACAGGGATCGGAGGAACAGATGATTATATATAAGGCGTTTTTAAGGAAACAGATCCGAAACTACTTGTTCGGTTCTGTTGTCGCTGTGCTCGCAGTGGGTAGTGTGCTACTGATCTCATCTCTGGAGCTGTCCGTACTGGAGTATGGCCGCCTTTTTTTGGTCTTGCTATTTTCCTTTCTGGTGATGTCCCTACTAGAGATCAGCTTGTTCTTGAAGCACGTCAAGCCTATTCGCACCGCGCTGAGAACACCTGAACCTACCCTGGAACTGCTGGAGAAGGCTTATCAGTATGCGCATCGCTTGCCCAAGCATGCTGTTTACCGGATTCTTGGCCCTCATTTGTTTGGAATGGCGGTACCCGCGATTCTGATGACCTATTGGATGATTCGTGCCGATCTCGTCAGTCTGCCGTACTCCTTTCTCTATCAAGCCGCAACGGGTGCAGTGTTGATTGCCTGCATGCACGCTTTGATTGAGTTTTTTCTGGCCTGTTCTGCAGTTATTCCTTTAATCAAGGAATTCCGGAATCGGGCGCTTGAACGTTACAGTGTGGACTTCTCGCTTGAAGGCTATGTTTTTGTTCCGATCGGACCCAAGTTCATGATCAGTTGCATGCTGATCGGCACCTTTCCACTGGCGCTATTCATTATGGCGACCAAAGTGCGGCTTCATGATGTTGCGCTTAGCAGAACCGGATTTCAGAATTTCTGGGGCTGGGCGGGAATGGTGTTGTTCATTGGCACCGCGTTCTCTTCCATTGCTGCATGGTTGCTGACAAGAAGTGTACAGCATCCTATTAATGAATTGTACAAGGCGACCAACAACGTTAAGGATGGACAGCTGCTACAGATTCAGGATGAATACTCCGATGAATTCTCCAAGCTGGTTGCCGGGTTCAATATGATGGTGCGCGGCTTGCAGGCCCGGGAAGAGCAGAACAGACAACTGCTGGATAGCTACTTTACCACCTTGGCCGTAGCGCTGGATGCCAGGGACCCTTACACAGCCGGACATTCCCTGCGGGTAGCCGAGTTTTCGGTTATCATTGGAGGGTTGGCTGGGCTCACGGGTGAGGAACTCGACAATCTGCGCAAATCGGCGTTGCTGCATGATATCGGCAAAATCGGTGTGCGAGACAGTGTCTTATTTAAAGAAGGCAAACTTACAGATGAAGAGTTCGATCAGATCAAGGCCCACCCTGTGTTAGGGGAGAACATACTACGGCAGATTGAGCCTTTGGAGAAAATGACTCCTTATCTAGGTGGCGTGAGATCCCATCATGAACGTTATGATGGCAAAGGCTACCCGGATGGGCTAGTCGGACAGGACATTCCGTTGTATGGAAGAATTATTGCTGTAGCTGATGCTTACGATGCGATGACCTCAGATCGACCTTACCGCAAGGGAATGGACCCCGAGCAGGCGCTAGGTATTTTGGAACAGGGGAGAGGCACCCAGTGGGACCCTGTTTTTGCTGGATTATTCCTGGCGTATTCTCGAGAAAATAGCAAGCTTATATAAACGGATTATCCCGCTAAAATGGGATAATCCGTTTTCTCGAAAGAAGGGACGATCCGTTTTTGCGAAGACGTGAAAGGTTCGTGCCTATTTTGTGAAATTAGGCACTTAAAGGTGACAATAAACGCCTACATTCATTGAAGGATTGATAGAGGACCGTTATAATTAATAAGTCCGGATTTTAATTAAAAAATAAGGGAGAATTTTATGAAACGCGCAGATGTATGGCTGATTTCCATCGTTCTGGTGGCTGCGCTCGCTTTTCTCGTACCGCGTTGGTTTTCAAGTGACGAGAGTAAAGGTGGGATTGGCGACAACCTTGTGGCCAATGTAACGGTGGACGGAAAATTATTTAAAACAGTCAAGCTTACTAAAGAAGAGCAAACCATTGATATCCGCACGGATCGGGGTTACAACATTTTGAAGGTGCATGACCATGGCATAGAAATGTACGATGCCGACTGCCCTGATAAGGTATGTCTCGGTTTCGGAAGAATTACCCGGCCCAAGCAAACGATTGTCTGCCTGCCGCACCGGGTGCTGGTGGAGATCGCTAGTGTATCGGGGGAGGATGAAGTAGATGGGTATGTCCAGTAGTGAATCAGCTACGGCGCTGAAAAGAACGGTCATTATCGCAATCTTTGCTGCAGTGGCTGTAGTGCTAAGTCTGGTTGAGGCCCAAATTCCGCTGTCAGGTATGGGGTTGGTACCTGGTGCTAAGCTGGGTCTGGCTAATATCATGATATTGACCTGTATTTTCTTTTTGCGCGGACGCGATGCCTTCCTGCTCGTTGTTCTGAAGACGCTGCTTACCGCATTCATTCTAGGTACCTTTTCTAGTTTATTGTTCAGTTTGTTTGGATCGTTGTTCAGTTTCGTAGTGATGTTCCTGCTGATGCTGATTGGCGGGAAGCAGCTTAGTCTGATCGGCATCAGCATTGCCGGCGGGGTCGCCCACAATATCGGACAGCTGCTGGCAGCGTCGATGGTCTTTGCTTCACTGAGCATATTCTACTATTTGCCGATGCTGCTCATTACAGGGGTGGTTACAGGGGTGGCGGTAGGATTCGCTGTTCGGTATTTGGTCACCTCGCTGTCCAAAATCTCGTTGTTCGAAGAATTCCTGGACGATCCGGGAGACGCGGCGAAAGGATGACTAACATGAAGGAAGCGCATGAGGAACAACCTAACGGAACTCAAGCAGGACAAGTGGTAATCGCGCTGGATGATGTCTCATTCGGCTATGGCCCAGAGCATCCGATTCTGCAAAATATATCGTTCACCATTCCCCAAGGACAGTGGGTAAGCATCGTCGGCCCCAACGGCTGCGGCAAATCTTCGCTGGTGAAGCTCTTTAATGCTCTGCTTCCTGCAGGGGCGGGAGAGATTACCGTCTGCGGAATGAAGCTTGAAGAGGCATCGATTGGTCCCATCCGGCAGAGTATCGGCATGGTCTTCCAGAATCCCGATAACCAGTTCATCGGGGCTACTGTAGAGGAAGATATTCTCTTTGGCCTGGAAGGACTTTGTCTATCCTACGAAGAGATGGAGAGCCGTCTGCGGATCTATTCGGAGCGGTTAGGGATTGCCCATCTGCTAGCCAAGCATCCCGGGGAGCTGTCAGGAGGCCAGAAGCAGCGTGTCGCCATCGCTTCCATTCTTGCAATGGAGCCAGGCATCGTCATCTTTGACGAGGCCTCTTCTATGTTGGATGAGGGGAGTAGGGATGAACTGCTTGGCATCCTGAAGGGGATGCATGCCGAAGGCAGATATACTCTCCTGATGATTACGCATGATGCCGATGAGATTCTGGCTTCGGAGCGGGTGCTTGCTCTTCACGGAGGCGGCCTGGCTGCGGATGTGACACCAGCCGAGCTGTTTCGCAACGAGGCGCTGCTGGAGAGATGTCATCTGCGCGCGCCATACGCATGGCGGCTGGCAGGCGAGCTGGAGGAGCACGGGATTCAAGTGAACGTTCCCGGCAGTGAAAAGGAGCTTATAGAGACGTTATGGCCATACAATTACAGCAAGTAAGCTACACCTATGCCGACCGGAGCCTGTGGAAACAGACGGCGCTGCATGATATTAATCTGAGCATTCCGCAAGGCTCTATTGTGGGAATCGCCGGGGCGACAGGCTCTGGCAAGTCCACGCTGCTCCAGTTGTTCAACGGCATCCTGAAGCCATCGGAGGGCACTGTATCGGTGCTGGATGTAACGATTCGTGCTGGGGAGAAGTCGCCCCGGCTGCTACCGCTGCGCCGCCGCGTAGGACTGGTCTTTCAATTCCCGGAGCAGCAGATGTTTGAGGAGACGGTAGAGAAGGATCTTTGCTTCGGTCCACTGAACTTTGGAATGAGTCCGGAAGACGCAAAGGCGCGTGCGCGCAAGGCGATGCAGGACATGGGGCTGGATCTGGACCTTCTGGCGCGCAATCCGTTCAAGCTCAGCGGGGGCCAGATGCGCAAGGCAGCGATCGCCTCTGTACTGGCGATGGACCCTGATATTGTAGTGCTGGATGAGCCGACAGCCACTCTTGATCCTATCAGCCGAACAGAGCTGATCTCGCTGCTGGAACGGCTGTGCCGGGAGCAGGGCCGGACGGTGGTTATTGTGACCCACCGAATGGATGAGCTGCTGCCAGTGGCGGATAGCTGGATCGTGTTAAAGGAAGGGCGTACAGCCTTCCAGGGCAGCGCCAGTGATCTTGCCAAGGATCCAGCCATCTTAGAAAAATGTGGTCTTACGGTACCGCAGTCGCTCCGTTACTGGCGGGCAGTCGCTGACCGATTGGGGTTAGAGGACGAGGTGCCTCGACTGACAGCAGAAGGTCTTGCTAAGCTTATAGCCTCACTGCGTACAGAAGGCAAGATCCTTGGCGAGTCTGGCGGAAAGAGGGATGACCATGAATGAGAGGCTGCTGCTGGGCCGCAGCATTGAGACTGGCTCATGGGTACACAAGCTGGATGCCAGGTCCAAAATTACCGGGATGATGCTTTATGTAGCCGTCATTCTGCTATCCCGTTCCTGGATGGCGATGGCACTGCTGGCGGTATTCTCGGTGGCGGTCATGGCTTCGACCCGAATCCCGCTCAAGTATTTCCTTAAAGCAGCTAAGCCGCTGCGCTATCTGATGCTATTTATTTTTATCGTACAGGTTATATCCATAAAAGAAGGAGCAGTGTGGCTGTCCATCGGTTCTTGGGGCTTGTATGAAGACGGGCTCCGTCTGGGGGCTTTCTCGGTGATCCGTATGTTCTTCCTGATTACCTTTACGGCGCTGCTGACCTTCACGACAACCCCGGGCAAGCTTAATCAGGGCCTGGAGGGGATTCTGTCACCGTTCAAAAAAATCGGGCTAAAGCCGGACCGCATTACGCTGATGATCGATATCTCGCTGCGGTTCATTCCAACGATTCTCGATGAATCCCAGACCATTATGAAGGCACAGGCTTCACGCGGTGCTGATCTGAAGGAACTGCCTTTGAAAGAAAAAGGGCGGATGCTGGTGTCGCTGCTTGTTCCCGTGATCGCCAGTGCCTTTCGCCGCGCACAGGATCTGGTTTACTCCATGGAGGCTCGTGGTTTCCGTATGGATGCGCCGCGTAGCCGGTATCACCGCCCGATATGGGGCGGGGCCGATACTGTTTTTATACTAATGTTTGTCGTAATGGGCGTTGCAGTAGCTTGGCTATAGCGGCGTTCTTGGCGGCAATGCATTTATAGAGCAAGATCAACTTGGGAGGGAACAACTATGGCACGTTATTTTAATGGTAGAGAGATTGAATTGCTCGCGCCGGCAGGCACCTTCGAAATTTTTAAGGAAGTCGTTCAGTCTGGCTGCGATGCTGTCTATTTGGGCGGCCCTGTTCTTAATATGAGAATGATGCGCAAGGGATACAACCTGTCGCATGAAGAGATCGTAGAGGCGCTGGATATCGCCCATCGTCTGGACAAAAAAGTATATATTACAGTAAACAACCTGTTTAGCGAAGAGGATGTGGAGGAAGCCCGCGAGTATCTGCGTTTTCTGGATAGCGTTCGTCCCGACGCCTTAATCGTACAGGATATGTCGGTGCTGGAATTGATCCGCGAGATGGGGCTGGGCCTTACGGTTCACTCTTCGGTCATGATGAATGTGCACAATCTGGAGATGATTTACGCACTCCGTGATCTTGGTGTCACCAGAGTTGTTACTTCACGGGAAATGGATCTGCAGACTGCCAAGCTGCTGGGCCAGCGGAGTGGAATGGAACTGGAATACTTCATGCATGGCGATATGTGCTCTGTTCACGGAGCGAATTGTTACTTCAGCTCCCAGGTGTTCGGCATGAGCAGCAACCGGGGCAAATGTATGAAGCCGTGCCGCTGGGACTACCGGGTGAAGAAGGATGGCTATATCTTCCCTGCGGAATATCCGCTGGCCGTCAAAGATATGTATATGTATGAGCACATCCCTGAACTCATCGAATCGGGTATTACCTCCTTCAAGATCGAAGGCCGGATGCGTGATAAGGAGTTCATGGTAACGTTGGTGAACAGCTATGGTGATGCGATTGACCGGTACATCGATGATCCTGTAGGTTTTGAACGCACAGTGGATTCGAAGCTGCTCTATCAGAACCGCAAGCGTGATTTCTCTACAGCCTATGCCTTTGGGAAACCTGGCTTGTCCAATATTAATAAACGTTATGAAGGAACAGGCAAATTCTACAGCACCGGTAAAGTATTCAGCACACCGACGGCAGAGCGTGAACTGTCCGAAGAACGTGTTACAGTACTCCGGGAGCGGATGGCACAAGCTGGACAGAAGAGGCAGAGCAAACCGGAACTTGCAGTACGAGTCAATAACATGGAGCAGGCGAGAATGGTGCTTGCGCAGGGCGTAGACATTCTGTATCTTCCTGGAGATGTATTTGAACCAGATCGTCCGTTCACGAAGCGTGATATACAGGAGCTAGGAGCATTGAAAGGCGATACAAAAATCTATCTGGGCATGCCGCGCATGATGACTGAGCTGCATTTTGACCAATATGATCAGCTGTTAAACGGTGAACGCCTGCCGATCGACGGACTGCTCGTAACCAATCTCGGAGCAATCCGCCGGTACAAAACCACTGGCTACGCAATGATCGGTGACAGCAATCTGAATGTATACAATCATCTATCTGCCGGATTTTATGCCGGATATGGCTTGGAAAAGCTTACGGTATCGCCGGAGATGACCCTGGAGCATTTCACCAGCTTTGTCGCCCGCTACGAGCAGCCACTGGAAGTGGTCGTGCATGGTACACCAGCATTGATGTATATGGATCATGATCTCTATGAGAATACAGAAGTTATGGAGCCGATTGCTCAGGAAGACAACCTGTATGTAAGCAATGACGTACTAGTACTCAAAACTGACAAAGGCGAGAATCCGGTCTATCGCGACCAGCATGGACGCTGTCATCTGTTGTTCGCCAAAGAGCTGTGTTACCTGCCGATGCTTCAAGAGTTGAGCGGGCTGGGGATCGGTACTTTCCGAATCGAAGGAGCCACGTATACGGTGGAGCAACTGCGTGACATTATTATTTCGTATCAACATGCGATACAAGGGATGAACCAGAACGACGAGCTGCTCTGTGGCTTGAAGCCTGTCTATGCAGGTTATACTTTAGGAGCCTTGCAATTTAATTAAAATTTTAAATAAGTAGGGTTTGGGGAAAATAGCGGAATTTACTGAGCTATATTGTTATTTTTTTCACAAAGTATTTAAAATATTCATCAATCCTACGGTAATATACGTTAAAATGAAGATAACATGCAGGAATGAGTGAAGAAAGAAATTTAAAGCTTCGCCCGCGTGAACAGCTCAGACTTACAAGCATCAGAAAGAGAGGGAACCCGCTATGGAACAAGGCAATTTTATTGGAAGAGAAGCAGTAGTGTCCAAACGCAAGCAATACTTTTATCCTTGCACAGCGCATTTTTATCGCGATTCTCCACAGATCGTACGGGGGAATATGCAGTTTGTTTATGATGAAAAGGGTAAGGAGTACACAGATTTCTTCGCTGGTGTCTCTGTAGTGGCTTGCGGTCACTGTAATCCGGCGATTACCGAACGGACGATAGCTCAGCTTCAGCAGCTACAACATACAACAACGATCTATCTAACGCAGCCAGCTGTAGATCTGGCGGAGCGACTGGAGGAAGTGCTGCCGGGTGGATTGCGCCGGACCTTCTTCGTCAACAGCGGATCAGAGGCTAATGAGGGAGCGTTGCTCTTGGCCCGGATGCACACCGGACGCAAAGGCTTTATTGCCCTCGAAAGCGGCCTGCATGGACGAACTAACCTGACGATGAGTGTGACAGGGCTGCCCATGTGGCGAACGGATCGTTATCTCGATGAGGATGTTACGTTTATCGAACGGCCCTATCATCCGGAGCTGACGCTGGAAGAGGCGGCAGAGATTTCGCTGAAGAGTCTGGCACGTGTGCTGGAGGAAAAAGGAGATACTATCGCCGCACTGATCGCTGAGCCGATCCAGGGTAACGGGGGCATGATCATGCCGGTCTCCTGGTATTTCCGTGAGGTGAAGGCGCTGCTGGATCAATACGGTGTGCTGCTGATTGCCGATGAGATTCAGACTGGTTTTGGGCGAACCGGCGCCATGTTTGCGATGGAGCACTTTGGTGTTGTGCCGGATATCATCAGCATGGCCAAAGCGCTTGGTAACGGCGTGCCGGTTGCGGCTTTCGCCACCACGGATGAGATTGCACTCTCGCTGAACCGCCCATCTGCCTCCACCTTTGGGGGAAATCCGGTATCAGCTGTTACAGCCCTCGCTGTTCTTGATTATATCCGTACTGAGGGGCTTCAAGAGCGTGCAGCCTCACTCGGCTCTCACCTGAAGGCAGGCCTTACGTCGCTACAAGAACGTTACCCGGCGTTGATCTCTGATGTACGGGGAACCGGCTTTATGCTGGGTGCAGAGCTTACAGGGGCCGATGCGGCTGCTGCTGCGACCTTAACGGACGATATTTTGGAAGAGATGAAGGATCGTGGTTATCTAATCGGCAAGAACGGAATCAACCGCAATGTGCTGGCTTTTCAGCCGCCGCTTATCGTTACAGCCGAAGACATTGATGGTATGATTACAGTATTGGATGAGGTGCTGCGGCAAGTCTCGAAGTAAATGTGAGCAACGGGGTAGACCCGTGAGCGATGCCGCGTGCAACAGGAAACGAAGAAAGAGGAATCATGCTATGGTGATATTCAATGCTTTTAAGAATGCTGCTCTAAAAATAAAAATGTTCGGCGAATTGGTCATGTTCTCCCATACGCTGTTCTCGCTGCCGTTTGCCATCATCTCTATGGTCTGGGCAGCAGGCGGCTGGCCATCCGGCCGGGTCATGCTCTGGGGACTGATCGCTCTGATCGGCGCCCGCAATGGTGCGAATGCATTCAATCGGCTGGCTGACCGCGCTTTTGACAAAGCTAACCCGCGCACAGCGCACCGTCATTTGCCACAGCGACTATTGGTCGAGAAAGAAGTCATTCTGTTCATCATTATCAACTATGCCATCTTTATTGTGGCTTCTGGGATGCTGAATTTGCTCTGCCTGGTGCTTTCACCGGTAGCTATTCTGCTAATCTCCTCGTACTCGTATACGAAGCGCTTTACGTTCCTGAGCCATCTGTACCTGGGATTTGTGATTGCCTCGGCTCCAATCGGCGCTTGGTTCGCCGTGACAGGCAATATTGCCTTCACCCCATTCGTTATTGGAACGGTAGTCATGCTGTGGATTGCTGGCTTTGACATTATTTACGGCACGCAGGATATTGAATTTGACCGCCGGCATGGACTGTGGTCCATTCCTAGCTTTTTCGGCCTGGAGAATGCTCTACGCATCGCCCAGGGGCTGCACTTTATCATGATTATGCTGTTGCTCTTCTTGTACGTATGGCGTGATCTAGGCTGGATCTATCTGCTCGGGATTGGCATAGCGACGGTTCTGCTAATGACCGAACACAAGATCATCAAGCCCTCGAATCGCAAATTGATGAAGGTGG
The DNA here is from genome assembly GCF_042649265.1 of Paenibacillus sp. GCM10012306. NCBI lineage: Bacteria > Bacillati > Bacillota > Bacilli > Caryophanales > Paenibacillaceae > Paenibacillus > Paenibacillus sp. GCM10012306. The sequence continues at coordinate 65,144 of NZ_JBHRYW010000016.1, read as the reverse complement.
CTTCGTATAATCTGAATCAGGTGATCAGTATGGTGATCTTGCTGTGTACACTGGTGGATTATTTTTACGTTAGCTGAGTGGAAGGTTAGGTAAGGTAAAGTGAAAGGTTAGGTAAGCTAAGCGCGACTGCGGGGAGTATTGGAATTAGTGCTATATTGAGTGGATTGGGCTTAATGCTATAGTGAGTCCATCGCTATTACTCGTAGTATGAATGAACCTCGTATTATGAATAAGAGAGAGTAACAGAACTTTGAATGAGGCTGAGTAACAGGAAATTTTCCTGTTAAATCGAAGGGAAACAGATCATGGGGATGAATAACGGGAATTTATCCAGTTGTTTTGTTAGATTAGCCTCTGTTTAGCTTGAAATTCAAAGATTAACAGGATAAATTCCTGTTAATCTTTTTCTTTTGGTGTTAGAGGATCGAATAACTGGAGATTTTCCAGTTAATTAGAGTGAGTGGGTCGCTAGCGAAGGAGAGCATGAGTAGTTAAGCATAAGAGTAATTAAATCTATGAGTAATTAAGTTAATCTTGTGAAGCAGCAGCTTACCGTGTACAGAGGATCGTTAAAGTTGGGGGGGGGGGGGTACAAGATCAAATTAGTTACAAGATCAAATTAGTTATAAGTCCAAAAACAACGGCAAGTGGCTTCTACACGCAAGATCAAGACATAACAAAACAAGCCTCTACAACCACGCTAAGGTGGGAGTAGAGGCTTGTTTGATTCTGGCGGGGGTGTCGAGAACCCCCGCCGCTAATGGTCACGCGCTGAGAAGTATTCCAGCAAGGTGACCAGGTCGTTATGCGCCGGGTAGGATGACAGCTGCTGGATAATGGCAGCAGCTTGGTCCAGGTAATCCCGGCTGACCTGTTCAGCCCGCAGCAGCGCATCGCTGCGGGTGATGAGGCCCAGTACATGAGTGATCTCGGCATCCGATGAATCGGGGCCGATCTTGCGGATGGCCGGGGCCAACTCAGGGTCCTGCAGGGCGAATAGCACCGGCAGTGTGACTTGGCCATGGCGGAGGTCACTGCCGGCCGGCTTGCCGAGTATCTCCGCAGACTGCGTGAAATCCAGCAGATCATCCTGGATCTGAAAGGACATGCCCAGCGCTTCACCGAAGTTGTACAGCAGGTTTGCGACCTCTGTTGTGCTTTCGGATGACAAGGCACCGACGCGCAGGCATGTAGCCATCAGTAGCGCAGTTTTGTTGCGCGACTTCTCCAGGTATTGCTCCATGGTAAAGTCGTAATCATAAGCATGTTCTAACTGCTGGTACTCGCCCAGGCAGAGCTGAGCGGTGGCGACAGCAGATAGATCATGAACATAATGATTTTTGTCTCCGGTGTATTTGCTTAACAGCTCGATGACCCGAGCAGACATGTAATTCCCGATATGTACGGCGGAACCTACGCCGGTTGTGACATGTAGTGCAGGTCTGCCGCGCCGAACTTCTGCATCGTCAATAATGTCATCATGAATCAAGGAGGCGGCGTGAATGAATTCCGCGGCTGCGGATAGCTGGAGAGCTCTGCGCCCGGGAAGCTTTCGGCCAAAACGGCTCCCGACGATGACCATCAACGGCCTAAGCCGTTTACCGCCAGACCCGACTAATTGCAGAATGCCTTGGGCAAGCTGCGAATTCTTGGGCACATCCTTGTCACGCGCCACCAGATTCTCGATCTCCCGATTTATTTCCTTCAGGTCGATGTTCAAGGCTTCATGCAGCTTCATCTTAATGATCCCCACCTGTCAAATGGCTTTGCTAGTGCGTCCCTGTTGTCTTTGTTCCCTGATCAGGAACTCCTCCATTATAACAGCCAGATTCTCTTCCGCGAAGTTTCCATTTGCCCGTCTAATCTGCATTTTTTTGATTGAAGGAGCCAAATAAGCAACGAGATCCAGTTCGCGGGTTTTCACCGCAAATTGCAAGTAAAAGCTATATAAATAGTCTCCATCCAAAATGTTGCGGGTAAGGTCGGGATGATGTGGTACACATTCCATATGGCGTTTTGCAGCCAGGGTGAGAATGGTGTAAATGCCCAGCAAATGAACTTTGCGGTTGTATTCCAAATCATGGCGTTCCAGTACCGGGAGCAGTTGCTCACATTCCACCGGAGAGAGATGAAGCTGAATTCCGGCGATTGGCGACATGTCAGCCTGAAGCAACCGGAAGGTCTCTTGAGCAAGTTGATTATTCACAAGAATCTCTCCTTCTTGTCGGTTTTGCTGGAAGGAACCATTCCCGATCATCCCTACAAAACCACTCGTAAATAAGTAGAGTAATGTGTCCGTGGACACATTACTCTGAAGAACAAACATATGAAGCTGAAACAACATACAAACTTCACATTTTAAGAATATAATTATTTAAAATGTGTGAATCCTAATAAGAAAGGAAATTAGCGTCAGTCGGTGAAGAGATACCAGCGCCTTACGAGCGGAATTTTCTTCCATTGCTTCTTCAGCCAAGGCAATACGTAGTAATCCAGACCGAGCGTGCTTCCGGAACCGCCGATGCAGGCAACAGCTGCTGCAGCGTACCAGAGCATTTCCGTCGAAGCCATCTTGGATGACCAGATCATAACGGCCATACCTATGGTGGCGATGGAAGAAATAGCAGTGAACAGACCGACGATCAGCATAACACCAAAGACAATCTCGGCGGCAACCATACCGATTTGGAACCATTTTGCAAGGAAGGTGTAGCTTCCGTCTGCTTGATAGAACATCAAATCCATGAACCAGTTAGTAATGCTGTGTACAAAGTCCGGAACTGGCAATGCTTGAACTGCTTCTTTGGCGGTGGAAACAGCTGAAGCTGCGGATTGAGCATCCACCGTATCTTTAACGGCATTAACTGCTTCGCTGGCTGCGGAAGAAGCATCTACAGCATGCGGTGCGGCAGGAATCAGGAAGATCTTATTAGGATCGGCCCATATCTTCTTGAACTTATCAATACCTTCGAACAACCACATGAAACCTAGCAGAATGCGCAGTGGAACGAGCCAGAAGTTCGGCGAACGTTTGGAGAAATGGCCGCCGAGGAAGCTCTTGCGGTTCTCCACATGGAAGAACTCATGCATCATATAAGTCCATACTTTGTTAAAGCCTACAACCTGGGACAGATAGAACATATTGATAAAGTGCTTGGAAAGCATAGCCATGAAGCCGGTAAGCATGAACAGTTTGCCTGGAAGACCAACATTTGCTACACCGTAGCGGCTACCGATCGATACCATGGTACCGTGGAAGCCTGGTTTATAGGCTTTTTTCGCCGTACCTTTAATATCAGCTTCAATGTTGCCCGCAACGATTGGAGCTGCTTGCTCAGCATTTTCAACCATCTGTGGAACAGGACGGGTCTCACCTTCAGGGATGAAGAAAATGTTATCCCCGACAACGTACACGTTCTTATGATCTACACTTTCAAGGTGCTCATTAGTAACAATACGTTTGCGGCCCTCTTGTTTAACTTCGCCTTCGAGGCTACCTACAATTTCAGATCCCTCAACACCGGCAGTCCACACTACAGTATGCGCAGCAACGACATTCTTCTCACCGAGAGCAATGCTACCTTTGCCTACTTCAGTGATCTTAGCTCCGGTAACGATCTCTACGTTCAACTTTTTGAGGTGAGCTGTTGCTTTGGAAATCAATTTATCTGGAAGAATCGGCAGAATCTTAGGTGCCATATCAGCAACGATCAGCCGGACTTCGGATGGATCGATATAGAATTCTTTGCAAAGCTCTTCACGATACTCGGCCATTTCACCGACCAACTCGACCCCGGTGAATCCTGCACCGATGATAACAAAGGTAAGCATGGAACGGCGAACCGCTGCATTCTTTTCCTTGGCCGCTTTGGTGAACATGTCACGGATTTGGCGTTTGAGCGCAACCGCATCATCATTGGACCAGAAGGAGAAGGTGTTCTCTTCTGCGCCCGGAATGCCGAAGTAGGTTGGTTTGCTGCCGGTACCGATGACAAGGTAGTCATACGCATAGGTAGCTTTTTCGGATTTAAGTTTTTTACCTTTAAAATCAATATTGCTGATTTCATCAAGTACAACATCGACTTTCAATCCGGCAAAGATTTTTTTGAGATCAATCTTGATCGAATCCTCAGGAGCGCGGTTTGCGGCAACCTCATGCAGCTCAGTCAAGAGAGTGTGGTAGGGGTTTCGGTCAATAAGCGTAATTTCGATTTCTTTGTTGTTCTTAAACTTCTTTGCCAGTTTTTTAGCCGTGAGTACGCCGCCGTAGCCGCCGCCCAAAATGACTATTTTTTTCAAAAGAAATTCACCTCATTCGTCTGATTAACTGCAAGAGGAGCTTTCGCGAAAATTACTTCGCTCCTTCAAGTGCTTTTGCTGCTAGTGTGTAGTATTCTCCAACATGGATAGACACACCAGAGATTGCATCTGTTTTGCCTTCGGCATCAAGAGCAGGAGCAGTGCCTTTGTTCTCTACGAAGTAAGCTTCTGCTTTGGCGATCTCTTCATGCCATTCTGCTTGAGCGCCACCTTTTTTCATACCGTACTTGCCATCAATGGAGAATTGTTTCTTGTCATCGCCAGCAGCATTTACACCGCTGAAGTTAGCAGCAACAACGTTACCATCAGCAACAGTCAGGGCTACAGTGGATTTCCAGCCGGACTTGGCATCCATTTCGCCTTCTGCAGTGTAACCACCGTCTTTGTAAGGGCCTGCTTCGGAAGGTCCAGCAGCCAGGGCAGCCTTAGCGGCTTCAACCAGTTCACCAACGTGAATGGATACACCGGAGATTGCATCTGTTTTGCCTTCAGCGTCAAGGGTAATTGCTGCAGGGTCTTGTTTATCGATTAAAAATGCTTCAGCTTTTGCAGCTTGCTCGTGCCATTCCGATTGAGCGCCGCCGTTTTTCATACCGTACTTGCCGTCTTCAGAAACTTTCTTCTTCAGATCACCAGCAGTTTTTACATTGAAAGCATTCCAGTCGGCTTTAGTGATTTTTCCGCCTTCAACAGTCAGAATAGCGTAGGATTCCCAGCCAGTTTTTTCATCAGCAGGTGCAGTTCCGTAGTAAACGCCGTCTTGATACTTAGCAGTTTCAGTTCCAGCATTTCCGGAATTTGCGGCAGGTGCAGTTGTTTCAGCAGGGGTGTTAGCTGCAGTTGTGGAATTGTTGCTGTTGTTGCTGCCACAGCCTGCAAGCAAACCAAGGATCAGGGCACTCGACAAGATTACAGAAGCTTTTTTCATTTGGTATGACCTCCAAGAAAATAGTTTAAAATATATATATTAAAATGTAAAACATTTTAACGACTTTGGAAGTGATAAAAATCACTTTATAAATGACATTTATCACTTTAATTTTGGGGCAAGACCCCTGATTGTAGCTGTTACATGACATATATCGGTTAGAGATACCGAAAAATTTAATTAACTTGTTTTATCTCCGATGGCATTCTAGCATAGAAGATATACTTAATTATGTGAAAATAATCACTTAAATTTTTAAAAATTAATTTATATCTGTACTATATCAAATTTTAGAAAATATTGAAAGCTTTTTTGGAAAATTATTATGTGACAAAAGCCGACCTCTTTCTCCAGGGGGAACGGGCAAGTCAGGATTCATGCAGATCGCTACCTAAAATGAATAGAAGATCCGGGGACGTTCGTTCCGGGATTGATAGGCAGAATATCGTAGTAAGAGCGCAGAGAAGATCTGGTTAGTTTGGAAAGCAGAGGATTCTGATTTAGCGTGGCTAGTCCATGAATTAGGTGGAGTAGCTTCTATATAATCAATTTATCGCAATTATATAGAAGAAAACGATAATTCCAATACTCAGGAAGAGATGGCTGAGGACGGCGGCATCATCACTGTTTAGAGTAAGGAGGGGAAGAGCAGTATCTTTTCACTGTATCTGCCTATTTAGGACAAGCAGAACACTCCGAACAGGACTCCAATTTTATTTGTGATTTCGCCATATTGACAGGAGATTGGTGCGGAGTAGAATGAAGCCAAAGCCGCATCAAAGGAGTGTTATCGTCCCCATGAGCATCATGAGAAACAGGCACACGGTACATCGTCCCAAGCGTATCCGCAAAGCCTCCGTACAGCGTAAGAATTTGCAGATAGCCACATTTGAGGGGATCCCAGCGACGATTTTTCAGGTCCTGCTTCAAGGGCAGTTTCTTACGGGCTTCCTCTTATATTTAGGAGCTACCTCCAGTCAGATCGGTTTTGTGCTGGCGTTGACGACGCTGGTTAATATCGGCCAGATTGGCGTTGCGTTCCTGATTCAGAAGCTGCCTAGCCGCAAGTGGGCTATGGTCACTTTTGTTGCCCTTCACCGGATACTGTGGAGTTCCACCGGCCTGGTACCGTTTATCTTTCCAAAAGAATACTGGGTGATAGCTTTTATAGCGTTATATACAACCGCTTTCATTGCGAATACAGCTGGCTCCGTGTTATGGAGCTCTGTCATCAGTGATCTGGTTCCGCCAAAGGTGCGCGGCCGTTATTTTGGGATTCGTAATACTTTTCTAAATGCTTTGGGCAGTCTGGTGATGTACGGCGGTGGCATCGTTCTGGACCGTTATCCCGGGGGCCATGGTTTTCTCATTTTGTATATCGTGGTTTGGATCTTCTCAACAGCTAACATTATTGTTTATCTGTTTTATCCAGATGTACCGTTCGAGAAGTCTGAAGAAAACAAGTTCCTGCCGATGCTTAAGAAACCGCTTCACGATACGCTGTTCATGAAGTCCACCTTGTTTCTTGCTGGTTGGCTTTTGCTGCAAAATCTTGTTGTTCCACTATATTCTTATGTGATGCTGCAACTGTTGAATATCAATTATCAGACCTTGTCGTTGCTCAACGTATCACAGACGGTGTTCATGATGGCCAGCTTCTATGTCTGGGGGAACTTGAATGCGAAATATAGCAACAAACGATTGTTGCTTTGGACGCTGCCTATTATTGCAGTTTCCTCGCTGATCTGGGGCCTGCTTTCGGTGCTGCCGATGTTGGTGGTGTTGTTCGCCGCTCATATTTTCTTCGGGGTGGGTGTTGGTGGCTTCAATCAGTTGGCCTTCAACTTCATTATTGGCGATACACCTAAAAAAGAACGGCCGATGTATATGGCTATGTATGCAGCGCTTACGGGGATTTCCTCGTTTTTTGGTCCGCTGATTGGCGGTAAAATCTATGAATGGATTGAGGACTGGCCGCAATGGATACAGGTATTCGGCATGCAGCTAGTTGTCGGAATACTGATGATCATACTCGCTGCAACTCTCGGCCGGAAAATTCTCAAAGATGCGTGAAGGTGATATGAATGATGATGATTTTTTTGAAAAAGGAGGCTCTGCAATGTCACGAATAGCAATGGTGCTGGGAGCCACCGGATTAGTAGGAAAGGCAGTGACTCAGGAGCTGCTGCGCCGGGAAGCCTGGGATGAGGTCAGAGTGCTGGTCAGGCGTCCCATTGGGCTCAAGCATCCTTCACTCAAACAGACGATAGTGGATTGGGAGCAGCTGTCCAGGTACAGAGAGCAGTTCCGGGGCGTGCAGACGATGTTCTGTTGCCTCGGAACGACGATCAAAACAGCGGGCTCGCAAAGCAATTTTGAACGGGTCGATCTTCACTATCCACTGGAGGCTGCCGCTATAGCAAAGGAAGAGGGAGTAAGACAGCTGCTGGCGGTCTCCTCGATAGGGGCTGACGCGAAGTCCCGCAATTTCTACAGTCGGACCAAGGGGCGTGCCGAGGAAGGATTGATCGCGGCCGGCTTCCAAGGTGTACACCTGTTCCGGCCTTCCCTGTTGCTGGGGCAGCGTAAGGAATTCAGGCTTGGGGAGCGTATGGCAGCTGGTCTGATGACGGCGCTTGATTTCGCCATGGTTGGCAAAGTAGCTAAATACAGAGCCATCCCGGCAGAAACGGTAGCTCGGGCTATGGTGAATATTTCGCTGGCTGGCACCCTTGGCCTACATATCTATCCTAATGATGTGATACATGTAATCGGCAAGGGCTAGGGACGGGTGGTTTTACAGTCTTATGGAGATTGGTGTTTGCATTAGACAGAGATCAGGACGTACAATGGGACCATAAATCATCCATGGATATGGGAGGAACAATTATGAGTAAGAAGCAAGTAGCAACATCCAAAGCGCCTGGTGCAATCGGGCCATACAGCCAAGCTATCGCTACAGGGAGCTGGGTGCACACTTCGGGTCAACTTGGTTTGAATCCGGAGACGGGCGAGTTGGCAGAAGGTGTACAGGAACAAACGCGTCAAGCCCTGAACAATGTTAAGGCTATTCTTGAAGAGGCTGGAGCTTCACTGGATCATGTAATTAAGACTACAGTGTTCCTTAGGGATATGAATGACTTTGTAGCGGTGAACGAAGTGTACAGCACGTTTTTTAAAGAGCCTTATCCGGCACGCAGTGCGATTGAAGTAGCGCGTTTGCCGAAAGATGGACTGGTTGAGATCGAAGCGATTGCCCGCAAGAAATAATTCAAATGAAAACTTCAGCAGCGTAGGACAAGCTATCCTGCACTGCTGGAAGCTGACATGAAACGCAATAGAGAGGTACACAAGTCAAGGAGTCGCGGCAGGAATGCTGCGGCTCCTTTTTGTTGTTACCTGATTGTTCTTGAATAAACGGCAGCTTAGGCTGAGTTGATAGGGAATCCTATTGCTCCCAGGTGCGGCTGTGCTTTTTGTCAATGAGGGTGACCGAAAATCCGCTCATTTGTCCGCTTTCCATTCCTGTAGTTCCTGTAGCAGGAAGCTGAAATTCAGCAGTGTAGCTACCGCGATCATGGGGCTTCAGCTCAAGGGAAGAGAGGGGAATAGGGATCCCGGCTAGCGGGTGGCCTTCCTGCTCAGGCAATTGAAGGACTACTTTTGCCACGACTCCATTGGCACTGTAATTGCGCACAGGTAGCTGACATTGACCGTTGTAAGTTGCCCCCTCAAGCTTGTATGTGCATATTATTTTTTTCGGTTTTAGTTCGAGTGCGTACACACCTGAAGCGAACAAGCGCTGGTAGCTGCTGACCAGCCCGTCTGGCACTTTCGTTAGTAATATCATGAAGACTATGAAGAGAAGTAGCCGATGACGTGACAGAGACATGTTGAAAAAGGCAATTGAGGCTAGAAGCAAAATTAGTGATACTATACCGGAATAGTGCAGGCCGGTCCGGGTTGCTGGTGAGCTGTATAGCGGAATCCCGAAGGTATTCAGCAGGATATCCATCCAGGAATCTGTTCCGGGATAACGGATGCTAAGCACACTAAGTGCAATGAATAAAATCAGACCCGTCATGAATTGTCGTCGATTTAGGATTAAAGGGACTCGCGAATTGATCCATACCACCTCCTGTTAAATAATCTCAATTATAGCATACGGGCGGAATTGTCTACGGTTGCAGGGGAGGTTCCTTGGAAATCTGCAGAAAAAAAGCAGAAAGGTTTTTAAATCGACGCTTTTTCGTATATGATGAAGAGATGAAGTTCTTTACTTCAAGGATATCTGATCCTTTATATATTTGAATTATTTATTAGGAGATCATCAATGAATAAGCATCTGTATGCAATATGGTTAGGAGACGTTTTATTTTGCTTCTCCGGCGAGACATCTGAGCCGAAGGTAGATGCGTGGACCCGGGTGGTCAAGCGTCTGGAGCTGCAGGGAGGACTGCGTCCTTTTGCGAGTGCAGCGCTGCGCTTGGCGGAAGTGAAATATCCAGTCTTGCCTGTGGAAGGGAAGCCGGTTCGCCGTGCGCTGCCGGGTCGTACCTTTGAGGGGCTGGCCTTGGCGCCCAAAGATGCTTTTGAATTGCTGCTCGCGTGGGACGCGGAGCAGTGTCTGAGCCAGGGCGTAGAGTCTGGAGGCGAGCTGCGCTACTGGGCAGCCGCGGCCCGGTTCGCCCTGGAGCTAATGGGCACGGGCGGGTTCGTTCCCGGTGCTCAGCCGCTGCGCCCGGTTGGCTCACGCCGCCGGGGCGGCGAACAGGCAGCTGCGGCCTGCTGGTCGCCTGCTTTTCGCAAACCGGAGGATAGAGAGTATTTTCTTCAGCTCGCAGCTTCAATGCCGGTATTGGCACTCGGAACGCACACAGCTGAAGCGAGTGAGATAACGTCCCGCGAGGATGCCGGGGCGTACGTGCTGTATTCTTTTTTGCAGGCGATCATGACAACCGAGATCAAGCGGATTATCGCCGGGATGGAGGGGGAATTGTCTCCCTTCAAAGCTAATTATCGGCGCGGCACCTCTCCACTGACGGAACTGTGGTGGAACAGTCTACTGACTGGCAGCCGTGACATTCCGGTGCAGGGGACCCAGGCTGAGGTTGATGAGTTGCTGGTCGGTGTGAATGAAACTGCGGGAAGCGGAGTCCCACATACCAAGGCAGAAGAGGAGCAGAGCGGGCAGATTGGCCTGGGTCTGCGTCTGGAGCCGCCCGGTGAAGACGCGGAAGTTTGGCGATTGTCTTTTTGGGCAGAGAATCGGGAAGAAGGGGAGTTCTGGCTTCCTGCTGGGGTCATCTGGGGTAGCAATGAACAGGAATTTACGCTGTGGGGCAGGCGCTACCGCAACATCCAGCAGCAGTTTCTGGCGGCGTTAGGAAGTGCGGGTAAGGTATCGCCAGATATTCAGGCTGGACTTAATCATCCAGCTCCTGAAGGCGTAGATTTGGAGCCGCATCGTCTGCATTTCTTCCTGAAGGAGACGGTGCAGCAACTGACGGCCCGGGGAATAACGGTGCAGATGCCTTCGCGCTGGAGCCGTGAGGGGCGTCGGCGTGTCGGCATGAAGATGAAGATGCAGCCGCCGGGAGGATTAGATGGTCCACCAGCCGTTGCGCTTGGCATGGAGGAGCTGATCTCCTTCCGCATTGAGGCATCGCTAGGCGAGACCTCGATCACAGAAGAGGAATTGCAGGCACTTGTAGAGGCAGGGGTTCCTTTTGTCCGTTTCCGGGGTGAGTGGGTCGAGGTGGACCCGAAGGAAATTCGCCAAGTCCTCAGATATATGAAGCGTCATGAGAGCGGTGAAATGACTGCTGCGGACTGGATGAGGCTGGAGGCAGAGGATGGCGAAGAGCGGCTCTGGAAAGGGATGTCCGTTACGGGCATGGAAACTTCCGGTCTGCTGGCTTCGATCATGCACGGTGATGTGCTGCGGGGTGAGAACCATCCTGTCCCGCACGACCTTCACGGCACGCTGCGGCCTTATCAAGAGCGGGGCTATCAATGGCTGGCTGCACTGGGCAATCTCGGTTTTGGAGTCTGTCTGGCCGACGATATGGGTCTTGGAAAGACGGTGCAGGTGATTACCTGCCTACTGGACCGCGCACTCACAATTCCTCAGGGAGAAAAGAAGGGGCCGGTACTGATTCTGTGCCCGACCTCGCTTCTGGGCAACTGGCAGCGTGAACTGCAGCGGTTTGCACCTTCTCTGTCGCTACACATCCATCATGGCAGTCGGCGGGTCCGCGGCGAGGGCTTTTTGGAGCTGGCGGTCAGCCACGATATTGTGCTGACAACATATCACCTGGCGGGCCGTGACAGTGAGGATCTTGCAGGCGTGCAGTGGTCAACGGTTGTACTTGATGAAGCGCAGTATATCAAGAACCACCGCACCAAACAGGCGCAGAGTGTCATGAAGCTCTCGGCACCGCATCGGATTGCGATGACGGGGACACCAGTCGAGAATAGGCTTGGTGAGCTATGGTCTATTTTCCACTTTTTAAATCCTGGTTATCTCGGCACCTATCACGCCTTCCGTCAGCGGTATGTATCTGGCGAAGGCGGAGAGCGACTGCGTGAACTGCATCGTCTGGTGTCGCCTTTCCTGCTTAGAAGGCTTAAGAGCGACCCGGATATTTCTAAAGATCTTCCGGAGAAGCTGGAACTCAAATCGTATTGTCCGCTTACGGACACGCAGGCAGCGCTCTATCAAGGGGTCGTGGATGAAATGCTTGGGGTTATCGGAGATCATTCTGGTATGGCCCGGCGTGGTCTCGTACTGTCCTCCCTTACGAAGTTGAAGCAGATCTGCAATCATCCGCAGTTGTTCCGACGGGATGAAGGTAGGGGCCTACGGAGTGAGCCATCCGGTAAAATGGAGGTCATGTTCGAGGTGCTGGACAGTATTGCCGAGCTTGGCGAGTCTGCGCTGATCTTTACTCAGTATGTCGCGATGGGTGAACTGCTTGTCAGCAGGCTGTCACGTCGTTACGGAAAGGCGCCGCTGTTCCTGCATGGTGGGATTTCGAAGCGGGAGCGTGACGAGATGGTACATGATTTTCAGAATGGAGACGAGCCGACATTCTTCGTGCTTTCTTTAAAGGCCGGCGGGGTTGGACTCAATCTGACGCGGGCGAACCATGTGGTGCATTATGATCGTTGGTGGAACCCGGCTGTGGAAAATCAGGCAACAGACCGTGCCTTCCGCATCGGCCAGCACAAAAATGTACAGGTTCACAAGTTAATCTGCCAGGGAACGCTGGAAGAACGAATAGATGAATTGATTGAACGCAAAAAAAGCCTCTCGGAGCAGGTAGTTGGCTCTGGTGAAACGTGGTTGACTGAAATGTCCAACCATGAATTGAAGGAGCTTATTGAGCTGCAGGGGCAGGACTGGATGTAGAGTGGGTAGGGGAACAGGAGGGATCACATGAGGGAGTTATCAGAGCCAAAGCTGAAGCTGGAAGTCTCCCCTGGCAAAATAAATGCGGTATGGGACGCTGATCACCGGGTCAGTCTGGAGGTTCCACTATGGAAGGCGGATGCCAAGAGAGGCATTATACGCATGCTGGCGGATCAAGCCAGTGAAGTGTATGGGCTGCTTCAGGGGCGGATAGCTGATGCGATTCTTGAGACATATCTTTTGCCGTCTGCGGCTGAATTGGAGAAGGGGGATTTTACCCGTCTCCATGAAAGCGAGAAGACCGAACTGCTGAAGCAGTTGAGAGACCAGTTGGCTCATGATCCATGGCTAGCTTTTGGACTACGGGGGATGAGCCAGACGGAGCTGTTGAACGGAGCATTCGCAATTTGGGCAGAGGCGAAGCAGTTGAACGCTGCGGAGGAAGACTCGGCAAAGCCGGACGATCTGGCATCCTTATTGTCCCGGCTTGAGCGGAAAGGACCACCGGTCACCTCCGGGGAGTGGCTGGCCGAGGCGGCGGCCGAAGGTTCCCTGCATCAGCCCGGTACGCTATTCCATGAAATCCCTGACCGTGCTCTCCCCTCCGCACCGGTGACTATGGAAACGGAGGAAGAGTGGGAGCGTCTGTTGCCCCAGACTCCCAAAGCCCGCGAGGGACTGCATCTAGTCATGCGACGGGTGTCCGAAGCTGCTGTTAAGCGGGCGCAGAATATACGCAAGGCATGATATTGCGTTCTGAAAAGGTGTTAGGACTTGTTCTATCGGGGAAAACAGTACATTAGTGTGTGGTAAAGTGCGTTATGTAGTGAATTGCAGTGCGTTGTAGTGAATTGCAGTGCGTTGTAGTGAATTGTAGTGCGTTGTAGTGAATTGCAGTGCGTTGCAGTGAATTATAATGCGCTGCAGTGAATTGTAGTGCGTTGTAGTGAATCGTAGTGCATTACAGTGTATAACACTGCATCGCAGTCTATTGCAGTAATGAACGGCCGCCGCCTTTCAAGCTAAGGCATGTTTTACTGTATTAGATACATTTTTGCCTGCGGAGTAGGTGAGGCGGGGGTTAACAGGAATTTCTCACGTTATTTTGCAGAGTTTGCGAGTTATCCGCTAATTAACAGGAAAATCTCCTGTTAATCATGTAGTTTGGCCGGATGATGGGGAATATTGGGCAAATTAACTGGAGAATTTCTAGTTATATGAATGGAAATAGAGTTTCAATTCTGAATAACGGGAGAAAATCCCGTTATTTTTGGTGTAGGGATAACGAGTGATGAGTAAGGTGCAGACCAGAAGCAAAAAGTAGAAAGTAAGCAGTTAGTTAGAAGTAATAAGCAGTTAGTTAGCGGCAATAAGCAGTAGTTAGCAGTAAAAAGCAGTGGTTAGCGGTAAAAAGCAGTGGTTAGTGGTAATGAGTAGTAGTTAGCGGTAATCAGCAGCGGTTAGCAGTAATAAGTAATGATTAGCGGTAGCAGGCAATCGTTAGCAGTAGCAATGAGAAGCAAGAAGTAGAAATAAGCTGTTAGCAGTCGCAGTCAATATAAAAGAACCTTCGACGCCACTAAGCAAGCTTGGGCATGAAGGTTCTTTTTAGATAACGAAGAGGTTGTTCAATCAACAATTATATAGGAGGCAGCCTATCGAGTCATAGACTCATTACCAAGGCTTAAGATTCTGTTCAATGACTAGGAATGGTGTCAGTCTGCTCAAACAGAACAGGCCTTAAGTCTTACGCAAACTGCTACCGTTGCTGTCGCCTTCGGTGAGTTCCAGGATCTCTCTACGCAGGCGGAGCATTTTTTGATCGAGCTCATCTGCGGCGCGGGCGGCTTCTTTGAGTTCGTCCGCAACATGTGCCGGAAGCTGTTTATCGAATTTATAATACAGAATGTGTTCCATGCTGGCCCAAAAATCCATAGCAAGGGTGCGGAGCTGTATCTCTACTTTTACCCAGCGTGTCCCTTCGAGGAGGATCAGCGGGATAGCGATGATAACATGTAGACTTTGATAGCCGTTCGGCTTGGGATGGGCGATATAGTCCTTGATCTCCAGAACGCGCATATCTTCGCGTACAGTTAAATGATCTACTAAACGGTAGATATCTTTGACAAATGCACAAACTATTCGCATACCGGCGATATCATGAATATAGTTCTCCATGTTCTCAAGGCAAAGATCGTACCCCTTGCGCTCCATTTTTTGAATGATGCTCTTGGGTTCCTTAATTCGGGATTTGACATGCTCGATCGGACTAAATCCGTCCCGAACCTGCCATTCTGTCTTGATGATATCAATTTTATTCTGAAGCTCATTAAGAGCATGACGGTAAAGGGCCGGTAATGCCCTGAATTCCTCAATCTGTCTGGCAAAATCCTCATTGGACTTCCATTGCTGAAGATCCTTTACGTGTACCTGCAACTGACTCAGCGTAAGCTGGCGGCTTTCTTGTTCGTCTTCCACTGCTTCTCTCCCGATTTCGTTATATGTGACTGACTCCATTTTAACCGATCTATATCCCCGGAAGCAAAAAAACGAACACCCAAGGATTCCCTCGGGTGTCCGGGCAGGCGGCTGTTCAAGGATTCTTCACAAACGTTCTGGGCTAAATTACGTATTACTGCACATACAGGCGTTGCCTCCTGCGTATCTATTGTTCAGGGGTGCGCTTTGCCATAACCTTCATCTTGATAAGCGGTGTTCTCCAGCTTGGTTAACACATTAAGGGACTTGATCATTTGTTGGGTGTCGTTGCTGCCATGCTCGTACAAATATCGGTATAAGGCAATGGTCTGGTCATCAAACTCCTGGGCGGCGTCATCGTGATCGGCAGATTTAAACGGAACAAAGGCGCGGAGGAATGTATAGTCATCGTCACTCTCCAGACCCGTTAACAGGTCCTTCAGGATCGTAAGCTCCTCATTATTCAGGTAGACTTCAAATTCATTGGACTCGTTGCGGATATTCTGGATTACGCCATGGGCTGCAGAGACAAAATAACGTTTTTTTGGGTCATTGGCCGGCATTGTGAATCCCTCCATTTTCCGTTATGTTGCCCTGAGTTTCATTTTTTACTATTATACACAGAACGGTAAATAATGAATCTGTGCGGCACATTTGGTATGATAGAAGCACGTTTCACTGTGGAGAAGGAGGAGCATCGATGAACTTATTGCAGCGTATCAAGGACGGTGCCAGCCGGGTTACCGAAAAAGCTCAAGGTTCTGTGGAGATCGGTAAGCTAAATAACCAGATTTCAGATATCGAGCGTGAGATGGAAGTTGAATTTATGAAAATGGGTCGGCTTTTCTACGAAGGATATCGTTTGAGAGATATGTCGGAGGCCGAAGGGAAAATGGTCGAGCTGTCTCGCGTCTGCACAAGACATCAAGAGAGAATCGACGTATTGCGCTCCCGCATAGCCCAGCTGAAGAATGAGCGGCTATGCGCCTGTGGTCAGGTTGTGGCCCTGGACGCCAATTTTTGCCCGCATTGCGGGCGCAAGCAGGAAGAACCGGCTTTTACGTATAAAGCGTCTACCCCGGCAGAGCCGGTGTACACCGTGAACGAGGAAGAGGATGATCATCAATACTATGGTGCTGAAGACTTGACCGATGAGGAGCGGGAGATCGCGCTGAAGATGAGTCCGGCTGTTGTGTATTCTGAAGCAGGACCTGCTGAGGATGAGCTGCCGCTGGATGAGTATGATGAGAGCAGCTCGGACGTTGACCAGGAGCGTCGTCATGCCGATGAGTTGGAGCGTGAGCGAATGCGGCAGCTTGAGCTGGATCGGCGCATCCGTGATTGGAAATCGGGAGAACAGCAAGATCCGGCAGCAACCAGCGAGGAACACGGCGGTCGGGACATGGTGAAATGCCAGATCTGCCGCACGGACCTTCCAAAAGGCTCCATGTGGTGCCCGCGCTGCGGTTCGGAGCAAATTTAGTTTTACAGTCAGCTTAGGGGGACATAAGAATGGAACAGTTGCTGCTGCATCTGCGCAATCTGGGCTTCACAGAGATGGAGTCCAAAATTATGGTGGAGCTGGCGACCAAAGGTCAAGCTTCGGGCTATGAAGTAGCCAAACAGCTCGGAGTATCGAGGTCTAACGTATATGCTGCGCTGCAGCGCCTGACACAACAGGGATATGTGCGATGCGGAGAAGGAGAGCCTGCGCGGTACAGTGTGCTGAATCCGGAGGAACTGTCGACGATGATCTCCGGGCGGATCCAGACCTCTCTCGCTTATATGGAGAATGAAATGCCACGCGGCGGACCGGTAACTCCGTCATTCTATAATGTTGAGGGTGACCGCAACGTGCTTGGTGCACTGATGCATCAGCTGAATCTGGCTGAGCAGGAGATTGTGGTCGATGTTTGGCGGGAGGAAGCAACGCTGCTGCGCAGCGAGCTGGAACAAGCCGAGCTGCGGGGAGTTAGGCTGCTGTGGGCGTTCGACGGCGACAATGCTGCCGGTGCTCCGCCAGCCTGGACGCCGCTTGGCGGGAAGCCGCCGCGCAGTGACGGCCGCAAATTCTCGTTCGTGATCGACCGGAGCTGGTGCATGCTGGGCATGCGTTACAGTGACGGTACGGCACAGGCCGTGGTCACCGAGCATCCGGTGATGGTGGAGCTATTGCTGAATCATTTTACACAAGAAATGGTACTGTTCGAGCTGGAGCAGGATATGGGCGCCGAGTTGGAACAGCGGTACGGTGATCGCTACAGCCACATCTATAGCAAATATGTAATGCATAGCGAGGATGGGCAAGAATAAGGCTGAGCTAAAACGAAATCATGTCAGGGAGGTGAAATGTATGGAATGTATCGTTCATTTTGAAGTTGTGCATCCGGAAGGTCCGAAGCCACTACGCGGGCTGTTGTTTTTGGATGAAGGCGCCATTCCTGGCGAGGCTGAGCTGATTGGCATGTTCAAGGACATGAAATTTGAGGTGCGGCTGGAGGACAGGGAGAAGCTGATTTTTAAACCGGTTAATGCAGGAGCTAACTATTCGGAGATCCGGATTACCGGGTATGACACAGGTAGCGCCAAGGATGAACATAAGGAAGACCATGATTTGAAATCCATTGTGGGCAACCTTATGCCTCAGAAGCCATCCGGGCTGTAGTCTGAGAGGAAGAATGGGTCCACTGCTGTGGGAGAAGGAGGGGTACATATGGAGCTGTTGAGGCGAAAAGTAATCGACGAAGGCATCGTTCTCGGCCAAGGTGTGCTCAAGGTAGATTCTTTCTTGAATCACCAGATGGATCCGGTTCTGATGCGGGAGATCGGGCGCGAGTTTACCCGCCGATTTGCAGGGGAAGAGATCACGAAGGTGCTGACCATTGAGTCTTCCGGCATTGCGCCGGGTATCATGACGGCTTTGGAGCTGGATGTGCCGCTGATTTTTGCCCGCAAGCAGAAGTCATTGACGCTGACGGAGGATATTTATGTGGAGAAGGTGTACTCTTTTACGAAAAAAGAGAGCAATGAAATTACCGTCTCCAAGAAATTCATCGCTCCGGGCGAGCGTGTGCTGATCGTCGATGATTTCCTGGCGAACGGTGAAGCCGCCTTCGGGCTTGCAAGGATTGTGGAGCAGGCCGGTGGCAGCGTGGCCGGGATCGGTATTGTGATCGAAAAATCCTTCCAGCCGGGTTACCGGCTGCTGCAGGAAGCGGGCTACCGCGTGGAATCGCTCGTGCGAATTGCTGCATTGTCGGACGGGCAAATTGCATTTGTAGAAGACGACGAGTTGCTGCCGGGTTAGACGGCAGCAACTCGTCGTAACAAGCCGGAAACCCGGGCAGCTGCCCATGGTTTCCGGCTTGTTCTGCTGCGGCTATTCTGCGCAGCAGCAGAAAGGCCAGCACGCGCTCTATCGCGCGTGCTGGCCTTCTTGTCGTGCCGTCCTATCCGGCACGACGGTGAATCTCCTGCCTAGCCGCTGGCTTGGCAGGATCTCTGCGCCGCGGCTGTGCCCTGCGGCGACAGCACGCGCAGCGCGCCAGGCTCGCAGCGCACGGCGAGCGGCGCGAGGCCGAGGCTCTCGCCGTCGCCAATGGCCTGCCGCGGCTGCTCGAAGGTCACAGCTACGCTGCGTCCGCGCAGCATGGTGACGAAGGGCAGGGTCACATGCCTGCCCTTCAGCACCGTAGGGAACAGCCGCAGGAGCTGCCCGCGACTGCACCCGTGCACGACGCAGACGTCGAGCTGGCCGTCCCCGGCCTCCGCCTGCGGACAGATCTGTAGCCCGCCGCCATAGCCCGGCAGGTTGCAGATCGAGACTAGCCAGGCTGTCTCGAAGGAATGCTTCTTGCCATCGCAGGCTACGCTGACTCGGCAAGGCTTGAAGGTCAGCAGCGTATGCAGGATGCCGATAATATACGCCAATTGCCCGGCTCCGATGGTGTTGCAGAAGCGCTTATAGCGGCTGCTATTCACATTGACCGCCACCTGAGCGTCAAAGCCGCTGGCGACAGCCGTCAAGGTGAACCCATCCTTGCTGGAGAGCAGGTCACTCTCCAGCCAGCGTCCACCAGTGGCGGTCGCTAGCGCCGTCTCCGGGTCCAGCGGAATGCCGAACCCGCGGGCCGTATCATTACCAGAACCGGCCGGAATTATGGCAAGCTGGGTTCTGCTCTGATGAAGAGCACCGAGCACGCTATGAATCGTGCCATCTCCCCCGACAACGACAGCAGCCTCCCAATGCTCCCGCCGGGCTAAGGCCGCAAGCACGGCATGTTCTGCGCTTGCAGCATCCTTGGTGAACAGGGCCTCGTAAGAGATGAGCCGCTGCTTCAGCAGCTTCTCTACGATTCGCCATGTTCGCTGCCCTGTGCCTCCCCCGGAACGCGGATTTATGATAAATAAGTACATTTCTTTTCCCCCAGCTTCAAAGATCCAGTGTAGTCTATTCTCCATTGTAAGGAGTGGAAGAGTGAAAGGGAATCTTTTTTACGCAAGAGGATGGAGATTAAATGTGGCGAAGCTGTTGTTCCGCGAAGGCTCCCGCCCAAGGCAGCCGATACCACCTGCCGCCCAGCGCGTGGTAAACCATCAGGAGCCAAATCACCAGGCCACAGAGGGAGAGAATGGCGGCAATGAACGGGCCGATGAGCGGCAGCAGGCTGCTAAGTACATGCCCAACCATCAACGTGCCGAAGGCGATCAACGATTGCAAGGCATGGAAAAGTACGAAGCGGCTCTTTTTCTCCAGGGCCAGAAAGACGATACCACCTGCAAAAGGGAAGAAATAGCATAGCGCACCCGCGATATTGTCGGGCAGGCCTGTAGATGATCTGAAAGGGGACAAAGGGATCACACTCCTTCTCCCCATCATTCTATGAGAGTGGTGGACAAAGTATGTGATCCTCAGCTCATGGCAGGGATAAGATATTGCTCCATCAGTCTGCGAGGATTCTTCCACTGTCTGACTTTGGTTTCTGCGGTGAAAATCACAGCGGCATCCAGACGTGGCAGCAACAAAATCTGCTGTCCGCCATGGCCATGGGCAAGCTGGAAGGGCTGTCCACTCATCGTCCCGCTCCAGAACTGGTATCCATATGCACCGAAGGCGGGATAGCCGGATGTCTGGGGTTTCAATGCTTCCTGCAGCCATGCCTGCGGGACGATCTCTTCACCGGCCCAGAAGCCGCCGTTCAGCAGGCAAAGGGCTGTCTTGGCCATATCTCTGGCGGTAAGGTATAGGCCGATATGGCCCATGCTATGTCCTTCGGGACTTGAGCTCCAGGCAACATGGGTAATTCCCAAGGGAGTGAAGAAATGCTGGCGGGCATAGCTGAAAGTATCTACACCTGTAGACTCTGAAAGCATCAAGGAGATTAGATGGGAGTCGGTACTCCGATACTGGAAGGTCCCGATACTGTCAGGAAGAATTGGCAGACTCAGAGCAAAGTTCCCCCAGCGGCGGCTGTTGTGAAACTTGCGGATCAGTGGCTCGCCCAGCTTCTTGCCTGTGATCCAGCTGAAGCCAGCGGTCATAGTAAGCAAATGGCGGAGAGTGAGGAATTTGAGCTGGGGAGAAGGCTGGGAGGGAAGATGACGATGCAGCACCTCGCAGAATGGGGTTTCAACACAGGGCATGTCTCCACGCTTGATTGCAATTCCGGTCATTAGGGAGATGAAGCTTTTGGTGACTGAACGCAGATCATTTAGTGACCCGGCCTGATAATGGCCATAATAACGCTCAAAGATGAGCTTTCCTTGACGTACCAATAACAAACTGTGCATTTTGGGATAACTCCGCAGGATGGTCTGATGTGCTTGCTCCAACAGGACACTGTTGGTGTCTCTTTCCTCAGGGAGTGCGGTTTCGATGAAAGGGATTGGGTGTTGGGGTGCATGCAGTATAGGCTGTGGCTGATCCATGGCGGCCCTCTTTTCTTAATCCAGACAGGCTGGCTTACCGAGTAGAAAGATGAATGTATTTTACCCGGAAACAGGCAGGATCACCCTAGCAGAATGACATAAAATAAAAATATTTCCCATAAGCACATTTTACAAGGAAAGGTGGAAGTTACGCTGGAATATGATACAATATAACGATAAGGCCCGAAAGGAGTGATTCAGTAAGTGGCTCTTCGGGTAATTAAAGTGTCGAGGTGCTTTCATTACAGGCATCTCAAGCTCTCAGCCCAAATCACGACGAACCTGCTTCTCCTGCAAGATGATGCATCCAAGGGTAGTAAGTAATGGAGTAGCGTCAAGCGGATAGTGCGAGCTACGTATGTGTAACGGATACTGACTTGCATTTCGGAGTTACGGCGGACTTTTCATCATGCATTCTCTACAACGGAGCATTCATTTTCAATGTTTTGGGAGGGAACTGATCATGGCAAGTAAAGGTCATAACGAAGTTAAGGAAAGTCTACGGGAAATGACACGTATTTTCCGGCCCAAAGATCCCAAGAAATTCGTAAAGGAGTACGTCCGAAAGTATCGGATCACGGGAGGCTATGAAGAAGAGCTGACCATGGTCGTGGAGCATGAACTGGTAAAGATGAATTCATCCGTCTCCTAAATTCAAGAGATTGATCATCACCAGACGTTCTTACGACAACATTCTGAGTAACTACATCCATGAGGATTCTCATAAACCGTGTCCGGCGGCGTGCCGCTTCAGGAAGCGGTTTTTTTTGCGTCCAAACGCTGGTGAAAAGTGGAAGAAAAACCGTTGAAAGCAAGCCCAGCAATGAATACGCGAATTTTCTATTAAACAATTAGACGTATAAATAGTCAAATGAATTAATAGACACAATTTTAATTGTAATCGCTTACACTATAAAATAATGTTTGTATCCGTTTTCATAAAACGTCAATAAATTCAGTAATGACAAGCTTTTCAGGCCTCTGAAAAGACTTTGTGAACTAGCTGTGAACGATTGACAAAACACACCCTTAAACTTATATTAATAGTGATTGTTATAATTGACAGGGAAAATACGGAAAATTATGAAATCGGGAAAAGCGGGGTAGATCAATGATGAAAACGTGGCAGGCTGTAAGGCGACTCCTTCCCATGATCGCAGTTTTTGGACTTATTCTTCTTACCGGTTGCGGACGCGCGGACTTGTCGGCACTCAGGCCGCAGGGACCAGCGGCGGACACCTCGTTTGGACTCATGAAACTGTCGATTACCATTATGATCATCGTGCTGCTGATCGTCTTCTCTATTGCGGCGTTTGTGATGATCCGGTTTCATAGAAAGCCAGGGCAGAACGAGATCCCTGAACAGGTAGAGGGTAGTATCAAGCTGGAAATTCTCTGGACCGTAATTCCGCTGATTCTCGTAGTTGTTCTGGCGGTTCCAACGGTAAAAGCGGTGTTTGCAGCCGGTAATGATCATTGGAATGACAAAAATGCAATTAAGGTAAAGGTAACAGGACACCAATACTGGTGGGAGTTTGAGTACCCTGATTATGGTGTAACTACGGCGCAGGATCTGGTGATTCCCAAGGGAAAGGATATCGCCTTTGAACTGAAGACTGCCGATGTACTGCACTCCTTCTGGGTGCCATCATTATCCGGTAAACTTGATACGAACCCGGCGGGAACGGTTAACCGCTTCAGCTTCAGTGCGCCAAATGAAGGCGTTTACCGAGGCAAGTGCGCGGAGCTCTGCGGACCTTCCCACGGCCTGATGGAATTTAAGGTCAAGTCCGTTAGCGAAGAGGCTTTTCAGAAGTGGATTGATGGCATGAAGAAGCCGGCAGCGGTACTTCCTGAAGATCCAGCGCTGGCCAAGACCTTCAAGGACCAATGTCTGAAATGCCATGCGGTAGGCGATCAGGGGCTTTCAGTTGGACCGAACCTGACCGGTATCGGCTCACGGGAAGCTATAGCAGGGATCTTGATCAATGATGATTCAGGGGTTGAAGGTGCTTCTGTCGAAGAGAATCTGAAGACCTGGCTGCATGATCCAAAGAGCGTGAAGCCGAATAATCTGATGCCAAACCCCAAGGACTTGGGACTGACCGATGAAGAGATTGACGGCATTGCCCATTACCTGGCTAATTACAAACTGAACTAGTCCTTTCACTCATTAAACCAAGCAGCAATTTTGAAAAGGGGGTACGAATCTTGGCTCAAGCAGCTCCTGTCCTGAACCATTCCAAGCCGTTGAAGCATGGTCACACCGTCAAGCGGCACACCGGACTGATGGATTGGATCACCACCGTCGATCACAAGAAAATTGCAATTCTGTATTTATGGGCCGGAGGTTTGTTTTTTGGCATCGGTGGCTTGGAAGCAATCCTGATCCGAATTCAGCTCATCAAGCCGATGAACACCTTTCTGAACGCCCAGCTCTTCAATGAGCTGATTACGATGCACGGAACTACAATGATCTTCCTTGGCGTTATGCCGATTATCTTCGCCCTGATGAATGCGGTTATTCCGCTCCAGATTGGGGCACGCGACGTTGCTTTTCCTTTTCTGAATGCGCTTGGCTTCTGGACTTTCTTGTTCGGGGGCTTGCTGCTCAATCTAAGTTGGGTCATGGGCGGTGCGCCTGATGCTGGCTGGACGGCTTATGCACCATTGTCTACCAGCACGTATAGTACGACACACGGGGTAGACTTTTACACCATTGGCTTGCAAATCGCGGGTCTGGGCACCTTAATTGGGGGCATTAACTTCCTAGCGACGATTATCACAATGCGTGCGCCAGGGATGTCCTACATGCGGATGCCGATGTTCGCTTGGACTACATTTATTACTTCCGCTATTATACTCTTCGCTTTTCCGGCCATTACGGTGGGCCTGGTACTGCTGACCTTTGACCGAATTCTTGGAGCCAACTTCTTCGAGGTGGGTGCAGGCGGTAACCCGGTGCTCTGGCAGCATATCTTCTGGATTTTTGGACACCCCGAAGTGTACATCCTGATCCTGCCTGCGTTCGGGATTATCTCCGAGATCATACCGACCTTCTCGCGCAAGCGTCTGTTCGGTTACAGCTCGATGGTCTTCGCTACGATTCTGATCGCCTTCCTCGGCTTCATGGTTTGGGCGCATCATATGTTCACTACAGGTCTTGGACCGGTCGCGAACGCACTGTTCTCGGTCTCAACGATGCTTATTGCCGTACCTACCGGAATCAAAATCTTCAACTGGCTCTTCACGATGTGGGGTGGTCAGGTGCGTTTTACCACGCCTAATCTATTCGCAGCCGGCTTCATTCCAACCTTTACAATGGGCGGTGTCACCGGGGTCATGTTGGCCTCTGCACCCGCTGATTTTCAGTTCCATGACACATATTTTGTCGTCGCCCACTTTCACTATGTTATCGTAGGCGGTCTGGTGCTCGGCCTGTTCGGTGGGCTGCATTACTGGTGGCCGAAGATGTTCGGACGCATGCTAAGCGAGAGACTCGGCAAGTGGACGTTCTGGACCTTCATCCTTGGGTTCCACATGACGTTCTTTGTGCAGCATTTCCTTGGACTAATGGGCATGCAGCGTCGGGTCTTTACATACCTGCCGAACCAGCAGTTCGATCTTCTGAACCTGATCAGTACGATCGGTGCGGGTCTGATGGGTGTGGGAACGATTATCTTCCTGACCAATGTATTCCTGACTTCCAGAAAGCCTGTGGGTGCTCCAGATGATCCGTGGGAAGACGGTCGTACGTTGGAGTGGAGCATTCCTTCTCCGCCACCAGAGTATAACTTCAAACAAACGCCACTAGTACGCGGTATTGATGCCCTGTGGAAAGAAAAAACAGCCGGACATAAAGGGATGACGCCTGCGGAGCCGGTCGGTTCCATTCACATGCCTTCCGCAACGGTATTGCCGTTCGTCATGTCCGTGGGAATCTTCATTGCGGGACTTGGGTTTATGTTCAGCAAGGATGATTTCGGCAACGCGTTTATGAGCTTTATTTTCAATAATTATATTGTAACGGCAATCGGGCTTCTCATTACATTCGGGTCGATGGTGCTGCGTTCCGTGTTCGATGATCACGGCTGGCATATTGAACCTGAAGAGCTGGAAGAGGGGTGAGGATGGTATGACAACGGCACACGCAGAGGCGGCTAACGGCACGCTTCCGCACGAACCGGAAAAAGCGACCCTGGAGGGACGCAATAAAGTGCTCGCCTTCTGGTTATTCCTGGGCGGGGAAGCGGTACTCTTCGGTACCTTGTTCGCCACCTTCCTGGCCCTGCGCAATCAGACCAATGAAGGCCCGACGGCGAATGAGCTGTTTCATCTGCCACTGGTTGCAGCGGCCACGTTCATCCTGCTAGTGAGCAGTCTGACGAGTGTATTCGCCATTCAGGCGATGCACCGGAATCGTCCGGCTGTGCTGCGGAACTGGCTACTGCTGACCGTCTTGCTGGGACTCGGTTTTTTGGGGTTGGAAATTTATGAGTTCAGCGAATACGTTAGACATGAAAAGTTCGGAATGACCACGAGCGCATTCAGTTCTGCCTTCTATACCTTGGTTGGGTTCCACGGTGCACACGTTGCCTTTGGGATTGTCTGGATCGGAATTTTGATTGCTCAACTGGCTCGCAAGGGACTGAATGTGATCACTGCGCCGAAGATTTATGTATCCGCCATGTACTGGCACTTTATCGACGTGGTCTGGGTATTCATCTTCACAGTGGTATATCTGCTCGGAAAGGTGGGCTAGCTCATGACGACAGATCAACATACACCGCAAGGCGGAGTCAAGCACCGCTACCGGCATGAAGGGCCACAAAAGCATATTGTGGTATTCATCTTCTCGATTGTACTGACCTTGATTGCTTTCGCAGCAGTGGCTGCAGGAGGGGTCAATCCGGCGTTTGCGGTGATTCTCCTGTTGATAATGGCAGTGCTGCAAGTGTTTGTGCAGATGGGGTACTGGATGCACTTGAAGGACAAAGGGCATATGCTGCCCATCCTGTTCATGATCGGTGGTTTTTTTGTAGCGGGTACTTGTATTATCATGTCACTCTACTGGGTATGGTGGGACTAAAGGGAAGTTGCGGAAGAGGCGGGCAGTTCATGCCCCCTCTTTTTGGCATTATGGACACGCGAACGATTACCTTATACCCGCTTTCCCTGCCAAGGAGGCATAAATAAGAGATGCTAGGATTACAGTATTTTAGCTTTGCTGATTTATGGAGCCCGTTGTTTTTGGCGGGGATGCTGCTGGTTACAGCAGCCTATTTTGTGTTGATTGGACCGCTGTCGTCACGGTTTCCGGGTGCTGCGCCGGTATCCTTCTTCCGTAGAACACTGTTTGTATGCGGGATGGTGGCGCTGTACTTGGCTCAGGGAGGACCGGTTAGCTTACTGGGGCATATCATGTTTTCTTTTCATATGTTAAGTATGGCTTTGTCTTATCTGGTTGCAGTTCCCCTGATCATGCTAGGGATTCCCGTCTGGATTTGGCGGGCTGCCCTGAAGGTCAACCCTTTGCGGGGGCTGTCGTTTCTGGCGCATCCGGTGGTGGCGGCGCTGCTGTTCAACGGATTATTCTCGCTGTACCACGTGCCGGTGATTCACGACTATGTGATGCTGCATTTTACGGTTCACCGTCTCTATTATATAATTCTCTTTCTGACAGCTGCCTTGATGTGGTGGACCTTGATTAACCCATTACCGGAACACAAGATGGCCTCGGGACTCGGAAAAATCGGCTTTATCTTTCTTAATATGGTGCTCTTGACGCCGGCTTGTGGACTGATTATTTTTGCGGACCAGCCGCTCTATGCCACGTACAGTGATCCTGATGCTTGGGCCAAGGCTATGGGCTACTGTGTATCCGGTGATTCTGCTACGCTCTTGAAGGCATTTGGGGGTCCAACGTTCTTCGGATGGCTGTCGCCTAAGGTGGATCAGCAGGTAGGCGGCATTGCCATGAAGTTCATTCAGGAATTTATTTTTGCCTCTATGCTTGCTTATGTGTTCTATCATTGGTATAAAAAAGAGAACGGGAAAGACGATGGGGAAACATCCGAGACCTCCTCCAAGCTGGAAGGGGCCGTTTGAACCGTGCATAGCTGGCATTGCCAAGGAGGATAATCATGGATATTTTTACGTTGTTTCCAACGATCAGTACATCGTTCATCGTAATTAGTGCGGTGCTGGTGGCGATTGGCTGGGGACTCATCATTAAGGGCAAACGCGAGGCGCACAAGAACACAATGATTGCTGCCGCTGTCGCTGCTCTGCTGTTCTTTATCGTGTATGTATCAAGAACGCTGTTTGTGGGAAACACCTCATGGGGTGGACCGGACGAACTGAAGACCATTTATCAAGTGTTTCTGATCTTCCATATTGTGCTCGCCACTGTGGCTGCCGTATTCGGGTTAACTACGCTTACGCTGGGGTTCAAGGCGAAGTATGCCAAGCATCGCAAATGGGGAAGAGTAACATCAGTAATCTGGTTCATTACCGCCATTACGGGCGTAACGGTGTATGTACTGCTGTACATGCTGTATCCGGGCGGTCATACGAAGCCGGTATGGGAAGTCATTATGGGCGCATAGACGCCAGCGGAACAGGCCTAGCGGATTTGTATGTTTCCTGCCCGGAAGCATGCAGCCCCAGGCCTGTTTTTTATCAGGCAGAGATTATGTACACTCTTTATGAGACCGCTCTCCTACTGAATGGTCCTAGCTATACAGTCAATTGCAGATCTGTGAGTAGCAGGAACTGATCTACGATCTGACTGTCAAACTGTGTTCCGGCGTGAGCGCGGAGTTCATCCTTAGCCTGTTGGATGGAGGTTCGTTCCCGATAAGGGCGAAAGGATTGCATGGCGTCATAGGCATCAATAACCGAACAGACCCGAGCAAGAAAGGGGATGTCCTCACCTTTCAGTCCGTAGGGGTAACCCTTGCCATCCCATCGTTCATGGTGATACCGAATTACGTCGGTCACACTGCTGTCTATACCGGGGAAATCCTTGGCAAGCTCGGCTCCGAGCAACGGGTGCAGCTTCAAGACATTCCACTGTTCCTCCGTTAAGGGTTCTTGCTGGTCAAGAATCTCCACGGGAATAAGAGACTTGCCGATGTCATGCAGAAAGCATCCTCTTATCAGAATGTTTTTCTCTTTCTCTATTAGTTGCATGGAGCCCGCTAGTTCCTCTGCCATCATGGCTACTCTAATGGAATGCCTGTGCGTTTCCGGATGTTTGTCCCGCAAAGAATTCATCCAAATGCTCACATGGGCCTCTTCTGTTAGAGCAATTTGCACCTTTTTGACTAGTGCGGCTAATTCCCCCAACTTATTCTCCCTCCTCAACCTCTTGGCAACCCCTCACCTGATCAGTAGTAAGTGTGCCAACTGTACGAAAACAAAACAAATACAGCAGAAAAAAAGTCGTACAATATGGCTTATGCGACATTTTTAGTGCCAAATATAGGTCTGTTTCGCATTTATGCATACAAATGATACTATGTAAGTATTATAGGTCATTTGTATATTACTGTATAGTAATTATAAGAGAATTATTCGATTTTTTGTCTAAATTTGTCACATCATATAACAACCGTAGACTTTAACAATTCAGATTTATCAAATAATAAAGGTGCGAACCGGACATGGGAGTGTCCGGTTTTTTATATGGTCAGGAGGATGGGCTGTAAATTATTTAGAAATAAAGGTTGACGATGGAAAATAAAGGACATATACTGTGTATATAGATATATACAGTAAGCACAGGCAACACAGTGCATAACTCATTGCTCTTCAAATTGAGATGCTAAAGCGAGGTAACTGTTTATGAGGACATTTAAGCAGTCTTGGTTCATTATCCGGGGCGATTTTCGTGGGGCTAAGTTAAAGATCTTGTTCCCGGTAGCATTTTCGCTTCTTTTTATGGGATATCTGGGCGGTTTGGCAACACTGGTTCTGAATGACTCGCTGGGTGGGAGGGATCGGAATGTCATATCAGATTTCATACTGCTGACTTTAGTTCCGATACTAGGATTCACATATTCCCGCAGATCCATGAAATATTGGAGCGAGGATTCCTACACCAAGATGCTCATGTATCTGAAGAGTCTCCCTATCCCGCTGGAGGTTATTGTGAACAAAAGAAAGATCCAGTCCTTCCTGTCCTTCGGCATGAATGGCATCCTGTTCTTCGGACTTATCTACGCCTTTGGTGAACATGTTCAAGCGAACTTGAACTGGATTCAATATCTTTCCTTCGCCTTTACCTGGATTGGTTATGGTTTGATGATTGCAAGCGTGTATATCTACATTGAGTTCTTGTTCAGTGGAAAAGCCTACAGCTGGCTAACCATGCTCATCATGGGCCTCTCGCTGGCGACAGCGGTGATCATCAGGATATCGGGTGGCAATTTATTCATCTTTACCATAGAAAGCTCGAAGGAATGGGGCTTGTTATCTCCGGTGATGTGGGTGATGCTGCTGGTGGGGTTGGTCGCCCTACAGGTAATCTCTAAATGGACGCTACACCGGCTGAAAAGGCGGAACTTCATATGAAAAGGCTAAAATTGCAAGGAAGCATTTCGGCTTGCCGGAATGAAAAGCGGGGTGTAAATCGTGTGGATACCGGTGCAAATTGATGAGAACAGCGCAGAGCCGCTGTATCACCAGATAGAGACACAGCTAAGGTCGCTGATTATTAGCGGGGTGATCGCAGAGGGAACATTGCTTCCCTCGATACGTGAATTTGCCGGAGATTTGAAATGTAGTGTCATTACTGTTCGCAGGGTCTATCAGGACTTGGAAAATGAAGGGCTGCTGCGGACGCGGCAGGGTACAGGTACCTTCGTCTCTAATGTCGGGGAAGGTGCGAGAGAGAATTATAAGCGGGATGCTGTGACAAAAGCGCTGGAGACCGCGGTGGATGTTGCGCATTCGGTCCAATGCACGAGGGAAGAGCTTGTCGAGCTGTTTAAGGAAATCGTGGAGCGTAAATATAAAAGTCAGGAATGAAAGGTGGAAGGACTGAAATGGCACAATTGGCAATTGAGCTGCGAAATGTAAGCAAAAAAAGGCGCAATAAAACGATTGGACCGCTTAATCTGGGCCTGCCGCAGGGACATATCATCGCGCTTGTCGGTCAAAATGGCTCCGGTAAAAGCACTTTGCTGCAAATGCTCCTCCAACTGACGCATCCCGAGGAGGGTGAAATTCTCTGGTTCGACAAAACCCATAGCGAAGGTATACCGCTGGAGGTGCGCCAGACTATAGCTTATGTGCCAGAGAACTCACTAACCGAAGAGAATCACTGGAGTGCCGAGGAGGCCGCAGCCTTCCGCAGTCACTGGTACCCACAGTGGGATCAGCTTTACTTTCAGGAACTGATGAATACCTTTGAGGTTCCACGGAATATCAAGCTGGGCAAAATGTCCAAGGGGGAGCGCCGTAAGTTCGAGATTGCTGCAGTTCTGGCTGCAAAGCCTCAGTTGCTATTGCTCGATGAGCCTTCTTCCGGACTGGACCCTTTTGCCTGGAAAGCTATGATAGAGGCCTTGCGCAAATATATGGATCAGCATAACGCGACGATCCTGATCTCCACTCACATTGTCGATGAGGTAAGAAGGCTGGCCGATTATATTGTGCTTATGCACAGAGGCCAACTGCTAGGCATGGCAGATAAAGATAGCCTGTTTGGGGCTTGGAGCGAGGTATGGGTGAACGTGGCGGATGCAGAGGAACTTGCGGAACTGTCTGCCGAGCTGCCAGGAACACTGAATCATGCAATGGATGCCAAAGGGGTGGCCTCGTTCATTACCGGACAATTTGAGCAAATCGAGGAACGCTTGCACCATATGGGCGTAAAGGTACTTAAGAACCGCGTGCTGGAGTTGGATGAGATTTTGGGCTTATGGACACAGGGATATCGTCCAATTCTGGTTGATGACAAGAAAGGGGACTGAAAATGGAAGCTTTGAAGCTGGAGCAAGTAGTGAAGCAGTATGGAGAGAAAACCGCTGTAAATCAAATTAGCCTGAAGGTAAGTGAAGGGGAAATTTATGGATTGCTTGGCGCCAATGGTGCGGGCAAGACAACAACCATGCGTATGGTGCTGGGCCTGATTTATCCCGATGAAGGCAAGATTCTCTACAATGGAAAATCATTTAACAGTGAGCTTCAGCGCATCATGGGCTATCTGCCGGAGGAGCGTGGATTGTATCCAAAGGTGAAGGTTAGTGACCAGATTACTTATCTCGCCCAGCTTCGTGGTATGTCAAGGAGTGAGGCCGACAAGAGCCTACGCTACTGGCTGGACCGCTTCGAAGTCCCTGAATATTACAACAAGAAGATTGAAGAGCTTTCCAAAGGAAATCAGCAAAAGATGGGCTTTATCGCTGCGGTTGTCCATAAACCTCAAATCCTCATTCTCGATGAGGCTTTCAGTGGCCTGGACCCTGTAAATGTCGAACTGCTCAAAGATACCGTTAAGGAATTACGTGATCAAGGTACGAGTATCCTGTTCTCCACACACCGAATGGAGCATGTTGAAGAGCTTTGTCGCAATATCACCATTCTCGATCGCTCCAATACCGTGGTGCAAGGTGAGATCCGTGAGATCAAGAAGGGTTATCCACGCGAGCAAGTGCTGCTTCGCACCCCTGGTGAAGTTTCCGGTCTGGAGTCTATTGCAGGCGTAACGGCTGTGAAACGGCAGGAACGGGGTTATCTGCTAACGATCAGCGAGATTGACGCCGCACAGCGTATTTTGCAGCAGGCCATCGGGCAGGGCGAAGTAGAGCATTTTGAAATCAAGGAACCGACATTAAACCAAATCTTTATCCGGGCGGTGGGTGAATCCAATGAATAAGATGGGGACAATTATCGGCTTTACCTTTAGGAATAAAGTAAGAACGAAATCATTCATGATTACTACGTTGATTATCGTATTGCTGCTCAGTATCGGGATGAATATCCCGTACATGATTAAATTGTTCAAGGGTGATGATAGCGCTAGTGGTACGGCAGGAAGCGCCGCAGTGATTGGACTCGTAGCCGAGGGCGGAAATCCGGCAGCAGAACTGCTTAAGGCTTATAATCCTCCGGCAGGGATTCCGAAAATTACACTGAATTCTTATGCTGCTAGTGATGATCCGGAGCTAAAAAAAGCGCTGGACGATGAGAAGGTGCAGGGTTACCTCTCTCTGGGAACAGCATCCGCTTCAGGTCTGCAAGAAGTAACTTACTTCAGCCGTGATGGCAAGCTGAAAGGGGAAGTGCAGTCCTATCTGCAAGGGGCATTGCAGCAGGTTAACGCACAGCTTATCGCCGGAGATAAACTGACGCCAGAGCAGATCAGCGCGATGAATACGCCGGTAGCGATTGGAACCAAGCAGATTAGCACTACAGGTGAGGTAGAAGCGGAACCATCCCATCCCGCTATCAATTACGTGATAGTATATGTGCTTTTAATCCTGTTCTTTATGTCTATCATGATGACAGGCAATATGATTGCCGCAGAAGTTACCTCGGAAAAAAGCTCTCGTATTATGGAGATTCTGATCACAAGCGCTTCACCATTGGCGCAGATGTTCGGAAAGGTTATCGGGATTTTCCTGGTTGGATTAACGCAAATTGTAATTATCGCCGCGGCAATTGCCGCCAATCTGAAACTGCCGCATAATGCGACAATTATGAGCGACTTTGATTTAAATTTCAGTCAGTTTAATGTTGGTTTACTGACATATGGCATCATCTTGTATATTCTAGGCTACTTCCTCTTCGCCTTAATGTACGCAGCTGTTGGTTCCATTGTCAGCCGTACTGAGGATCTTGGTCAGGCGGTTATGCCGATTATGATGCTGGGCTTTGCAGCTTTCTACATCCCGTTGTTCAGCATCGCTAGTCCTGATACCCTGCTAGTCAAGGTAGCGAGCTTTGTACCGTTCACCTCTCCATTGACGCTGTTGCTGCGAATTGGTGTGGGGAGTATAGCATTGTGGGAAATTATCGTCTCGCTGGCAATTCTCCTGGTCACGACGTTCTTCTTTGGCTGGCTGGCCGCGAAGATCTACCGCACCGGTGTCCTGATGTACGGTAAGCGTCCTAGCATTAAGGAAATCAGAAAAGCAATGAAAGCTTACAAAATTTGATTTGGTTTCACCCATATCCGAAAGGGGATTGATGATAATGAATGCAAAAAACGTTCAGAAGACCAATGAAGAGAAATACCAGATCGGTACGTTCCTGTTCTTTTCCTCCATGCTCTGTTTTTTAAGTGTTCAGATGGACCCCGGAGATTCCGGGCTGCGGCTGGGATTCAAGATCGGAATGGGAATTTTGGGTGCAGTGGGCGCGGTATATGGGCTGTATCAGTACGGAAAGTTGCGTCAGAAAGAGAAACAATAATGATATTTGCTGAATGGATATGAATAGTACGATCCGGAGCCTACTATAATGTGGCTCCGTTTTTTTTACCCTAAAAGCCTCTACTATCGGATCATCCCATGCATTGACGTATACTCCCTTGCCACGCGGGTCACAATAAGGGCAACCTAATTTTGCTAAATGAGAGGTGGCTTCCATGCAACTGGTATCGGATTCCGGGAAATTGCTGGACGCTGATCTGCACAACAATATTCGCTCGATACGGGAAGCATTGGGGGACAGTCCGGATCTAATTGTTCGAGAGATGGTGTTGGCTGACCATTGGGGAGTGGCCTTGCTATACATGAACGGTCTGGCTGATCGCACGATGATCCAGACAGCTGTGCTGAAATCGCTGACGAATCTGGGGGCGTTAAAACCGGAGCAGGAGTCATCCTTCAGGGACGCCCCGCTGATCTATTTGAAGGAAAAAGCCCTTACCGTGGGTGACATTAGCTATCTCAATGGGATAGACACGCTGTTCACACATCTCTTGTCAGGAGATGCCATTCTTTTGCTCGACGGATATGCGGAAGGGCTCCGCATCGGGGTGACCGGACGCGAAGACCGGACCGTGGGCGAACCGACCTCCCAGCCGAGCATTCGTGGACCGATGGATGCTTTTACCGAGAATATTCAAACTAATATCTCACTGATCCGCCGGAGGATCAAGGACCCGCAGTTATGGCTTGAAATCCATCCGATTGGCACAATAACCAAGACCAGTGTCGCTATTATGTATCAGAAAAATATTGTGAGCGGGCAAATTCTTCAGGAAGTACGTAACCGACTGGATGCTATCGATATCGACGGTATTCTGGAGAGCGGCTATATCGAGGAATTTATTCAGGACAAGACCGCCACTCCATTCCCTACGGTATACAACAGTGAGCGCCCCGATACGATCGTGGCGGGAATACTGGAGGGGAAAGTAGCGATAATCATAGATGGTACGCCGTTTGTCCTGCTCGTTCCAGCACTCTTTGTTCATTTCTTGCAGACACCGGAAGACTACTATCAGCGCTCCGACATTAGCACCCTGATTCGGATGATTCGCTTTATGTCGTTTCTGATTGTCTTGCTCGCCCCGTCATTCTACATCGCTATTACAACCTTTCATCAGGAGATGTTGCCCACGAATCTACTGCTGAATCTGGCCGCGCAGCGGGAAGGTGTCCCCTTTCCGGCTTTTATTGAGGCGCTAATGATGGAGATCGTCTATGAAATTCTGCGGGAAGCCGGTATACGGATGCCAAGAACGGTGGGTCAGGCCGTATCCATTGTCGGCACACTCGTCATTGGGCAATCTGCGGTAGAAGCGGGTATTATCTCCGCGGCGATGGTCATTATCGTGTCTATTACGGCGATTTCGAGTTATGTCATTCCGGCGAATACAATGTCCATTTCTGTGCGAATGATCCGGTTCGTATTAATGGGGCTGGCTGCTTCATTTGGGCTATTCGGGATTCTGGTGGGGGTTATTATCCTGGTGCTGCACCTGAATACGCTCCGTTCCTTTGGCGTTCCTTATCTGAGTCCGCTGGCTCCGTTTAATCTGGATGCTCAGAAAGACTCGCTGTTCCGGTTGCCTTGGCCAGCTATGCGCAAACGGCCGAAGATGTACAATCGCAAGAACCTGGTGCGGCAATCACGCAAATAAATAGCTATCGTTGAGGTGCATCCATGAAGCGTATTACAGGGGGGATTTTAGCGGCAGTAATGATCCTTGTGCTGTTGACAGGGTGCTGGAGCCGCCGGGAATTGAATGAACTAGGCATTGTGTCGGGCATCGCAATCGATAAATCTAATGATCAGTACCAATTGACCGTACAGGTGGTTATACCGGATCAGGTGAATGGCCGTACAGGTAAGCAAAATACTCCGGTGGCGGTTTATAAGACGGTGGCACCGACCCTCTTTGAGGCCTTCCGCAAGCTGACAGAAACGAGCCCCCGAAAGATCTATACTGCCCACATCAGGACACTGGTTCTAAGTGAGGAGGTGGCTCGGGACGGCATTGCCAAAGTGATAGATATTCTGGTGCGTAATCCGGAGACAAGACCGGATTATTATGTATTAATCGCTAGGGATGCCTCTGCGGAAAATATTCTGAAAGTCCTGACACCGCTGGAGAAAATCCCCGCGGAGGCGTTATTCTACTCACTGGATACTTCAAACAAGGTTTGGGCACCGGTAGCTGCGGTGACTGTTGACACGTTGATTGACCAACTCATGACTACGGGAATGAGTCCTGTGCTGCCAGGGATTTCCCTTTTGGAGAATGACAGTAGGGATACTAAATCTGAGGATATGAGACTTATCGATCATCCGGTAAAACTGGGGTATTCAGGCATGGCAGTCTTCCGCAATGACAAGCTGATTGGATGGATGACCAAAGATGAAGGTAAAGGCTATAACTATATTAGGAACACGGTTAGCAGCACAGCAGGGCATTTGAAATGTCCGGATGGCAAGTATATCAGTCTTGAAATTATCCGTTCACACACGGAAATGAAAAGCCGCCTGGAGGCGGGTAAACCTGTCATTGAGATCAGCGCCAAAGTGGAAAGCAACATCGGGGAATTGGAGTGCAGTCTGAACATCAATGATCCAATGGTGCTAGAACAGCTGCAAGTTGCTGGAGAACAGGATCTTGAGGATTTGATGAGGCAATCGGTTGAAGCAGTCCAGCGCCGTTATAAAGTCGATGTTTTCGGTTTTGGACAGGTGATTTATAATGCCTACCCCAAGCTGTGGAAGAAGTTAGAGTCACAGTGGGATGATGAATTCCCCCATCTAAAAGTGGTGTACAAGGTGGATGCTCATATTCGTAACACTGGCATGATTGCTAATTCGATTGAGCGCCGGATGAAGGAGAAATAGACATGACTCTTACGACCATTGTCGTCGGTTTTTGTTCCCTTGCCATCGCTGCTTTCGAGCTCCCTCCCTTGATTAAGAAAGGCTGGGCGCGTGAAACATTAATTTTCATAGTCATGCTGGTTGCCGGGGCAATCGTCAGTATTGTGGCTTTAAAAGGAATCCAGACACCTAGTCCGATGCGGGTTCCTGAGCTGATCTACAAACCTTTGTATCGATGGATGGAGTACATTCTACAGGTAAAGGATGATTGAGGCATGGAAAATGGGAGAATCAGCTCCAGACAACTTGCTGTGCTGGTCATCTACTTTATTATTGGCGATATGTTGTTGATTCTGCCCTCACTCACGATATCCGCGGCTAAACAAGATGGATGGATCTCCGGAGGAATAGGCCTCTTGATCGGATGGCCGATTGCCTGGTTTCTGTACCGGTTCAGCCGCCTGTTTCCCAAGCTGACGATTATTCAATACAACCGGCGCCTCTTGGGGAGATGGATTGGGGGGTTGATTTCTTTATTTTACCTGTACTACTATTTGGTCACTACCGCGATGCTGCTTCGGGAAGCCGGTGATTTTCTCACTACGCAGATTTTTACGGAGACGCCCATCAATGCGATTCACTTCATGATGATCATTACGTTGGTGTGGGGGACCAAGAGTGGACTGGAAGCTATTGCCCGGTCGGGAGAGACTTTTTTCCCACTGTATATCTTTTTGTTTCTGGCCCTGTTCTTTCTGCTGCTTCCCCAGGCCGAATTATCCAGACTCCAACCTATAATGGGTGAGGGACTTCGGGCCATTACACATGGTTCATTATACAGCAGTACCTTCACGTTCTGTGAACTGAATGCTGTGCTGATGTTTCTTCCCTATGTAGTTACCAGCAAGACTACGGAAAGAGATTATTTGATCGGGGTTTTCCTTGGAGGGATGGCTATCTGCTCTATTATTCTGCTGGCCCTGCTGGTGATTGGACCGAATCTGGCCTCCAGCTATCTCTATACTACCTATGCTGCCGCACAAAAAATCAACGTGGGGAATTTTCTACAGCGAGTGGAGGCCATACTGGCTATCAATTGGATTTTATCGACATTTTTCAAGACTATTCTGGACTTCTATGCTTTCCTGCTCGGGACCGCTCAGCTCTTCAAGTTGCGTGATTATCGTCCGTTGTCGATTCCTGGCGGCATGCTCGTCTTTGGTTTGGCGTTTGCGATCACGACCAATACCGTATATTTCGATTATATTGTCGACTATTATATCTTCTGGGATTTCACCTGTGCGCTAGTCCTTCCGCTGATGCTTTATATGGTGTACAAATTCAGAAGTAAGGAGATGTTCCAACAGTAAGCTGGGCTGTATTTCTATTCACGGTTTACAGAATGGAATAATAGGCGCTGGGCGTTCCAGTTCTGAACCTGTTGTCGTTCCCGGATACATGTGTAATCGTAATCCGAATCATACGCCGCACGACTTCCTTTTGTAAAAAGAGAAATTATTTCATAGTACCGTCTATCCACGGAATTCCGGCAACCAAGGGAAAGAAAGTGGACTAAAAGCATGTTTATTAGCCGTTATGAGGCATTTATCTTCCTCAAGCCCCTCTTTTCGTATTTGAGCGGAAGACGTGTCAAAATCTTGGAGTTCCGCGCTTTTGGGAAAAACAACCCCGAAATATATAAAAAATTCGATAATCGTGACAAAAACGTGAAAATAGGAGAAATAGAGAGATTGAACATTAAGAAAACGCTACCCAATATGAAAAGGGTTTTCTTTATGCATTATTTTGGCATCCTTGGCGTTTTACAAGAATTCCTGCATGAGAGTATGATTACATCTGTTTCAACCACAACCGAATAGTTGATCCGCTTAATTTCCGTCAAGGAAAGCGGGGGAACCAACAATCGGCAGCCGATGTGAGAGTCGGAAGCCGGTTATGGGGTGAATCCTGTATGGATGCAGCTAGTCATGCATCTGTATGGGTAGGGCGACTCTCACCGCCCGAATCCGTCAGCTAACCTCGTAAGCGTATGGAGAGAGGATGAGTGCAATGTGACCGTTAGCGAGCCACAGAGGAGATCCTTTGTGGTTTTTTGCTGTGCTTTTATAAGCAAAACGCTTGTAAGGCAGCGTCTGGTGACGTGACACAGCCACACACGGCTGTGCCCGAAAATGACGATAGGTCACGTTCCTTTCGGAGATTTTCGTTGCCTCCTTGTTGTTGTGCAAGAGCAGGAGGGGATAAGAGATATGGCGGATCAGATGGAATATGTGCTGGTATGCGCACCTACAAAGGCTGGCGAGCATTTTATCAAGATATTGAAATTCAGAGGCATTCAGGTAGCTGGACTAACGAACAATCAAGAGGAAAAGACCCGTTTAGAGGAATTGGGAGTTGAGAACACTGTTTTAGTAGATACTCGCCATCAGAAAACGTGGTTTCGTCCATCCTTTCCTGTAGGCAAGGTGTATTTGTTCGAGAGCAGTTTCCCGCTGTGTTGTCGTTACATCCAAATGTGCCGGGCCTGGACAACACAGCCCATCTTTGTAATTACCACTTCCTTGAACCCCAGATTGGTCTATACAAGACTGGGCGCAAGTTATGTCATCTATTCCCACAGCGGGGATGCCGTTTTTTTAGTGGACCAAACTTCCTGTGATCAGGGATAACAAAAGGGGCTGGAAACGATGCTGGATCTGTATATGATCGCCGCACTGGCCGTTACGTACGGCTTGTTCTATGGATTTGTACAATGGTGTTCAGGTGTAGTCGAGGATGCAGGGGGGAATGAGCGGTGATTGTGATTATTGCTGTGACCTTGCTGCTGTTCATCTATCTGGTCTATGCGCTGATTAACCCGGAGAAATTTTAGCTATATCTAACGCGAGAAATAAGAACAGAAATAGAAGCCTTGCTAAGGAGGGACATTCATGGGCATTCTGCAAATGGTCGTTGTGATCGTAATCCTGCTGCTTCTGGTGAAGCCAGTGGGCACCTATGTATATCATGTATTTTCAGGTGAGCCTAACCGTACGGATAAATGGTTTGGTCGTACAGAGAATGGCATCTATCGCCTCATTGGGCTGAAGAAGCGCGAAGGAATGTCCTGGAAGAAATATGCGCTCAGCTTTATTTTAACAAATATCGTGCTGGTAGCCTTCAGTTATATCATTTTGCGGGTGCAGCAGGGACTGCCGCTTAACCCGAATGGAATCGCAGATATGGAGCAGACGCTTACGTTCAATACGGTCATCAGCTTTATGACGAACACGAATCTGCAGCATTACAGCGGAGAGACCGGCCTGTCGTATTTCTCGCAAATGGCTGTGATTACGATGATGATGTTCACCTCTGCTGCCAGCGGCTTCTCTGTGGCGATCGCTTTTGTCAGAGGGATCACGGGGCGGGAGTTGGTGGGGAACTTTTTTGAAGACTTTGTAAAAGCACATGTGCGGATCTTTCTGCCTCTCGCATTGCTG
Organism: Paenibacillus sp. GCM10012306; assembly: GCF_042649265.1. Lineage (NCBI taxonomy): Bacteria > Bacillati > Bacillota > Bacilli > Caryophanales > Paenibacillaceae > Paenibacillus > Paenibacillus sp. GCM10012306. The sequence goes on along the minus strand of NZ_JBHRYW010000016.1, from coordinate 25,273 downwards.
GTATCGCTGATTCTGGTCGGCCTGCATGTGCCGCAGACGCTGAAGCCGACGCTTGAGGTCACTACACTTGAGGGCCAGGTGCAGCATATTGCGATAGGGCCTGTGGCTTCGCTGGAATCGATCAAACATCTTGGGACGAACGGTGGTGGCTTCTTCGGGGCCAACTCCTCTCATCCTTTCGAGAATCCAAGTCCGCTTACGAACGTGCTGGAAATTCTCTCGATGTGGATGCTGCCTGCGGCTCTGCCATATACGTATGGCTTGTTTGCCAAAAACAAACGTCAGGGCTGGGTGATTTTTACCGCGATGATGACGCTCTTCGTGCTGCTGCTGGGACTGAACTATTATGCTGAGACCCGTGGGAATCCGGCGATTAACGCCTTCGGTATCGATTCCTCGCAGGGCAGTATGGAAGGCAAGGAGGTTCGTTTTGGTATACCGCAATCCTCCCTGTTCACTACGGTGACAACCGCGGCGACCACAGGCAGTGTTAACAATATGCATGACACGCTGACACCGCTCGGCGGAATTACACCGCTGGCGCTCATGATGCTGAATAATGTGTTTGGCGGCAAGGGTGTCGGGCTGATTAATATGCTGATGTATGCGATTATGGGTGTTTTCCTGAGTGGACTTATGGTCGGCAGAACTCCGGAATTCCTCGGAAGGAAGATCGAAGCCAGGGAGATGAAGCTAATCGCTATCGCGATCCTGATTCACCCGCTCATAATCCTGGTACCGACCGCGGGGGCCTTCCTGACCGAGCTGGGCAAAGGCTCAATTACCAATCCGGGCTTTCATGGCCTGACCCAGGTGTTATATGAATATGTCTCTTCGGCCGCGAATAATGGATCTGGATTTGAGGGACTGGTGGACAATACCTCCTTCTGGAATATAACGACCGGGATCGTTATGCTGCTGGGCCGATACGTCTCTGTGATCGCTATGCTGGCGGTTGCCGGGTCCCTGCTGCGCAAGAACACTGTACCAGAGACGACCGGAACCTTCCGGACAGATAATGGCTTGTTCACCGGCATCCTGATTGGTACGGTTCTGATCATCGGTGCGTTGACCTTTTTACCAGTCATTGTGCTTGGCCCGATTGCTGAGTACTTGACCTTGCGGTAAGCAGTGGCTGTCCATAGCTAGCTTTGCTAGGCAAAGCTTTGAAAGAGAGGGAGAACAAGATGAGTACTGCCAAAAGAAAAAAGCTGCTGACCGGACCGATACTCCTCAGCGCTGTAAAAGATAGTTTTGTGAAATTGAACCCGGTGACGCTGATGAAGAATCCAGTCATGTTCGTCGTCGAGATCGGTACCATCATCGTTCTGTTTATGGTGCTGGTACCCGGATACTTTCATGCTGAGCAGTCGATGGGCTTCAACATTACGGTATTCTGCATTTTGCTGTTTACCGTTCTGTTCGCCAACTTCGCAGAAGCCCTCGCTGAAGGCCGCGGAAAGGCCCAGGCAGATTCACTGAAGAAGACCAAACAGGATATTACGGCCAATAAACTGGTGGGAACAGCGACCAAGACGGTTTCTTCCTCTGAGCTGCGCAAAGGCGATATCGTGGTCGTCAGCCAAGGGGAACTTATCCCGGGTGACGGTGAGGTCATTGAGGGACTGGCTTCAGTAGATGAATCGGCCATTACCGGTGAGTCAGCACCTGTCATCAAAGAAGCGGGCGGCGATTTTGGTTCTGTTACCGGCGGTACACGTGTCGTGAGCGATGAGATTAAGGTGCGGATTACAAGTGATCCGGGGGAATCGTTTCTGGACCGGATGATCTCCTTGGTGGAAGGGGCCAAACGTCAGAAGACGCCGAACGAAATTGCGCTGAACACACTCTTGATCAGTCTGACGATTATCTTTCTGATTGTCGTCGTTACCCTGCGGCCGATAGCGGGATACTTGAACATTGAGCTTGATATTCCGGTCATGATTGCCCTGCTGGTCTGCCTGATCCCGACAACAATCGGCGGACTGCTCTCGGCGATCGGCATAGCGGGTATGGACCGGGTCACCCAGTTCAACGTGCTCGCTATGTCCGGGAAAGCGGTGGAAGCTGCCGGAGACATCAATACGATGATCCTGGATAAGACCGGAACCATTACCTTCGGGAACCGGATGGCGAGTGAATTTGTGCCGGTGGGCCAAGAGACGGAAGTCGATCTAACGGCCTGGGCGGCGATAAGCTCTCTGAAGGACGAGACGCCTGAAGGGCGGTCCGTCATTGAACTTGCCAAGAAGCTGGAACGCAGCTATGACAGCAGTCTTGGAGACGGCGGCGAATTTGTGGAATTCAAGGCCGAGACCCGGATGAGTGGCATCGACCTTCGTGACGGACGCAGTGTGCGTAAGGGAGCCGTTGATTCCGTGAAAAAATGGGTATTGTCAAAGGGTGGACAGATTCCGGGTGACCTGGATAGCCGTTCTGATGACATTGCCCGGTTGGGAGGTACTCCGCTTGCAGTTGCCGTAGACAACCGCATCTATGGACTCATCTATCTGAAGGATACCGTCAAGCCCGGTATGAAGGAGCGGTTCGAAGAGCTGCGGCAGATGGGAATCAAGACGATTATGTGTACCGGTGATAATCCGCTGACTGCTGCTACCATTGCTCGCGAAGCGGGAGTCGATGATTTCATTGCCGAAAGCACCCCAGAGGATAAAATTGAAGTCATTCGCCGTGAACAGTCACAAGGTAAATTGGTGGCTATGACCGGTGACGGTACGAATGATGCACCCGCACTGGCTCAAGCAGATGTTGGGCTGGCGATGAATAGTGGTACTACAGCCGCCAAGGAAGCGGCCAATATGGTCGATCTGGACTCAGATCCTTCGAAGATTATTGAGGTGGTCGCAATCGGGAAGCAGTTGCTAATGACGCGCGGTGCGTTGACGACATTTAGTATCGCGAACGACATCGCCAAGTATTTTGCTATTATTCCGGCCATGTTCACCCTGGCGATTCCGGAGATGGGGGTTCTTAATGTCATGGGACTTGGCTCGCCAAGCTCGGCCATCATCTCTGCGCTGATTTTCAATGCGATCATCATTCCGCTGTTGATTCCTCTCGCTATGCGGGGCGTGTCCTACAAGCCGATGAGCTCGTCCAGACTACTCGGCCGCAACCTTTTTATCTATGGCTTTGGCGGCGTGGTTGTACCGTTCGTAGGCATTAAGCTGATTGATATGATTGTAAGTGTGTGGATCTAGCAGCTGATTATATCAGGAAGAGGATGAGGATGTTATGAAAAACGCTAATGTTTTTATCGTTGTGCGGCTTGCTCTGGTTTTCATTGTTCTGTGCGGTGTGGTCTATCCACTAGCTACGACAGCTATTGCCCAGGTGCTCATGCCTTCCCAAGCTAATGGCAGTCTACTTAAAAATGAAGCTGGTGACGTTGTTGGCTCGAAACTGATTGGTCAGAACTTTACAGATCCGCGTCTGTTCCACAGCCGGGTATCTAGCATCGAGTATAAAGCCGAGGCTTCTGGCTCTAACAACTATGGACCTTCCAATCCAGATATGCTAAAGCGTACGAAGGATTTTATCGCGCAGTGGCAGAAAGACAACCCCGATGTTGCCTTGAATAAGCTGCCCGTGGATCTAGTGACCAACTCGGGATCAGGGCTTGACCCCCATATCTCCCTGGCTGCGGCGGCTGTGCAGATTCCACGAATCAGCAAGCTGACGGGAATTCCGGCTGCAGAGCTGGAGCGGCTTGTAGCAGCGCATACCCAAGGGCGCGATTTGGGCTTGTTCGGCGAAGAGCGTGTGAATGTACTGGAACTGAATCTGGATGTGCAGAAAAGCGATGAAGCCATAGAATAAAGTCAGAGGTCAGCATCCCTGCACGGGGCGTCTGTGAACGGGCAGGGATGCATGAGCCATGCAAGGGAGAGGGTCTGCATGGGAACATACCGGCGAAAAACACCAGAGGAACTGCTGCTGTCCTTATATGAATTGCACCGCGGCCGTCTGAAGATTTACATCGGCCCGGCAAGCGGGTCGGGCAAGACGTACCAGATGCTGCGCGAGGGGCAGATGCTGAGAGCACAGGGGATTGATGTGGTGACCTGTGCGGTTTCCACCCACCAAAGCCCGGAAACGCTGGATCAGCTCCGTGATCTGGAGCGGATCCCCAGCATTCACTGGCACAAGAAGGGGATAGAGAAGAAGGATCTCGATATGGAAGCCATCTTGCAGCGCAATCCGGAGGTTGTGCTCACGGATGGCGCAGCACATCTGAACCGTGAGGGAGCCGAGCGGGTAGGTCGGCTTGAGGACATCCAGTATTTGCTGAGCCATGGCATCAGTGTCATTACCACAGTGAATGTCTACGAAGTGGAAGGAGCGGCGGAACTGGCCCGGCAATGGACGGGGATGAAGGTGGAGCATTCTGTTCCAGTAAATGTGCTTGCCTTGGCCGATGAGCTGGTCCTGGTGGATGTGACCCCAGAGAAGATTCTTCAGCGCTTGTCCGAGGGTCATGTCGGCGGAGAAGCCAACACTCATCTGTTCAATAAAGGTAACCTGGGCAAGCTGCGTGAGTTGGCGCTCCGCCTTGTAGCCGAAGATGTGAATGACTCCCTGGAGAAGCACCAGAAGGAGCAGGGACTTCAGGGCAGGGTCCGCATTGCTGAGAAAGTGCTGGTCTCCGCGCAGTATTACTGGAATGGCTCTATTCATATTCGCCGTGGACAGCAGATTGCCAAGCGACTGAACGCAGAGCTTGAAGTAGTGTCGTTCTGGAAGCAGGGACTTACGATGCCCTCTAATGCTGCTACCTTTAAGACCTCATTATGGAAGCTGGCAGAAAAAATCGGTGCCTCGATAAAGGAGATCCCCTTCCGGTCCAGGAGGGAAATCCCTCTTCTGCTGGTGCAGTACGCGACGGATCATAAGGTCACCCGAATCGTTATGGGTCACTCCAAACAGACAGCGTGGCAGGACTTTTGGAAAGGGTCGATCGCGGGCACGCTGTTGAAGCAGATTCGTAATGTGGATGTATTCTTCGTAGCAGATCGTGCGGAAGTAGAGGGAGAACGGGTGCTTCCAACCCGGCAGAGCCGCGATAGTGATCAGGAGACGAACGCTTACCATAGACTGAGCAATCAGGAAGTGATGGAGAAAATAGAGGATTTTCGGCGGGGCACCTTCAAGGTCTACATTGGCGCTGCTCCCGGGGTTGGGAAGACCTACAAGATGCTGCGCGAGGGCAATGACCTCCTGAAAAGAGGGATCGATGCCGTCATTGGGCTACTAGAAACCCATGGTCGTAAGGAAACGCTGGCACAGGTAGCCGATCTTGATACCGTTCCCCGCCTGCAAATGGATTACCGGGGAACGGTGTTGGAAGAAATGGATACGGAAGCGATCATTCGCCGCAACCCTGAGGTGGTACTGGTGGATGAACTTGCGCATACCAACGTACCGGGAAGCAAGCACAAAAAGCGGTATATGGACGTAATAGAATTGCTGGATGCAGGGATTTCGGTAATTTCGACCGTGAATGTGCAGCATCTAGAAAGCTTGAATGATGCGATTGAGCAGATCACCGGTGTCAGAGTAAGGGAGACCGTGCCGGACAGCATCTTGCAGCAGGCCAGTGAGGTTGAACTGATTGATGTAACACCCGAGGCACTGCAAGAGCGGATGAAGGAGGGCAAAATTTATGACATGGCCAAGGTGGATCAGGCGCTGGGGAATTTCTTCAAAATCGGCAACCTGATTGCACTCCGGGAGCTGGCCCTGCGGGAGATTGCTGACGATGTAGATGAGCGTCTGGAAGCCTGGGAGCGCGACGGATCACTGCGAGGGCCCTGGCGGCGCAAGGAAGCGATCTATGTCTGCATCACGCTCGGGCATCAGGCCGAGCGGCTCATCCGCCGCGGCTTCCGAATTGCTTACAGACTTAAGGCTTGCTGGTACGTTACGTATGTCCAGGAATTCAAGCAAGTGAGCGCAGCTCAGGAGGAGCGCATCCGTAAACTCAAGGAATTGACAGAAAGTCTCGGGGGTATTTTCAAAATTATACCTAGTACGGCTCCGGGCCGCGTGGCCGCGCTGCTGCTAGAGAGGTCGCAAGCCCTTCAGAGCACTCAGATCATTATCGGGCAGTCCCAACGTTCCTGGCTTCGCCGCTGGCTGCGGGGCGATGTGACCAAACAAATCCTGCGTTCCGCCCGGCATGTCGATGTGCTGGTTGCGGCCGATTACAGGCCCGAAGCTTCTCGTCCGGTAAAATAGAAAGGGGATCTCCACAGCCTGATGACGGCTTGCGAGATCCCCTTTTGTATAAAGAGCATACTGCTTAATGTATTGAATTATTTAGCAGATGATTCAATCAGGGACTTTAGTTCCTGGTGGTTGAACCCTTTGACTGCATGGTTACCGGATACGGTCACTGGAATGCCCATGAAGCCCAGTTTCTCAACTTCTTCTTGATAAGCAGTGTTGGTCATGATGTCTCTTACTTCAAAGGCAACACCTTGTTCAGTAAGGAATTGTTTGACCAGATTGCAGTCGCTGCAGCCTGTTGTGGAATAGACAATCACTTGTTCGCTCATTGGTTTACAGCCTCATTGATAGCGTCTTTAGTGATCTTCCAATGGGATGTATTCCAGCGGACTTCGCTGTCTTCAAGCAGGAAGAGCTGTGGAGACTCATGCTTAATGCCGAAATCTTCAGCAATTTGATTGGATACCGGGCGGTCTTCAATAACATGAACGATGGCTGCCGTAGTGTCCGAGTCCTTAAGGAAGGCTTGGAATTCTTCATGCGCTTTGGCGCTGATCGGGCAGGTTGTGCTGTGCTTGAAGAGCAGCTTCTTGCCTGGCTGCCCAACATATTGTTGTAGATCATCCAGTGTATGCAGTTGTTGAATAGACAAATGAATCACCTTCCTGTATGTTTTTTTGTTTAAATTTAAGGCATTATCAGGGTGATTAGCAACCTGTAATCATGATTGTAACATAGTTAAAAATTAAAGCAAAAAAATTATTATCCGTGCTGGTAATGGCCGCTTTACCGAATGGCCCTGCGGGTATTGAAAAAACCATGACTGCATGCTAAGGTGAGGGGGTTAATGAAATAATTACCACGAATGGGAGTGACCAAAGCAATGAATAAGGTTGCTTGTATTACCGGTGCGGACCGGGGACTTGGACTGTTTCTTACCCGCTGGCTGCTAGAGAATCAATATCTGGTATTTGCCGGTCAATACCTGGAAGATTCGGATTTTCTGAAAGCGCTTAAGGATCAATACCCGGATCAGCTGAGACTGGTCCCGCTTGATATTGGAGACAGCGACAGTGTTAAGAGAGCGGCAAGGATGATTGCCAGCAGCACAAGGCATGTTGATATCATCATTAATAATGCAGGTATTATTCAATCCTCTGATTATGCTTCGATGCTTGTGGATATGGACATTGAAGCGATGCAGAAAATCTATAATGTCAATACGCTAGGATCACTGAGAGTCAGCAATGCGCTGATGGGGCTGCTACTCCAGAGCGAACAGAAATTAATCGTTAACATTTCGTCGGAGGCTGGCAGCGTTGGTCGCAACAAGCGCACCAACATGTACGGATACTGCATGTCCAAGTCGGCGCTCAATATGCAGTCCTCTCTTCTGCATAATCATCTGAAGGAGCTGGGCGGACAGGTGATGATCTTCCATCCTGGCTGGCTTCAAACCTATATGGGTGGGAAGATCGATGAGTTTGCGACTACGACTCCAGAAGAGTCGGCCTACAAGATTATGGCGCTGGTACAGAATCATAAGCAGTATTTGGGCGAAGAGCCTGCATACCTGGATCTGGATGGAAATCACTGGCCTTGGTAGGCTCTAGTTAAGGAGTAAATATTCTAACTTAAGGATGTGTACACATGACTACTATAAAAGCGCTTGCCCTGGGCAGCTACTCTAACGTGAAATATCACCCGTTCAAGGATGTGGATCGTGAATTCGAGAATATTTTCAAAGATGAAGTAGAGGTACATTGCACGGAGGACCTGGATACATTGAATCCTGAAACGCTGGCTGGTTATGAACTCATTATTTCCTATACCGAATTTTCGGATGAGCCGCTTACTCCACAACAAACCGCAGCTCTGATTTCCTTTGTCGCCGGAGGAGGAGGACTCCTTGTCGTACATAACGGAATCTCCATGCAGCGCACGCAGGAGCTCGGCACGGTGCTGGGCGGGTATTTCACCCACCATCCGGAATATACGTCACTCCAAATCGAATTCCCGCAGCCAGAGCATCCGATTGTGCAGGGCATCGCAGCTTTCACGATTGATGACGAGCCGTATTATTTTGAAATGCAGCCGCATTTCAAGACGACGGTGCTGGCTCATTATCTCCATGAAGGCGCAATGAGAGAAGCGGCTTGGTGTCATGAATTCGGCCAAGGCCGTGTGGTCTACCTGATGCCTGGGCATCATCTGCCATCTTTCTCGGTTGAGCCGTTCCGTCAATTGATTCTGCGGAGTGGATTATGGGCGGCGGCCCGGCTATAGCTATCATATGGATATAAGATAGTACGACCTTGGAAAGAGTCCGGCTGCGGAACCCCCCGCAGACTGGGCTCTTTTTGCATGTGTGCATGAATAATCCTGCTTCGGTAAAAATATGGCTACAGCTGTTAAGTGGGAGGTCGTAATTCATGTGGAATATGATTGCGGGATGGCTCCCTGGTTGGAGCGTCCTGTTTCAGGGACTTATTCTTCTGATTGTCCCCATAGTCATCACACAGACAGTGAACTGGATCAGAACCTCCGAGGGGGATGTCAGCAAACGGGGCCAGAAAGCTAAAGCAGCCTTAAACAAGGATGGTGGAGTAACCCCCATAAAAGGCACAAAAGGTGCAGAAGGTACGAAGTCGAACAAAACTACATTCATTGCGGGAAAGGAAGACAGTGGTGAATCTGGCAACAATGATGGACAAGAGACGCCATACCACTCCTATACAGGCAATATAGATGAGGACCTTCAGTTGTTCAAGAAGATTAGTAGCGATATGGCGGATGTGAACATCAGGTTGCTGCGTATCGGAGCTCTGCAGATCAAGGCTGTGCTGCTTTTCGTGGATGGCTTGACGGATAAGGACAGCATGGACCGCAACATTTTGAGGCCATTGATGAATGCAGTTCTACCCTTTGAAGGGATGAACGAGGCGCCCGAAGCAGGGGAACTGAAGCGGATTATTGTTGAACGAATCCTTCTGGTCTCGGAGATTGAGTACACTACTGATCCGGCAAAATCACTAAAAAAGGTACTGTTCGGTTCTGCTGTGCTGATGGTGGACGGCATGAAGGAATTGTTCGTGCTGGGCACGCCCAAAGGCAGAACAAGAGGCGGGGAAGAGCCGGTATCCGAAGCGCTTTTGCGCGGTTCGCGCATTGGCTTTAATGAGACGCTCAGTGACAATACGGCCATGCTGAGAAGGCATGGACAGAACACCGAACTGGTGATGGTTTCTTTTACTGTGGGCAAAAGGGTGGAGAAGGAGCTTGTCCTTACCTATATCCGGGATATAGCGAATGAGGAACTGGTGGAGGAAATTAAACGCAGAATTCTAACGATAGATATTGATGATGTTCAGGAGTCGGGTTTTGTGGAACAACTGATCGAGGACGACTTTCTCAGTCCCTTTCAACAGATTCAGAATACCGAACGACCTGACCGTGTCATGGCTGCCATGCTGGAGGGGAGAGCTGCGATCCTGCTGGATGGGACCCCATTTGCCCTGATTATGCCGGTGACGTTTGGGATGCTGCTGCAATCGCCCGAAGATTATTTTGACCGCTGGATAGCAGGGTCTCTACTGCGGGCATTGCGCTTCTTCGCGGCAATGGTTTCACTCTTCGCTCCGGCTCTGTATATATCCTTTCTTTCTTTTCATCCAGGGCTAATTCCAACCAAGCTGGTGATATCCATTGTCAGTTCCCGTCAGGGCGTTCCTTTTCCCTCGTTGATTGAGGCGCTGATCATGGAAGTATCCATTGAAATCCTGCGGGAGGCTGGCTTACGGCTACCGAAGCCGATCGGCCCTGCAATGGGAATCGTCGGAGGTCTGATTATCGGCCAGGCCGCGGTAGAGGCGGGAATTGTCAGTCCTATTCTCGTTATCGTCGTTGCTGTTACAGCCATTTCTTCTTTCGCCATGCCGATGTACAGTGCGGGTATCACCTTACGACTGCTACGCTTCGTAGCGATGTTCTTCGCAGCGGTGTTCGGGATGTACGGTGTCATCTTGTTCTTCCTGCTACTGAGCAGCCATTTAATCAAGCTGAAGAGCTTTGGAGTACCTTATCTGGGCTTAGCAGTACCCTCTCATGTAAAGGACTGGAAGGATTTTATTATCCGGCTGCCCCTGCAGTTGCTTAAACGCCGCCCGGCGATATTGAAATCGAAAGGCCCGATCCGAAAAGGATAAGCAAAGCAAATCAAGGCAAGAGAGGTGAAAGGCTGAAATATGGAAACGAGGGATCGAATAACAACAACCGAGGTAATCATTATTGTGGTTAACTATGTTCTTGCAGCAGGTGTGTTCACCCTTCCTCGGACTACTGTTGAACAGGCAGGAACCCCTGATGTCTGGATTTCTGTGATCCTTGGCGGTCTCCTCTCCATGATTACAGGACTGATCATTGCCAAACTCAGCCAGCGCTTCCCTGGACAGACGATTTATCAATACAGTGGAAAAATAATCGGGCGGCCGTTGGCAATCCTGCTGGGCGTGGTGCTCATTGGTTATTTTGTGTGCATTGCCAGTTATGAGATACGTACCGTGCAGGAAGTGACCGTCTTTTTTCTACTGGAGGGAACACCCAACTGGGCGATTACTGGGATCTTTATGTGGGTCGCCCTTTATCTATGCAGGGGTGGGATCAATGCGATCTCTCGCATGTGCCGATTGCTGTTTCCCATTACCTGGACTGTGTTTTTTGGCGTGTGCCTGCTTAGTCTGCAGATCGTCGATATCAACAATTTGCGTCCTGTACTGGGTCAGGGCATGGGTCCAGTCTGGCGGTCTATCAAGCCAACAGCTTTGACCTTTACCTCCGGGGAAGCCCTGCTTTTTCTGGTTGCTTTTATGGATAAGCCGAAAAAGACGATGAAGGTGGTTGTTTCTGCAACACTAATCGCTATGGTTTTTTACATTGTGGCAGTTGTGCTTTGCATCGGGGCCTTTTCTGTAGATGGTGTGGTTACCCGGACGTGGCCTTTCATTGACCTCATTCGGAGTTTTGAAGTGAACTATCTGGTGTTCGAGCGTTTCGAATCCTTATGGCTGACCATTTGGATCATGCAGATTTTTTGCACCTTCTGTATTGCTTTCTATGGAGCCGCACTCGGGTTGTCACAATTGACAAAGATCCCTCTGAACCATTGTTTATTTGTGTTGCTGCCCGTTATATATATCGTGACAGAGAGTCCTCGTAATCTGAATGGTTTATTTGTCTTTGGCAGTGGAATTGGCAATTGGTCGATGATTTTATTCGGGGCACTGCCGCTGCCGCTGTTGATCATTGCCCGTTTGAGGGGGGCGCGCTAGTGAAGCAAATTTTGAAGCAAGGCTGTAGCCTGAGTCTGCTGCTGGCTGTTTGTCTGCTGCTCTCTTCCTGCTGGAGCAGTTCGCCGATCGAGGATGTCAACATGGAAGCGGGGGTCGCTCTAGATATCGCGGATGAGACGGAGACCGAGCAGGACTTTGCACAGAAAGGTGGAGAATATCCGAAGAGAAATAAAGTCTCCTGTACCTATCAATTTCTCATTCCCCAGGGTGCAATCGGTTCTAAGAAGGAGGGAGCCCAGTCCAAAAACTATTATAATGCCACGCAGACCGGCGATTCCATCTTTGAGGCAGTGCGTGAGCTCTCTCTGCGTTCCAACCGCCTTCCCATCGGCCATCATCTGAAGACTATCGTCATTGGAGAAGAGCTTGCACGGACAACGAAGCTCTCCGAACTCATCGAATTCTTCAGCAGAGATAATGATATCAGGCCAAGCGTGCTGCTGCTCATCAGTAAAGGTAAGGCGCGAGAGGTCTTTCGCGATTCGCTCCCGGGTCAGACCCCTGCTTTTGTACTTAATGGAACCTTCAATAACCGAAAGCGAATCACAAGGATATGGGAGCCTGTATCCATGGCGAAGGTGGTAGGTCCACTGCACGGTCATACCAGCTTTGTCCTGCAAAATGTGATTGTATCGGGCAAGGAAACCAAGTTCTCGGGAGTGGCCGTTATCAAGGGAACTACCGGAAAGCTCGGCGGTTTCCTGGACGAGGGGGAGCTGGATGGGTTGATCTGGATAACGGGAAAGGGGAAAGGTGGTGCGGTCAAAACCTACAATCCTGACAATAACAAGCTCGTCACGTATGAGATTACAGACATGGATAGCAAGATCAAACCTAGCGTAAAGGGGGACAAGATTTCTTTTCACGTCTCCATGGAATCGGAAGGTAGAATTGCGGAGGCTTACATTGCCGGTGGAGAGAGACTGCAGGACGGAACCTTAAAACAAGTAAGAAAGGCAATAGAGAAGAAGGTGCAGGATATAGCCGAGAGTACTGTACATAAACTACAGTATGAACTTCAGGCAGATGTAGCCGGATTCGGCAAGAGTCTACAGATTCAGTACCCATCCGTATGGAACAAAGTGAAAGGTGATTGGGATGAGGTCTTTAGCAATGTACCTGTTACTTATGAGGTGAAGCTGAATATTGAAGATTACGGGGCCTCAAGCACAACAGTGGAGTAGGCGATCTCTTTTCAAAAAAATAGGTTGACCCTCACACTAATGTGAGGGTTTATACTATGTGTAGACCATTTCTCATGAACCCGGGGAGAATGCCATGAAAATAGGTGAGCTTGCACGCCAGACGGGCGTTAGTGTCCGTTCATTGCGTTATTATGAAAGTCAGGGCTTAATTACACCGGTCCGTCAGGCCAACGGTTACCGGGAATATTCGCCGCTTGCTATAGAGACTGTGGAGAGCATTAAGTTGTATTTGAATCTTGGATTGTCCACGGAGGAGATCGCCGGTTTCCTGAATTGTGTACTGAAGAACAAAGAGTCCTTCTGTGCGGAAGTGATGCCGATATACCAAAGTAAACTGGAAGAGATTGAAAAGCAGATCCTGCAACTGAACCAGATCAAGCTGAATCTGGAGGAGCGGATATCTTCGATTTTAGAAGAACAGCATGATCAGGATATCCTTATAGATAAGGAACATAGGAGGGATTAAGTATGGCTATTCTCGAGGTAGAGCAAGCTGATAGTCTGCGGTCAAAATTGAGCGGTGAGGGCACAGTGCTGGTGGATTACGGAGCACCGTGGTGCCCGCCTTGCAAGGTTTTGCTGCCATTGCTGGAAGAACTGGACGGAGAGTATGGGGAAGAGGTAACCATCGCCAAGGTTAACTGTGATAATCTGCCGGAGCTGGCTTCCGAAGCAAGCGTGATGGGACTGCCGACGGTGATTGTCTATAAGGATGGTCAGCCGATGGAAAAGCTGGTCGGCCTTCAGCCGAAAGCTGTCTACCAAGGCGTTTTGAATAAATATTGCGGTGCGAAAGCAACGCATTAAGCTATGTTAGAGGCGTGAAGGGCAGGATTATAATCTGTCCTTCACGCCTTTTTTGAAATACTGTTGCTGAGTTTATTATCTATTATCCCCGATAGGAAGCACATGGTTATGCTGCAATGCCTCCAGTACTTCTACCCGCAGTTCAGCAGTGAAGGCCTCCCATGTTTTTTTACCGACATCAAGCTTTTTTCGGCCAATAGCATTCAGGGTCTGCAGCCAGATCCGTTTATCATTGATCTCCCCCAGCTGTGTCTGAACGTCTTTATAGATGGCCTCATCGGCCTGAAACTTCTGGTTTAGCGCAAAAGCAGCCGCCCCCGCAGTGTATCGCAGCTCCTTAGCAGCAATCCGCAGCTTGTGCAGTGTCTCGAAATCCTCCTCCGATGGCGAAGACAGGTCTTTGAAGAGGGCTTTACAGGCTTGTTTCTTCTGCTCAAAAGCTTCCTCCAGCTCACGCATCACCACATTGGCATCTCTTCTTGCGATCATGTCCTCTAATTGCGTGCTCAGGAAAAGTGACCATCTCTCATCCAGCGCGGAATTGGCCAGCTTCGGCAGATCCTGAGCGAGTTGCTCACGATACTTTTTCCGTATGCTTTTCTGATGCTTAATGACAGCTGTTAGCAGTCTGACTGTCTTGGGATTACCTTCGGCCTCGGCTTGCTGTCTTCTTTCCTTGAAGGACTGAATCAGCACGTCGGCATCCCTGACCTTACCTAGACGCTTTTGGGCTTTTTTGAATATAGGATATAGGCCGGAGGAATGTTCTGGATCAAGTATGGCTAGGAGAGTCAGCAGTTTGCGGCAGTTCACTCTGGCCTGATGGATATCCTCGTCGCCAAATTTGCGTACGGCTTCCTTACTGTAATCTCGAAAGTTGAGATACAGTAGATTCAGCGCATGCTCCCACTGCTCTTTTTTGCTTGCCGGTCTGCCCTTCGGAGCCTGTTCGGCGGTCATGCAGCACCACTCCTGAATGTTATTAGTTGTTTGTTATAGTATTACCCAAAAGCCTTCTTAATCAAATTCCTGCGGCTGAATAGCTATACGGATGTCCGGCTTCGCGGGAACAGGCAGATGGGTTACAATGAGATTATGATACGGCAGTATATAGAATATAACTGCGCTCGGGGGTTATTCATGAACATGACACCATTGTATGAGAATACGGAAGGGGAAGAAAGTTCACTGCCGTCAGTTATGGGGCTGTTTGAGCATTTACTCGAAGAAGAGAATAACGGAGAAGGCGGATTACCGGTCTCCGCGCAGAGTGGCGATTTGTTGATTCCGTTCGCCTTTGAAGAGACGTTGTGCCGGGATGTGGGCGCGGGTCTGGTCCTTCCCTCTTTGCATCTCTGGAGCCATCCCGGTGGGGTAGCTCTGGGGCTGCGGGACAGCAAGCTGCCTGGGGCTGCCCTGGCGATGGACAAGCTGGAGAGCCGTGGTATCCGCACGGTGGTCCGGCATTCCGGCGGTGCTGCTGTGCCACTAGACGCCGGAATTGTGAATGTGTCGCTGATCCTGCCCAAACGTCGCGGCAAGCTGGACTTTCATGACGACTTCCGGCTGCTGGCGGCTGTAATTAGAGATGCTGTAGCCGTCAGTCATCCTGCGGCCGCGGCGCAGATTGTGGCGAAGGAGGTCGTAGGCTCCTATTGTCCGGGAGATTTCGACCTCTCCATTGGAGGCCGCAAATTCTGCGGGATTGCTCAACGCAGACAGAGTCAGGCCTACTTTGTGCATGCCTTTGTCGTAGTCTCCGGCTCTGGACAGGCGCGCGGTGAACTGATTCGCAGCTTTTATGAAGAAGCTGCCGCAGGTGAACACGGCTTGTCTTATCCACAAGTGCGCCCGGAGACGATCGCTGGACTTGGCGAGCTGGGCGGACCAAGCACTACCGCGGCTTTCTGTAGCGGGATCAGGGAGGCCTTCACCCGCAGGGCGATAGAGCTAATCCCTTCCGGCAGGCTCCAACAGGAGACGGGATATCAGTTGGAATACAGCGACCCGCGTGTCAAAGCTGCCGCAGGGGTACTACGAGAACGTTATTCTCAGCTGTAAATGGCAATTACAGAGCACTTAAAAAGGGCGTTACGTAGGACTGGTTAGAATCCAGTATTCGTAACGCCCTTTCTGTATGTTGCCACATCGATCACTTCAAAATTTAGACGTATAGATCAGGTCGTCTGTCCGAGAACACCGGAATCTGTGCCCTTACCTCACGCACCTTCTGCCAATCGATCACGCCGCTGACAATCTCCTCGCCCTCCGAAGCTTCGCAGACGATCTCACCCCAAGGATCAATGATCATGGAATGTCCTGCAAAGGTATTGGCTGGATCACTTCCGGCCCGATTGCAGGCCACAACATAACACTGGTTCTCGATCGCGCGACTAATCAATAGCGTGCGCCAGTGGGACAAGCGCGGCAATGGCCATTCAGCGCTGATGAAGAGTACCTCGGCGCCTTGTACGGTGTGGGCGCGAATCCATTCGGGAAAGCGAATATCATAGCAGATCAGTCCGGCACAGGACGCGCCATCCAGCATGAACAACCCCTTGGCTTCCCCTGGCTGAAGATAGAGATGCTCATCCATCAGCCGGAACAGATGAAGCTTGCTGTATTCGCCGACAAGTTCCCCCTGGCGGTTGAATATGAACATACTATTGGTGACCCCGCCGCCGGGATGTCTGTTAGCTACGGAACCCGCCACAATGTTAATGCTGTATTGTTTCGCCAATGCGGATATGAAAGCCTTGGTAGTGCGTCCTTCCGGATCGGCAATTTCTCCAAGCCGGGTCAGGTCATATCCCGTCGTCCACAGCTCAGGGAGAATCAGGCAGTCAGGTCTGTCCGCTGCTGCTTCCCTGATTTTACGTTCCGCCGCAGCATAATTAGCCTCCGGATTGCCAAAAGCTATATCGAGCTGAATAAGGGCTATTTTCATTCGCAGATCCTCCTCCTTAGTTCAAGACTATAGGATTCTCTGTCCATAAAAGCAACCCTATTTTTAGGGTGTGATCATATTAGTTGACAGGTCAATTATTTATGAGTAAGATGATTACTGTCATATTGATTGTGCACAATTAAATGATATGAGGAGGTATATCTTGTCCCAACAATACTCCGAGGAAGAGCAGATTTTCGAACTGCTGCAAAGCCTCAGCAAAGCTATTAATCCAAAGTTTGAGCGATCGGTGAACATTAGTCCGACCCGGCTTCGCCTTCTTCATGAGCTGTATTATGGCGATGAGATTAGTCAGTCTTTCCTGCAAAAGGAAGTTGATATAGATGCAGCAGCCGTTACCCGCCACCTGAAAGGGCTGGAGGATTGTGGTATGATTACCCGCCGCAACAATCCTGAAGACAACAGGGTAACCCTGGTCTCCCTTACAGAAGAAGGACGGGGGCGAATTGCTTCGTTTTGTGAAGAAAAGAAGAATTTTATCAGCGACTTGCTCAGCAGCATCACACCCGGGGAGCGAACCGTGCTTATCGACATGCTGACCCGGATGCAGCAGAATATCAAACAGCTATAGATCACATCCTATACCAATCAAAGGAGAGTCATTCCCATGAACAATACACAACAACTTAAAGATTTCACATCCGTTATCACAGGACGCCGTTCCATCCGCAAGTATGATCCTACAGTTAAGATTAGCAAGGAAAAAATGACACAAATTTTGACGGAAGCTACGCTTGCCCCATCTTCGATCAATTTGCAGCCTTGGCGTTTTCTTGTAATTGAAAGCGAAGAAGCCAAAGCCACCCTGGCACCGCTGGCTAAATTCAATCAAACACAGGTGGAGACTTCAGCAGCTGTGATTGCCGTTTTCGGAGATTTGGACAACTTTGATTATGCTGAGGAGATTTTCAGTGCGGCAGTGGAACGCGGCTTTATGCCAGCGGAAGTAAAGGAAAGACAAATGAGTGTTCTGGCTCCCCGTTTTGCAACTCTGCCGCGTGAAGTCAAAAAGGATATCGTGCTTATTGATGCCGGGCTTGTATCCATGCAATTGATGCTGGTAGCTCATGCACACGGCTACGACACCAATCCTATCGGCGGTTATGAGAAAGAACAAATTGCTGAAGCTTTCGGACTTGATAAAGAACGTTATGTACCGGTTATGCTGATCTCCATCGGTAAAGCTGCGGATGAAGGTTATGCTTCGGTCCGTCTGCCGATTGAAAAAGTTGCCCAGTGGAAATAAGAAGGAGCTGACAGCAGACGATGATTATTATCCATGCTATTATCCAAGTGAAGCCGGAGCGCCGCGAGCAGTTCCTGACAGTGGTTAAGCCTTTGATTGCCTCATCACAGTCAGAAGAGGGCAACCTCTCCTACGAGCTGTACGAGCAGTCCGGACAAGACAATGTATTCATCATGGTGGAGAACTGGCGTGATGCCGAGGCGGTAACTGCCCACAATGCCAGCAGTCATTTCACAGGCTTTGCTGGTCAGGCTGGCGAATTCCTGGCTGCACCGCTGGACGTTAAGGTCTACAATGCGGAGCAGGTAAAATAAATAAAGCTGTACCTTAAGGGATGTCTCATGCTGCCAAGGCTGGGACATCCCTTTTCTGTGCCCGGAATCCCTTTCCCGCCAAGGCTCATGTATAATAAATGCTGAATACTTATACGGATGGAGATTATGAAATGAGAATAACAGTGACCCGGAATGGGCTCAGGAAGAATGAGATTTTCTTCACTTCGGCATACGGGGAAGGCCGGGGGATATGGCATGGCACTCATGTAACACCGCTGGAAGAGATCGACGTGGAGTTCGAGCTGACCCAGCTCTTTATGCGATGGGTGGATATCATTCCTGCCGACAACGGAGAGGCGGGGATTGCGATGGAAGGGGACAGGGTTATCTTTACCGGTGTTCTGGAGGATATTGACGAGGATGGAACGGGCTATCTGCGGCTTGGTGAAAGTGTGCTGATGTTCGAGAGCCTGGGTGAGCCGATGGCCTTGGGGATATTCGCCAGTATTTCAGTGAAAGAACCGGGCATTTATCCGATTGTCGTTTAGCTGAGAGAGGGAGATAGAATAATCTGCAATTCGGGCTGGAGTTTATGACCTGATGAGGCTATGCTATGATAGCATTAGATTTCAGAAGTAATGCTATTCGAGGAGAAAATGTCTATGAACTACGAAATTCAGCAATTTAAGACGGAGTTTTTCAAGGCGCTGGCCCATCCGATGCGTATCCGCATTCTGGAGCTTCTGAGTGAAGGCGAGAAGAATGTGAACGAATTGCAGGCCATTCTGGGTTCGGAGGGTTCTGCTGTATCCCAGCAGCTGGCCGTTCTGCGTGCGAAGAATGTAGTTGTCAGTGTGAAGGAAGGCACCTCCGTGATTTACTCTCTTCGTGACCCCCTGATAAAGGATCTTTTGGCTGTAGCCAGGCAAATTTTCGATAACCATCTGGTAAATGCGATCTCCCTTCTGGAAGGCATGCGCGGTGAATAGCAACAGAGTACACTGAACATTATTTTTGCGTTGACAAGAGCGTCGCGCAGGGGTAATGTTTCTTTATATTCAAATAATCAGATATTCAGATAAATGAAAAGAAGGTTGAATCATGATTGGATGGGGTAGATTCGAGGGCTACAGCCTTGCTTCTCTGCGTAAAGATGTCACTTCGGGAATCATTGTAGGTGTTA
The DNA here is from genome assembly GCF_042649265.1 of Paenibacillus sp. GCM10012306. Lineage (NCBI taxonomy): Bacteria > Bacillati > Bacillota > Bacilli > Caryophanales > Paenibacillaceae > Paenibacillus > Paenibacillus sp. GCM10012306. The sequence goes on along the minus strand of NZ_JBHRYW010000016.1, from coordinate 5,992 downwards.
TAGCCATTCCGCTCGGAATGGCTTTTGCTATTGCTTCGGGTGTCAAACCAGAATACGGAATCTATACTACGATTATAGCGGGTATTCTGATCTCTCTGCTGGGAGGCTCCAAGTTCCAGATTGGCGGTCCAACGGGGGCCTTTATCCCCATTTTATTCGCTATCGGGATGCAGTATGGCTACGAGAATCTGTTGATTGCCGGAATGATGGCAGGCGTTATTCTGGTCCTAATGGGAATTCTCCGGTTGGGTGTTCTGATCAAGTTCATTCCGAAGCCGGTAACAATCGGTTTTACGGCAGGTATTGCCGTCATTATCTTCAGCGGGCAGATTGGCAGCTTCTTGGGGTTGCAAGGTATGAGGCGGCATGAAGGCTTTGTAGACAATATGAGAGAGATCGGCCAGCATCTCTCGACGGCTAACATGTACAGTATTTTGACTGCAGTCGTATGTCTTGCAGCGGTTCTTCTGACTCTCCGTTTTGCTCCGAAGGTTCCGGGCTCTTTGATCGGCCTCCTGTGCGCAACGGTTATGGCTGTTCTTTTTTTCAGCGGCAAGGTGGCAACAATCGGCTCGGCGTACGGAGAGATCCCGGGTACATTACCGAGCTTCCACATCCCCCTTATAACCTGGGAGCGCATCAAGTCGCTGCTCCGTCCAGCGTTCGTTATCGCCATGCTTGGCGCCATCGAATCGCTGCTATCAGCGGTGGTAGCGGATGGGATGACGGGGGAACGCCATAATAGTAACCGAGAGTTGATTGGACAGGGGATTGCGAATATCGCAGCGCCGCTGTTCGGAGGCATCCCAGCAACCGGGGCCATTGCCAGAACGGCAACCAATATTAAGAATGGCGCCGTCTCTCCTGTGTCGGGTATTGTCCACGGTGTGGTCGTATTTCTGATTCTGCTGCTGCTGGCGCCATATGCTTCTACCATTCCGCTTGCGGCTATGGCTCCGATCCTGATGGTTGTGGCCTGGAACATGAGTGAGCGTAAAGAATTCCTGCATTTGCTGAAGACTAGAACGGGGGACTCACTCGTTCTGGTCACTACCTTTCTATTGACCGTGTTTGCCGACTTGACCCTCGCCGTAGAGGTGGGGCTGATGCTGGCTGTGGTTCTCTTCGTGAAGCGGATGGGTGAGGTTCATCGGGTCTCCAAGGTATTACCTGATCCGTCTTCGGTAAAGGTAGAAGCTCATATGGTATCGGAGCACCATGACTGTCCGCAGATCGGCATCTACAATGTGGAAGGGCCGTTGTTTTTTGGCGCAGCATACCGATTTGACGATACCCTGCCGGGCCCCGGTGCGGGACAGCCCGGAATTATTCTGCTGCGGATGGGCAAGGTTCCTTTGATGGACACGACGGGAGAATCGAACCTCGTAGCGCTAGTGAAACAGCTTCACGCTTCGGGAGGGACCCTAATGATTTCCGGCATCCAGTCCCAGCCTCTCGAGCTGCTGAAGCGAACCGGACTTTATGATCAGATCGGTGAGGAGCAGTTCTATGAACATACAGGAGAAGCCATCAATCAAGCACTTGGGGCGATCGATTATGGCAAATGCGCCGGCTGTCGGCATGCAGCTTTCAGGGAATGCAGCGCATTCTCTCTTCCGATAGAAATTCGGCAGCAGCGGGTAGTCGCCGGACCAATAAAGCCCGGTGCGCTTGAAGTCTGACAGGTAAGAGTGTCCCTAATAACATACAAAAAGGACTGTTACAGGCCGCTCTGGCTTAGCGAACAGTCCTTTTTGGCATAGACTACTTCGTTACAAATTTGTACAATGTAGGGTAATTGAACGTTTAGAACCCAGAAGATGAGGAGGCTGTGCCTTATGAAGGAACTGAACTATTCAAAAGTATTCTTGCTGCTGGCCGGTCTGTCAGTCGCTACGCTTGGGGTATACCGTGTTGTATCGCTTCAGACCGACTCGTTCTATGCTTTTCTGATCTGGAATCTATTTCTGGCCTGGATTCCCTTTCTGTTCTCAATGGCCGCCCATGAGCTGGATAAGCGGAGGATCGGGGGAATATGGATGCTTCCGCTGGGAGTGGCCTGGCTGCTGTTTTTCCCGAACGCGCCGTATCTGATGACTGATCTTGTACACTTGACGGCCCAGAAGGGGAGATATATTGTCCACGGAGTGATTCAGAACCGGTACTGGTACGATATGGTCATGCTGCTGCTGTTCACTTGGAGTGGCTGGCTGACAGGGTTTTTCTCGCTATATCAATTTCAGGCCGTGATCTACCGTAAAAGTAATTTGCTACTGTCATGGATATTCGTCCTGGCGGCCTGTGTGTTGGGTGGATACGGGGTTCTGCTTGGCAGGGTGTACCGGCTCAACAGTTGGGATGTGCTTACCGACAGGCACCAGCTTTATCAACTCGTGCTAGACAGCCTGAACCGACAATCGGTCTTTTTCAGTCTGTTCATAGCGCTGGTGCTGCTGGTGATTTATGCGACAATGTATTGTCTGCTGAATGTGCTGGGGCATGGAGCAGGACAACAGCGCTCCAGAGGCAGGGGTTAATCGTGATTTGCCACAGGCTGATATTGAAACTGCTCAAGGTTGATGGCACCCTTCAAGTCGAACAGGATACCTTCATCCTCCAGGTAGAGTCTCTGCATTGTGCCAGCTTCATCTTCGGTGAGGGCAATCATGCCCTTAGCATTGATCACCCGGTGCCAGGGAAGCTTATATTTGCGGCTCATGGAATGAAGGATGCGGACGACCTGTCTCGCGGCTCTGGGGCTGCCAGCGGCCCGGGCGACCCCTCCATAGGTCATGACCTTGCCCGCAGGGATAGACTGAATCACGTCGATTACTTTTTGGGTGAATGGTGTCATGGCAAATCTCCTTACTATAATCAAACGATTTCTACGTTTAGGCGGAAAATCCGGGAAGTGACTGATCCCAACGGAATTTTCCGTTTTTTTATTATACAACGAATCAGGCGTTTAGAATCCGCAGCCTCAGAGGGCTTTTTTGTCATTTCCAATGTTTATGTAAAATAGCTATACTTATAGACAAGTGTGATGTAAAAGATTTCTACAGAATGGAAGGGAGTCTTAACATATTGAATACATATATTCTTATCTATAACAGCTTCGTACAGTTTGAGGTGGTGCTGGCTGCCTATTTTATGAAAACGCAAGGCGAGGTATACACGTTAGGTCTTGGGTCTTCACCTGTGAATTCCAGCGAGAGCTTCTCCGTGAATCCGGCAAAGACGCTTTCGGAGGTAAATGTTCAGGAGATTGATCTTCTAATTATCCCTGGGGGCGAGACGGAGGAGATCATCAAGGATGAATCCCTGCTGAAGCTACTTCGTGAGCTGGATACAGCCGGGAAGGTTATCGGTGGCATTTGTGGTGGTGTATCCGTACTCAAGGCTGCAGGTATTTTGAACAACAGGAAATTTGTTGAGGTTGCTGCTGCGGAGGAGGGAGTCTCTGCGGCGACTTCGGGAGTCAATGTAATGGTCGATGGGAATATAGTGACAGCCCTGCCTAATGGATATGTGGATTTTGCCCTAGAATTGGGTACGCTCATGAACATCTACAAGGACAAGGCGGATTATCAGGAGACGATAGATTTCTTTAAGTATTTCAAAACAGTGTGAGCACATTGCCGACAGGAGGGGAGCTTCATCTATGAGTGTTAACAGCGTTGTACTGCCTTCACATTGGGGCAGGGAGGTACGGCACAAGCATATCACGCGAGGGTCTAAGGTGCTGGCAGTTATTTTTCCCGGCAAAAATTATTCGACAGAACGTCCGCTATTGGAATATGCGGCCAAGGTAGCTGCGGAGTATAACTGTGACATCCTTCAGCTCGAATATGGCTATCAGAGCGCGAGAGTTGAAATGAAGCGTGAAGACATTGGCATCATTGTGGAAGAGTGTACGAATGCCATTACCTCTGTGCCCAAGTACGAGAAAATCCTATTCATTAGCAAAAGCATTGGCACCGTTATTGCCGGGAAAGTCGCCGCAACGCTGAAGGCCAGCCAACAGATTGAGCACCTGTATCTAACCCCGATCCCGGACGCAATACCACTAATTGAACAAAGTCGGGGCAGTGTGATCTATGGCAGCGCCGATCCGCTGTTCAGTGAGCCACATTCCCGTGAGCTGGCCGGACTGCGTAATATCAAGGTGTACCGAATAGATGACGCTAATCACTCTCTGGAAGTGGGGAATGTCAAAGAGTCATTGGCAATATTAATTGTCATTATTAATATGTATCATGAATTTTTCCAACGTTGTTTAAAGCGGTAGTCCAAGGTCATGTGCTGAACCATTCGGAAATGGGGGAAACCAGATGAAGGGAAAGCTGATTGGAGAGGGCAGAACAGCGGAGATTTGGGAGTATGGCCATCGCAGGGTGCTGAAATTGTACCGGGAAGGGATTCCGGTAGATCAGGTAACGAGGGAATATAATATCAGCCTGTACGCGCATGCCCAAGGGATTCGTACTCCACAGCCATTTGAGCTGACAGAGGTCGAGGGGCGGAGTGGAATTGTGTTTCAACAGATTGAAGGTTCATCATTATTGACCTTGCTTGGCAAAAGCCCATGGAAGGTCGGCCAATATGCCAGCAGGCTAGCCAAGCTGCACTATGATCTACATACGCTAGATGCAGGTAACGATCTCGAAGTGCAGCAGGAGAGGCTGAAATGGGGCATACATGAAGCCCCTCTGTTGAATGAGTCGGAGAAACAGGCCATTCTCTCCTACCTGGATACACTTCCGGTCGGCGGCAAGCTGTGTCATGGTGATTTTCACCCGGATAATATACTTATGGATGAACAGGTATGGATCATCGACTGGATGACCGGTCTGGCCGGAGATCCGGCTGGCGATGCTGCAAGGTCTGTCGTCATGTTCAGCATGGGGGAAGTGCCTGAAGGGACAACTGGCATTGCCAAATGGGTGATCGGTTTTATTAGAAAGCGCCTGACAAAGGGGTATCTACGGGAATATCTGAGACTCTCGGGGCAAACTAGAGAAGAGATCGAGCGCTGGATTCTTCCAGTCGCCGCAGCCCGGCTAACAGAGTGGCTTCCAGAGGCTGAGAAAGAGCAGCTGGTACAGGAAATCCATAAACGTCTGGCAACGCTCAGCGCTGGTTAACTTCATATTCAGTAAGGAAGTGTAAGAGATGCCAACCTATGTTGCTTTGCTCCGCGGGATTAATGTCGGGGGCAACAAAATCATCAAGATGCAGGATTTGAAGGCGATGTTTCAATCCCTTGGCTATGAGAATGTCAGAACGTATATTCAGAGCGGCAACGTTGTTTTTGAGAGTAGCGAAACCTCATATAGTGCAGTGGGCAAAGACATCGAGCAGCAGATTGAGACCGTATTCGGCTTTGAGGTCTCCGTGATTATACGGACACAAGAGGAGCTGGAGCGGGTTATCGCAGATAATCCGTTTGACCTGAGCGAGCCGGAGGACTTCAAGCGGCTGTATGTTTCTTTTCTGGCAGCGGAGCCTTCGGCAGAGGCGCTGGAGAAGCTACTTCCTTATGGAGATGGCCCTGACAAAATCCGTTTTGTTGGCAGGGAAATGTACACATTATATGAGATCAGTGTGAGCAAGTCGGAGCTTTTTAAAGTTCCTGTGGATAAAATCCTTGGCATGCCTATCACGGCACGCAACTGGAATACAGTCAACAAGCTGGCTGCGCTATGCAGGGCCTGAACTGTTTTAATAGGGTTCCGGGAAGAACGGCTTCGATCTCTGAATGCGATTCAGTACTATCGATCATGGAAACTAAACTGAACAGTATAAATAAAAAGTATCGAAGTGTAATTAGCGGCATTTTTGTACCTTAAATCCTCTGCAGCTAAGGGTTTGAGGAGATTAAGTGCAATATTGTACTGCAATTAGAATAAATAGTGGACACCCGTTAACGGACAGACCGATAATGAAATCAGTGGAGGTGTGTTCACTTGGGAGAACAAAGACAACGATATAA
>NZ_JBHRYW010000015.1:0-132576 GCF_042649265.1 Paenibacillus sp. GCM10012306 | reverse complement strand
TTCCACTGCCCAGTTCGCCATTGTCGCTTGTTCCCCAGGACCATACTGTCCCGTCCCCTTTCAGGGCCAGGTATTGTCCGTTGCCCAGGGCGATCGCTGTGATTCCGCTCAGCCCGGAAACTTGGCTTACCGCAACTCCGGTCGACCAGGTCCAAACTGTGCCGTCACTTTTTAGGGCCATTCCTTTCGTACTGCTTGACGCAATCGCAACGATTCCGTTCAGGCCACTAATGGATACCGGGGTACTTCCGTATCCTTGACCCCATCCCCAGACCGTGCCATCCCCTTTCAAGGCAAAGCTTTGGCTTGAGCCCGCTGCTACCCCAATAAAGCCACTCGTCAATCCACTAACTGCTACAGGCACGCTGCGCTGAGTGGTTGTTCCATCACCCAGTTGACCGGCATAATTATAGCCCCATGCCACCACGCTACCATCGTTCTTCACAGCAACGGTGTGCTGATCTCCAGCAGAAATTGACGCAATACCACTTAACAAAGGAATATCAGTAGCAGTAGTTTTAGTGTATTTTGTACCATCACCTAATTGCCCATAACTGTTAGATCCCCAAGCAGATAAAGTACCATCTCGCTCTGATTTTAACAGAAAGCTTTGGTTCCCTGATGCTTGAATCATTGTACGCCTTGTATAAACATCAATAGCGTTACTTTGTTCTGAAGAATTACCAGCCTCATCCTTTGCTACAACATAAAAATTATATAGCGAATCTGTTTTCAGATCTTTAATAGTAAAATTCAAATTAGTAGTGGATCCAATTAATTTGGAATCCATATAAATTTCGTATTCTTTTATTTCACCGATTGGATCTATTGATTCACCCCAAGTTAAAGTAACTGATGTCAAACCTTTTCCCGTTAAAAATGGGAGTACTGTCAAATCAGTTGGTTTGTTAGGAGGTGTTCTGTCAATATAAACCTTGGCGTATACTTCATCACTTATGTTTCCGGCCAAATCTATTGTTCTAGCATAAACTGTACTGATTCCTTCGTCATGCAGAGTAACGATAGATGTGTAATCTACCCAATCCCCCTGATTAATTTTATATTGGCTTTTTTTAACACCACTTAATGTATCGACTCCATCAGTAATGGTAACTTTAACATCATCTTGTGTCCATTTTGTATTACTTAATGTAATGGTAGCTTTACTCGGTGGAGTTTTATCGATTTTAATAACAGCCAAGGCTTCATCGCTAATATTTCCTACTAAATCAATAGATCTAGCGGATACATGATAGACTCCCTCTTCTGTTAGCTTAATAGGAAGGTCCTTATATTCAATCCATGCACCAGTATTTATTTTATATTCTGTCCTACTAACGCCGCTCAACAAGTCAACTCCAGGAACAATCGAGAAATTCACATCTGTATTGATCCATTCTAGAGTATCAGCATTTATCTGAGGGACCGATGGGGGCGTCTTGTCAACTTTTACTACAGCAAAAGTTTCATTACTTTTATTCCCGGCCATATCTACTGCCCTTGCATAAACAAGCGTTTCACCTTCATTTGAAATAACAACTGGTTCATTAAATTTCATCCATGGACCAGTCGTGCCAAGACGATACTGAAAATATTTCACACCACTAAGAGCATCGTCAGGTTTATCAATATAAAACGTAACATTCTCAGGAGACCAATCCTGATGACTGAGTACAATTTCCGGTGCATTAGGGGCTGTCTTATCGATATAAACAATAACTTCAGTGATATCACTTATATTGCCTGCGTTATCAATTGAACGGGCGGATATAGAAGTTATACCCTCCTCAGAAATTACGGTTTCTGAATTAAAATCAATCCATGGACCGTTTCCTATTTTATACTGACTTTTCTTAGTTCCGCTTAATAAATCGTTTCCGTTAATAACGGTAAAGTGTGCATCTTCATTAGTCCAATCAATTGGATGGTATTCAATAACAGGCTTTTCTGGAGCTGTCTTATCGATTCGAATTTCTTTACTAACAAAACTGGAAGGGTTTAGATTATTATCAGTCGAATAAGCTTTAATTGTGTATATTCCATCTCTGTCAAGAAGGATAGGTCTGTCGTATATTGAGAATATAGGATTGTCGTTAATAGTATATTGAATATTCATTATACCATTAACATTATCGTGAGCTTGAAGAGTTACATTAACATTTGATCTATTCCAATCATCATTCGTCATTCCATCATGAGAAATAATCGTTTCCGGCGGATCCTCGTCTTGGCTTTGAGCACCATTTAATACAACAGAGGGCTGAATAATTTTATCTATTGTACCATCACCATCTACGTCTACATTCAATACTATCCCTTGATTAAAGTTTGTATTTGAACTAATAATTGTTGTTGGTGTTACTGAAACATTATCAAAACGGTACGTCTTCTCCTTATAGTCTGATTTATCAAATTGTTGGACTGTATATGTAATTGAACCATTTCCAGTTCCTAAAAGCTTAACCTGATAGTTATCCTCATTTAATAATGCATATCTCAAAACGCCACTTTCATAATAACTGCCAGTATTCACTTCATCATCAATACTACCATCAGGGTTTGGTCCGAGATGAGCACCATTAATGTCATATACATTCAAATCTATCAAACTATCAGATGTACTATTTATAGAGTTGGTTTGGAAATTTGAACTTTTCAACATTTTATTATTTCCATTAGTATTGTTTACTGGGTTCTCAACCTTGATCTTCAAAGTCTTGGTCTTGGCAATAGATCTGGTTAATATATCCGCACTTCCACCAGCTAAAATATTCTTAACTTGCGCTTGAACTTTAGCATCTTTAGGTAAGTCCGAGTGTTCCACCTGCATTGCATAATACATTCTACTTTGAAAATTCTCAGCTACCGAAGCACTCCACAAAGGAACCGTTTTATCGCCATTAACTGGATCCATATCATTTTCTATGAAAGTTTCCAATCCATTTACGCCTTTAAGAAAGCGAGGAATGATAATACCCGGTGTTTCTAAGTTATAGCCTGCGATAATATACAATTTATTTCGAATAGAGTTTAAGGTGTTGATAATATCAAGTTGGTTATGAAATGACTCTGATTTATTATAGATATAAGAATTAAAAATTGGACTACTTATATCTGAGTTAAGAAAACTTTTTGTAGTCGAATAGCTACTCATTGGGGTAAAAGTTTTAGTGTAATCCCACTCTTTATCTGTTCTTTTCTTTATATAATATTGATTAGATAAAAAATAATTCTGGGTAGGGAGTAATTCATTTACACCAACGGAATTTTTAGCAAGCCCCATTAAAAAATTACGGAGAAGTAGGTCACCAGCTTTATCTTTTAATGGAGTCTTATCAATACTAGATAGAAAGAAACCACTATTCATTGTAGCGTATGCTTTTGGGGCCCCAAGATAGGGTGTCCCTAAAGTGATAAGCTTTCTCACTTTATCATCTTCACCCACAGAACGTGCATTTTGAATATATTTTGTAGCAACTAGCCCCCCCATACTATGTCCGACTATACTTACTTTTTTTACATTTAAACTATTAATTAGTGTTTTCAACTCTTGGGCAGCCATTTCATTATTTCGTCGAAAATCATATCCAAAAGGAACAACATTATAATCTGTTTTTAAATATTCAATTAATGGGCCATAGAACTCTAGCAATGGTTGGCCAGTTGGATATTCACTATTTTTGAAAGTAACGTCCGAATTTAAAGCCTCTCCATTTGAATCCACTTTCAAAAGTCCTACATCGCCATAAAGGTGAGAATATCTAGGTTTCCAAATCTGATTACCTTGATAAAATGCCGCTGATGCAGCCATTCCAGCAATGACAATCACTGTCTCTTTCTGAGTAGTTACACTTTTGATACTATATTCACTTTGGCTCTTTGAATTTACTGCTGCAACTCCTACTCGATATAACGTATTAGGGTTTAAATTTTGATCGAATGTAATAGAATTTCTACCTATTGGTAAAGTCGTTTCTGATTGGCCATAGACTAACGCTTTATATGAAGTAGCCCCATTTACACTGTCCCAACTAAGCGTAATAGTTGACTCTGTTGAAGTTACTCTTAAATTAGAAGGACTCTCCAGAGATGCTGGCTCTTTTACTGTAACGAATGCATCGTCACCGAAGATATTATCTCTATCGTTCGGTGCTACATGAATTTTATAGTTCCCAAGATATTCTGGTCTAAATGTCCACTGTCCTTCAATTTGTCTCGTATTTATGTAAATTTCATCACCTATTTGTACATAACCATAACCTGTAATGTATCTATACACTGTAATAACTGTTGGATGTGCCTTGTCTTTGTAGTTAAACTTTATTGTTGAGGTATCACCTAATTCTATTATAGAAGGATTTGCAGATACATCAGTAGTAGAAATCTCAACTTCTCCATCAGGATCACCATCTCCTTCCTCAATACCAGATGGATCAATGGTTGTATTTCGAATAAAATTTTCGTCGATGGCAGACAGAGGGTCAACAAGTCCGTACCCAAATAACTCTTTATCACCGATACTTTCGGCGGAGTCTAACAGAGCTTTTCTTATCTTTAAAACATCCCAGTCTGGATGAGAGGACCAAACTTCGGCTGCAGCTGCCGAAACAAAGGATGCAGCAACAGAAGTACCAGAGGCAGATTCATACTTATTTCCTATAGAAGTAGTAATTATCCCCTCTCCTGGAGCAGAGATATCAAGTCCCGCCCCATAATTGGAGAAAGGAGCTTTTTCCATACCATAAGTAACTGCACCAACTGACATTACTGTTCGATAACCAGAAGGATAAGAGACCTTAGGACTATTAGAATTACCTGAAGCTCCAACTATAAGGATGCCAGCATCCCAAGCTCGCTGAGTAGCATCTTTCATTGATTTACTGAATTCAAATCCAGTTATACTCATATTTATAATATTTATATTATTTTCTATTGCCCAATCAATGGCATGTATGACGTTACTGTACGTTCCCTTTCCAGATTGATCAAGCATTTTCACTGCATATAAATCAACATTTGGAGCTAGGCCACCAATTCCAAAATTATTTATCTTCGCCTGAATAATTCCAGCCATCTTAGTACCGTGACCATTATCATCATCATAGGAATTTCCAACAAAAGAGACCCCACCAGCAAGCTCAAGGTCATCGTGATTCATGTCGACACCTGTATCAAAAATAGCTACTCGTACTCCACTTCCTTTTATATCTCTTTCATGTAACTCTTTAACTTTTAGTTTTTTATGCCCCCATGAAAAAAAGTCAATTCCGTATACCAAATTATCTACTGTTTCTGGCTGATTAATGTAAGTATCATACGTGACACTCGAAACAGTTTGGTCTGCAAAAGAATTCTCACTAGAGATGGGGAAATTTGCGTTACTTTGATCAATATCGTTTTGATTGGTTCCAATGAACTTAGAAAAAGAATTTTTGGATTCTATATGTATTGGTGAGGTAAGTGCCAGATCTTCAGCGGGTTGATCAATATCCGTTAATTGTATTTCTTTATCAAGTTCAATGAATGAAATACCTGGATTACGCTCAAGATCACTCACTTCTTTAGAAGTTAAATTAAGGAGGAGGTAGGGTAGATTTTCATATTCTTCTTTTACTTTTTTTATGCCCGTCTTATTCTCAATTCCCAACATAAAATTCTCTAAGTCTACCTTGTCCTCTTCTGTTTTCAACTTAACAATATAAGAATTAGTAGATAAAGAAGCACTTGTTATTTTATCCAAATCACCAAAATTAGAAATCTCTGCGAACGCGAGATTAGGGATAGCACCTAGTAGTACTATCATTGATAATATTAAGTTCAAAATTCTCTTCAAGTGCATCCACACCTTTTCAAGTTATGATTGTTGTTTTAATTTGTTATAAATTTAAATTTTACCTTTTAAACTTTATATTTCCTCCTTATTATTTTTTAGTGATATCAGTATACAATTTTAAAAAAAATAAAAATAGAGGGATTATTTGTAATATTATGTCGCATTAAGTCGAAAGCAAGTAGTTATGTAATTAATTTTTAACAATCAAATTTCCTCTTCATTACTTCAAGATTCGGTAATGCTTTATAAGCATGGTTTGATATAATTTGTATCTAATTTGAGTATTGTAAGTAAGCACCTTTAGCAGAGAAATCAACTTTTTTGCGATATAAATCGATTATACACCGAGGGAGAAAACAATCATGAGGCTTTGCTTAGATTGAGTGCTCTGAGTCTAATAATCCTGGAATTGCTTGCTGACTTCCAAGAAAAACATTCGATAGTTGGTCCCATACCAACTCCTTCTGATAAAGCAGCGGTAATTTCCACAATGGTTTCAGACCCATAGCATCACTTGTGATGAGAGCTCCAATACCTCAACCAGCTCAAACTTAGTCGTTGGAGGTAGTTGGAGAAAAGTATTGTGGCGGGGTCTAATCCCTAAAGAAACACTTACTCCCGGCTCCAGCCATCGTAAACCGACCTCAAAATAGGTCAGCCAGTAATAACTGGCTGACCTATTAATACGAAAAAGATACTTTATCATGCTTACTCAAACATCCTGACGCAATTCTTGTATAGATTCTTTTATACTATTAATTAATTTAAAATCAATTTCCCGTCAGACTTAATAATTTTCAATATATTAACCTCTCCCTTTATATCATTTATAAAAACATTAGATATTATTGTTTCTTTTCTGTCGAAATGATACACATTTACTCCATATTTTTTAAGAGCCTTTGAAACTTGCTGCTCCGTAACAAAATTTGATAGTCTATTGGTTTCAATATCAAAATAAGCAAATTCAGATAAACTTCCCATTAAAAACGAAGGTTTAAGAACCTCAATCCAGACGATTGGTTCTTCGCTATCAGTTTGTACTCGACTTACCACAAAGTTTTCCGGAATATCATCATTTATTTTCTTTATTAACTTTTTCTCTAAATTCTGATCAAAATAATTTGATTTACTAGTAGAAACAAAGTAATAGGAACTAGGCTCTCCCGATCGTTTAGTATTTAAGTAAAATTCATAGTCAGTTTTTCGATGATCCAAGTTGATAAAATAAGGCTCTACTGTTCCAAACATGTAAAAGGAAAAAATAGGGACCAAAATAAGTAATGTAGTGAAACTCCTGTTTCTCATTACTATCATAAAAATAATTGTAAAAACTAGAGACATGATTGGAACATATATCCCCCAACTTGAAATAGGGAAACCTTCCACAAAAAACTTTGGGTCTAAAAAAGCCCAAGCAAAAATAGCGCTACTTTGTAATAAAACAAATATTAATATAGAAATAATTATTTTTTTCATTCTTCTAACCCCCAACATTATTACCTTCCTCTTAATCAAATATATTAAAATTATACATTCCGCCCTGTTCCCTAATTGCATTTTTTCGGAGAGGAAAAAGTTTCAATAGGTTCCAATAGTCCGTGACTTTAAATTAATTATCTCAATTCTATTATTCCATTATAAAGAAATCGCCCTGCCAGCCTAAGCTAACAGGGCATTATGCCGATTCTTTCGGACTACACTCAGGTGCTTCCAATCAGTGTAGTTTCACATTATCACGATTGTAACAATCTGTAAATCGATAATTCGTAATCATACAACTACTCGCAACTCATAAGTTAGAAACCTATTTTTTAACATTGGTTCGGCATAACTAATTTTGACTTTGTCATTAAAAAGAAAATATGTAGCATCTCTTATAAAAATTATAAACTACACAAGTGAAAATTCAATTCATTTTTTTATAAGTTAATGCCCACGATAATATTTAATTAATGGAGGATTTTCAGGTTCATCTGGAGTCATATGAACTACCTTTAGTTTCTCATCACTCTGAAAGTATTCCTCATATAATGTTTCGCTAGGACTATAAAATTCCTTATCAACCACAATTAATTGTTTTCCCTTAAGTTCACCAGAATAAAGCTTATAAATCAATTTATAAAAGCCCTCAAAAATATCCTTATTTTCCCTCTCACTTATATTTTTCATAGGAGTATCAATCATTAAAAAAGATGGCAGATCGATATTTTTCCTCGTTGCTAAACGATGTATAGCAAGAATATAACAACTCTTATAAATTGTTTTTTTACCACCACTACCTAAGTTTGCAAATTCGGTTGTATAAATTTCATTTTCACCAAAGCGTGTTATTCTAGGAATAAAATCTGTAGTATTGATCTCCAAAGAATCGTTTAGATTAATACCTGGAAATCCGACTAAAGACAGGTTTTCTAAAAATAAAGATTTTAATTCATCTAAATTGGTAGCATCAAGTTCAGCATTACGTCTTGCTGCATCTAATTCGTTTTTCAACCGTTGTTCTTCCGCGGCTAGACTTTCAACTTCCTTATATAACTGCGCGATTTTCATTGGCAAAGGCAATAAATTACTCAATTCCTGCCTCCTACCTTCAAGTACCCCAATCTGCCTTTCAATATCTCGTGCAGCAGCTAGATATGCTGAGTCATATTCTCTTTCCAAATCAGTAATTCTTTTATCAACATTATTTTTTTCTTCTGTAATATATGCTTTCTCCCGCTCGATCGCGTCTTTTTGTCTTCCGAGTTTACTAATAGATTCCTTAAGTTCAATCTGACGATTTCTCAAATCCAATTGAATAATTTCTGCATCATTGTTATGAACATCGTCGGGATACTCTTGTAAACACAATTTACATGTATTTTCCTCAACAACTCTTTCTTCAATATTTTGTCCACACTGCGGGCAACTGTGAAAATCCACTCCTCTAAGTAAATTCTGCGCAATTGTTGATCTACTAACTTTTAGGGCAGCTATGTTAAATTCATTTTGTAATTTCACTCTTCTAGAAAGTTGATCAGTTAAGTCGTTGTACGCTACTGACAGGTGTTCTAAATCTTTTGATTGTTGTCTTGCTATTTGTTTATATTGTTCTACAACATGTGAATTTTCTCTAACGAGATTTTGTGTTAAATTATTTAGTTCTAGCCGTTTATTTTCTATATCCAATACTAAACCATGAAGCTCAAGCTCGATTTTTGTTGTATCTGCAATATTACTATCTTTAAGGAAACTATCGATTCGAACTGCAGTTTCATACAGAGTAGATTTTCTACGTCTTGTTTCAAACAAATCCGTTTCAAGTTGAGCAACATTTTCCTGATGAAATCCAAGAATTAATCGCATAACGTCACGGCTTTTTAGTCTTTTAAATTCATGTTCTTCTCGTCCAAGATTGAAAAATGAACTATCAATAGTATCTTGATCTAAGTAGCAATACCACATTAGATCTCTAAAACTTAATCGGATTAACTCAGTATCTTCTTTGATTTTACTTTTCCGAACTTTTGGCGGTTTCATATCAGAAAGGTAGAATAATAAATCTGACAGAGTTTGTACCGTAGTATTAGGAATAATTTCTTTCGAATCTGATCGGCTATTAACAGGTGCAATTACATTTAGTGATTCACCTGTTCCTTGAAAAATCCATGTCACATTAAGTTGATTTGACCCTTTATCACGTGATAAGTTTACATATTTTCTATTAATAATCAAGTTTAAATCAGCACCAATGAATTCCTGCTGCATTGCAGGTGTTTCCACCAATTCATTGCCTAAACAAAAATCAATTAATCTTAGTATTGTTGACTTTCCTGCTCCCATTTTTCCATAAAAGTACGTGATAGTCTCAGCAAAATTAACCACAAAATTTTCTTTTCGACATCTTACAGTTAAATTAATTATGTTAATTTCCATTTGTTTATTTCCTCATCTCAAAGTTAATTCTGTAAGAACCTTAGAGAGTAAACTATCTAAATTAATCCCAGATAAATTAGATATATTGGTTTTTATTGCTTGGCTTTGTTTGATCATACTTTTAAATTCAGTATATTTCAAAACTTCCTTATATAATTCAAGCCCTTTCGGAGTTTGATATATATCCAAATATCTTTCTCGTCGTTCCCACTTTATTAAGGATTTTGCATTAAGAAGTACCATCAATCTTCTGAAATCAGAACTCCATGGGCTAAATCTAAATGATAATATATTTGTCTCTATATTATTTTTCTCAGCTTCTGTAATACTGACATCCTTTTGTTTATTTAAATTTGTTAACGCACTATCCAATGCAGACGGATATTTTAACAAAAAATCCATTTTAGCTAGTTTAGTTAATTCAACGGTAACTTTATCCTTTTTATTTCCTATAAGCGAATGTATTAGAATTAGGATTCGGATGATATGTAGTTCGTCTCGCTCATCCAGGATTATTACTTGCTCAATTAGAGATATCGACATTATTTAACCAACCTCCAGGTGGCTCTTTACTAAAAGCTACTTTACATTCATTTGTAAGAACACCAACTAACCCTTTTAGAATTTCATATGGACATCCAAAAACATCTTTTGATCTATTTGTAGAAACTTCCCTTAAACGATCCTCAACTGAATGGAGCATTTCAGTACCATAAGGTGCACCTTCCTTTTTACATCTTGATTTCGCTTCAACAGATTGATTAAGGACAATCTTTTTTATTTGTTGTATTTCACTTAGATATTCTTGGCGATTTTCAGCTTTAAAACTATTTGTTAAAAAGTAGTCTTCTGCATCCGTTCGTAAATCATCCATTATCTCTATTTCCTCATAATCAATAAAACCTGAAGACATTTTACGTTTTAATAGGTGATTAGATTTTGCTTTTATAATATCTGTCGCATCTGATCTTGCATTTAAAAAAAGATTTTTGCTGAAGTTCTCCTGTACAATCTTTTCAACAGCTAGTTTAGTTATTCTCTTTGCATTTATTTCTTCTGCCACAGTATTTACTTGTCCAGACGCCAGAGCAGCATAATCATATACCCCATTCTCCAAAAATCTTGAAGAAGCAAAGTAAACCTTTTCACACAATCGTCTATGTATAATCCTTAATTTTTCAATGCTTGCTCCTATGCATTGGTTAATCTTCCCTAAATGATCATTAATAATCTTTGCATCTATATCATCTAAACCAGGGCCCACTAAAACTTTTATTTTTTTTATTGTAGACAAGACAACATCTAACGAGAGCCCTGACTCTTCTACAAGTTCATGAATATAGGTTTGTAAATCACGTGGTTTAATATCCGAAATTAATGGAATGTTACTTACTTGCTTCACTAGGTTAATCAAACTTTTTGCAGAATCATCTTCACGAAAGGGGCAATTAGAGATAATCATAAAGTTAGAAAATGAATTTACAAAATCAGATTCTAATTTGATAAATCTCAAGAGACTCTTTTTTATGGCAGCATCCCTTAATTCAAAAAGTCCATCGGTTACTTGTCTTGTTTTTATTTGCAAACCATCGTATTTACCATCTTCTCTCACTGCCAAAATATCTTCATGATGTTCGCAGTACAATTCCTTATATGGAATTTTCCCAGCAAACATTTGTATAGAAATCAAAACTGTAAATGTATGTTGGTATCTAAACCTTTTCTGAGTTTCATCTCCTGGATCCTTGGATAATGTAGTAAGTAGTGGATCTTCTTCATAATTCCCATTAACTCTATCTATCATTAAATCCCCTCCCATGTACAAAAAGAATTCCTGTAATAGCAGTTTTTTTTAGTATAACAGACTCATTTTGTCGAATGTTGGAGTATTCTGGAATAATTAACTCTGCAAAATGAGGCCAGTAGTTTGTTTAACTGAGTTCTACTCTTTTCCGGTAAGGAATCTACCAGTGATGATGACGACCTCTCAAGATCACTTTGGTACGAGGCGAAAGGGTAGATTGAACGGCCCGGACACTTTCAATGACATAGTCAAAAACGTGAAAGCGATCAGCGATCCGGATCGCTGATCGCTAGCTGATCCAGACGTGATAGGTTTGAGCCAGATCCATGGCGTCACCTTCGGTTTCAGGTTCAAGAAATCGGGATGTCGCTCAGCATATGCACGTAACGCGTCCAGCTTTCGCCCTGCAAGCAGCTTAAGCATGGTTTCCCCTTAAAGATCGTGAATGCCAGTATCTTGCGCGGCTTATTGCGGCTGTACCGCTTCTGCCTTTGTTCGGAGTGTTACAATGTTTATTGAATATTTAACTCATACGCAAAATACGGATTCTACCTCAATTCTCAGTCTCGCACCAAATTCCACCAGCGAAGCCATTAGTAAAGTACCCAACAAACCATCACAGTTTATTAACATCATCCGTAAAAAAACTTATTTAAGCTTGTCCGTGAATCTGGCTAACGCGTCGCCGGCGTAGCAACGGAACTGAATCGGTTCATTTTAAAAAAAACAAATCAGTAAACAACTTCATTTTTACAATTTGGGTTCTATTGGATCAGTTGTCTGAAGAAAGCAAAATATTAGACTGAAAATTATCAAGACCTAAACTTAAGGAAATCAAATAAAATAAAGAGCTCTACATATTATGCATGACTAATATGTGGAACCCTTTATTTTTAACTAACGTTACCCATTAGCTTAGTACCCCACCGATTCTACCTTTGTCGAACGGCTTCCAATGAAATATGTAGCCCCACTTGCCAGTACTGTCAAAAAAACCCCGTTTTGATTGAACATCATATTTCCCTCCCGATGGGTAGTGCATACTTTTACGCTTGCGATACATTTCGTTTCCTAATCATAAGTCAACAGAAACTTTACTACCTCAGTCTTTAGCGTTTCGTGAAATTTCACGCGATCAAAGCCAGGTGGGTCCTGTGAGGGGGAAAGGCGGGTGAAATCATCGCAGCTGGGAAAGGACTCAGGAAGGAAAAATGTCCGGCATTCTCCACCGTCCGATAGCGAATCATCCTTGGTTCGGCAACACCATTTAAGATGATCTGTGCGTGAAATGGAGGTGTGTACAGGTCTCGCTCCGCGTTCAGCATGAGAATGGGGAGACGAACGTCGCTTAATGCCCCTCATTCCGGAACCAAACGGACACCGGGGCCAGCAAAATCAGGGACTGGATTCGCGAATCGCGAAGTACATCGATTTGCTGCGGCTTCCCATTCGGGCCCTCATCAGGGAAGGAGGTCGAGACGCCGCCAGCTGCTGCCAGCGCGGTGTAGCCGCCCATGAAATGCCAGATTACCGAGAGGCTTCCCGGCTGGATAAGCCCCTTAAACTCATCTTCAAAAAACCAGTCGGCTGCCATGCGAAGGTGCTGGGGTCGATAGGTGAGGTTTTGGGCCGTACCTTCCAAACTATTATCGTTGCGGTTATTGTGCGGATGTTCGGGCAGGCCAACGATAAAGCCGCTGCGTGCCAAATGCCAAGCAAGCGACCAGTACACAAGCGGCGAACCGCCTGTACCGTGTGAAATGAGGACCTCACTAAACTTTCCCTCTCTCGGCGCTGCTTCTCTGGCCACTTCCAACGAGTACGGCCCTAGACAATCAGCCTGTTCCGGTGCGTCTGTCGGATACATCACGATCATAGGAAGGGTCACCCTCAATGAGTTTTCTGTAATTTGTACCTCATAGCATCCTGCGTATCCTTCATTAATGTCTGCTTTTTTGCTCATCTTGATTTCTTCCTCTCCTTGAGCGATACGCTCCTAAGATGGCGAGCTAACGGGAATATATATGTCCAATACCGAATCCTCGTTCGTCGGTCCTAGATATCGTTGGTCGTAACGCGCGAACTCCGGGGCATTCGTACGAACGCTGCCTGACTGGGGTAACCACGTTTCGTAAATGTATTGGAACGTTTCGTTGTGTCTCCCTAATGTCCCCTTATGAGTAAAAACCGCATAAGTTGCCGCTGGTAGCAGCTTAGCGACCATTCCCAAGAGAACCGTACTCTCCTCGCTGGTCGCCTCGACACAAGCGGTATAAGTGACTTCCCATTGCTCGCCCGTAAGTTCAATGACCGCATAAAATATGCCTTCCGTATCCGGCTTTCGCTTAATTTCAAACACACGCTGCCTAAAGCTCCGCCATAGCATTCCGACCTCGTCCGAATTGACACCCGGTATCGACATGCCGACCAAATGCAGATTGTTCAGGCAGACAAAAGCTGGCACGAGGGAAAAGCCCTTATGCAAATGTTACAGCCCCACTTCATCCAAAGGAAGCTTCTCCATGGCCCGGAACAACGTGTCCTTCATGTCCCTTTGCTTGCGAAATTGTCCTGGCGAGATGGAGAACATTTTCCGCAAGGCTCGGGCGAAGGATTCCTGGGACTCGAATCGGTACTGGATCGCAATATCTATGATCCTTTGGTTGGTATGAAATAAATCGTATGCCCCTTGCGTCAATCTCCGCTTGCGTATGTACTCTGAGACGGAGCATAGAGTAACTGATAGGAAGATCCTGTGAAAATGGTAAGGCGAATAGCCGGCAGCTTCCAAAACCTTGGCGCTTAAACTCTCATGGGTAAGATGATTTTCAATATAGGAAATGGCCTTGATTACCGAATCCTTATAGTTCACATTAATGCCTCCATAGAGATATTATCACTGTACGACAGATGAAACGCTCGGTTTTGATATTTTTTGCGGAATGTTACTTTTCTTACCTTTCAATGAAGTGCAACTAAAATTTTTCGTAAATCTGTTTTCTGCGTATTTCTACTTTTTCCCGTATTGTCTAAGTATTTTAGGTATTTCAAAACAGGTTCCATCTATCAACATGTAACGTTTGTTGTTATCCTATAGGATAACTTCTTGTACTGGCATCGACTTCACCTTCCAACATTAATTGATTACGCTCGGTTTTTAACCTATCTACGCCTCCCGCTATGGGCTACGCCCTCCACAAATAGAATCATATGTTGCATTCTTTACATTATATACATTGTAAATCAGTAACTTCGACGTCTAAATAATGAATCTATCATTATAAATATAGTGGATATATGCTCATAAATTGAACATACTATCCACTATTTATAATAGTCTAATTAATGACAAATAAAGTGTTAGACTCAGAAAATAAAGTATTAAATTAAGCAAATAAAGTTTTAGACTGGTTCGTCAACTTCTACCTGGCTTGATGATAAAGAAAAAGAGTCGTCCCCAAAAAGGACGACTCTAAAATGCTAAGATCGATGCGATAGTAGCTCCGTTTCATCATCGACTTCTACGACTGCTATCGCACCTTTAGAAAACATACGACTTTAAAAAGAATGGACCATATCTACAATGAATAGCTTGGAGCCATTAGTATTAGCTATAGTTAAGATCTCATGGAGCAATCCAAAGCCGTAACCTTTATTATCCTCGGTGATGGGAATAAAGATATTAGACAATTGAAGTTGCTTAGTAGTGTGATAAATACCCAACCGTAGGAGACGAGTAACATTAAGTTTGTCCTCAGTTTGTTGAACTTCACTTCCAGCATTTCTTCAAAATCCAGAGAACCAAAATCAGTTACACATGAGAATACATCTTTTCAAAGAAGTGAGGATGGATAAGTAGATACGGATTGATGAAGAACTTGGGTTATGGGCATATGAAAACCTCGCTTTCCGGAAATATATACTTATCATAGTTTGCTCTGAAAAAAATCCGTAAATAAAATTGCGAGGCAATGGCAGTAGAGCATTCGTGAGCAGCTGCTTGATGCTACTCGGTCTAATACTTTAATATCCCGTTTGATTCTTTTTGTAGAGTCACTTAAAGACTCAGTCTAAAGCTTATTTCTCAAAACCTGTCGATTTTCATAACTTAAAACCGCGTCATATCAACAACTCCAGACTAATAATATATTCTCTCTTTACATCAGCTAAAGGTATTCTTTACAACCTAATACTCACGCCTATACAAAGTAAAGAATACGTTCAAAAAAATGATCGGCTCTCAAAATGCATAATTTGAAGACATTGAATTATATTAGGGAAAATGCAACATAATAAAGTAGGTTACTGTGATTCAATTTGTTTCAAACGTTGAGTATTCCAATTATAAAGGTTAGTCCAGAAACGCGACGGCTTCTTTACATATCCTTTTTGTAATTTTGATCTTACAAGGTAACATCGACTTTTAGCTCTACTGACACAAACAAAAAAGATACGGTGCTCTTCCTTCATTTTCCTTTCAGTTGTGCTTCTGAAGCTAGGAAAATTACCTTCTTCCATTCCTAATAAAACAATTGTTTCAAATTCTAAGCCCTTTGATGAATGGCGAGTACTAATAGTTACTTGGTTCACAGGTTTACCCAACTGACTAAACTCTCGAAGGGTGAAGCCTACAAACCTTCCTTCTTTAGCAACTTTTAATAAATTGTCTAAATTATCGTGTTCATCCGGATATACGTCAGTACTTTTCAGAATCTTCTTTAAATCCGTAGTTTCTAGCATCCACTGAATCCAATCTACAAGTTGTTCACTATCAACTACACTTCTTTTTAATAAATCGTAGAGTCTCCTTTTCTCAAGTATTATGCGTGAACCAGACACATCTACTCCATGTCGAGTTAAGAAGCTTCTCCAAAATGAAAAAATCGAATCAAAAGATATCTGTTCAGGATTAATCAACCAATTAACACAATCCTCTAACCAAGCTACAACATGTGTACGCTCAAATTCATGTTTAGCAACATAATAAGGAATTCCTGCATTATCAAGCACTTCACCTAGGTCTTTCACCTGATATTTATAAGCGACAAGAACTACAATTTCCTCAATAGGTACTCCTAATGCTAGATTTTGTGGGATTACCTCACTGACAACATAATTATATTGATCGTTCATATCCCTCTCACACACTTTAAAACTAAATTGAGCTTTTTCATCTCCCCTTGTTCCTGCTTTATAATTGCGTCCAGTACTTGGACTTAGGGCAATTTCAGACGCATCAATAATATCCTGATTACTTCGGTAGTTAGTCTGTAATTTTATTTCCTTTACGTTAGGTAGCTGGGCTAATTCCAATAAGTAATCTGGAACCGCCCCATTAAACCCATAGATTGATTGATCAGGGTCTCCCACAGCAAAAAAGAAGCTTTTTGTACCCTCCATTAATGAAAGAATCATTTCATGAAGAGGTTTACCTAGATCCTGATACTCATCTATTAATATCCAAGGAAACTTTGCCTCTAGGCTTTTTCTGACAAACTCTTCGTTTTGTATTAATTGCGTTGCGTAATTTATGATAGCTGAAAAATCCACATAATTAGAAGCCCTAAGCTTCTGTTCAAATAAGTTTGCAGCCTTTAATGCCAGATCAAATGAAGGTATATTGACCCGGGATCTGCCCTTAATATTAATACTTCGTTCACTATCCATTTCTGTTAGACTTAGTTCTTTTTCTGAAATATTTAATTCTTCTTTAACTCGTTGAAATAATTGGTTTTTCTTTTTTGTAGATATAATTTTGAGAGGCAGGGGAATGTTATATTGTGGATATAAATGAGCGAATTTTGTGATTACTTCAGCGATACAAAATGAATGGACTGTCCCTAAGAAAACATTTCCTCTTTCTTTGAGACCTATTTGTTTTAAACGTTTTTTAAATTCCTTAGCAGCTTCATTACTATAGGTTAAGCATGCTAGCCCTCTAGGAGGTTTAATAATTTCAGAAAGGAGTTTCATTATTTTTAAAGTTAATACTGTCGTTTTCCCACTTCCTGGTCCCGCAAGTACTACTGTATTTTCAAGTGAACTAAACGCATCATATTGTTGTTGATCTTTTCTTATTTGAGTAAGTTTTTTCTCATACATAGTCTCCATTTGATTCCATTTCCTCAACTTTCTTGCAAATATAATCAATTGCCTGCTCAATATGCTCCGGCATATGACTCAAAGTACAGTGTTGAGCTAAACGTTGAGCAAATCTACCTTTACCAATTCTGCTGTGCGAAGATTCAATCTGTCGCAGACAAGCGTAAAAGTCTCCCTTTATAAGATTTGCTGAAAAATTCTTTTTCTGCTGGTCTCCCCCTGCAGTCAAATCATCAAAAATCTTACTTATTGCATCTCTACTCACATTATCTTTATAGCATTTTTCCATGATGTCTACTTCAGCTGTATAAAAACCGACGAAGAAACCCTTCTTCCGAAATAGTTCATCCATAGCATTAACTTCCGTCGGAATTTCAGAAGATGTCAGTATATCATTCTCAACAACTAGTTTCTTTACAATTTCTAACCCTAAATAGCCAGAATCATTATCGGATTTTTGATCTAGAATATGATATTCTCTTTCTTTATTAAGTACCTCATAGTAATCCCCATCAGTTATAACTGCATATGGAATTCCCAGCTGTCCAAGTAGTTTAATATACGGTGAAAAATTAGTGGAGTTAATATTACAAACAAAAATACCTTTATAATCAAGTGTCTTTCCCAATAGATCGGAAAATACTGGAACTAAATATTCCTCTGTAATCCCTTCAACAAGCAGGACACCTTTTCCAAAATAAATCTCGCCTCGGTTAGCATCTATATATCTTGCTAAATCAGCATATTCTTCTTCACTTAACGATAGTTCAGCACTTGAAAGTGCTTTAGTGGCTCCTTTGCTTCCTCTATAAAGGTGCATAAGCGATTCCAGTGGTGTGATAGAGGCTATATGAGTTGAATGAGTTGTCATTATTACAGAATTAGTTGATCGACTAAAGACATCCTTGTAAATAGAACGTTGAATTGCTGGATGCAAATGAGCTTCGGGTTCTTCAATTGCTAGGATAGTCGCCCCTTCATCTATTGGATTGTGCATATCCATAAACTCATATAGTTTAGATTCAAGCGTGGAACTTATTTTATTCACTAATATGTAATTTCCATTTCCATCTGATTTATATGCTTTTTGTAAGATTCCCTCTTTATCTTTTCCTCTTAATCCTTGATATAAAATAGAATTTATAAAAGTAGGAATCGTTTTATCTTCAATTGCCAGTAACATTAAAGTTATATACAAAATATTAGTTAATCCCAAAGATGTATCACTTACGGTTCTACCACCGAGAAGTACTTTTAATGTAGTTAAAATTCGATTAGTATTAACTTCATTTGTACCAAGTTCAACAGAATCCGGATTAAAATCGATGAATTCTTTAAATCGATTATCTATTCTTCTGTTTAAATCTTTCAGTTCACCTAAGCTTAATACTTGATCATTCTGTGATTTTATATTTTTTGCTATTACATCTAGCTTAGCCTTTTCAATGTCATAAGCTTTAAGTAGTACACTTAAAGGCGATTTTCGTGAGTTTTTTATTTCAGCCTCCACATCTCGCAGAGCTTTAATAACTTTTATGTTAAGATATTTCCGGTCAATATGAGTGAACTCATTATCTTCATTTTCACCTTTGAAAATCTTAAAGATATATCCCTCAATGCTCCCATCTTCTCTAATTCGAGGGAAATATCGATATGTAAGCCTTAACGTATCCGGGCTTGCTTTTACAGTAGCATCACTTAGTTGACACAGTAAATTTTTATTGTGACTAAAGCTTTTAATCTCTATTACAATCTCAATAATTGCTCCTAACTCCATGGGGGATTTTAAACCATTATAAAAATCAATATCCTCTAGAAAGCGTTCTTGATCACTGAGGTTAGGATCAAGGATTAGTTGAATTGCTCTGAGAAAATTCGTTTTACCAACATTGTTTTCACCAATTAAAACCTGCTTATCTTTAAGTTGAACATCAACAAATTCAAAATTACGATAATTTTCAATTTTAACCCTGGATATATAAGGTGATTCCATGAATATTCATCTCTTTTCTGGACTGATTTTTGAAAAGTAATAAACTACCAGAAGGTATATACTTTATCAACCTCCTATTCAATTTGATCTAAAATTATAGATACAAAGACTTACTGTTCATATCCCATTCTAACATTAATCCTCATATAATGTAATTTTTCTACATATAACTAGATATCCTTTCTAAACAATCTATGTATATCCTTTTTCACAAAAGATCTTTAAATTGTATTTGATTTATTAACGCTAATAGATTCTTTTATTTGAGTAGCATATTTGAACATACAACTGCTATCGTATTTCTAAAAGTAAATAACAAACTCCACATGAGAGAGGTAGAGATTAAGATGTATTTATTTTTCTGCCTCCATTTAAAAAAGCCATCCTGATTTAATAGGACAGCTTAATGTATTTTTTCCATAATAATATTTTTATAGACATTCATTGCTGTTATCGAGAAGGTTTGATCTTTCGCTGTACAAAACCTTATATTAAACAGCAGATCACGTGTCCGGAATACATACCGCTATGGTTCGGTTCTGAAAAATAAGTAGTAGACTGGAGCTCTAACTGCTTGATCCGATACTGTTTCGTGGCCAGCAAAGCCCGGAAACACCTGGCTGCTGCTGTTCAGTCCGTCATACCAGTCTACAACTTTATTTTTTCAGTCTAATATTTTGTTTTCTTTGAAAGCAATCAGAAACGCAACAGCCTACATTCCCGAGAAATAAAATATATAGGAATTCCCGATTTTCAGATATAATAAAAATTAGAAAATGTACTATAAAATACATCAGAAAGGAGATTGGTTATGACAAAAGTAGATGAGTATACAGGTGATGGAACAATTATTGTAAGTCATGGTGAGGTATGGGCTATAGATGACAGTTGCTTACCAGATGTTATTGGAAAAATAGAACGCATTGAGTTATCAATCGAACAACCAGAAGAAATGTTAGGTATATATCGAATTGAGCATGTCATGTTATTCGGGGAAGATGATGAGCAATTATACGATGATCAAGATAAAGTGAATAATGACGAATATCACTCTGAAAAGGAAGTGGCAGAGGCGCTTGCTAACGCTTATGGAGTTTCAGAAGATATAATAGAAATTGTATAATTCCCAATTTCTTATTTACGAATTCATTTATCTAAGTATTTTCGATGTACGACTGGACCTCAAAGCAAATTCGGAAAATCCAAGCGACTAGAACGTGCGCTACCACCGCTCGATGCGGCAGCTGGCGAAGCTGGGTAGCACCATGCTACCGAGTTTCGCCAGCTTACCAGTCTATAACTTTATTTTTTCAATCCAATGCTTTGTTTCCTGAGTCTAACATTTTATTTTCCAGCTTAATACTTTGTTTGCTTCTGAGAGTAGTAAAACAGCCCATATGTGCATTGCAATAGAAACGTCAATTATTCTAACAAATACTTACCTGGTATAAGTGACTCTAATAGCGGAGCTAGATTAATTTTTCCAGTTTGATTATTATTACCTATCTTTATGGCATTTAGATTCCTAAGTGTCTCGTTTTCGTTCAACCAATAATTAATGTAATAATTTTTTTTAGTAGGTCCTTTTACATATTTCGACAATGATTCTATTGCTTTTAAATCTAGTGAATTTATTAACGTGACGTCAGCAAGCTTTTGACGGAATCTTAATGAATTTGAATTTTCGTATATTTTCCAACTTTGATCTGGTACTGTTGTCGACACAACGAGAAACTTATTCATGTCCCAGTTTTTACGATATCTGTTCTGGACATCAAACTTAAGAATTCCATAAGGAATTACAAAAATCACACAAAACCCCTTTGTTATTACCATGTCTGCAAATTCATAATCATTATTATTTTTCAAACTAAGCAATAAAACCGCACTTTGAATAGGCATTTCATTAATTACTTTTGTTAATGAGTTAATTTCTTTTTCTGAAGATTTTGAATTAGCTAATATTGACAGCTTCTTCTCTTTCAATAAAGCTGTATTACCAATACAGTATAAACTATAACTTGAACGCCCTAAAATTTCTTTCGGGTATCCTTCATCTGAAGGTGAAATTGTTAATATATTGTTTTTTTCAAGTTCGTGTAACCAATTATCATTACCTCTTGCAGCAGTCGAACTTTTAGGATTGAAAACAAAAATTTTAACTTCCAAGTCCCCCAAAAAATCTATAATCATTCCCTTTACTTTAGCCCAATCAAGTCCTCCGTGGCCACACCCTAATGCCGGCAACGTTACAGCAGAACTCCCCTTATCCGAAAGATATTCTCGTAACCAGGTCAGGCCTTTTTCAATGTACTCATACTCAGAAGGATTTTTCCAATGAATCTTTGTAGGAAAGTTAATTATTGTAACACTCGATAATAAGTCAGTTTCTACCCAGATATGAGGCTTGCCGGGAGCAACCTCTTTATGTTTACATGCGTGAACATAATCATTATACATCTTAGGATAACGATCTTTAAATGCTAAAGCCACCCCTGCACCCATAACCCCTACGCAATTCACTGTATTCACTCGAATGTTTGCTTCGTAATCGAAAAAATCACCTGTTACGAATTCTAACATTTGCACAATCTCCTTATTAAAGTCTCTCGATAAAATCAGGAATTTCAATTAACAAACCCCGATACCAACTCGGTTTAATTGATTTAACATCAGCTAAAGAAATTGCTGCTAACATAGATAGTTCATTTTCATTCAAACCTAAATCAACTATTTCTTTTTCACTTCTGTCTTTTTTAAGTATATCACCAATTAAATCATGATAACCGACCAAAAGGCAAATCAACCTAATTTGATATTTCGTTAGTTCTTCAAACTCCTCAACAAGAATTCTCTTCATCATTTTCAATGAATCAGCTGGATGATCCGGATAATTTGACTGAATACCATCCTGCCACTTCGATTTTGGACCTTTTCCAATATCATGGAAATAAGCTGCTAATTTAACTAACGCTTTGTCATCATCATCAAGGTCATTATAGTAACTAATTAGATCTAAATTTTTTACCACTTCTTTTGTATGATCACAAACTTTTTGGTTGTGCATTTCATTTGAAGTCTCTAATTGGTAAATCCCATCTAATTCATCGATAATACAAAAGTTATCCTTAATTTTATTCAGAGCATCTTCTACATCCTGAAATGCTGGAGAAGAAGGTTCATTTTCAGATCTACTTTCTATTATTGAATCCACATTATTTTCAAAAAGGAATTTTAAGAAACGTGGGCCCGTAACAAGCGTTTCGTTCTCCCTTCCTTTCATAAGAAATTTTGTGAAATACAAAAATCTACTATCAAAAGGCTGTAAACTAATTGGAGGTTTTCCCAAGCCCTTTTCCTTAAAAATTTTTTTTATGTATTCTTCCCCTATTTGATTATAAACGATAAATGAATCTATCCAATCTAATGGCACTTTCTGATAGACTAACACTTCAGCCATTCTTGCATGCAGTTCATCCGGTGTGCCCTTTTTCCATGTTGTTATATTTATTTTATCCCAGCTTAACTTGTCTAAATCATTCGGCTCACTATAGAAATTAGGTGCGGTATTTCTATTCGCTGATCCATCTGTGAAGATTACATTACTATTCTGGATCTTATCAATTGATATAGCTAGATATACAACAAGTGGCTGATCGATGTTTTTTCTATTTACTACAGAGAGAAGCATCGGATTGGTCGTAGCAAAATAGAATGGGACATAATCGTGTATTGTTCCATTGGGATGGCATGGAACAATCATATTACTTCTTCTCCCTTGAATTCTTTCATTAGCTACATTCACGTGGGTAATTCCATTTTTTTTCTTTTCATTTGTTGAAATCAATCCATTTTCGATAATAGATTCTATATTATCTAAATGTGTGAAGTGATAAAAATACTTATTAGGAAACGTTACTGGTGCCATAATACTTCTCCTCTGCTATGTAAGATGATATTGATTCATTTCTCATTATCAAACCCAAATATAAAACATTATTTTCCTATCGTCTATAATTTTTTCATACTACCCTCTAGATGTAAATATTCTCACTTAATGAGTTAGTAATTTTTCTATTATTAGACACCTGATAACTTTAATCTTCACTTCACAACTATAATATCTCTTAGGCTTTGTCTTCTTGACAAATTATGTTCATTCGCTGAAATGCTCATGAATTATTCAAAATTACCGAAGTCAAAAGTAAATACGAATTAATTGGAAAAACATTGTTAGTCCGTATTTACTATCTCGGCGTGTGGACAAAAGGGGAATAGCTTGAAGGCAGGAAATTCATCGAATAAGACCGTGGATTAACAGAACGGAAACAATAGGTAAGCACAGAAAAGAGACTAGAAGAACACGTATCCAATATGTTCTCTCGTCTCTTTATAAGTGTCGGTTCCCATTTACTTTGTAAGAAGCAACTAATTAAATTATACAGCTCATTTATCAAATAATGCAATAAAATCACTTCGACATTATTGACTAGCTAACTCCCAATGAATTAAAGAGCCCGCTAAATTCCAGCTCGTCAAATTTCTTTATTGTTGCTTCGCGTTGTAATTGCCAAATACATTGCTCCAATTCGCATTCAATTGGAACATCCAATCTAATGCGGGCAAGGTCTCTGGAAAGATGGAGCATATCCAAATCAGCCTCTATTTTGCTTCTAATCCCTTTCGAAAGCTTGTCCAGATTCTCAAGGCATCCTTCAACTGATTTGTACTCACTAATTAGCTTTAAAGCACTCTTTTCCCCAATACCTTTTACACCTGGATAATTATCTGAAGAGTCACCCATAAATGCCTTTAAATCAATAACTTGCAGTGGAGTTAGCTGCTTAGTCGCAAGCAGTGTTTCCATATCGTAAACAGTGTAATTCGATCTTCCCTTATTCATGATAACAACCTTTACCTGATCAGTGATCAGTTGAAGCATATCGTGATCTCCAGTCAAAATATATACTTCGGAATTGTCCTGTAGTTTTCTTGATAAGGTTCCAATACAATCATCTGCCTCATAACCAGTTACACCGATATTAAGTACACCCATCACTTCAACAACATCTTTAACTAGTTGAAATTGGGGATGCAGTTCAAGCGGAGCTTCCGAACGATTTTGCTTATACAAACTGTAACTCTCATTTCGGAAAGTACTTGCCCCCATGTCCCAACAGCAAATTACATGAGTAGGATTAAATTTACTTAGTGCATCAAAAAAATACAGTAGGAACCCGTAAACAGCATTAGTAGGCAATCCAGCACTTGTTTTACGAATATAACCTGAATAAGATGTGGCATAGTAGGCTCGGAAAAGAAGGGCCATTCCATCTACCAAAAGAACTCTTTTTTTGTCTTCTGTTATCATAATCTTTCAACTCCAAAATAAAGCTTTATTTTTGATTTTGAGACTGAATAATCCCAAAATAGAATGGGATTATTTCAAATACACACTACCATAATGAAAATATTAATTTTCCCATTATCAAAGGGGTATATAATTTGCGTACTTCTCCGTACGGAACGTGCCTTTACCCATATCCCAGCAGCATACTACATGTGTAGGATTAAATGTGCTCACCGCGTCGAAAAAATACTGCAGGAAGCCATACACGGCGTTCGTCGGCAGTCCTGCACTAGTCTTGCGGATATATCCGCCATAAGCCGTGGCGTAATAGGCACGGAACAGCAGAGCCATTCCGTCCACGATCATCACGCGGCCCTTCGTTTCTGCTGTCATGTGTAAATCTCTCCTAATTCTTCTTATTGGTTAGACTTGCTCCAGGCCCCTGCATACTGGTCTTCCTTGAATCCGACAGTAACCTTGGTTCCATCACTGACGATTGGACGTTTAATCAACATACCGTTGCTGGACAAAAGCTCCAGCTGCTCCTGCTCGCTGAGACCTGGCAGCTTGTCCTTAAGCCCCTGCGATTTGTAGACATCACCGCTGGTATTAAAGAACTTCTTCAGCTCCAGACCACTGTTCTTGAATAATTCACGCAGTTCCTCCACTCCCGGAGGCTGCTCCTTGATATCCTGCTGGTCCAGTTCATGACCTTGGCCCTGCAGCCATTTGACCGCATTGCGGCAAGTGCCGCATTTCGGATACTGATAGACTTTCAATTTACTCATAGTTTGCTCCTTGATTATGAATAGCGGGCAAAGTGACACTGCACTTCACCTCAGTATGAATATACAGCTCTTGTAGTTCCTTTAAATGACCATTCTACTTGCCCCATGGTTTAAAATGCTACTCCGCCGCATCCTCAAGCTTTCCCTGCTTCAGCTCAATCTCCAAAGCTGCCATGTCCGGTGGCAGCGGCGCTTCAAAGACCAGGTTCTCCGGCCGCACCGGATGCCGCAGCGAGAGTCTCACTGCATGCAGCGCCTGACGCGGCATAGCAGCATCAAGCGCTGCAATCCCTGCCAGTTGCGCTTCCTGGTCAGGTGTCGGCGCGGTCTCGCTGTAAAGCGGGTGCCGGTACATACCGTCACCGATCAGCGGACAGCCGATAGAGGTCATGTGCACACGAATTTGATGCGTGCGCCCGGTCTCCAGCTTCAGCTCTACTCTTGAGCCTCCGCCATAGACTTCCATGACCTTATAACGGGTCAGGGAAGGATAGCCATCCGGCGTCACAATGCGCCGGTGAGGCTCCGCCGGATCACGATCGATCGGTCCATCGATATCGCCTTCCGGCGCTGGCGGACAGCCATGTACGAAGGCCGTGTACCGCTTGTCCACCGTTCCGGCGATCATCTGCTCAGAGATATGCTGGTGCGCAAACGGGTTCTTGGCGATAACTAGAACGCCCGAGGTCTCCTGGTCCAGCCGATGTACTGGCCGGAAGCGGTAGCGCTCCCCTTTTTCCGCCCAGTAATGAACAATACCATTGGCCAGGGTGTCCGTGTAATGACCATGGGTCGGATGCACGATGATCCCTGCCGCTTTATTGACCACAAGCAGATGCTCATCTTCATACAGCGACTCGAAGGGAATCGGCTGAGGCAAAATATCCTCAGAGATTTCTGTCTCCATGCGGATTTCAACGGTATCGCCAGCTCGAACTTTCACGCTGATATAGACACGTTCCCCGTTGACCATAATGCCCTGCTCCGTCATTTTCAGCCGGGACAGCAGCTTGCGTGATACTTCCATCCGCTTCTGCAGGATGGTCTTGAGCAGATAGCCGTCCTCCTCGGGCGGGACGATATAAATGATAGGTGAATAATAGCTGCTCATCTTATTTTCGAAACACCTTTTTACTGCGTACATATTCCACGTCAGCAATCCCTGCCCTTGTATTGGCGGTGCGGGCCAGTGCGAAGAAGTAATCCGACAATCGGTTCAGGTATATAACCGCTTCCGGGTTCACCTCGTGGCTTCGGGCAAGCGTCACAGACCGCCGCTCGGCACGGCGACAGACGGTACGGCACACATGCAGCACGGAGGACACCTGGCTTCCTCCTGGAAGGATAAACCGTTCCAGCTCTGGATTCTCAGCTTGCAGGCTGTCAATCCAGCCCTCCAGCCGCTCCGCCATTTCACTTTTCACCTTATATTTGTTCTCGCTGAGCTTCACAAATGCCAGATCCGAGCCGCAGTCGAACAACTCGTGCTGGATCTCCAGCAGTTGTTCCCGCACATCTGCAAACTTCTCATCCTCCATCAAACTGCGTGCCTGTCCCACAAAACAGTTCAGCTCATCGATGGTTCCATAAGCTTCAACCCGGACATCATCTTTGGCCACCCGACCTCCGATGACCGAGGTCTCCCCTTTATCGCCGGTGCGTGTATAAATCCCCATATCGCGCACTCCCCTCTACTTTTCACAAATGCTTGAATCGAATTTATTCCATCATGGCTTTAATCGCCGCAATACTCTGTTCCAAGCTGTCCGCAGAAACCGCGATCGTCAAAAATGCATCATCCGGTGCAAACCCC
This sequence comes from Paenibacillus sp. GCM10012306, assembly GCF_042649265.1. NCBI lineage: Bacteria > Bacillati > Bacillota > Bacilli > Caryophanales > Paenibacillaceae > Paenibacillus > Paenibacillus sp. GCM10012306. The sequence continues at coordinate 104,975 of NZ_JBHRYW010000015.1, read as the reverse complement.
GCATCCTTGAACATCTTCAACTTCGACAATGGAATCGCGAACAAGTGCTTCTCCTGAACAATATCCTTGGTTCCTTCCTTTACAACCCCGCCTTCAAAGACGCCTTCCGGGTAATCGTCCGGATTAAAATATTCATCCAGCGGGCGGTTGGCTCCGCTTTTCCCATAGTTAAGTACATCTTCCTTAGACAGGATTACAATATCATTCATAGCAGCCGCATATTCAACCATCAGTTTCTGGATATTATAGATCGGCGCTGTGCTGAACTCCACCTTAGCTCCCTCGCCCAGCTTGTCCTTCAGTTGACTCTCAAAGCCCTTGACAAACTCGGTATCGGGATTCACTCCGTTCAACATCATGAAGATATTTACCGTATCCTTCGTGTTATTCCCACCGCAGCCTGCAATCAACGTCATCATTACCAGCAGTACAGCGGCAATGCTGCCTTTCCACTTTCCCTTCAATCCGCTTCCCCCTTAGTCCTAAAAATCACATAATAACAGTTTAAACGGTCTTGCGTAAAGAAGGCAAATATATAGAAATCGACTATATTGATTGTACCGTTATTCGCGGATAAAATCCGGGGAGCTTATACTTTCGCAAAATATAGAGAGACACGCCGTGAAAACACAAAATAAGCAATAAGCATGATCTATAGATCCGCTTATTGCTTATTTTCAAACCTTCAGTGATGAAGCTCTACCTTTACACCATTCCTCCGTTGACACGCAGTGTCTGGCCGGTCACCCAGCGTGATGCATCACTGGCAAGGAACACAACCGCCCCTGCGATATCTTCCGGCTCTCCCAGACGTCCGAAGGCATTCATTTTGGTGATACCTTCAATTTGTTCCTCGGATTTGCCGACAGTGAACAGCTCAGTGTTGACCGGTCCTGGTGCAACGGCGTTAATCGTGACTCCCATAGGTCCCAGTTCTTTAGCCAGTTGACGGGTAAACTGCTCTACAGCACCCTTGCTGCCTGCATAAACACTGTACGTTGGGAACATTACCCCAGCGACAGAAGTGGAGAAATTGATGATCCGGCCGCCCTGACCCATGTGTTTGACAGCTTGCTGGATAGCAAAGAAGGTTCCTTTTACATTGATGCCGAACTGCTTGTCAAAATCCTCCTCAGTGACTGCCGCAAGCGGTTTGGTCATCATTACACCGGCGTTGTTCACCAGAATATCCAAGGCTCCAAATATTTTCACCGTTTCTTCAAACAGCTTCTCCAACTGGGCTACACTGCTGACATCTGCCTGTATTGCTATGGCTTCGCCGCCGTTTTGCTTAATAGCCGAGACAACCTCTTCTGCTTTGGCTGGGCTACTGCTGTAATTCACTACAACCTTTGCTCCGTTTCGAGCCAGTTCCTCTGCAATTGCACGGCCGATACCTCTCGATGATCCTGTTACAACTGCCACTTTACCAGAAAGATTGTTTCCCATGTTAATAACCTCCAAGTGATTTGATTAAATAGTACAAGTAGTATTAAGCCAACTAAAACTTACCAGCCAATAGATAGATTTAATCAACAGATACAGCAGCTTCTAACAAACCGCCGAGTCCGATCCGCTCCAAAAATTCAATCCGCAGTTTCTCCGAAAGCTCCGTTACTTCAGCGGCACCGTCACCGACAAAGTCGATAACCGATCGTACAGGACGCTGGCCAGCGGGCAGACTGACAATACGGGCCACTTCATCCGCTACAGCTTGTGGATCAGCGTCATCAGGTGTAAGTGCGCTTAGTCTGTCGCCAACCTCTTCAAGCAGCCTGTTAATTCTTGCGTAAGCTGCTGAAGTCTCTCCATCAGCTGGAGGGGTAGCATTCGGAAAATGCGCAGTTCCTTTCGTAAAGGCACCGGGTACTACGAAGGAAGTCTCGATCCCGAAAGAAGCGACTTCATATGCCATCGTCTGGGCCAGTGAATCCATAGCCGCTTTGGCAGCTACATAAGGCCCAAGGAACGGCGGGAAACCGCCGCGAACGGTAGTGCTGCTGATCCAAAGCAGCAGGCCAGATTCCTGTGCTCTCATATATGGCAGAGCCGCCCGGTTCACCCGCTGTGTCCCGAGAACATTGGTGTCATATACCTTAGCCATTTCTTCCGGGGAAAAAGCTTCAGTCACACCAACTACTAGATGACCGGCGTTATGCATGACTACATCCAAAAAGCCCTGCTCTTTCACAATAACCTGCACCGCACGATCTGCCGATTCCTGAGAGAGAACATCCAGTTCCAGAGCCTTGAGGCTTAATCCATTCTCCGCTGCATAATCATGCAGTTCCTTGGCCCGGGGGGCGTTCCGTCCTTCAACATCGCGCATGCTGGCGTATACGATATGTCCTGCTGTCGCCAAAGTGCGGGCGGACAAGTTGCCTATTCCGGTAGAAGCACCTGTGACGAGAACAACTGATTTGCGAGTGTGATTCATGTTTTCTCTCCTTAAAATGGATTGATTACTAGTCCGATTTTCATAATGTCGGCACGTTTCTCACCTGCTATGCATCTTCTAAAGATTCTGTTGAAGTGGGCGCCCAATAGAATTCTGTGCTGCATCCGCCCGGTGAATTGATTATATAATAACAAATATCAATAATCAACTGACAAATTTATATTTTTGTCATTTTACTTTTTTTTATTTTCAATTGAAAAAAGGGAAGCTCTTCTGAATAGAATTTCATCAGAAGAGCTTCCCTTTAATTTTGTTACACATTACCTTTAGCCCATTGAGTTAAGAGGCTTTAATCCCTTCAACCAGCAACCCCCATACGGAGTCAAAATCCTGGCCGAGCGTGATCTCGGACCATTCGTAGGCATGGGCGGGATGATTAAAATGAGCCATCGCAAGAAACAGCGCTCTCGCCATCCCTTCAGGCTGTCCCGGCTTCAGCTCTCCCTGCTTGATCCCCTGCTCAACAATTTGAGCAATTTGGGAGATCAAGCAGTCCACATGTTCCGAGATCACATCCGCGGTCTCCAAGGTAACCGCCGTATACATCGCGAACATCTCCGGATCGTCTACAGCGTAAGCCAGCTTGCTCTGTGACAGGACCAGAAACCATTGCCGCAGACGCTGGGCCGTGCTTCCGCCCTTTTCCTCTGCTATTGCCTGCAACGGATCAGAGATTTGATGCAACCACCGCTCCGTTACCGCAGCCCGTAAAGCGGCTTTACTAGGAAAATGGCGGTAGATCGTTCCATGGCTGACCTTAAGTACGCGGGCAACATCCACTACCGAGCTTTTATCAGGACCAAACCGACGCAGCACGCTCTCCGCTGCATCCAGAATCATTTCTTTGGTTAACATCTGTTCATTTTTCATACGAATACCTTAGCACAACAATTATAGGGTATCAATATTGTTATATTGTCATTCATAACCTTACAACTTTTATTAGTGGCTAAGAGTAACACCTAAAATACTCTGCGGGCCGTCACAAAACGCTTCATCCACTTGCTGTCCAGCGTTTCATAATGAACGCCCTGTTCCTTCGAATAGGTGTGCAGAATCCGGTTGTTCCCGGCATAAATGGCGACATGCCCGATATTGAGTCCTCGCGCACTGAAGAACAACAAATCCCCTTTGCGCAGTTCTCCGATGCTTACTTCCTTGCCCTCTTTGGCTTGATTGTAGGAGACACGCGCCAGATCAATTGACAGAACCTCCTTAAACACCCGGCCGACAAAAGAAGAACAGTCGAATGTACGTGTCTGATCCGGAGATGCGCCGAATTCATAAGGTGTTCCCAAAAACTTCTCGCCATAAGCTAGCAACGCATTTCCTTGCAGATCCGCGAGGGAAGCACTGGTGTAGTCGCTAAAGCCCGGTTTTGCAGAAATGTAACCTGTCTGATTGTCCTGTGTGCGTACTTTCAGCCATAATGCATTACTCTCCTCAAGCACCTGAACCTTCGCTCCGGCCGGCAGCAATTCAATGACGCTAGAGCTTGTACCCGAATCCGGCACGGTACGCAGGTTGACGCCATTCAAAATCTTGGTATTGAACTCACTGGCTGAATTAATACGAATTTCATGACTGACCGGATCCCATTTCACTTGGTTGCCCAGCGCTTCGCTAAAATAACGCAACGGCATCATCGTATTCCCAGCAACGATCTGACCCGGCACGCTCAGCGTTACCGGCTTACCATTCGTATAAGCAGCCCCGTCCCCAATCCGGTAAGTCAACACGGTCTCTCCCTTGCTCGCTGTCACCAATTTAGCTTGATTGTCCCAGGAGAGCTTGGCTCCCTGCTCCTCAAACAGTTTGCGCATCGGCACAAGGACCGTATCATTCACAAATAGTGGCTGAACACCAAATTGAAGGGGCCGACCATCCAAATAGATGGCAGTTTCTTGATTGACAGGTGCGGAATCGGCATGTGCCGGAGCTGAGTACAGCAGCGGTGCCAGTAGCAGAAGCAGTGCCGCTTGTCTAGTTCTCTTCATGTTGTCTTCACCTCGGCTGATTGATAGATTCAAGTGTATGTACTCAGGTAGGTTCCAGAAGTTTTGTGCCAATTGTTTCCATGCATGTGCAAAATATCAGGTAATACACCCAAGATAAGCCTCTTTATCAGCATAAAAAAGAGGGCCCAAATGGGCCCTCCGAGCTGCGTCCCGGACAATTAGCTTCTACGGGGACGTACCTTCATATATTCATTTATCTTTAGATCCAGCATACTGCTGATTTCAATGACATTGTCCGAGGTGAACGATTTCTCCTGCAAAAAAAGCTGCTCCATCTTGGTGCGTAATATCCGAATTTCATCTTCCAAAGAGAGCCTGCGTACAGAAGCATCGCCCTTAGAGGAGCGTTTCCCGCTTCCAGAAAAACATTCCCCGCCATAGGAAGGTAAGTAATAATCGGCACTGAGCACAATCATACCTCCTAAAAAATCTTGTTGAGCGTCTGCTAAAAAATAGCATCGAAACAACCGGCTAGAAAGCATCCGCTTTGTTCCCAGAGCAACGTTGACCTCCAACTGTCATCAAAGGCAATAATTACTCTCTCAAAGTAAAATTATACCATGACATTGAGAGATTTACTAGACTCTTTTCATAAATTTTACTTCTTATTCCGTTCTTTCCCTTTCGAGTTTGGCAACAAATGCACCGATTCGCTCAACAGCTTCATTAATCTGAGCTACCGAGGTTGCATAGGAACAACGCAAATAACCCTCGCCGCCCAGGCCGAACACATTGCCCGGAACCGCAGCGACCTTATTCTCACGCAGTAGCCGCTGGGCGAATTCATCAGAGCTCAGACCGGTATGACGGATGCTTGGAAAAGCATAAAACGCTCCCTGCGGCTCATGACATTCTAGTCCAGCATCCCGCAGGCCCTTAACAATCAAGCGCCGCCGCTGGTTGTAGGAATCGATCATCCGATCTTTCTCCTCCAGCCCATTGGTCAAAGCCTCTAGCGCTGCAACCTGCCCCATGGAAGGCGCACACATCACCGTATACTGGTGAATCTTCAGCATGGCGGAGATAATCTCCGGGTGGCCGCAGGCATAGCCCATACGCCAGCCCGTCATCGCAAAGGCCTTGGAGAAGCCGCTAACGAGAATCGTGCGGTCTTTCATACCGGGCATTGAAGGGAAGCTTACATGGTTGCTACCGTAGGTCAGTTCCGCATAGATTTCATCAGAAATCACGATGAGATCATGCTTTTCCACGACTCTGGCAATAGGCTCCCAATCCTCGCGGGTCATAATCCCACCTGTCGGATTGCTCGGATAGCAAAGGATCAGCACTTTCGAGCGCGGCGTGATCTTCGCTTCCAGTCCTTCCGCGGTCAGCTTGAAGTTATTCTCGCCAAAGGTTTCAATGCCAACAGGGATACCCCCACCGATGGCTGTTATAGGAGAGTATGAAATATAACATGGCTCCGGGATCAGAATCTCGTCGCCTGGTGAGATTAGAGCACGCAGAGCAAGGTCAATCGCCTCGCTTCCCCCTACTGTGGCAATGATTTCGTCAGCCGGATCGTAATCTACAGCAAAACGGTCATGCAGGTAGTTGGCAATTCCTTCCCGCAATTCGGGCATACCTGCATTGGAGGTATAGCCGGTAAAGCCTTTCTCCAATGAATATACGCAAGCTTCCCGGACATGCCAAGGCGTCTTGAAATCAGGTTCACCGACCCCCAGCGAGATGATGTCCTTGCTTCCAGCGGCCAGATCAAAAAATTTGCGGATACCTGATGGCTGAATCTCCCGGACCAATGGAGCCAGATAAGAGTTCATTGACTTGCCGGTATCTCCGTTAGATTGGGTATTGTTCGTGATCATATGGCGTTCTTCCTTTACGGAGAGATCATCAGACGGTTGTCTTCTTCATGCTCTTCGAAGATGATCCCGTCCTGTTTGTATTTTTTGAGCGTAAAGTTGGTTTTGGTAGAGAGCACAGAATCAATCGGCGACAGCTTCTCGGATACGAAATTTGCGACTTCACGCAGATTGCGGCCTTCCACTTCCACCAGCAGATCATATGCGCCGGACATCAGATAGACGGACTTCACTTGCGGGTACAGGTAGATTCGCTCGGCGATGCCTTCGAAACCGCGGCCGCGCTCAGGCGTAATTTGTACCTCAATCAGTGCCGTTACCCGCTCGTCATCCACCTTATCCCAATTGACGACCGTTGAATATTTCACGATAACATTGTCTTGTTCCATCTGCTCAATCACAGTCTTTACATCGGCTTCTTCCGCCCCAAGTAGCGTCGCCATCAACGCTGTGGAGCTTCGCGCATCCTCTTTGAGCAGTTCCAGCACTTTCCTCTTCAATTCATCCATTTCCTTCATGCCTTCCCTCCGAAATACCTTCGCAGAAGATGTAGCGCGGTAAAGCGCCACTTTGCGAAATGAGTTTAATAATACTAATATGACACGAAAGTGCCTTCTCTGCAAACAAAATAGGCCCGCTTAAGCGGCCTGTTTTCACAGACTGGTCAAGGGACCATGCGGCATTATGCTTTATTGGGCACCGACCAAGACCTCGATATCCAGCTGGGCGAAGGCATCCAGCCATTCCCTGGAGCAGCCGGAATCCGTAAGCACCATAGCTATGCCTTCAATCGGCGCAATCTGGGCGAAGGTGGTGACACCGAATTTGGTATGATCAGCGACAAGGATCGCTTCCTCTGTTCGCTGAATCATTTTGCGAGAGATTAATGCTTCGTCCAGATGATAATCAGTAATCCCGTCTGCCAGCGAGACGCCACCCGCCGAGATAAAGGCCTTGTTGACCTTAAACTGATCCAGCAGTTCATGGGCAATCACACCTGTTGCGGCCTGATATAAGGGATTCACCTCTCCGCCGGTAAAAACCAGCTTGCCCTGAAATCCTTCAAGCGCACAGCTCAAAATCGGCGCCGAATTGGTAATAACCGTGACCTGAGTCCGATTCTTCAGGGCGCGCATGATCTCAAGTGTCGTCGTTCCGTTATCGAGAATAACTGTCTCTCCATCCCGGACCAGCGATGCTGCCAGTTGGCCGATCGCCTGCTTCTCGCTCAGCTGCATCTGGGAGCGCCTCAGAAAGGTCGGCTCCGTCATTTCGGAACGCATCCGTACAGCGCCTCCGTAGACCTTGCGTAGTCTGCCTTCTTTCTCCAGTCGGTCCAAATCCCGTCTAATCGTCTCTGTTGTGACATTGAACAGTTCGGCCAAGGCATGAACCTGTATCTTCCCCTCCATTTCAAGCTGGGAAAGAATTGTTTCCTTTCGTTCCTCGTACGTTAGGGACATTCTGCTTCTTCCTCCTGAATCGTGTCTGGCCATATGATTTCATTTAAAGTGGTTTTATGTGTTTTGTTGTTGTTTTACTGCCGTGAACAGTTCAAAGTGTAAAATTCTATGCCACACTTGTCAACCTAAAGGAACTATAATATAAGTGCAAACCCTTTGTAAAATGAGGTTTGACAAATTGTAAACCGAGACCTAAAATCAACATGAAACCAAACAAAAGCACATAAATCAACATTGGTAACTGAATGGAACAGACAGAGAGGGGATGAAAAGGATGAGCACCCGCTTATCTTTTCGACAGGACGGAACATTTAAAATCGTACAATTCACAGATCTTCATTGGATGGACGGCAGAGCGGAGGATCGTCAGACCCGTGACCTAATGGAAGGCGTACTAGAGGCGGAGCAGCCGGATCTCGTCGTGTTTACAGGAGATGTCATCTATACGGGGCCAGTCTCCCCAGGAAAGCCGGAATGCGAGAACCCGAAGCAAGCCTTCCGTGATGCAGTTGCTGTCGTGGAAGCCCGGAATATCCCTTGGGCCTTTGTCCTTGGCAATCATGATACAGAGAGCCGGATTACCCCTGAAGAGCTGATGCAAGTAGCGCTGGAACACCCGCATGCCTTGGCTCAAGCGGGACCGGTGGAAATCGCAGGAATGGGCAATTATTCGCTAACCATTAATGGACGTAATGGTGAATCCGCAGCGGTACTCTATTTCCTTGACTCCGGCAGCTATTCGGAACTTGCGCATGTTCCCGGATATAATTGGGTCAAGCCTAGCCAAATCAACTGGCTGACAGCAGAATCTGCAAGGCTTAACCCGCAAAACGGGCAGGATAAACTGCCTGCCCTTGCCTTTTTCCATATCCCTGTGCCGGAATATCAGGAGGTCTGGGACACTCAGGTCTGCTACGGGAATAAGTTCGAGCGCGTGTGTAGCGCACCTGTAAATTCGGGCTTGTTCGCGGCCCTGCTGGAGATGGGTGATGTGCTGGGCACCTTCTGCGGTCACGACCATATCAACGACTACAGCGGAAGCCTGCACGGAATTAAGCTGATCTATGGCCGGGCCAGCGGCTTCAATACTTATGGCCGGGAAGGCTTTATGCGCGGGGCCCGGGTCATCAGACTATCTGAAGGCACCAAGACCTTCGACACCTGGCTGCGCTTGGAAGACGGATCCTTCATTGAACATCAGCCTCCGCATGAACCCGATCCGGCTTCTGAGCACTAAGTAGCAGGGAGCGAAACCATTCATGCTGCTGCCTATACTCCTAGTTATCGCCTCCGGCATGGCGCATGCCATCTGGAGTCTCTTCACCAAGAAAAGCCGCAGCAAAAGTGTCTTTTTATGGTCTATTATGATGGTATCCACTTTGTTGCTCTTGCCTGTACTGATCATTGAATTATGGCGCAATCCGCTTTCAGCCAGCGCTTATGGCCTGCTGCTGTTGTCTGTCGTTCTCCAGGGTCTTTACGCCTGGCTTTTGTCCAGAACCTATGAGCTAGGCGACCTCTCTCAGATTTATCCGATCATGAGAGGCACAAGCACTCTGCTTGTTCCCATCATCGGGATTCTCGTATTAGGCGAATCGCTATCGCCAGTGGGTTGGGCAGGCATTCTCTGTATGCTGGCCGGGTTTATCGTTCTAGGTTCATCAGGCGGAGTCAGAAACCATCCTGGCGCTACTGTGCTCACTCAGGCAAAGCCTGTGCTGATGGCGCTCAGTGTCGGTTTATGCACCACCTGTTATGTATTCGTCGATAAGCTGAATCTTCAGCATCTGTCGCCGCTTGCTCTGCTGGAAGTGACCAATATCGGCTTCGTCCTAGGATTAACTCCGGCAGTGCTGGCTTCACCACGCATTCGGGCGGAATGGCAGGCCAATCGTAATACTTTGCTGCTTGGGGCCATTTTGAATCCTGGCTCCTACCTGTTGTTTCTGTTCGCTATGCAGCAAGCACCCATTGCTCATATTAGCCCTCTGCGGGAGATTGGAACGGTATTTGCCGCGCTTCTCGGAATCATGCTACTGAAAGAGCAGCAAGGGCTGAAGCGTATTGCCAGCTCTGTAGTCATTTTCTGCGGAATTGTGCTGCTTGGCGTCTTTGGATAATGTTTGTTCTTATTTCGTTATAAAATGTAAAAAAGGTTGACTCCTATTTTTCAGGGGTCAACCTTTTTTTGTAAGCGAGCTATAACTGACAGACAATCATGTCTATCTGCTTCGCTTGCTTCAATGCCGAGTTACATATAGTAAGAATTATTTGAGTTGGACTGTTGATGAGTCACGTTGAGATTATGGCTATAATCGCCAACTTCCCCTGTTTTTTGCTGCACGAACTGCTGACATTTTTGCTGCGTCTGCTGTGCGGTCTGAATTTGCTTGTCCACATCATGACGCAAGGCCTTGGAAGGAGCCGTATACATGTTCATTTGCGACATATGGGTATACAAATCCCCTTGAAGACGCAGCGTATCCATCGTCAAGTTGTTGAAGGCTTGACGGACAGATGGACAGGCAGATTCTGTTGCGGCTGTGGTATATTCACGTACGGTCCGTTTCAGATCGGCCAGCACCGTGTTCATTAGGTCCTCATCCGCCATAAATGATCCGTTTTGTGCGTTCACTAAGATAACCTCCTTAAAGTTTGGAACCTCTGTTATTGCGGTTGCGTTGGGGCATATTGCTGGTGCTGCTGCAGCATTTGTGTCAACATCCCCATATGCTGGGTGTGGCTTTGGATATGCTGAATGCAGATTTGGCGGACAGCTTGATTCTGTGTGGACCCGGCTGTAGCCGCTAATTGCTTGATTAGCAAATCCTCATTAGAAATGGAGTCGGCGATGTATTCCAGCTCTTTACCGCTGAGTGCCTGCATTTGTGTAGATTGCATGCGATGTTTTCCCTCCTTATAGATGATTCAAACCACTTTTAGTATGCGTCTGCGCCGGGCACATTATGTGCCAAAAAGCGCAAGGTAACACAGCTAAAATATGCATGAGCCCACCATTTCCTGCGAATACTTTTGAAACCGGAAGATACGAAAGGGAGATCAACGATGAAACTAATCAGCGGGCAAACGCCCTGGAGTAATACATTGCAAAATCCACCTGCTTACCCGGCGTTACAAGGAGATGCCCATTGTGAATGTCTCATCGTAGGTGCCGGTATGGGCGGAGCCATGACTTCATACCAGCTGTCTGTGAATGGGGCGAATGTGATTTTGATCGACAAACGATCCGTAGCAGGCGGAAGCTCACACGCCAACACCGGGTTATTGCAGATCTCCAACGACAAGTCATTGACTGCCTGTATCAACACATTTGGTGAGGAGCAGGGCGTGCTGTTCTATAAGCTTTGTCAGAAGGCCCTCGGCAACATTCTTGACCTTCCTGACAAGCTGGAGATGGACCCACAGATCATTCCCCGCTCCAGCCTGCTGTATGCCAGTAAACCAGAGGATGTGCCTGCACTGCGCGAAGAACACCGGAATCTGACCGCACACGGCTTTCATTCGGAATTTTGGGAGCAGGACCAGATTGCTTCGCTATACTCTTTTACCAAACCAGCAGCCCTATACTCCCGGGGAGACGCGGAGACCAATCCCTTCCGAACGGTGCATAGCCTGATCCATCAGGCCGCCAAGAATGGGGTTCGTGTATATGAGCAGACCAAAGCGCAGCATTATGAATTCAAGGAAGACGGCGTCATCTGCCACACTCGGCATGGCCGAATTTTTGCGAAAAATGTTATTTTTGCGATGGGCTATGAGACACAAGAAATGAAGAAGGACCGAGGCGCCGAGTTGATTAATACATATGCTATCATGACCCGGCCCCTGAAGGAGCTTCCCAAATGGTATGAGCAAAGCCTGCTCTGGGAAACGGCTCGTCCCTACCTTTACTTCAGGACCACCCCGGAGGGACGCATCATTGCTGGCGGTAAGGATGAGCCTCTGACAGATGATAAGCAACGCGAGGTAAGAGTTCTCTCCCAGAGTAAAAAACTACTGGAGGAGCTTGAAGCGCTGTTCCCGGAAATTCGCGGCATAGAAGTTGAATACACCTGGGGGGCCGTATTCGGGTCGACGCGTGACGGGCTGCCCTATATCGGCCCGCACCCGGATTATCCACACAGTTACTTTATTGAAGGATACGGCGGTAATGGCACTGCCTACAGCAATATTGCAGCAGAGCTGCTAACGGATATACTTGGCGGAAAGCACAGGCCGGAACTGGAACTGTTCTCGCTGACCCGTTCATCCAGACCCTCGCCCCACAGCGTTTCATGACATATAACAACAAACGCCTGGACTGTAGTCAGCCCAAGCGTTTGTTTATTTTCCGATAAGCAAGATGAATGGATTGATGCTTAGTTCGCTTTTACAAATTCAGCAGATTTGATACCCGCCTGGCGGCCGAAAATAATGATCTCCGCCACCGAGTTCCCGCCGATCCGGTTTTGACCATGCAGACCTCCTGTCACCTCACCTGCGGCAAACAGACCTGTAATCGGATTACCCTCTTTATTTAAAACTTCTGTGTTGGTGTTGATTTTTACGCCACCCATGGTGTAATGAATCCCCGGACCGATTTTGATTGCCATGTAAGGAGCGTTGGATAAGTCGTTATCCATTCCAGTCTTTCTGCCGAATTCAGCATCCTCTTTATTTTTCACATAGCTGTTCCAGGTGTCCAGTGTTTTCTGCAGTTGATCCCCGGGCACACCCATTGCTTGCGCTAATCCCTCGATCGAATCGGCTTGGATCACGAAGCCCATCTTCTCATATTGTTCGATGGCTTTAACACGGGATTTCACACCGGAATCAAAGACCAGAAAAGCCGCGTTTTCAGGAAGTTGATTGATTGCAGCGGTAACTTTATCACGAGTACCCAAATCATTCGTGAATCGTTTACCTTCACTAGATACGAGGATGGCACCTTCTCCGCGGACGGCTTCCCCAATGAGATAGGATTTTTCTTGCTGCACTGTCGGGTGAACTTGGATTTGATCCATATCGACGGTGACGCCACCAAGCTTCTCTATCATCTTAATGCCGTCGCCGGTGCTGCCGATTTGATTGGTCGTTACATATCCTTCCAGATCGGGTCTGACTTCGGAGATCAATTCCTTGTTGGAGCCAAAACCGCCGGTTGTCACAACGACAGCCGCTGCTGTAATGCTCTTCTCGTCAGTCTGGTTGAAGATGACTTTGACACCATTGACCTTGCCGTCTTTTTCGGTAATTTCTTTGACATCAGCGTTCACAAAAAGCGGGATACCTTGCTCTTGAACATTGTTCACTAGACCTTTTACAAGGTATTGTCCTACGGCGGAGCCATCTTCAGGACGATGCGTACGCTTCTCATTCATACCGCCTGTAATGGTGATATTGCTTAATTTAATCCCGATGGAGTCGAGCCAGTCGATAGCACTTGCGGATTGGTCAACGAAGAAACGTAGCATCTCTTTATCGTTCGTATCATGACCACCCTTTAAGCTCTCTTCATAAAATAGATCATTGCTGTCGGTGATGCCTTGTTCCTTTTGGAATTTCGTTTCGGAAGCGTTCATTCCCGAAGAAGACTTGGTTGTATTTCCGCCGGCCACCGGCATTTTTTCAAAAATAACAGGGTTCATTCCTTTGGCTTTAGCTTCAAGCGCGGCAGACATTCCAGCGCCACCTGCACCGACAATAATGATATCGTACTTATCCTTCAGTTGATCGAGCGGTGTATAGCTTGCTTCCGATGCCCCTGAAACAGCTTCTATTTTTGCTTCCTTTGTCGCTTCCTTGTTATCCTGATTTTTGCTCCCGGTGCTGCTGTTATTGACGGTCTTGCTGTTATTGCCACTATTGCCGCATCCTGCGATCACGAGCATAACAGAGAGAATGAGAATAAGAGCAGCTACTGACTTCTTTTTCATTTTAAAACTTGCCCCCTTGTGCTTTTTTTCACAAATTAATCATAACGGAAAAAGGGCTGTTCAGGATAGTTTACGTAATTAAAGAAATCGTTTCGTCATTAAAGTAACATGAATGCCCTGTTATAGTTTATACTATATAGGTAGCAGGGAGACTTTTATCACTGTTCAGGTATTCACATTAAATGTAGTATGTTGGATATCAGAATAACAGCGCCGCTACACAAACATAACTTCATAATCACAAGCTATGATTGCTATGGATCACACTATAGCAGGAGCAGCTTCTGGAGAGACCGCAGGAAATCTGCGGCGCCGAAGGGTTCACAATCTCAGGCAAAAGGACAGAAGAGTACTGAATATGTATTTGTCATGCTGATTATCATTAGCAGGGCAAAGATTATTTAATATTCTTAGGACCTAGAGATTGGATGACATCCAATCTCTTTTTTATTGGCATTATATTGATTAAGGGGGACAAAAGTATGGCACAAACAGAATTAAAGAGAGAGTTAGCTAACCGGCATGTTCAGCTCATCGCCATTGGCGGCACTATTGGGACAGGACTATTCCTGGGATCGGGCAAAGCGATTCAACAGGCAGGCCCTTCCATCATGATCACGTATTTAATCGTGGGAATTGCTGTGTTTTTTGTGATGAGAGCACTGGGAGAACTTCTATTGTCTAAGGCTGGCTATCAATCGTTTACGGATATTGCCGAAGATTATCTCGGCCCTCGAGCAGCCTTTATCACGGGTTGGACCTATTGGTTCTGCTGGATCATGACGGCCATGGCTGATGTTATCGCCGTTGGCATCTACGTGAACTATTGGTTTGATATCCCGCAATGGGTGCCGGCCATCATCTGTCTGATCATTTTATTAGCACTCAATCTATTAACAGTAAAAAATTTCGGGGAATTGGAGTTTTGGTTTGCTTTAATCAAAGTAATCACGATTCTCGCCTTGATCGGCATCGGTGTCATTTTGCTAATCATCGGATTCAAGACGGATTCAGGATCGGTAACTATCCGAAATCTGTGGGAGCATGGTGGATTTTTTCCAAACGGCGCCTCAGGTTTTTTATTTTCTTTTCAAATGGTTGTATTCGCTTATGTAGGCGTGGAATTAGTTGGTGTTTCGGCAGCGGAAACATCCAATCCAGAGAAAAACATTCCATCTGCTATTAATAAAATCCCTTTGCGGATATTATTTTTCTACGTTGGCGCGTTATTCGTCCTTCTGTGCATTAACCCATGGACTGAACTTAGTCCGGCAGAAAGTCCATTCGTGAAAACCTTTAGTTTAGTAGGAATACCAATCGCTGCGGGGATTATTAATTTCGTCGTATTAACCTCAGCCGCTTCCGCCTGCAACAGCGGGATGTTCTCGACAAGCCGAATTCTTTATAATTTGAGCAGGAAGAACCAGTCATCACCTCATTTTGCCAAGCTGAATAAAAATCATGTGCCAGGGAACTCGTTATTTGTTTCGACGTTAGTTATATCTGTTGGCACCCTATTAAGCAAAATTATTCCGGGCCAAGCTTTTGGAATCGTCACTACCATTAGTGCCATTTGTTTTATATGGGTTTGGGGTGTTGTTCTTGTATGCCATATCAAATACAAGAAGACTCGGCCGAACTTACAGGCTAAATCCAAGTTCAAAGCACCGTTCACACCGGCTATTAATTATGCTGTCCTGGCGTTATTTGCCGTAATCCTCATCATCATGCTTATTGCAGAAGAGACACGACCGGCTTTATTGTTTACCCCGTTATGGTTTATCTTACTATTTATTCTGTATTCAATGCGTAGCAATAAGGGCAGCAATAACCATGATATCGATATGATCAATCCAAAAGGCTGATTACACGTGACGTTCTATATTATTAACTTAAAGAAACCCAGGTCGTTATGACCTGGGTTTCTCATCATTTTAGGCTTTACAGCCTCTTCTCAAACGCCTTGTCTGCTCATATAGTAGGCATTTCACCTATGCCCCTCTGATAACCTTGTACATATACACAGGGCGCCCTATCGCACCATAGCTGATCTCCATGGACAACGCTCCGGTCTCCGTCAGATACATCAAATACTTGCGCACCGATATTCTGGAAATAGGCGCTCTTGTAGAAATGTCGTCTGTAGAGAAGGAATCTTGTGATAGCCCGTTGATAATCTCCCAAATGTTATCCAAGGTACTCTCGCTGAGACCTTTGGGAAGCGCAGGAGCAGAAGCCACAGCGACAGGAGAATTCTCTATCTCCCCTCGGTGCCGAACCAGCTTATCCAGTTGCTCCTGATTAAGATTTTCCCTATGCCTCATCAGCAGGTTGTTCTCCCGGTACGTAGTTAGGGCCGCCTGAAAGCGGGCAAACTCAAAGGGCTTGATCAAATAATCCACTGCACCATGCTGCAAGGCATTGCGGATACTGACATTATCGCTTGCTGCCGATATAACAATCACATCCACCGTGCTTCCCTGTTCACGTAAAGAGGATAACAGTTGAAGCCCGTTACACTTTGGCATATAGATATCCAGAAGAATCAAATCCACCTGTTGGCTTGCCAGCAGCAATTTGGCTTCTTCAACAGAAGCAGCACAACCGGTGTACCTGAACCCGTCCATCTGCTCCAGATAATGTCGATTAAATTTAGCTACCATCGGATCATCTTCTACGATTATTACGTTAATCATCTAGACTCATCACCTCTAGTCAAATACGGCACATTTACCACAAAAACCGTTCCTGGCCCATGACCGGGAAGCAATTGCAAATGCCCGTTCAGTTTATTCACACTTCGCCGGACCAGATGGAGGCCCATCCCCCGGTTCTCTCCTTTTGTGGAGAAGCCCTGCGTATAGATACTCTCTTGCAGCGATTTCGGTATGCCGGGACCGTTGTCCTTGACTGTACAGCTCAAACGGCCGTCATCATAGTGAAAAGCGAGCCGTATTTCCTTGTCCTCAGATGTCGTATCACTCAGCGCATCCATCGCGTTATCCAGCAAGTTGCCGGCAATCGTGATCAGCTCATGGGTTAGCTCCGCTTGGGCTGACTCCGGCAGATAGCTGTCTTCTTCCAGCACAAGATTAATACCGTCCTCGCGAGCCCTGCTCAATTTGCCTAACAGAAATCCAGCCATAACCGGATCTTTAATTGCTCTTGTGATGGAACCAATCTCACTCTGATAATTGCTTACTGTTCCGGAAATATACTGCTGCAGTTCATCATACATCCCCATATGGGTCATGCCCAAAATAACATGCAGCTTGTTCATATATTCGTGCGCACCTGCCCGTAGCGCATCTGCGTATACAGATACCCCGGATAACTGCGCTGCTAGCTGGGTAATTTCCGTCATATCTCTGAAAGTGACGATCGCTCCAACAATCTCGCCCCCTACGCGGATTGGCAAACTGTTAGCCAGTAGCGAAATCCCGTTGAGGTCAATTTCTTCATCCAGCTTCACATCGCCTGATTTCAAAACCTTATCCAGGCGCAGAGCTGGCCAATAATCTTCTATGTATGATTCCAAAGCCTTTCCTGTAATTCCAGCAGCCGTCAACAGCCGTTCCGCTTCCACATTAATCAACGTGATTCGCGCCTTTGCATCTATAGCAATAATGCCCTCACGCGCCGATTGCAGCATGGCACTGCGCTCTTCCAGTAGTCTTGAAATTTCGGATGGCTCCATCCCGAACATCATTTTCTTAATCCTTTTTCCCAGTACAATGGCGCCCATAGTGCCAAGCAGAGCCCCCGATAACAGGATCAAGACGATGGTCCACTCGTTTTTCTTTATAATATCATGCACCCGTTTCATGGAAAAGCCGACAACAACAACTCCAACCTGATGCCCTTTGTCGTTATATACCGGTACGAATGCACGTAGGGATTTGCCCATTGTTCCCCATCCCACCGAAATGCTATCATCACCCTGCAGCGCCAATTCCTGTCCTCCGCCAACAAATGGCTTACCAATAAGCGCTGGATCGGGATGCGAGTAGCGGATACTATTCATGTCTAACACCACTACGAATAGACTATCATTGCGACGAGCGATTTTGCCCGTATAGGCTTGAATTTCCTTGCTGACACCCTCCTCCAGACCTTTGGACACCAGCGGTGCCAGGGCAACTGTGTGGGCAATGCTTAGAGCCTTGCCCTCCAATGCTTTTCGAGTCTGGGGTAAAATATGATTAATGAAAATAATATACAGTACAAGCAGTACCGAAAACACGACTGTGGACACCATGATGGCAATCGTCGTGACCATGCTGTTAATCCGTTTTCTTTTGACCAATGTAGGCCTCTCCCATAACAATAAAATAAAGCAGTTTAGACCGGATGGCTGTCCTCTTGTCGGGATAAAGAACGCCTAAGGATCAGCCAGCTTCCTAGCGGTGCCGCACCAAGCAACAGCAGCAGCACTGTTATCGTACGTGGCGATCGGTTAACAGACAACACTGCAATGAAAATCAGGATACCCAGTAGCCTGCCACTCATCAAGCTTAACTCCCGCAGCACGACAAGCTCCACCCGATTGCTCACGCTCTCTTCAGACTCTCCAATCAGATCAAAGCTCGTTGAAGTCATAGGCAACATATACAGTGGAATAAACAGTGAAGTGCCGATCCCCATAATCAGCAAAGTTCCGTAGTTAACCTGCCAGAGCAGCGGGGTAATCACTCCAACCAAAAGCGCCCCACCAATCAGCATGCCGGCAGACCGGTATGCTGGCTTGAACAACTTGCCTGCGATCCAGTAACTGACAAGGGATACCGCCGATGTCACCAACGCAAATTGCCCGAGCTTACTCTCTTCCTTAGCCGCAACAAAGACCAGCAGACCAATTAGAAACGAGAATACCCCTTCCCTCAATCCCTGAAAAAAAAGGCCTGCAGCCACCCTTCGCCACTGCCCCGAACCCTTTAGCTGCCGCCATGGCTCCAGCCAGCCATAATTCGCCTCACTCTTACGCTTCTTGAGAAAGAAGCTGAGCACTGCCGCTGCCCCATAGATACCCAGCGAGATCATAAATACGATCCGATAGCCGCGTTCTCCAGATAGCGACGAGATCAGCCACCCTGACAGCCAAGGTCCAATGATGCCTGTCAACGAGCCCAGCAGTCCCATCCAGCCGTTCCAGAAATCACGACTCGCAGCATCCGTAATCTCGAAATAGACGATATTAAAGGCTAACCAGAATAATCCAATAGCTACACCCAGGAGCAGGCCCAGCGGCCAGATATACTGGATCGCATTCCCGCCAATACCCAGTACGATCAGATAAAACAGGCCCGAAACGGCAATCCCCAGCCTAAGAGCACTCATCTTGTTACGCTCCTTGACCCATTTGCCTGCGAGCCAAAAACTAAGGCCCAGCGCAATCTGCTGGGCCACGGTGAACCAGCCGATCATTATGTAATCCTGACGGCTTTTCCATAAATAAACGTTAAGAAAGGTACCCGACAACGCCCCCGCTAGCAGAAACAAACCGTTCACTCCCAGCAGCAGCGAAGCCTGAACCTTCGTTGATGCAGCTTTCATGATTTTCCCCCTGCCTATAGCCATGATTCTGAATATCATGCCCATACAGGCTGGAATTGATCAATTTACTCACTGCCGATGCTCAAATTACGAACAAGCTGTACCCGGTCCTTCTGCGCCAGATTGTGCTGAATATGGAAGCAAGACGGGCATACGAATACGTTCAACGAGAACGGTGCTTTCAGCACAGGTCCACCAAGAACAGCCGGGGTTGAAGGATCAAACTCTGTCACTTCCTGTGTTCCAGCCAGTAGCAGCAATTCATGGCACTGTGGGCATTCCGGTGCTTCTTCTTGCTGCGACAGAATAGCCGAGCTGTTCTGCTCATACTTCTTAAGATCGTAATCGTCCCGGAATTGTTCCAGCGTGTTGAAGATAGGCACTACGCCGTCCTTCTCGCTATCATCCCACAGGTCGTCATCATTAATAGACTCCTCGTCCGTGTCTTCCTTCACTTCCAGTTCGTCCTCCAGATCGTCACTGGTGACATTCACTGTCCGGTAGCCTTTCAGCTCATTGTTGCAGTGCGGGCAATACTCCTCGGGTCCAAATTCTTCATCCCACACAATTTCGGTATCACACCAAGGGCATACAGTCGTTTCCATCTTTAAGTTCTCCTTCTTAACATGCTTGATATTTAATTAATCGTCAAATATATGATGCCACCGATCAAAAAAGCAACGGCGCAACCAAACAGGACCCGGGTTAGAATCTTCATGGTTTCCTCCTACATGATGGAAGCTCCAATAACATACGATAAGGATACCGAGATCAGCAGCGCTGTCAAACCCACGGCCCGATTGTCTGCGGCAATCTCCTCATCAATAGAAAATACAGGCGTCAAGAACTCAAAGAGGAAATAGGCCAACAACAGCAATAAAAAGCCTACAACTGACCATTTCATCGTCTCGTAAATTGAAGCCCCGGCCTGGATGCTGAAGCGGAGGATGTTGCAAATTCCGAAGATTTTGCCCCCGGTTGCCATGGCCGCCGCTACATTTCCTTTGCGAATTTCTTCCCAGCAGTTATACTTCGTCACCATTTCAAAAAAGGAGAGGAATACGACCAGCCCCAAGATTGCTACGGTGAAGTAGCCAAGCAGCGACCCCAGCGGATGCCTCAGCAAAAGATCAACATTTTCCTGCATGCTCACCCTTCTCTCCTCAACATGCTTCCTTCGCTATTGCAGCTCGGCTACCGTCACGCCTGCCCCGCCTTCGTTATAGTTACCTAGACGATAGCTCTTAACATTTCGGTGCTTGCGTAGGTAATCATGAATGCCTGATCGCAATACCCCGGTTCCCTTGCCGTGAATAATCGCAATTTGACCCAGATTGCCGAGGAACGCCTCGTCGATGAAGCGATCCGTCTCCAGCAGCGCTTCCTCCAGATTGGCTCCGCGCAGATCCAGCTCCCTGCGGATATTCTCGTCGCGCGTACGCTTCACAGTCGTTGCCTGGCGTAGCGGCGCAGGATTGCCCGATTTCTGGGCAGAGACTAGCTCCAGATCATCCAGTTGCACCTTCATTTTCATAATGCCAAGCTGTACTACCGCTTCCTTGGTCCCGCTCATTTCCACGACATGACCTTTCTGATTCAGGCTGTAGACCCGAACCTCGTCTCCAGGTCCAATCTGTCGCGGCGGCTTGACCGCTGTACGGGAAGCCGCCTTCTTGCGCGGCGCAGGCTCCGCTTCATCCAGACGGCGCCTAGCTTCGATCAGCTTATGCTCCTTAACCGAAGCCCCTTCCTCCAGCGCCAGCTTGCGCAGATCACTAATGATCTGTTCGGCTTCCTTGCGCGCTTTATCCAGAATGTCACTGGCTTCCTTCTCGGCCTTCTCCAGACGCTTGTCGCGCTGGCTCTCCAGCTTCTCCAGTTCCTGCTTCTGTTTACTGCGGAACTCTTCGGCTTCACGGCGGATATGCTCCGCTTTCTCCCGCTCGTTCTCCGCACCAAGACGGTTCTCTTCAAGGGAAGCAATCATGTGCTCCACCCGCAGATCCTCTTCTTTAACCTCGCCGCGCGCATGCTCCAGAATAGCGTTCGGCAAGCCGAGGCGTTCAGCAATGGCAAACGCGTTGCTTCGTCCGGGCACACCGACCAGCAACCGATATGTCGGGCTAAGGCTCTGCACATCAAACTCCATGCTGGCGTTGATAACCCCTTTGCGCTCGTAAGCGTAGGCCTTCAGCTCGCTGTAGTGAGTAGTCGCCACCATCCGGCATTCTGTCCGGTGGATGTTCTCCAGGATCGCAATAGCCAGCGCCGATCCTTCCGCCGGGTCTGTACCCGCGCCGACTTCATCCAGAAGGATGAGGCTCTTCGGAGTCATTTTGCGCAGAATGGAAATAATATTGGTCATATGGCTGGAGAAGGTACTGAGACTCTGCTCAATGCTCTGCTCATCGCCAATGTCAGCATAGATCGCGTCAAACACACACATCTGGCTGCCTTCCTCGGCCGGAATAAACAAACCCGACATGGACATTAGGCTCAGCAGCCCAATGGTCTTCAAGGTCACCGTCTTACCACCGGTATTGGGTCCGGTAACGATAATCGTACTGTATTGGTTCCCGAGTTCCACATCCAGCGGCACTACATGCTCTGCCGGAATCAGTGGATGACGTCCCTTGCGCAGTTTGAGGTATCCCCGGTCATTCATGCGCGGCTGGGAAGCCTTCATATCACGGGCCAGACGAGCCTTCGCGAAAATGAAATCCAGTTCGCCCACAATATCAACATCATAAGTCATCTCTTCCGCAATGTCGCCAACCTGTGCCGTCAACCGATGCAGAATAATCTCTACTTCCCGTTCCTCACGAAGACGCGTCTCCCGAAGCTTGTTGTTCATCGCCACAATGGATTCAGGCTCAATGAACAGGGTCGCACCGGAACCGGATTGGTCATGCACAATACCACCAAAGTGGGCGCGGTATTCCGCTTTGACCGGGATCACGAATCGGTCGCCACGGATTGTGACAAGCTGATCCTGCAGCATTTTAGATACCGAGGAGGAACGGATCATCGAGTCCAGCTTCTCGCGGATTCTGGCCTCTCCCCCGCGCAGCTCACGGCGAATATTCGCCAGCTCAGGGCTGGCGGAATCCATCACCTCGGCATTCTCGTCAATACACGCGCGGATAGCATCCTCAACATGCTTCTGCTCGGACAAGAGATCACTGAGGGCAAATAGAGATTCGACAGCCTCATCCTCATGCATAGCAGCCAAAAAACGCTTGATTCTGCGTGCCCCGCCAATGGTGAAGCCTACGGAGAGCAGTTCATGCGTTCCAAGCAATCCACCAATAGACGCCCGCTTCAGCGCCGCCTTGATGTCGGTAATTCCGCCAAACGATGGAATGCCCTTCAGGCGGTCCACGTTAGCAGCCTCATCGGTAGCCTTCAGCAGCA
Organism: Paenibacillus sp. GCM10012306; assembly: GCF_042649265.1. Taxonomy (NCBI): domain Bacteria; kingdom Bacillati; phylum Bacillota; class Bacilli; order Caryophanales; family Paenibacillaceae; genus Paenibacillus; species Paenibacillus sp. GCM10012306. The sequence goes on along the minus strand of NZ_JBHRYW010000015.1, from coordinate 82,310 downwards.
GCTTAACACCTTCAAAATCACCAGAAGGTCTTAGCTGTTCCGCGGTTTCACGCCCCATCGAGGTTTGCGTATATTGCATTAATTTATTTAAAATCTTGCGATATTCAAGCGTATGCAAAATTTTGTCGTCCAATTACAGTCACAACTCCCTTCATATATGAATCCATTATACCGAATATGGGCGAATTTCGCTATTTGGGTATCGTTTCCCAACATAACAATTCCGTATCCGGGTCATAATAACAACTGCACATATCCTCAGCTTGGGCCAAAGGAGGTTAAACCAGTGAGATTTTTAGGTCATGTAGTCCGTTTTGTTGTATCAGCGATTGTGCTGCTCATTGTCGGCTGGATCGTTCCCCAATTCCACGTCGGCGGCTTCTGGAGCGCTTTGGTGCTGGCACTTGTGATCGCCCTGCTTGGTTGGGTGGTCGAAGGAATTTTCGGCGGAAAAGCGACACCATTTGGTCGCGGTATTGTCGGTTTTCTCGTCAGTGCGCTAGTCATCTGGATCGCACAGTTTGTAGTCAGCGGAGTTAGTGTTTCCATTCTCGGTGCGATTCTGGCAGCTCTGGTCATCGGTATTATCGACCTATTCCTGCCGGTATCTACACCATTTGAAGCTGCGAAATAACGATCACTTTAGGCGCGAAGACAGCCCCCCTTGTTCCGGTTATCCGGTTTAAGGGGGGCTGTTCATTTTCATCCAATCGACAGGTTGAAATTTTCTTGTGGTTCGACAGAAGCGGTGACGACCCTGTTCTTGCCAGATCTTTTCGCCTGATATAACGCTTCATCTGTCTTGCGGAATAGCTGTTCCTTGCCATCGCCAAGCTGATAACGGCATAAACCGATACTAACCGTGACAGGACGGCCTCCAGCATAAGGATGCTCCATCCGTTCAATGGTCATCCGTAGCTCTTCAGCAGCGTTGTAGGCCTCGGGACAGTCCAGGTCTGTAAAAATCACTGCAAACTCTTCCCCGCCATAACGCGCCGCAAAATCATTAAGCCCAATCATCCCGCCCACTTTAGCCGCGACTTCCTTCAGCACCAGATCACCGACCCAGTGCCCATAAGTGTCGTTGACCTGCTTGAAGTTGTCAATGTCAAACAACGCTAGTTGCAGCTTAAGGCCATTGCTCTCGCACTGTTCCAGCAAGGAATCGAGATATTCATGAAAGGTCTTGTGATTGTACAGTCCCGTCAACGCATCAATCTTCAACAGTTTGTCCGAAATAGCCCGTTCCACTAGTAACCCCTGTTCCGATTTCGTCAGTTGCTCCAAGTATTCTCCGGTTTCCTTCGACCTCACAATCACAGCCCGTGCCATAAGCATAACGAGTAAAAAAACAAACTCCACAGCCATAAATTCGAGCAGCGGCTTCTTCAGGTACACTCGTTCCAGGCCGAAGTATACCGCAGCGTAAAAGAATATGCTAAAAAGGCCCAATGTGTACAGAAGCTTGCGATCAAAATAGATTAACGAAATCATGATCGGCAGCATCAGCGCCATCTGGGCGCCGTCCACAAAAGGCTCTATTACAAAATAAAATAAATAAGAAATGATAAAACCGCAGCCAACGATGGCTTGCTTGTGATACTGCAAAGTGGAACGCAGCCAAATCTCCGCAGCAGCCACCGACAAAACGATTAGGATATTAGAAGCAATGAATAAATAGCCGCTTTCCGTCCCTGGGCTGCTTTTCAGTCTAAGTTGATCCGCGCACAGCACAAAGAGAACTTGGGCGATCAGCATGAAAGCCAACACAATCCAATACCCATTCAATATTCTACGATGCCAGGCCTCTGCGTTCAGCGAATCGGTTACAACGATCATGTGGATCCCCTACTTCTAGCCCATGATATAATAGGTTACATTATAATAAATTTAAATTGTTTTTGCATCATATTTTTGCATTCTTCGACAATGACATTGCGAAAAATGTCGAATTTTATAGACTTGATATCCCCCTCTGTTCACCAACTTTTCACAACTTTATGGAGCGCTTCCTAAATTTATAAGTTATGATGTCTACAGAATTGTCACATTTAATCGTTCCATAGGTGAGGGGGAGCATAATGAAGTCTAAAATTGCACTTTTTCTGTCATTGTTCTGTATTCTGATTCTCGCCGCCTGCGCCAATAGCGGGAGCAACGCGGGGAGCAGCACTAACGCTGTAAAGGAACCTGAAATTCAAGCAGAGACCGAACTCGTCATCAAGGCCAAGAATTATAGCTTCGACCAAGAGGAGTACCATCTGAAGAAGGGCGTACCCGTCAAGATCATTTTTGAAAATGAAAGCGGTAATCACGGCATTCTCGTTCCCGAATTAAATCTGCAACTAAGCGGCAAAAAAAATAACAAGGTCATCGTTCCGGAAGAAACCGGAACCTTCCAAATGACCTGCTCCATCATGTGCGGCGCCGGCCACACTGGCATGGTCGCAAATGTAATCGTCGAGGAGTGAGAACTGGGAGTGGGGTTTAGCGACAGCATGCAGGAGATAGCGGCTAGGTTAGTGTGAAGGACTTAGTGGATGACAATCACGCTACATACCGTTTGACGTTTGCCTCTGGTATTTGAACAATACCCATTTTAGGGGGCAGCGTCTAGCGCTTCGGTTTAGCTTCCATTTCCAGACGTCTGCATCTCACGTTCGGCTGTAGCATCTATTTGTCTTCAATTAGCACGCATCTTATGGAATTAGCGGGAATTTATCCTGTTATTTTCTCAAATCAACCGAAATTGCTTTCCTTAACTGGAAAAACTCCTGTTATTTCGCTCCTTGGACTGCTCATTTGCTCCAACATGCGATATTAACGGGAGTTTTTCCAGTTATTCGACGCCGAACCGCTAGGGACAGTGCTGCTAAAGTCAAGAGTTGAGCTAATTACTTCAGATTAGTCGCTTCAGCTATTTACTTCAGTCTGTTACTCCAATCAGCTACTTCATTCAGTTACTCTACTCAATTACTCTACTCAATTACTCCACTCAGTTACTCCACCCAGTTACTTCGATCAGTTACTTCGATCAGTTACTTCGATCAGTTACTTCAGCAATCCAGCATAGTTAGTTACTTTAACAGACAATCCAACCTATTTCCCCTGAGCATCTTTCTGCGAGAGGATAACCTCCTTCAGCTTCTCGGTCCCGAATCCTCCCGGATGAATAGCATTGGCTTCCGCATAAAAGATCATCCGCAGCGAGGTGCCATCCTGAAGATGCACGCGCAAAAAAATCTGCCGCTCATTCTTTGTACGGCTTGTTACAGCATAGATTTCCTTGAAATCAGATGCTTTTAATCTCAAAAGCTCTTCTTCAAAGACCTTTGCCGCCTCAGGATCAAAGTACCGAATTAGGCTGCCATCAATCCCACTCTCAATACTGACTTTACTAATCCTTCCCCCAATATCGAGTAAATCGCCGACAGTGCGTGCTTGGGAATTGTCGCTCACTTCATAGATGTAATGGTTAGCCACAACCCGGTACTCGGGCCGGTATCCTTTCAGCTCATAAATCTCGGTGCCAACTGGGAGAAAAGCTGCATCTCCGTTCACCGTGATGTGGTCAGAACAAGCATTATCGTTCAGCATGTAGGCTACCTCCCCTACCTTTTTACCGACCTGATCAGCTTTAACTTCTTGTGTACCTTCATAATTCCGCTGGTATTTGATGTCGTTGATCATCAGGACATCTACCCACTCTACAATTTCGTAAGGACATTTTCGGTTTTGTTTGTTGTTTGGTTTATCGTCCCTATTCGGTTCGGATGTTGCATCTGGCCCCGCTTTATCAGTTCCCTCCACGGTTTTCGATACGGTAGCACCAGTTGATGTAGGAACACTTCCTCTCTCCACATCCACACAGCCTGAAATCATCAGAATAAGTATGACTGGTAGTAGCAAAAAATTACGCTTTAGTTTCATAAATATCACCTCGATCTCCAGACGATTTCAAGCTGGACAAAGTTGCAGAAACTGGAAGGTGAACTCATTGTTCTCCCTAAAAAAAGCCGACCCCAAACGCGTATGCGTCGGGACCGGCTTTTCTACCTTCATCCGTTATTCAACTGTCCTGCTCGATCAGTTGAATCCATTCATTATATTCAATCTGCAGCTTGGAATATTCCGCCTGCAGGCTGCGATGTTCCTGATTCAGTTTGTCCAATTCGTCCTGCTTAATCTCGGACTGAATCTGGAGCAAGCGAAGTTGGCCTTGCGCCAGTTCATAATGCTCCCCAACCTCGTTCAGCTGCTCCAGTACCTTGCTGCGTTCCTGATGTGCGGCTTCCCGCTTCGCTTCAGCCTCTGTAGCCTCCTGCTGCCAGATCTCGATCTCCTCGCGCAGCTTGGCTTCTGCCTCGGCCCACTGCTGCTGACGTGCTGCCAGCTCATCATACCTGTGCTTCCATGATTCCCCATAGTCCCGGGCTTCCTTCAGCACATCCTGCTGCTCGGCTGCCGCTGCCGCCGCTTCGCGCCCGGCCTCGGACATCTCTTCGAGGCGAACCGCCATTTCCTCACGCTCTTCCTCCAGCAGACGGAATCGCTCCTGCAGACGCTCCCCATTCTGAAGAACTTCATCGTACTGTGAGATCATGTCTTCATAACGGGCTTGAAGTCCTAACAGCTCCTTACGCACTTGCTCACCTTCACTAATCTGCACCTCGTTCAGCAGCTCTACTTCCTCACGCCGGAGAACTTCTTCATGCAGCTTGTTCGCCAAGTTGTTCAACTGGCCTCGCAGGTTCTCGATTTCGTGGTTCAGTCCCTGAGCCCTGTCTTCCGTCTCCAGGAGACTCGTTTCCAGCTCATTGATTTCTTCCACTCGCTTGTCAGCAAGCTCTCTATAAGAAGCCGCCTCACTCGCAGCACGGTCAAGTTCTTGCTGTACCTGGCTCAGATTGTCACCAGCTTCGCCAAGGGAGATCCGCAGGCCCGAAACCTCCTGCACCGAAAGATCATAACGCTCGCGCAACTCTTCCAGCTCCGAATCTAGCACCTCGCCAAGTTCCGTTGTCGAGCGCAGCTCTTCTTGGACACGGACTAAGCTATTCTTAGTTTCATCCAGAGCATCCCGCAGCACTGTTACTTCATTCTGTGACGTAGTATAACGCTGACGCACTTCTTCCAATTCAGCATCTAACATCTCGCCGAGATCTGTTGAAGACTGAAGTTCCTTCTGAATTTGGATCAGACTGCCCTTGGCTTCTTGCAGAGATTCGCGGAGCACCGCGACCTCATCTTGCGATGCTACATGACGCTGACGCAACTCCTCCAGCTCACCATCCAAAGCTTCGCCAACCTCGTTGGCTGTGCGTAATTCTTCCCGAACCGCACTCAGATTGCTCTCAGATTCCTCAAGAGAACCTTGCAGCGTCTTAACTTCCTCTTGTGAAGCAGCATACTGCTGACGCAACTCTTCCAGTTCACCATCCAACAGCTCACCTAGCTCCGAGGAAGAGCGTAGTTCTTCCTGCACACTGCTCAGGTTACCCTGGGCTTCTTGCAGAGATTCGCGGAGCCCCGCAACTTCCGCTTGTGAAGCGACATGGCGCTGGCGCAGCTCGTCAAGCTCACCATCTAATGCTTCGCCTAGCGCATTGGCTGTACGTAACTCTTCCTGCACCGCGCTCAGTTTGTTCTCTGCTTCCTTAAGAGAACTACGTAGCAACGTATCTTCCTCTTGTGAAGCAGCATACTGCTGACGCAGAACTTCCAGCTCACCATCCAACAGCTCACCTAGCTCCGAGGAAGAGCGTAGTTCTTCCTGCACACTGCTCAGGTTACCCTGGGCTTCTTGTAGAGATTCGCGGAGCCCCGCAACCTCCGCTTGCGAAGCAACATGGTGCTGACGCAACTCTTTCAGCTCAGCATCCAATGCTTCGCCAAGCTCATTGGCTGTGCGCAATTCTTCCTGAACAGTGCTCAGATTGTTCTCTGCTTCCTCGAGAGAACCACGCAGCTCCTTCACTTCTTCTTGTGAATCAGCATGGCGCTGGCGCAGCTCTTTCACTTCCTCTTGCGAAGCAGCTTGATGCTGGCGCAGCTCTTGCAGCTCAGTGTCTAACATCTCGCCCAGTTCGTTAGCTGTGCGCAGTTCTTCCTGCACACGGCCCTGAATATTCTTGGCCTCCGCCAGAGCTTCACCAAGCTCATTGGCTGTGCGCAATTCTTCCTGAACAGTGCTCAGATTGCTCTCTGCTTCCTCTAGTGAACCACGCAGCTCCTTCACTTCTTCTTGTGAATCAGCTTGGCGCTGGCGCAGTTCTGTCACTTCCTCTTGCGAGGCGTCATATCTCTGACGCAGTTCTCCCAGCTCAGCATCCAACATCTCGCCCAGTTCGTTAGCTGTTCGCAGTTCTTCCTGCACGTGGCCCTGGCTGCTCTTAGCCTCTTCCAGAGCTTCACTCAGCACCGTAACCTCCGCTTGCGAAGCAACATGGTGCTGGCGCAGCTCTTTCACTTCTTCCTGTGCATCAGCATGACGCTGGCGCAGTTCACTCAGTTCAGCATCCAATGCTTCGCCAAGCTCATTGGCTGTGCGCAATTCTTCCTGAACAGTGCTCAGATTGCTCTCTGCTTTCTCGAGAGAACCAAGCAGCCCCTTCACTTCTTCTTGTGAATCAGCATGGCGCTGGCGCAGCTCTTTCACTTCCTCTTGCGAGGCGTCATATCGCTGACGCAACTCTCCCAGCTCAGTATCCAACATCTCGCCCAGTTCGTTAGCTGTGCGCAGTTCTGCCTGAACAGCACTTAAGCCGCTCGCTGCTTCCTCAAAGGAACCGCGCAGTTCCACAGCCTCATTCTGCGAAGAATCATAACGCTGACGAGCTTCTTCCAGTTCGCTGCTGAGCGTTTCGCCAAGTTCCGTGGCTGCCTGAAGCTCTCCGCTGAGCTGTTCCTCTCGCTTGACAATAACTTCGTATTGTTCCAGCAAAGTAAGACGCGCTTCGCGTTCGCTCTTGACGCCCGCTTCTGCAGCTCGCAGTCTGGACTGGAGCTGCCCAGTACCGCCGCGTAGCTCGGCCAGCTGCTTCTCCAGTTCCTGCACATTCTGCTTGTGCCTGTGTTCCTGCGATCCCTGCGTCTGGCGCAGCTCCTTGTTCTTAGCCTGTTCCTTATCTAGCTCAACTTTTGTATCCTCAAGCTGCTTGCCCAGGGTCGACTTGGCTTCTTCAATCGCTTGTTCAAGCCGGGTCTTCGTATCCTCCAGCTCTTTGCCAAGAGATTCACGAGTTGCCGCAAGCTCTTGCTCTGCAGCAGCCAGCGCCTCCCCTTTCTCCTTCACCAGGGCCTCTTGGATGGACTCCAGTTCGAGAAGATGTGCAGTCTTCAGGTCTTCAAGCTCCGCCAGACGGGCAGCCTCTGCCTCGGCCAACTCCTGATGGCGACTCTCTCGCTGGGACGTCTGCTCCTGCTCGTAACCAGACTTCAGCTCCTTAAGTTCCTGCTCACGGGACTGAAGTTCCTCAGTCAGCTTGCGACGAGCGTCTTCTGCAGCCTGCTCCGCTTCCAGTAACTGCTGGAGATGCTGGGCCTGCTTCTGCTCCTGCGCTTCCAAATGCCGCTTGCGTTCTTCCTCTGCAGCAGCGATCAGCCGCTTCGCCTCTTCCTTCGCTGCTGCATCCAGACGTTCATGTTCCTCTTGCCGTTCCCGCTGCACCTCCAGCAGGCGCGATACCTCCACCCGTAGTTCGCTGCGTTCCCCAGTCAGCATATTAACTTCGTTCTTAATATCCTGTACCTGAAGTGCCTGTTCGGCCATATGTACAGCAGCAAGCACAGCAATGCGCGGTGTATCCAATCGATTATGGGATTTAGAGATTGCACGCATGTGTTCATCCACATAGTGTGCAACCTGTTTCATATATTCAGTGCTGCTTCCTACAAGTTTATAAGAAGTTCCGTATATCTCCACGGCGACACGTGTCCGGTCCATAGCCACAATTGTGCCCTCCTTTATATATGTGCGGATTCTAAGCTGGTTTCCTCTGCTTCCATTGTATCTGTATAGTTAAACATTTGGCAAAATGCTGCTCGAATCAGTAGATTGAACCGGGATTCCGCATGTTTGCCGCATGAAAAAAAGCCGCGGCGAATCTCGGGTTCTAAATGGATTCGCTGCGGCTTTACACAATTCCTGCTACTTTCTCAATTCTGCGCCAAAAGTTTGCTGAAGCTCGGTTAGTACCTTATCATGCACTTCTGCAACCTCTTCATCCGTCAAGGTGTGTTCATTATGACGGTACAAGAGAGAAATAGCCACGCTCTTCTTTCCACTCTCCAGCTTGCCGCCGGTATAGAGATCAAATACCTGTACGTTCTGTAGCAGACTTCCTCCGTTCTCACGAATGGAATCCAGCAATTGACCGGCTGGTACAGCTGTGTCCACAACCACCGCGATATCCCGCTCCATCCCTGGGAATCTTGGCAGCTCATGATATTGCAGCTTGTTCCGTGCCGCTTCATACAGCGGCTGCAGCGAAACTTCAGCGACATAAGTATCGGTCAGATCAAGCTTCCGCTGCAGTTCAGGATGAATCTGGCCCAGCGTTCCGATTTTGACAGTACCTTCCGTACCTTTCAGCAGGATGGAAGCAGAGCGTCCCGGATGGTAGCCTTCCGGCGCATCCCCTTCATATACCACTCGGCCAGTAAGACCCAAGTGGTCGAAGACTGTCTCCAGCGCACCCTTCAGATCGAAGAAGTCGACTGGCTGCACTGGCACGTTCCATTGTTTAGCAGCACGGGTTCCGCTCAGCAGCAGGCCAAGCATCGGCAGCTCATGCGGCTGACGAGTCAGTGTTTCTTCCTCCGTGAAGAACACATTTCCGATCTCGAACAGTGCCAGATCGCTTTGGCGACGATTCGTATTATAACCAGCAATATCAAGCAATTGCGGCAGCAGGCTCGTGCGCAGCACACTGCGCTCTTCGCTCATCGGCATTGCCAGCTTCACGGCCAGACCCTCACCTGTCAATGCAGGGAACAGCTTGCTTTGTTCCGGCTGAATGAAGGAGTAGCCAAGCACCTCCTGATATCCGCCATGCGACAGCAGGCGGCGGACTTCACGGCGGATCGCTTGCGATCTTGTCAAGGTTCCAGGAGTCGTAGGGCCTTCAATCGGCGTTGTAGGGATATTATCGTATCCGTAAAGACGAGCGATTTCTTCAATAAGATCCACATCATAGTTGATGTCACCGCGTCTTGTTGGCACTTGCACCTCAATAAGTCCTTGTGCGGCATCCCCGCATTTGAAATGCAGACGTCCGAACAGTGTTTTGACTTCCAGCAGGGACAAGTCAGTGCCAAGGTAGCGGTTCAGCTTATCCAGCGACAGCGTGATAACCTTCTCCTCCACAACGTCAGTTCCTGCTTGAATGATACCTTCATGCACTGTACCACCTGCATACTTCGCAATAAGCGCTGCTGCACGATTAAGAGCCGGAATCACTCTATTCGGGTCCACTTCCTTCTCAAAACGCAGCGAGGCTTCGGAACGAAGACCTAGCTGGCGCGAAGTTTTGCGAACCGTACCACCGTCAAACTTGGCCGATTCCAGCACGATATTCACGGTGCTATCGGTAACCTCTGTCTCCAAACCGCCCATCACTCCGGCCAGCGCCACAGCTTTTGCCGCGTCAGTAATTACCAGCATATGCGGCTCCAGCTTCCGCTCCTGTCCGTCCAGCGTAGTCAGCACTTCGTCTTCATCCGCAAGACGCACACCAAGGACGCCTCCATCGATGGTATCCGCATCAAAAGCATGCAGCGGCTGTCCGTATTCAAGCATCACGTAGTTCGTGATATCCACGATGTTGTTGATAGGACGTACACCTGCCGCCATCAGACGGTTCTGAATCCATAGCGGAGAAGCCGCCGGCTTAACACCAGTAATATAACGTGCCGAATAATGACTGCACAGCTCTTCATTGAGGATTCGGACGGAAATGTCATTCGCAGCGGAACCTCCCGCCTCTACAATATCCTTCTCTGGCTGTGGAAGCTTCAGCTCACGGCCAAGAATCGCACTCACCTCGTAGGCAGCACCAATCATGCTAAGACAGTCGGAACGGTTCGGCGTCAGGTCGAATTCCAGCACCTCGTCGTTCAGATCCAGCACCTTGGTAATGTCCAGACCAATTTCTGTGGATTCCGGCAGCACAAGAATACCTTCCTGCAATTCCTTAGGCAGTAGCTTGTCGTTCAGACCTAGCTCTTTGGCCGAACAGATCATCCCTTGGGACAACACGCCGCGCAGCTTCGCTTTCTTGATTACGAGACCCGGCAACTTGGCTCCTACAAGAGCAACTGGAACCTTCTGACCGACATCGACGTTCTTCGCGCCGCAGACGATTTGCAGATCTTCGCCCTGTCCGGCGTCCACGATGCAGACATTCAACTTGTCAGCATCAGGATGCTTTTCTTTGGATTTAACATAGCCGGTAACAATGCCGGTAATGCCTTTATTACGATTTTCCACACCGTCGATCTCAATGCCTGCAGCCGTAATCTTCTCAGCCAGCTCATCGGCGGTTACTCCATCTAGCGATATATAATCACTCAACCATGACGTTGATACTTTCATTTCGGCTCACTTCCTCTTAATTCAATGTATTTATCCCGTACAAAAGACATTGCCAGCCATCTGACAAATGCCTAGAGTCCCTTGAACTGCTTCACAAAGCTCATGTCATTGTTGTAGAAGTGACGGATATCATCGATACCGTACTTAAGCATAGCAATCCGCTCTACACCCATACCGAACGCGAAACCGCTGAATTCCTCAGGGTCATAGCCACCCATACGCAGCACATTTGGATGCACCATTCCTGCACCAAGGATTTCCAGCCATCCGCTTTGCTTACACAGACGGCAGCCTTCGCCGCCGCATTTGAAGCAGCTCACGTCTACCTCAACGCTTGGCTCTGTGAAGGGGAAGAAGCTTGGACGAAGGCGAATGCCTGTGCTCGGTCCGAACATTTCCTGCACGAATTGTTGCAGCGTGCCCTTCAGGTCGCTCATCCGGATATTCCGTCCGATCACCAGACCTTCAATCTGATGGAACTGGAAGGAGTGGGTCGCATCGTCATCATCGCGGCGGAATACTTTACCTGGACAGATGATTTTGACCGGAGCTTCTCCCTTCATGGCTTGCATCGTACGGATCTGTACCGGAGAAGTCTGGGTGCGCATAAGCAGGTCTTCCGTCAGGTAGAAGGAGTCCTGCATATCACGTGCCGGATGGTTCTTCGGCAGGTTGAGCGCCTCAAAGTTATAATAATCGGTCTCCACTTCAGGACCTTCAGCCACACGATAGCCCATGCCGATGAAAATATCCTCAATCTCCTGCACCACTCTGCTGAGCGGATGAATGCCGCCCTGCTGCAAACGACGACCTGGCAGGGTAACATCCACTTTCTCCGCTTGCAGACGGTTTTGCGTCTCCTGCTGCTGGAAAGCATCCTGCTTCGTTCCAATAATCTCTTCAATCGCACCCCGAACGAGGTTGGCGACTTGCCCGATAACCGGACGTTCCTCAGCGCTCAAGCTGCCCATGCCGCGCAGCACCTCTGTCAGTTCACCTTTTTTCCCCAGGTATTTCACGCGCAAGTCATTAAGTACCTGCGGGTCCGAGACCTCCTGCAGCTTCGCCAGCGCCTCAGCCTTCAATGCTTCCAACTTTTCTTTCATGGCCGTGTACAGCCCCCTTCAATCATTGTGTAGTCAGCCAAGCCAACAAAAAAAGGCCTTTCCTCCCGGTAAGGGACGAAAAGACCGTGGTACCACCCTTGTTAGACAGCATAGCCTGTTTGCTTCAAGAGTATAATCAACCCTCACCACAGACATTAGCCCTGTCTCACTTTATGCAGAAGTAACGGTCTGCGGCCGGTATCCCCTACCCATTTCCAGAGAACCTAAGCCTCTTAGATAATTTCAGGGAACTGCTCCGGAGTGAACTTCAGCAGCTCTGCACTCTTAGAAACGCTCTCAATCACCGGCGTCTCCTCCCTGTAAGTCAGGCACTGCGTACTCTTCTCCATCACTGCATTTGGCAGTTCTTTCAAATGTTCATGAATCTTTCCCTATGAAAAGATATGTCACTTTATTATATGCAAATTCATTGGCATTGGCAAGCCGGACAAATTTGGGCAAATCTTTATCTTCCTTTAAGCTGGCTTTAAGGTTCAAGGCCGGTTTTGGCAGCAATTTTCAGCTAGCATTCAGCCACATTTGATATTTTCTACGGCAGCAGGTCATGATCCAGAAATTTAACGATTAAACGGAGGACAACGATGAAGAAGAAGAAAGTAGCACTACTGTCCATTGGGGCAGCGGCTGTCGTAACAGCTGGATTGCTGGTATATGCCTATCTGCCTGACAAAAGCAGTGCTTTGGCAGAAGTCCCCCTCAATACGGCTACTGTAACGAAAGGCGACATTGTGGTAAGTGTTACCGGTGCAGGATCTGTCACGGCTCCCCGTACAGGCAAAGTCAAGACCAAGGATTCCGGCAAAGTTTTGAAGGTATTGGTCAAGGAAGGCGATGTCGTCAAGAAGGGACAAACTCTGATTACGTTCGAAGGAGCAGATCTCAGTGATAATCTCCGGCAGGAAAAAAACAACCTTGCCAACCTCCAGCTTGACCTCGAAGACAAGCGAGAACAATATCACAAGCTGGCTGATAGCGGTGCTCCAGAGGATCAAGTAAAAAGCTCCAAACGTTCGCTTGATAAAGCAAAGACAGATGTCGAGAACCAGCAATACAAAGTTGCCTCTGTGGAGGAATCTATGGTGCCACCTGCTCCACTGACTGCAACGATTGACGGAACCGTTACAGCGGTAAATATTGCGAACGGCGAAAAAGCCATGGATGGATCGGAACTGATCGACATTACCGATTATGCCAACCTCAGCGCTGTCGTTCAGGTTGATGAGTTGGACATTCCTTCGGTCGAGCTCGGCATGCCAGCCACCATTAAGCTGGATGCCTTGCCCGATAAGAAGTATCAGGGAAAAGTGACCGCTATTGCTAATGAAGGCACCAGCTCGGGCGGCGTGTCGCTGTTCGATGTCACGGTAGATTTGACAGACTCCAAGGGTGCACGTGCAGGAATGTCAGCGGAAGTGTCTATCACGACCGCGGAGAAAAAGGATGTTCTAACCGTACCGATTGAAGCAGTCCGGGATAGAAACGGTACCTACATGATCGCCGTACCAGCAACCTCCGGAGAGGTAGGTACCGGGGAGGGTACCGGATTCGCAGGTGCTGGACAGGCTCCAGGTAGTGCAGGCGGCGCAGCTCCCGGAACAGACGGTAGCAGTGCCAGTTCGGGCAGTACCCCTTCAGCAGGGAATCGTGGCGGCTTTGGGGGTACAGGCAGTGGAACCGGGGTTTACGGTGGCGGTGCCCGCGGAACTCGCGAGGGTATGGGGCAAGCCGGAAAAGCAGGAACCGGCACTAGAACTGGAGCCGGTACAACACCCGCCCAGCGAATGATCACTGTTGAAGTAGGCCTTCATGACGAGAGTCGCATGGAAATTACCAGCGGCCTTAAAGAAGGGGATCAAGTCGTTATTCCAACCGTCATTTCTTCCGGTAATGGAGCAGCAGCGCAACAGGTCCAAGGCGGCGGTGCCTTCGGTGGTTTCGGCGGCTTTGGCGGCGGTGCGGCCGGAGGCTTCGGTGCAGGCGGAAGAGGCAGCGGTGGCTTTGGTGGTGGTTCTGGCGGAGCCGGGGCTGGTACAGGCAGTGGCTTTAGCGGTGGGGGCTCTGGCGGAGCCAGGACTGGTACAGGCAGTGGCGGTACAGGAACTCGGGGTGGAGGTCAATGAGTACATCAGGCACGCTAATCGAGGTTAGTGACATGAGCCATGGCTATACCATGGCTGGTGAGAGGATGACGGTCCTGAAGAACCTGTCGTTCACGATAGACTTCGGGGAGTTCGTAGCAATTATCGGTCCTTCCGGTTCCGGCAAGTCCACGCTTATGAACATGCTCGGCTGCCTGGACGTTTCGGATACAGGCAGCTATCTTCTGGACGGACAGGAGATCCGCAAGCTGTCCGATAACAAGCTGGCAGCCATTCGCAACGAGAAGATTGGCTTTATTTTTCAGAGCTTCAATCTGCTTCCGAAGCTCTCAGCTGTGGAGAATGTGGAGCTTCCACTCGTTTACCGGGGACTTTCGCACCGGCAACGGCGGCAGCTTGCCGAGGAAGCCTTGACCAAGGTAGGGCTCGGTGACCGCATGCACCACCGTCCAGCTGAACTGTCCGGCGGACAGCAGCAGCGGGTGGCCATTGCGCGGGCGATGGCAGGCTCCCCGCCTATCCTGCTTGCCGACGAGCCCACCGGGGCGCTTGACACCCGGACCGGTAAGGAAGTGATGGGAATGATCAGACAACTGAACGAGCAGGGCCATACGATTATTCTGATTACGCATGATTTGGAGATCGCCGAACAGGCCAACCGCATCATACGCATACAGGATGGCAATCTCGTGGAAGATCGGAGGAAGGCGTAGGTGAAGTTATTTCAAAGCATGAGAATGGCATTAAAAAGCATCTACAGCAGCAAGGTCCGCTCTTTGCTAACCATGCTGGGGATTATTATCGGCGTCTCTTCCGTCATTATTCTCGTATCCGTTGGGCAAGGAACCACCTCACAGATTACCGAGCAGTTGAACGGGTTAGGGACCAACCAATTAACTGTCAACATCACCGGACGCGGAGCAACCACCTCCCTTACCTATGATGAAGCGCTGGCACTGGGCGATATACCAGGTATCAAGGAGGTCGCGCCGGTAATCAGCGGCAATGTGACGGCCAAGCATAATACGGATAATGTCAGTGTCTCTGTGGAAGGGATTACGCCCTCCTATGAGGATGTGAAGGATTTTCACGTCCAATCTGGACGTTTTCTGCTGGATATTGATACCCAGTATCGGCAAAAGGTAGCCCTGATCGGCTCCAGTACAGCGAATGATTTGTTCGGTACAGATAACCCGGTCGGACAGACTGTCCAATTAAATGGCATCAGCTATAAAATTGTTGGCTTGCTGGAGACCAAGGGCAGCAGCCTAGGTGGCTCCAATGACGATAAGATCCTGATTCCGATCTCTACAGCAGAACGTCAGTTACAAAGCAAAGGCGTACGTTCCATTACAATTGCTACCACTTCGGCAGATACTGTAGCTACGGTTAAAACCCGACTTGAAGGCCTTCTAGCTGCCAAATTCAGCAATGCTACCAATGCCTACACCGTATTTGATTCTCAGCAAATGCTCGATACAGTTAATTCCACAACCAATACGCTGTCGATGGCACTTGCTGGTATTGCCGGAATCTCGCTACTGGTTGGCGGTATCGGCATCATGAACATTATGATCGTATCCGTTAACGAAAGAACACGAGAGATCGGGGTCCGCAAAGCGATCGGAGCCAAAAAGCTTGATATCCTGGCCCAGTTCATGATCGAATCCGTTGTCCTTAGTGGCCTCGGCGGGATCATCGGTGTCGGAATTGGTGTCGGGGGCAGCTGGCTGCTCGGTACCTATTCCCCTCTGTCGGTATCCATCGCTTGGAACATGGTGCTGGCATCGTTCCTCTTTTCCCTGTTGATCGGTGTGGTCTTCGGAATGATGCCTGCGAATAAGGCTGCAAGACTGCGGCCGATTCATGCTCTTCGTATTGACTAAGCAAATGCAAAAGTCTAAAGACTAAGGACTGGTTAAGTCAACTGTCACCTTCCATGAAGATGGGTGGGTGGCAGTTTTTTTGCGATTAGATGGACAATCCTCTACACCATTTGGTTATAAAACGATGTACTAGGTCTCAGGAACCGGAATATGAATAAGGCAATATGAATTTTAGAGCAGATGAAACAATCCTCCTTGCTGCTTCCCGCAAACATTACATAATAGATAAACCTATATGTGAGATATGTAAATTCTGGTATAGTAAAGAAAACTACCATTTGTACTGGTTAATATGATGAAACTAAAACCGCCGCTGCGAATATGTTTGAGCATATAATGGAATTCATCACATTTCACAACCAACAGCCGTGTTAATTATGCGCGTACTCAATTTGTCCTATGCGGGGAGTGAATGAAATTGGCTGATATGTACGAAGTTAGCATAAGAAGAAAACTAATTTTATTATTCTCCTCTATCTCTGTGCTTCTGATCGGCATCAGCATCGCTTCACTGGTCTATTTAAATAGCACCATCAACAAGCTATCCGGTTTCCTGGACAGCAGTCTGTACCATAGCTCCGAACAAATCCCGAGCACTGACCGTGATCTCCATCAGGCAGCGCTCAACCCTGCCGAACAGATGCGTCAAGAATTCCAAATAAAGAAAATCATACTTTTTGCACTGTTCACACTTCTGCTATCCGGACTCTTATTAATCATTGTTTATCTGGGCCGCAAAATCCTTACCCTCCAAAATGAAAAACTCGAGGAACAGAACCTCTATCAGTTAATCGGTGAGAAAATGTCTGACTTCATTATTCTGACCGATCCGAATGGCCTGATCCTCTACGCTTCCCCTTCCCATTCAGTCATTCTGGGCTATGTTCCACAAAAAGGCGCCCCCCTGTCCAATTATATCCGTGAGCCGGAGATCGCCTGGGCCAAGTTGAAAAGCGTTGTTCAGGGCACGCCTCGGACTTCCGAGCTACGCATGCGTGGGTCCGAGGGGCATTGGGTATGGCTGGAGACCAAAGTCACGCCCGTGCAGGGTAGTGGTGCTTTTCCAGCGCAATTCATGCTAGTATCCCGGGAAATCACCCAGCGGAAGCAATACGAAGAACGACTGCACAAGTTAGCCTTCTATGATCATCTGACCTCCATCCCAAATCGAGCCCATTTCATCATGTACATGGAAAAGCTGATCTCGCAGCCGCCGGAACGCAGGCAGGAGGTTGCCCTCGCAATGCTCGACTGCGACCGGTTCAAGCAGCTTAATGACACATTGGGACATCTTGCTGGTGACGAGTTCCTGCAACTACTCTCGGGGGAGCTGCAGCAGACGGTCAAAGGCGTAGGCCAGGCCTTCCGAATCGGCGGAGATGAATTCGCAGTGGTACTACATCGCTTCAACAACCCTGAGAGACTTGAGGAAACGTTGAAGCGGATACTTCAACTGTTCAGCAAATCATGGTCTTTACAGAATAGTCCCGGCTTCCACACTTCAGCCAGCATCGGCGTAGCGCTCTATCCGCAGCATGGCAACACGGTCAATGAACTGCTGCATGCCGCCGATGTTGCGATGTACTACTCCAAGAACTGCGGCGGTAATCAGTCCAACATCTACAAACAGAATATGGAAGAAGAATATGCCGAGCAGAAGAATGGCTGAGGTGGCAGCAGCTTACTTCTGTCCAACATGTAAAAGGCTGTTCCCCGGACCATTATTACGATAGGTCCGGGGAAACAGCCTTTTTTGCTTAACTTTCCCCTGTTAAATCATCAATTGCAAATGTTCAACGGTCGCCTCACCGTTCCCTTGTTCACGCTCCAGAATCAGCACCCGGATAACAGCTTCCCCTGGGGGACAGTCAATAAAGCGATCGCCTTCTCCGTCTTTCTCTTCCCAGTCATTCAGACGCAGAATGTAGCCGATAGATTCCACTTCCGGCATCACTTCTATGCGGGCTACCGCGCGTCCATCCTCTAGATTCCGAAAATCACACTGACCGTCTTGAATGCCGGTATCCCATACCCACAAGTTCCAGCCCCGGTAATCGCCATCCGGTCGCTCATAATGCACCTCGACTGTCTTGGACCGGGGAGCAGGTTCTCCATACACATCGTATAGCACCATCATGGACAGCCCTTCAATCTCCACCTCGCCGCCTTCAATCAGCCGGAAAGCATCTTGACCGGCAGAAGAGTGATCCACCACTACATTCCAGCGTTCAGCGACATTTGGAAGACCGAGGGTTACAGCCCCTGGATTGGCGTTAAAAATAACAACAATATTCCGCCACGAGTCGCCCCCCGCATGATTCTTGAGTATATAGGATACAATTCCGCTGTCACAGCGTAGAATTTCCAGACAGCGTTCAATCTCCTCACGTCCGTGAAGACGGAAGGCCGGATGGGACCGCCGTAAGGCAATCAAGCCTTTATAATATTGAAATACAGGTTTGAATACCTGCTTGTTACCCCAACGAATCCCATTGATCGCATCGCTGCTCCGGTAGCTGTTATGGTCGCCATATTTGCTGCGCAACAATTCATCTCCGGCATGGAGGAACGGTATACCCTGTGAAGTCAGCACAATCCCATTGGCCAAAAGAGAACGGCGAACCGTTTCATTCTTCAAAATGTCCCCTTTGTCCACGGTAACATAGGGATCTGCCAAGGCGACAGCAGCCTCTACACTGCCTCCATTCTTCAGCCTACCGTTCTCCAGTTCCGGCAGAGCGGCATTTTCGCGCAAACCTTGAACCGTCAATATTTTATCCCACAAGTTCAGGTTGTCGTGCGCTGTAGTATAGTTCACTGTTTCCACTGGCGAGTCGGCAAAATCATAAATCGCCCCCTGGATACCTGACGCAATCTCGCCTTCCTTACCACATTCTCCGGTGGCAAACCCCTTGCCCCAGCCGTCACTGTCCCCTTTGATGGCCGAACGGAAGTTGTCGTTGAACACGGCGTAGCCTTTGCCCCGCTGCGCACCCTTCAGTGTCTTGTCCGGCAGCGGAGAATCTCCGCCTGTCCATGGCTCGCCGTACAAGAGCAGCTCAGGATTAATCTCCAGCCGCAGCTCCTCGGCAATCTCCCGCATCGTTACACGGTCCATCAGTCCCATAAGATCAAACCGGAAGCCGTCGATATGATATTCTGTTGCCCAGTAGGCCAGAGAGTCTTTAATATATTTGCGCACCATCGGACGCTCCGTAGCAACTTCATTTCCTACACCTGAACCATTCGATAATTGACCATACACATCACGGCGGTAGAAATAATCCGGTGCCAGGCCATCAAAGGGTCCTTTTTCCACCGAAAATGTATGATTGTAGACTACATCCATGATCACAGAGATCCCGTGACGGTGCAGCGCCTGCACCAGTTCCTTGAGTTCAAGGATACGGGCTACCGGATCAGAAGGATTGGTACTATAAGAACCTTCCGGTACATTATAATTCTGTGGGTCATAACCCCAGTTATAGTCGGTAAAATGCGGTTCTGCCGCATTGGGGCCATCCTGCTTCAGTTCGTCAACTGTCTGATAATCGAACACTGGCAACAAATGCACATGAGTGATGCCCAGCTCAACCAGGTGGTCAATGCCGATGGCATTACCGTCAGCATCAGTCAGCCCATTCTCAGTGAAGGCTTTGAAAAGGCCCTTATATTTCATGCCCGAGCTACTATGCGAGGAAAAATCACGCACATGCAGCTCATAGATAACAGCATCCGCAGGGTGAGCCAGCGTCGGCGAGATATCGCTGTTCCAGTTCAGGGGATCAGTATCTCTCAGGTCCACAATGGCTGTCCGCGTACCATTGGCCGATACGGCCACTGCATACGGGTCCACAGCCTCCCGGATGGTTCCATCCGAGAAAACAGCCCGATACATGTAATACTTCCCTTTGACATCACCGTGAACCGTGGCTTGCCATACGCCCGTATTGTGACGCTGCATCTGAATGATCTTACCATTGTCCTTGATGCCGCTTCCAGCTTCCAGAAGATTATTATTGCCACCGGTCTCATACAACACCAGGGATACGGCAAATGCCGTAGGGGCCCAGACTTTAAATAGGCTGCTCCCAGGTGTATACGTCAGACCCAAATCCTTGCCCTCGTAAAGTTCCACCGCAGATTCTGCATTTATATAATTGCTGTTCATTCGTAATCACCATCCTGAGTCACTCCCTGTCCATATAGCGAGGAGCTTATAAGTCCATATATTTCCATTAGACGCCATCTTAATACTTGCACTGCTCTGCAAGACATCTATAAGAAATCTGGTATTGCTTCTGCTCATGACTCGTTGGCCCCTACATATTACTATAATATGTAACCGTAAGTTCACATGTCTGGGTGTATCACTACTTCCTACCTACTACTATACTATCGACGTACACCTCTGTGCACTTAAGTTGTCTAGAAAGTATAACGTCCGCCGGATGGCTGATACCAGAAGTAATTTCATAACGCGGGCGGAGCACCTAAATCAATAAAAAAACCGGCCCCAAAGGGCCGGTAAAAGAAGTCGGAAAAGTGAGTAAAACGGGAACTCCTTAGCGAATCTTACTTGTTGATACTTTGCACCAGTGCAGCCACTTCTTCAGCGGTACTTAGTTGCAGCGCTTGAGTAGCTAATTCCTTCATGTCGGCTGCGGACAGCTTGGAAATCTGGCTGCGCGCCGGCAGGATAGAGGTTGCACTCATACTGAATTCATCAAGACCAAGACCTAGCAGCAGTGGAATCGCTGTGCTGTCGCCAGCCATTTCGCCACACATGCCGGTCCACTTGCCTTCGGCGTGGGCAGCATCGATAACGATTTTGACCAGGCGCAGAATGGCCGGGTTGTACGGTTGATACAGGTAGGATACTTGCTCATTCATCCGATCAGCAGCCATTGTGTATTGGATCAAATCGTTCGTTCCAATACTGAAGAAGTCCACTTCCTTAGCGAACTGGTCAGCCAGCACCGCTGTGGATGGGATCTCCACCATAATGCCGAGCTGGATGTTCTCAGAAACTTCCTTGCCATCAGCAACCAGCTTAGCTTTCTCTTCCAGCAGCAGATCGCGGGCTGCACGGAATTCACCGAGCGTAGCAATCATCGGGAACATAATGCGCAGATCGCCGTGTACGCTTGCTCTCAGGAGCGCGCGGAGCTGTGTGCGGAAGATATCTTGACGGTCCAGACAAAGACGGATCGCACGGTAGCCGAGGAATGGATTCATTTCCTTCGGAAGATCCAGATACGGCAGTTCCTTGTCACCGCCGATGTCCAGGGTACGCACAACAACCGGCTTGCCTTTCATGTTCTCCAGCACTGTGCGATACGCATTGTACTGAACCTCTTCGGAAGGCAGTTTGTCACGGCCCATGTAGAGGAATTCCGTACGGTAAAGGCCTACGCCCTCCCCGCCGTTGTCGATAACTCCGTTCACATCGTTCGGAGTTCCAATGTTCGCAGCCAGTTCAACATGCTTGCCGTCCGCCGAAACGGTCGGCTCATCACGAAGCTTTTTCCATTCTGCAATTTGCAGATTGTAAGCTTCCTGCTTCTTCTTATATTCAGCAACTTCGTCGTCAGTTGGGTTAATAATAACATCCCCGTTAAGTCCGTCCACGATCACAAGATCGCCAGCCTTCACCTGGGAAAGAACATTCTTGGTTCCCACTACCGCCGGAATCTCCAGCGAGCGGGCCATGATCGCTGAGTGAGAGGTGCGTCCACCAATGTTGGTGGTGAAGCCTTTGACATACTGACGATTTAGTTGCGCCGTATCCGAAGGCGTCAAATCTTCAGCAATGACAATGGTCTCTTCGCTGATCTCAGCTGGGCTGATATAGTGAATACCCAGCAAATGGTTCAGCACACGCTTGGTTACATCTCGCATGTCGGCAGCGCGTTCCTGCAGGTACGCACTCTTCATGTTCTCGAACATTTCAATAAATTGTGCGGCAACCACGTTCAATGCATAATCCGCATTGACCAGTTCCTCACGAATTTTATCAATAACAGGGCTTATCAGCTCTGGGTCTTCAAGAATCAGCAGATGTGATTCGAAAATCTCCGCTTTCTTCTCGCCCAGTTCAGCCAAAGTGCGTTCCTTGATGGCCGTAAGCTCGGCTTTGGACTTCTCCAGTGCATCATTCAGCTTGGCAACTTCCGCTTCAGTATCGGTGATGACAGCCTTAGTAATGGAGTAATCCGGGTGTTCCAGGATAAACGCACGGGCTACTGCAATCCCTGCTGAAGCCGCGATTCCTGAAATCTTACTCATGAACTTCTCCCAGCCCTTCTTTAACCATGATTTCTTGAAGTGCGTTCAAAGCCTCTGCTTCTTCGCTACCTTCTGTAATCAGGGTCAAGGTGTCGCCAGCTTCAAGACCAAGGGACAATACACCCAGGATCGATTTCAGGGTTACTTTCTTGCCTTTAGCTTCCGCAAAAGCTTCAGTACCTTTGAATTTTGTAGCTGTATTCACCAGCGCTGTTGCCGGACGAGCGTGAATTCCATCTTCGTCAATAATTCTGAATGTTGTTTGCATAATATCCAACTCGCTTTCTAGGTATAAGTTAATTTATGGTGAAAGACCTTGCACTCCCTTTAAATTATAAAGGAAGTGCTAGGCCATTGCACATTACTGTATGGTAATAATATCCTTGTCGCCAATAGATACCTTGCCTGGTTTCTTGAGCGTAACCGAGGAACCTTCAGGCAGATTGGAGAAAATAACCGGTGAAATAACGGAAGGTGCATGAGCCTTCACATACTCCAGATCCACTTCCATAATCGGCTGTCCGGCCGCCACAAGATCTCCTTCTTCTACAAGAATAGTGAAGCCCTGTCCTTTCAGCTTGACGGTATTCACACCGATATGAACAAGAACCTCCTTGCCTCCATCGGACATGATGCCGATGGCATGCTTGCTCGGGAATACGTTGAATACTTTACCGTAAACCGGTGAAGCGATTTTACCGTCATCTGACAGGAAGGCGAAGCCATCACCTGTCATTTTTTGCGAGAACACGGCATCTGGCACCTGCGTAATATCTAGCAGCTCCCCGTTTACTGGAGACACAATATCCTCTGGGATAATGCCCTCGCCCTCTTCACCGACTTGCTCCTCAATCACTGGCTGCGGCGCAGCTGTGACCGGAGAAGGTGTTCTGCCGTTAATGACATCCTGAATCTGTGACTTGATTGTATCGGAACGAGTGCCGAAGATTGCTTGCACGTTGTTACCGACCTCCAGCACACCAGAGGCGCCCAGCTTCTTCAGCCGGTTCTTATCGACCCCACCTTTATCCTTGACCTCGACCCGTAAGCGGGTGATGCAGGCATCCAGATGGGTGATATTCTCTTTGCCGCCCAGGGCGGCCAAAATATTGCGTGGGAGATCATCTCCGCTAGTAGACACGCTGGCCGTATTGACCTCAGCGCTCTCTTCACTCTTGTCTTCACGACCCGGTGTCTTGAGATTGAACTTGCGGATAACGAACCGGAAGCCGAAGTAGTAAATCACTGCGAGAACCAGTCCTACCGGAATCACCAGCCACCAATGTGTACGGTTCGGAATAATTCCGAACAGCACATAGTCGATAAAACCGCCGGAGAACGTCATCCCGATCTTCACATTCAGAAGATGCATGGTCATAAAGGAAAGTCCTGCGAATACGGCGTGTACCGCGAACAATAGCGGAGCTACGAACAGGAATGAGAATTCCAGCGGTTCGGTAATCCCCGTCAGGAACGAAGTCAGCGCGGCAGAGATCATTAAGCTGCCGACAACTTTCTTGTTCTCTGGTCTTGCTTCATGGTAGATCGCCAGCGCCGCAGCCGGAAGTCCGAACATCATAAACGGATATTTACCTGTAGTAAAAGTACCCGCTGTGAACGGCACACCATCGCGAAGCTGCTGCATGAAGATGCGCTGATCGCCGCGAATCAGGTCGCCAGCTTTATCCACATAGCTGCCAAACTCATACCAGAACGGCGAATAGAAGATATGGTGCAAGCCAAACGGAATGAGCGAACGCTCGATCAAACCGAAAATAAAGGCGGCTAGTGTCTTGTTAGTATCGATCATACTTTGCGATACATAGTTCAAACCGTGCTGAATCGGTGGCCATATTAGCGTCAAGACAAGGCCAAGGATCAGCGACGTCACCGCAGTCATGATTGGAACGAAACGCTTACCCGCGAAAAATCCGAGGTAGGATGGCAGCTCGATTTTGAAAAACCTCGTGTACATTGATGCAGCTAGAATCCCGACGAGAATACCGCCAAAGACCCCGGTTTGCAGTGTTGGAATCCCTAACACATTAGCATAGGCAAAGTTGCCCTGTTTGAGTACGTAATCATTAACGCCTACTACCGTACCCATCGTAATGTTCATAACGAGATAACCAATGATCGCTGCAAGTCCCGCCACGCCTTCACCGCCAGCCAAACCAATGGCTACACCGACTGCGAATAGCAGCGACAGATTGTTAAAGACTACTTGCCCCGAGTTCATCAATACGTTAGCGATGGCTTGCACTACGCTATTCTCCAGCGCAGGCACGTATTGAAGGAAGTCAGGGTTCACCAGCATATTGCCGATCCCAAGAAGGAGGCCAGCCGCAGGCAAGATCGCCACTGGAAGCATCAGCGCTTTGCCGACTCTTTGCAGGACGCCAAATAGCTTTTTGAACATTGTGGTCACTTCCTTAGTATCTTAATGTCCATTCAACAGAAGCCAACAAAGTCAAAAAAGGCATGAGCAATACAGCATACAGGTTGTAGTCTAACCCTAAAGTTAGATTACCCCAACAAGGGGTTAAACAACCAAAATACTGTAAATCACTCATGCCTGATCGAATCAGTTACACGTTGGATATTCTGTTTTGTTACTTAACTGAGAACAGTTTAGCACCGTTTATTCGAACTTGCAAGTCACTTTTTTAAAAAAACTCATTGGTCGCCAGTACTCCGCCGCATATCTGCCTCATCTTCTTTTTTCTGAGCCAGGCGCTGCAGATGTATGGTCAGATAGCTAACCTCTGCGGGATATACGGGAATGCGCATACGCTGCTCGATTACCTTGGTTAACTTCCATGATAACGAATACATCTCAGGATACTCGCGTTTCATAAGTCCATCCAGCGACGACGTCTCCCGTACCGCCTCACCCCGGCGCAACCTCTCCAGCACAAACCGCAGATGGGTCACCAAGCGGGAGTAATCCAGCGATTCGCGCGGAATATGATACTCAAGGATGTTCTCTACCAAATTCACAAGATCCCCGATGAGCTGGGAATGCTCCTTGACCTCCGAGATATGTCTGTTGCTGATCGCACTAACAATATGCAATGCAACGAAACCCACCTCATCTGCCGGGAGCGTAACGCCCATGGCCTCGTTAATCCGGTCGATCGCATATTCAGCCATGCTGTATTCCTCGGGATAAATCTCCTTGGTCTCATATAAAAACGGATTATGAATAGCAATATCTTGTTCATGGCGACGTATGGCAAATGAGATATGATCGGTAAGGGCAATATGAATATGCTCATTCAGCGGCTGACGGCTGCTGTGCATGATGTGAAGTACAATCTCCTGAACAACCTCAATCAGTCTCTCTTCGACCTGAGGAACGAGCTGTTTATATTGTTCCTGCTCCTCACGACTGCGAAGAATGAACATCTTCTCTACGGAGGACAGATTAATATGATCGCGTACTTTGCGGTTAAAGCCAATCCCCTTGCCAATCACGACTACTTCGGCATACTGGGGATGATCGGCAATGATAACATTGTTATTCAATACCTTGGCTACGGTGATGCTGCTCAATAAAGACACCTCTTTTAGTTCTGAATCCCCGCTGCTGACAGCAGCCATATCGTTAAAGGGCACGAGTAGATTATACATGTGTAGCCAACCCTACAGCAAGGCTTCGGGAAAAGAAGGGCCTACTGCACCACTAGCATTACAAGGAAAAACAACACAAGTAGGATCAGGAAGGGCATTACACTGCTGAGTAGTGCTTTCCAGGCAGAGAAACGGTGTGCTTCTCCAATGGCCTTCATGGTGATTATGAAACTCCAGACTCCAAGTACAAACTCCAGGACTACGCAAATAAAATAAACGGCCGTTGCGGCCAAGTTGCTCTCCAGCGTCGGCATTTCCGAGGTAAACATCTCTTTGCCAAGGAATAGCAACTCCGGAACCCATAGCACCCCAAGCAGGACTGCTGGCATAAACAATCCTCGCGCCAGCGCCGTCTGCAGCTCTGCCCGGCTGCCTTGGCCTCCCAACCATCCGCCGATTATTTTCAGCAGGAAGCTGCTAACATAAAGTGCAAACAGCCCGCCGACAATGCCCGCTGGAATGGACATCAGGAAGATCGTGGGCAGCGACATTTCGTCGCCGAGGTTCTTGGAAGATGCACGCCCCAGCGCACTTAGGAATCCACCGGCCATAGACAGCCAAATCATATTCCGGCGCGGGTTAGCCGAATCCAGAAATCCTCGGATCGTTCGGCGCGGTGCAGTCCAAACGGCCAGCCATGGCGTCAGACTGGTCTTGGCTGGTCGAGTGTTGTTAAGATCTAGCTCAGTGTTCATTAATTAAGCTCCTTCAGGTGTCTTGTTATGTATGCACGGACAGGGATTAGATCGTCAGAACAACAAAATATGTCCGGCAAATTGCCGGACATATTTCACTGCAACTATATTAAGTATTCTCTACTCTCCAGGTTTTTCCTCTAAGACTGTTTTGAAATTTGTGACAGGTGCCTGAACCGAAGTTACTGGAGTCACGGCAGACACTGGGCTAGTGTTACCCGCTGATGCTGGAGTAGCTTTGCGAGTTAGTCCCTTGATCAACTCTTCCACATCAATCCCGGAGACGCTCTTCAGCATTTCAGGCGCAGTGGACATGAGCTGGGTCACATAGTTGCTGACCCGGGCTGCGCCCTCGCCGTTGCCAGTATCGACCACAGTTAGCTTGTCGATCGATGCCAGCGGCTCGGCAATTTTGCCTGCCAGTTCCGGCAACATCTTGACGATAATGTCCAGCACGGCTGCTTCGCCGAACTTCTGGAATGCTTCCGCCAGCTTCTCCTTGGCTTCCGCTTCCGCTAGACCGCGCAGACGGATAACTTCGGATTCCGCTTTACCTTTGGCCAGCTCCGCATCCGCAATCGCTTGACCCTCAAGCCGCTTCTGCTCTGAAGTCGCCTTTGCCTGCGTCTCAATGCTGTACTGCACCGCATCGGCCTCGCGCATTCTTTTCGCCTTATCGGCTTCTGCCGCTTGCTCTACCGCGTAACGGTCTGCCTCAGCCTTCTTCTTCACTTCCGCATCATATTGCTTCTCGCGGACTTGAATCTCTTTCTCCTGCAGGTCGATTTCCCGCATTTTACGAACGAGCTCAACCTTCATCTGCTCTTCCACCACAGTTTGCTTGGCGCGCGCTTCCTGAATGTGGTACGCCTGATCAGCTTCCGCCTTCGCCGTGTCCTGATCGCGTTTGAAGGCCGCTACCTTCAACTGATTCTCCTTGGAGGCCTCAGCAATATTCGTATCACGCAGCAGTTCCGCCTTCTGTCCTTGCTCCTCGGCGTTGGCCTTCTGGATACGCGCATCCCGTACGGCTTCCGCTTCAGCGATCTCCGCATCCCGCTTCACAGCAGCAATTCGCGGCTTACCGAGTGCATCCAGATAGCCGTGCTTATCGCGAACATCCTTAATAGTAAAGGAGACAATCTGCAGACCCATTTTCTTAAGATCGCGTGCCGCTACACCCTGTACTTCCTGTGCGAAGCGGTCCCGGTTACGGTAAACCTCTTCAACGGTCATTGTACCGAGTATGGCCCGTAGATGTCCTTCCAGCACTTCCTGGGCTTCGCTCTTCAGCGATTCAATCGGCTTGCCCATGAACTGCTCGGCAGCGGTCGCCACATCTTCAGTGGAGCTACCAACCTTGATAATGGCTACGCCGTCGGCGATAACCGGCACCCCTTGCTCTGTATACACTTCCGGTGTCGTCACATCGAGCTTATGTGATAGCAAGGACATGAATTCAGCCTTCTGAAAGATTGGAAGAATAAATGCGCCGCCCCCGCGGACAATCTTGATTTTCCGGCCGGAGCCATCATCGGAAATATGATTATTGCCAAGAAATGAACCTGTAACGATCATTGCTTCATCCGGTCCCACCGTTTTGTAACGGGCCCAGAAAGCTATACCAAGCACCAGCAGAACAGCAATTACCACAGCAGGAATTAACAAAAAGTCAGGTATGCCGAACATTAAATATCCACTCCTCTTCCCTCATCAAATTCTGTTACCAGCGCTACACCCTCGTTGACATCGACCACAACAACCTTCAATCCGGCCAATAAAGGGCGATGGTCGAAGCTGGACGCCGTATGCAAACTGTTACCAGCTCCGAATTTTACCATGATCTCCCCATAACCCTCTGCCGGGATGGGAACCGTAATCTCCCCGATCATTCCTGGCAGATCCCGCATGGAAAAACCATTTGAGGTCTGGCTCTTATCCATTGGTTTCACGAACCCCAGGAACAAGAGCACCCCCATGAATGCAGCAGTCAGCAGGGATAAAGCGACAATCGGCCCGTCATCAAGTGTGCTGTAGCGGGTTAGCAGAATGCCTGCGCCGCCGAATACGGTCACTACCCCTGCCAGGACGGTGGGATTAAGAAAATCAACGGACACAATATCGAATATCCCATCCAGTGCACTTCCGATCAGATCTCCCACCAACACGCTGACTATGGCAAAAATGACGCCTAGCGCCAAGCAGCCCAAATACAGCGTTTGCATAGTCTTCTCCTCCCGTCTTTGTTCCGGACTGTCATACTACATTAAACGTAAAAAGTTCGTCCTTGGTTTCACAAACTTTGGATTATTTTCTAATAATCCCTTTGAATACGCTTGTATTTCCGATTTCAATTGCAAACCTAACCCTTTAGAGCGATAGTCTAACAACTATTATTATAATACAATATGCACGAACCTATATTTTCAATTAGCAAAATCCATGAAGAGGTGATGAACGTGAACGTACGTACAGTAGGAATTTTCCTGTTTGATGATGTTGAGGTACTCGATTTCGCCGGACCTTTTGAAGTATTCGCCGTCACCGTTACCCAGCGTTTCACGCCCGAAGCCTTCGCGCCCTTCTCTGTTACGACTGTTTCTGAACAAGGGGGAATGATCACTGCCCGCAATGGACTAAAGGTCACCACCGATTACAGCTTTTCAAGTGCACCTGCATACGACATTCTCGTCATTCCTGGAGGGATAGGTACACGTAAGGAAGTGGATAATCGGAATGTGATCTCCTGGATTAAGGAGAAATTTCCGGAGGTAGAGCTTATGACCTCGGTATGTACAGGGGC
Organism: Paenibacillus sp. GCM10012306; assembly: GCF_042649265.1. Taxonomy (NCBI): domain Bacteria; kingdom Bacillati; phylum Bacillota; class Bacilli; order Caryophanales; family Paenibacillaceae; genus Paenibacillus; species Paenibacillus sp. GCM10012306. The sequence goes on along the minus strand of NZ_JBHRYW010000015.1, from coordinate 53,185 downwards.
GTTCTTGTTGGCGGAAGCCGGCATTTTGGATGGCAAATCCGCTACTACCCACTGGGCTAGCATCGAACGAATGAGAGAGACTTACCCAGCGGTTAGAGTCGAAGAGAATACGAAGTTTGTGGATGCTGGAAGGATCGTCACCTCAGCAGGTATATCTGCAGGCATTCATATGGCCTTTCATGTCGTTCAGCGACTGCTGGACACAGCTGTGGCGCAAGACACAGCTAAACACATGGAGTACGATATTCATTTCTAATCTTATTTAAAAAAGCAGCCTAGGCTCTTAACAAGCCCAGACTGCTCGCACCACATGGAGACGCTTGTCTTACAGCGCCATTGTATAAATCTCTACAACATCCTCACGGTTCAATTTGCGGAAGTTGCCGAAAGGCCCAAAACGCATCGCCTTATCCGCCATCACGCCAATTTGGCTGTCGTCGATTTCGTAATCGGCCAGTGTTTTTGGGGCCCCGATGGCATCCCAGAACCGGCGCAGCGCTTCAATGCCCTCGAGTCCAATCTCTTCGTCAGTCTTGCCCTCAGGGTTCACGCCAAAAGCATTAACCGCCAGCTTGCGGAAACGTGCCGGGTTGGTGGCGAGGTTATATTTCATCCATTGCGGGAACAGAATCGCTAGTCCGCCGCCGTGTGGAATGTCGTATACCGCAGAGACCGCATGCTCAATGTTGTGTGTGGCCCAGTCGCCGGCAAATCCCATGCTGACCATTCCGTTCAGTGCCATAGTTCCACAGTAGAGGATCGTCTCGCGAAGCTCATAGTTCTCCAGATCTTCCACCAGTTTGGGACCTGTCTCAATCACTGTGCGGAGCAATCCTTCGCAAAATCCGTCCTGTGCGAGAGTATTGCCATCGGTATGGAAATAATGCTCCAGCACGTGGGACATGATGTCCACCATGCCATACACAGTCTGGTCACGCGGCAGGGTAAAGGTATGCACAGGATCAAGAATAGAGAATGCAGGGTAAGCATGGATGCTGCCCCAAGCCAATTTCTCCTGTGTAACTTCGTTTGTAATCACAGAACCGCCGTTCATTTCCGAACCTGTAGCTGCGATTGTCAGAACCGTACCCAGTGGCAGTGCAGCTTGCGGTGCCGCTTTGCGTTCCAAGAAGTCCCACATATCGCCGTCATACTTGGCACCAACTGCAACGGCCTTCGCACAGTCGATTACACTTCCCCCACCCACAGCCAGGATGAGATCAATGTTGTGTTGATGACAGAGCTCCACCCCTTTATGTACTGTGGAAAGACGAGGATTCGGCTCAACGCCGCTAAGCTCAGTAATCTGCACATCCAGCTCCTTAAGATGAGCTATAACTTTATCGTAAAGACCGCTGCGCTTGATGCTGCCGCCTCCATACATCAACAGTACGTTCTTTCCGTACTTGGGAACTTCATTACGCAATGCTTCCAAGGTATCCCGGCCAAAGATCAGCTTCGTCGGGTTATAGAATTCAAAATTCTGCACGTGTACAGTCCTCCGTAAGTTCATGAATTGGTAATGCACCCACTATTATAGTCCTCTGCCAGTCTCCTTTCAAATCAGTAACGAAAATAACCAAATATAAAAATAGCAGTACCACCTAAACAGTAGCTGTTCCACTTGTCGTGAGGCGGTATTCCTCAAGAAAAGCACAACAAACGCAAAAAAACAGGGATGCTACAGGAGTCTACGACTCCCAAGCATCCCCGCCTATAAGGTTAATGAATAGATTACTGTGCGCCAAAGCTGCCGACAAATCTGCGGAAAGCCGCTTGACCTTCCGGCGTACGCTTGTAGACACCAGCATGCTCAAGAATTTGTGTGAATTTGATGCCGACTTCGTTCTGCACCGTCTTCACAGCAGCTTCCCGCTCCAGGGAAGTACCGAAACGCTCTACCAGTTCCTCTACCCAGGCGGCATGTAGCGCCAGTGGGTGATCAGTATTGCCTTTAAGCGCCTCGCGAGAAGCCGTATCTCCGGCTAGAATGCCAGCAATGGCATCCAGCTCTTCCTTCAGGCGGCCAGGCAGAATCGCCAGACCCATGACTTCGATCAAGCCAATGTTCTCTTTCTTGATATGGTGCATCTCCCGGTGCGGGTGGAAAATCCCCTCAGGATACTGCTCGCTGGTCCGGTTGTTGCGCAATACCAGATCCATCTCGAAGCTTCCATCTTCACCGCGACGTACAATCGGCGTAACCGTATTATGAGGCTGCTGCTCGCCATCCACTTCGCTGAATGCGAAGACTTCGGCTTCAGGATCGCTGTAAGCTTTCCAAGCTTCATAAATAGCATTGCCGCATTCCAGCAGTACGGCCGGGTCTTGGCTGTTCATACGCAGCACAGACATCGGCCACTTCACAATGCTGATGCTGACGCCCGGATAGTCCGGATGATTGAAGGTATCTTCCTTCGGTGCCTTCTGGATCGGGAATGTATGACGTCCACCCTGGAAGTGGTCATGCGTCAGGATCGAACCGCCGACAATCGGCAGATCGGCATTGGAACCGATAAAGTAATGCGGGAAAGACTCCACAAAGCCAAGCAGGCGCTTCAGCGTATCCTTCGTCAGCTTCATCGGCACATGGTCATGATGGAACACAATACAGTGCTCATTGTAATAAACATAAGGAGAATACTGGAACAACCATTTCTCCTTATTCAGTTCCAGCGGAATAACGCGCAGATTCTGGCGTGGCGGGTGGTTGACCCGGCCGGCATAACCGACATTCTCACGACAGAGCAGGCATTTCGGATAGACTGGCGGCGGAAGCAGCCGGGCCATCGCGATTTCCTTTGGACTTTTCTCTGGCTTGGACAGATTGATCGTCATCTCGATGTCTCCGTAAGACGACTCCTGCAGCCAGTAAACGTTCTTGGAAATACGATCCATGCGGATATAATTGGAATCAATGCTCAATTTATAGAATCGATCCGTTGCAGCTTCAACACCCTGTTCCTGTCTCAGAGTATTGAACTCCTGATTCACTTCCGAAGGACGAGCCATCAGTTGGCCCATAATCTTAGCGTCCAGCAGATCACGGTAAGTATCGCTGTTCTCTGGGAATAAGCCGATTTCGAAGCCGTAGTCGATCAATTGGTCCAGCGGACCCTGCGGGCCTTCCAGCACCGCCTGATCCACTTCTCCGGCAAAAGGCTCAGTGAACCCAAACTGGTCCAGTAACAGGTTGCGACTATAATCAACATCCGCAGGTTTGATGAGGTCTTGCCGCAGGGCGAACAGAACCAACTGCTCAATAGCATGCAGTGCCTCTTGCCCAGAGGCAGCCGTTATCTTCTCGTTGTCCATTTCAAATTCTCCTTTATTCCCCGTACCCTTGCGGATTAGCCGAATGCCAGTTCCACGCACTTTGGATGATGTTCTCCAGATCCGCATGCTGCGGATTCCAGCCCAGTACAGAGCGTGCTTTCGCCGATGAAGCCACAAGTACGGCTGGGTCTCCAGCCCGGCGTTCCTGAATGACTACAGGAATTTCTAGACCGGTTACTTTCTTGGCTGTTTCAATCACTTGCTTCACGGAGAAGCCCAGACCGTTTCCAAGGTTGAAAACGTTGCTTTCGTTTCCGCTGCGCAGATAGCTCACTGCACGCACATGGGCGTCAGCCAAATCACTAACATGAATGTAGTCACGTACACAGGTTCCGTCTTCTGTCGGGTAGTCGTCACCGAACACGGCGATGCTCTCACGCTGCTTCAGTGCAGTTTGCAGCACCAGCGGAATCAGATGGCTCTCTGGACGGTGATCTTCTCCGATCTTACCACTGGCATGTGCGCCTGCGGCGTTGAAGTAGCGCAAAGCCACGTATTTGATGCCGAGTACTTTATCGAACCAGGACATCATGCGCTCCATGGTCAGCTTGGTCTCACCATAGACATTCGCAGGCTCAGTGCGGTCAGTCTCTTCAATCGGCACCTTTTCCGGTTCGCCATAGGTCGCAGCCGTGGAGGAAAAGACGATTTTGTCCACGCCTGCCTTCTGCATAGCTTCGAGCAGACATTGAGTGCCGTAGACGTTGTTGTCATAATATTTAACCGGGTCCTTCATGCTTTCGCCCACCAGGGAACTGGCCGCAAAGTGAATGACCGCTTCAATATTGTTCTCGGAGAACAGCTTCGCCAGCAGTTCCTTGTCACGCAGGTCGCCTTCGTACAATTTGCCACCCAGTAGTGCCTCGCGGTGTCCTGTCAGCAAGTTGTCGATGACTACGACTTCTTCGCCGCGCTCCAGAAGCTCAGCTACCGTGTGGGAGCCGATATACCCGGCTCCGCCCGTTACCAGAATCGCCATGTTTACTTCTCTCCCTTCAGTTCTTCCACGCCATTGCCGATGCCGCATACATAGAACTCGCCGGTCAGACCGGATCTTTCCTTGTAAGCCGCGCCTACTTCACTAATAAAGCGTTCTACGTCATCTTCATGCACCAGGGATACCGTACAACCGCCGAAGCCTGCACCTGTCATACGCGCGCCAAGTGTGCCTGGAATGCGCTGTGCTTCTTCTACCATGATATCAAGCTCTGCACAGCTAACTTCATACAAGTCACGAAGTGAAGCGTGCGAATCGTTCATGTACTGTCCGAACTGCTTCAGATCGTTGTTCTTCAGCACCTCTACCGATTCAAGCACACGCTGGTTCTCTTCCACAACGTGACGTGCACGGCGTCTTACCGTCTCGTCAGCAATCTTATCCTGATGAGTCTCAAACTGCTCACGGGTGAGCTGGGCCAGATAGGACAGAGATGGAACTTCTTTTTGCAGAATGGACAGGGCTTCATCACACTGCTGACGGCGTTCATTGTACTTGGAATCCACCAGACCTCTGCGCTTATTCGTATTGCCGATGATAAGTTTATAAGAACCGGTCACGAAAGGCACCAGGTTGTATTCAAGCGTATCGCACATGAGCAGAATGGCATGATCGCGCTTGCCGTTGGCAACGGCGAACTGGTCCATGATTCCGGAGTTCACGCCAACATATTGGTTCTCAGCACGCTGGGAGAGCAGGGCAATCTCAACAGTGTCGGTATCGCCGCCTTCGAGCGTCAAGAATGCATAAGCGGTTACTACTTCAAGCGATGCGGAAGAAGACAAGCCTGCTCCGTTCGGGATATCCCCGTGGAACAGCAGGTCGTAACCTTTAGTCAGCGGCAGGTTCTTTTTCTGCAATTCAACCATTACGCCGATCGGGTAATCCACCCACTCACCAGTCTTGTTCTTGCCGATATCGCTGAAATCTATAGATGCTTCATAAGGGAAGTTAGTCGATGCAAAAGTGACCTTGCTGTCACTGCGCGGACGCACGATCAGCGTGGTACCGAATTCAAGTGCTGCGGGAAGCACATATCCACCGTTGTAATCCAGGTGCTCACCAATAAGGTTGACACGGCCTGGTGCGTAAAACACGCGTGCTTCCTGGCTGCTCTCCCCATATTTTCCGATAAACGTCTGGCTAAGTTGCTGTATGCTCATAAATGCCACTCCATCCTTTCACTGTTTGCGATCGCGGGATTTGGTAATGCTTTCTTTCTGCTTATATTATAATAAAATCAGACTTGGTCTGATAATGCAATCATGTGTGTAATGTATGGATATATGTGACTTTTCCGGATATAATCAATATTAAAAATAACGCCTGCTAATCAACCATATTTCTGAGCGGCCGACAAAAGGGGTTGTCCTGCCTAATGGATTCATCCAGTTCCAATTCATATACCTATTCCGTTGGCTCAAATCCCGTCTCTTACGACAGCCAACCGCTGCATGTACTGTTTGCCGGCGAGAGCCAGACGCTGCCGCTGCATCAGGCTGGCCCCAAGATCTACGATTATTATCTGCTGCACTTCATTGAATCAGGGTCGGGCAGCTTTCATACAGAGCAGCACAAGTACGAACTGGGCGAAGGGGACTGCTTCCTGATCCATCCTGCCCAGTTGGTTAGTTATATCTCCGATCCGCACCAGCCTTGGCGCTACCGCTGGGCAGCTTTTACCGGAGCGGAGGCCGACCGGCTGGTACAGCAGGCCGGCTTCAGTCCAGACACGCCAGTACTATCCTCTGCTGAGGGCAGCGTGATTCCCGAGGCGCTGGCCGGGATGATGGGCGCCTTCAATGCCAACCGGGAGAGCGCGCATCTCACCTCGCTGGGCTATTTGTATCTTATTATAGGAGAAGCAGCAGAGCGTTTATCCTCTCACTCGCGTCTACCTGGTGTGGGATCACAGGTGCAGCGAACCGTGAAGCAGATGATTCACTACATGTCCTCCCAGTATGCCCACCCTGTCTCTATTGAACAAATGTGCGACAGTCTGGGCTATAACCGAGCCTACCTGTCCCGAGTATTCAAGCAGGAAACCGGCTTGTCCCCGGTGACCTACCTGCTGAAGCTGCGTATCGATAAATCCAGGCAATTGCTGCGCGAACGCCCGGAGCTGTCTGTAGAGCAGGTGGCAGCCTCGGTCGGCCTGACAGACGCGCTATATTTCTCGCGCCAGTTCAGACGCTTTTGCGGCCAGTCCCCGACGGCTTACCGCATTGCCACGGCGAGACCTGGAGACAAATCCTCACGCTAGCCCTTGTCCTCAAATCTCAGCCCTGACACTAGAACAATAACAGCCCGTTTCTGTACAAGGAAACGGGCTGTTATTGTTCCTGCTGTAATTCCTTTAGGTTAAGACTACGCTTGAGCTTCAGTGCCACCTTTGGGGAATCAAGACTTTCGCAGCAGCGAACTCACCTTGCCAAGCGCCTCACCAATACGGTCTCTAACAATAAGATTCACTTGACGGTCATATGGCGTAGGTTCACCATTCAGCAATACTGTATGTCTTCCACGAAAATAAGTAATCAGGCTAGCCGCCGGATACACGGTCAGCGAGGTGCCGCCAATCAGCAGCAAATCGGCCCCCCGGATGGCCTCCACACTCTCAGTCAGCACTATTTGGTCCAGTTCCTCTTCATAGAGCACCACATCCGGCCTAATAATGCCGCCGCAGTCCGGGCAGCGGGGCACGACCTCTTTGCTCTCCATAATCTGCTCCAGACCGTAATATCGGGCGCAAGCCATGCAGTAGTTCCGGTGAATCGAGCCGTGCAGCTCCAGTACCCGGCGGCTGCCCGCTTTCTGATGCAGGCCGTCAATATTTTGCGTAATGACAGCCTTAAGCTTGCCTTGCTGCTCCAGCTCTGCCAGTAGGAGATGCGCCCCGTTCGGCTGAGCCTGTGGATGAATCATTTTGCTGCGATAGAAATCAAAAAAAATGTCCGGTGAGGACATAAAAAACGTACGGCTGAGCATCACCTCGGGAGGATATGGTGACTGATGCTCGGTCTGATACAAGCCTGCCGCAGAACGAAAATCGGGAATTCCGCTTTCTGTGGAGGTACCCGCTCCGCCGAAGAAAACTATAGATTCACTGTCATTGATCCAAGAAGTCAAGGTCTGTAATTGATCCATGGGCATTCAGTCCATCCTTTCTATACTGTAGTTTAGGAAGAAATCCGAAGTTCATGGAAGCCCGATATCACGATATCGGCATCCAGCAGATGTGCGCTTCCGCCGTCTTGACCAGCAATACCGATGGCCAGGGAGACACCTGCGCCTTTGCCGGTCTGCATATCCGCATTACTGTCCCCGATCATCACGGCCTCACCAGGACTCAGGCCAAGCTCGCGGCAAGCCCTCTCCGCCATTTCGGGGTCCGGTTTGCCGTTTACCACATGGTCTCTCGTTACCACCGTCTGAAAATAAGGTGCAATTCCAAGCCACTCCAACTGCTCAGCCGTCGTCTTGACTCCATCCGAAGTCACTACCCCCAGCTTCAGCGAGGCATCCGCACATTGCTTCAGGAAGGGCAGCAGCCCCGGCAGCGGATACGCCGCCTGTCTCTTGCGCAGCTCATTCATCGCTTCCTTGACGATGTGCTTCACCTTAGCTACGGCTTCGTTCCACGAAAGGCCTGAGGCATACAGATGCCACGCCAGCAGCCCCTCCGTTTCTCCCGCTGTTGCCATGGGGAGCGGTCCGGAGGGATCGTAGCCAATTACTTTCCCGTTGTCATCATGGATGGTACCGAGCAGTCCAGATATTCCGCCTTCCAGCCTTTTCCCCCTAATTGCCAGCTGTGTCTCCATCCCGCGCAGTACCAGTTCCGCCCAAAGTCCCCATGTAGCCAGAAGATCCAGCAACGTTCCGTCCTTATCAAAGAGAATGCCCTGGCAAGGAATAGTCGTATGATTCACATGTAATAAAGGCATGTTGTCATTGTCCCCCAGTCTATGGGTTAACCCAGATTACTCAACCAATCGAGCAGTGCGCGAACCGTGCGACTCTGCTGCTCTTCCTCGGAGATTGTGGCTTCCCCGTCTCCCTTTTGCTTACCATAACTACCAAACTGGGCATGATTTCCACCCTCCACGGAGTAATAAATGGTATTGTCCGGCAGATAGGAGCGCCCTTTGCGGTAGTTGGTCCTATTGATTACCCCATCCTCCGTACCCAGGATCGACAGAACCGACAGTGTTGTTGCTTTCAGACTGCCTTTCTCATCCGGATAGGACGCCAGAAAGAACACGCCCTTTAGTTGACGGGGATGCTCCGCGGCATAACGGGATGCCATAACGCCTCCCAGGGAATGCCCGCCGAGTACAAACGTCAGCTTGGGATGCACACGGATAATCTCTTCTGCGGCATCAGCCTTCGTCACTGCAAGATTAAGCGGCATCTTGGCGATATACACCGGATGACCAGCCAAGGCGATGGTCTTCGCGAGCGGAGAGTAAGCTTCCGCTTCCACCAGCCCGCCAGGATACAGGATTACTCCTGCGCCTGTGATAAGTCCCGGTTCAAAAGAAATCCAATTGTCGTTCTGTTCTACCGAAATGCCTCCGCCCGAGATAAGAGCCGTTTCGGCGCTCTGCTCAGGCGCATAGGGCGTCAAATATCTCCACAGAAGCAGGCCCGCAGCGGCGAGAATGATTAATAGGATGACGAACACGCGGCGTTTCGTTATTTTACCCTTCACATATGTCACTCCCGGCTGGTTCTGCATATACTGCTTCCTCTTAATATGAAAATTATAGTTGAATCGTTGCTTTCAAACAACCTTCAACACATCGCCACATTCATTTTGATGACAACGCTTACGCTAGTGAGATTAATCACAATTCAAAGAAATGGAATACGGTATTTTAAAATTAAAGTAATGGATACACTTGGAGGGACATCAGGATGGGAGACGACGCTCTGGAAGCACGCGGGGAGACCTTTTTTCTGAATCTGCGCTTTATGCTTATTGTCACTGTCTTCGTCGGGAATGCCATTGAACCGCTGGTGAGCGGGGTGAGTGTTATGCATCAACTATATCTGTGGATTTTCAGTTTCCATATGCCGCTCTTCGTACTCGTAACCGGGTATTTTGCCCGGAAAAATCTATACGGAACCGCCGGTCGCCGGTTGCTTCTGCAAATCGGATTGCAGTACATTATTTTTCAAAGTCTATATTCCCTGCTCGACAGTAATTACTTCCATGTAAACGGTATTCAGCATTCCTTCTTCGCGCCTTATCTGCTGTTATGGTTTCTTGCGAGTCACGCCTTCTGGCGGCTGCTGATGATTGGAATGAGAGGATGGAAGTTCCGCGCACAGCTAGCTTTTGCCATCATCGCGGGTGTGCTTGTGGGATACCTCCAGCTTGACGGCGTCTGGTTCAGCATTAGTCGCACCTTTGTATATCTGCCCTTTTTCGTGATCGGCTATCACTTTTCGTTTCCCGCCTTCCTCCGCATATTTCGCAAGTGGGCCAAAGCCTCTGCCTGCGTCTGCTCTATCCTACTGCTTATCCCCCTGGGATTATGGGGAACAACTCTTCCACACGGCTGGTTGTATGGATCAATGACCTACATGCAGCTTGACCATCATGAATGGTATGCCGGACTGTACCGTTTGGGACTTTACGGTTGGCAATTGGCAGCTTCCCTTACTTTTCTGGGATGGGTCCCTTACCGAATGAGCCGTATGACTGACTGGGGACGCCGAACGCTATATGTATTCTTGCTTCACGGATTTATTATCCGCTTAGCTGTGGTATCAGGTATATATGATGCTATCAACGGCGCTGCAGGAATTACAGTACTAATTGGTACGGCTGTATTACTGACTATTCTGCTGGCTCAGCCCGCAGTGAAACGCCTCTTGCACCGTCTGGTAGAGCCTTCAGTCAGTTGGATGGTTCACCTGCAACGCGAAGCTTTGCGTCGGTCGTTATAAAAAACTGGTTGGCGTATATCCAGCATCCAAAATAGAATATGAGATCGCTCCTTCTGTCAACAACTGTATTGGTGAATATCCATATCACCGGAAGGAGCGGTCTTTTTGTCTTGAAGAGCAGATATCCTTGACACAAGATCGGTAGAAAAAACTACCCGTTTGTGATAGACTCACTATTAACAATGACGAGTTCGGCTTCGGACAGCCGTCATTCACAGTCATCATAGGCTCATTGCAATCAGTTATAGAAACGGCTTCCCCTCTTCTCTTTGTAAGAAGCTGGACCCCGTTAATTCTATAAACCGCATCTCGTTGCCTCTTATGAGTGCAATGCGTTAATGCGCCACTATATCAGATTTAGCAATTTACTAGGGGGGAAATTCATAATGGCAGTCAAGAAAAAGCGTTCAGACATGATCACCAAAGGTTTCGACCGTGCCCCGCACCGCAGTCTTTTGCGTGCAGCCGGTGTAAAGGAAGAAGATTTCGGCAAACCGTTTATCGCGGTCTGCAATTCCTATATTGATATTGTACCGGGCCATGTACACTTGCAGGAATTCGGTAAAATCGTTAAAGAAGCTATCCGCGAAGCCGGTGGCGTACCGTTCGAGTTCAATACAATTGGGGTAGACGACGGGATTGCCATGGGACATATCGGCATGCGTTACTCCCTGCCAAGCCGTGAGATCATCGCTGATTCCCTGGAGACAGTTGTATCTGCTCACTGGTTCGATGGTATGGTCTGCATCCCGAACTGTGACAAGATCACTCCTGGTATGATGATGGGCGCTCTGCGTGTCAACATTCCTACGATCTTCGTCAGCGGCGGCCCGATGAAGGCTGGCGTGGACAGTAAAGGCAAGAAGCTCTCCCTGACTTCTGTATTCGAAGGCGTTGGCGCACACCAAGTTGGCAAAATCAACGATGCAGAATTGCTTGAACTGGAACAATACGGCTGTCCGACATGTGGATCATGTTCCGGTATGTTCACAGCTAACTCAATGAACTGTCTGGCTGAAGCGATGGGCCTTGCCCTGCCGGGTAACGGTACAATTCTGGCTGTAGCTGAAGAACGTAAAGACTTTGTACGTAAATCGGCGAAACAATTGATGGAACTGATCGAACTTGATCTGAAACCACGCGATATCGTAACTATCGAATCGCTCGATAACGCCTTTGCACTGGATATGGCTATGGGCGGTTCCACCAACACTGTACTTCACACATTGGCCCTGGCTAAGGAAGCTGAAGTGGATTATCCACTGGAGCGTATCAACGAAGTGGCTAACCGGGTACCTTATCTGGCTAAGCTTGCTCCTGCCTCCGATATCTTCATCGAGGACGTAGACCGTGCGGGCGGCGTTAGCGCCGTACTGAACGAATTGCTGAAGAAGCCAGGCGCATTGTACGGTGACTGCATTACCGTTACCGGCAAGACACTGGCCGAAAACGTAAGAGGACATGAGATTAAGGATACTTCCGTTATTCATACGCTTGATAATCCTTATTCGGAAGTTGGCGGCCTGGCTGTACTCTACGGTAACCTGGCACCGGAAGGTTCCATTATCAAGGTTGGTGCGGTTGACGCTTCCGTAGGCGGCTACCACAAAGGTCCAGCAATCTGCTTCGATTCTCAGGAAACTGCGCTGGAAGGCATTGCGAACGGTAAGGTTAAAGAAGGCCACGTTGTGGTTATCCGTTACGAAGGTCCAAAAGGCGGTCCTGGTATGCCAGAAATGCTGGCTCCTACCTCCCAAATCGTGGGCATGGGCCTTGGCGCCAAAGTCGGCCTGATCACAGACGGTCGTTTCTCCGGCGCATCGCGCGGAATCAGCATCGGGCACATTTCTCCAGAAGCAGCTGAAGGCGGACCGATTGCCTTTGTCGAAGATGGCGACATCATCGAGCTGGATCTGATCAATCGCAAGATTGAGCTGCTGGTAGACGAAGAAACCCTTGCTACCCGCCGAGCAGGCTGGAAAGGCTTCGAGCCGAAGGTGAAGACTGGTTACCTCGCTCGTTACTCCAAGCTGGTTACCAACGCTAGTAATGGCGGCGTGTTGAAAATCTAATTACGTCTCAGGCCATGCCAGAACGTAATTCTACATCAAAAGTGGTCCCTCACAGCATTCACCATGCTGTGGGGGACCTTTTTTTTATGCAACTAAATATAAAAAGGGAATGCCTTTCAGCCAAGTTTCGTTGGTCTGAGGCATTCCCTTTTTCCATGATTCAAACTATAATTTCTCTGTGCTTTAATGAACAACAGTTGCACCCGGCAACTCTACTTCATCCAGCGCATTGCTACGATCTATCTCTTCTTCCCTCAGTTCCCGTTTGCGGTTCGCGCTGCGCGGCTGCATCTTCTGATCATGCCGCTTCAACAGTTCAGACAGCGGCATCAGGATGAGCTTAGGCACAAGCACCTCAGTCCGCTCCTTCAGTCTTGCTCCACCAGCCGGATGTATTACGCTTAACAAAAGACTCAGGTAGAGCTTACTAGAGCGGGCGAACCAGCCGTCTGGCATATCCAGTACCGTGAAACCGAACTTCTCCGGTCCCCGATTGATCATGCTGACCCCATATAAAGCCTTGGCTTCCAGAAGGTCTTCGTCATGGGCAATCTCTTCCGCAAGCACCGGCATATCCTTCTCCATCCGGCGAATCATACGGATCGCAAGCTGAGCCGAAGAACGGGAATGCATCCCAAGCTCGAACAGCTCCCGATTATCGACATGTAGCTCGATCACCTTGTCACCTTTGCTTAGCGTGGTTCCATCATCCAAAGTGATCGGTTGTCCCTGATACTTACGCAGACGATAATGTAGGAAAGGCTCGGCCGGTGAAAGAGTTCTTAACTTAAACAGAAATTGAAATAATTTCTCCCATCCTAGCCACAGTCCCACAATCAGGCGTTTTCCGAAGGAAATTTGCTGAATGGACGATTTCTCAGCCGTCTTGATCATTTGGTCAATACGGATGCTACGCAGGCCGCGTTTTTGCGCTTCCTCCAAGGTTCGCTCCAAGGCAATCAGCATCAGTCCTGGAGCATCAGGATCGGCACCGAGCGTCGCACCGCTGTCATGCAGGAGCATCACTTCGCCGGGATTAAGGCGGGCGAGCATTTTCTCCGTAAGCTTCTCAGCCCCTTGCTTCTCGCGCCAATCGCCGAACATCGCTGACCACAATACAATCTTCACACGACGACGCTTCGAGAAATCGAACAAATTCACAATTCCCCAAGGCGGACGATAGTAAGTGCTGTGTTCCCCGGTAATGCTGTAAATAATTTCGTCTGTGCGCTGGATCTGTTTGCTTACCGTTGCCGGACGCATCAGCCAGTTGGTCTTGTGCACATAGTTATGAATACCGATGAGATGGCCCTCCGCATGAATACTGCGGATAAGGTCAGGATAAAGCTCTGCATGGGATCCCACCACGAAAAAGGTCGCCTTAGCGTCATAACGCCTCAGAAGTTCAAGCACCTTCGGCGTAAAACGAGGATCCGGCCCGTCATCAAAGGTCAGCGCAAATTCATGGCTTCCAGTTCCTTTACGGAACACGCGGTAACCGAAAATACGGCTGATAATACCGGGTATAAAGGCATAGAAAGATGAGATGTAAAACAACCAGAGCAGCAAAGTCTGCATGTCTATTCCCCGCTTTTCCAGAGTTGACTTTGGCTCGCCTTAGGTCTGCAAGCAGATACAGCGATACGGCCAAGTGTGTATAGCTTTAACCGCCTTTTTGCGGATATGTATCATCGTCACAAAAAAACGTTACCCCCTATTTTAACACAGCTAGCAAAGAAATAGACGCTTTTTAAGTAAAATCGTGTACAATGGACTCAAGTTGTAAAGACCTTACATATTATATGAAAAGGAGTCGTTAGAATCTTATGCTCCCCTTGTACAAAAAATATTGGCGCACCTTCTTTGATATTGGATTAATTGTACTTACAGTGTATCTGGTCATGTTTGCCTTCAGCAAGCTATACCATTTGGCCGCCCCTGTGTTCCTGTCTTTCTTCGTCTTTATCATTATTGAGCCGCTGGCCCGGTTTCTGAATCGTCGCGGGATCGGCAAACCGTTCGCCTCGGCCATCTCGGTTCTGTTATTCCTCATTCTGCTGTTGGGTACATTGTTCGGTGCTGGCCTTCTGATTACGACTCAGGCACTGCATTTTCAGGACAGCCTGCCCAGATATACAGCTATTGTGCAAGAGCATTTCGTTCAGCTTACCGGCTATCTTCAGAATAAAGTCGACACGCTCCCACCGGATGTGACTCATAAAATCAACGGGTATTTCAAGGATGCCACCGACATCCTCTCTTCATGGCTTATTGTCTTCTTTAAGTATATGATCGGACTGCTGGGCTCGTTCTCTTCTTTTATGGGGAATTTCGGAATCGCCATCATTCTGGCCTTTTTCCTCAGTATGGAGATCAAGGACTGGAAGAAAATTGTCCATGAGAAGATGCCAAAAACCCTTAAGACGGCTTATGCTTTTCTGCAAGGAAATGTGTTTAAAGCGATCGGTGCTTATATCAAAGCCCAGCTCATTCTCATCAGTATCACCTTCGTCATCGTGCTGGTTGGTCTATTCATCCTGGGCACTGGCAATGAGCTGACGATGGCCCTGATCTGCGCCGTGTTCGACGTTCTCCCGCTCCTCGGCGTATCGACCATCCTGATTCCTTGGATCGTGTATCTCTTCATCGTCGGCAATACCTCAATGGCGATCGGACTGATTATCCTTCTCGCTGTAGTGCTAATCCAACGTCAGTTAATGGAACCGAAAATCACTGGTAACTCCATCGGCGTATCTTCCGCGTTCCTGATGCTCTCGTTCGTAATCTTGTCCATGTCAGCGTTTGGCGTAGCTGGCTTGATCCTGTCCCCGATACTGTTGATTCTAATTAAGGAATTAATTCAGCAGGGCTACCTCCAGCGCTGGATCTATCTGCCGCAGGAAGAATTCATCGTCTCTCCGTTCGCGGCATCCGGATCAGAAGCGAAAGCCACGGCTGACCATACTGAACCTGAAACAGAACACCCGGGGGATCAAGCCCCGGAAGTCGACGAGAGCAAGTCGAATACTTGACCGAACAGCTTCGTAGCGGTGTGAGTACTGCCGGGAGACACGTTCTGAACAGACACAGCCACAGCATACCGCGGCTGCTCTACGGGCCCGTAGCCGATGAACCACTGATTATTTCGGGGGATACCCTTGACCTGCGTCTGGGCTGTACCTGATTTACCAGCCAGCGGCCAGTGGGCGGTGCGTAGACTCCTTCCGGTTCCCTCGGTCACTACCTGTCTCATCCATGACAAGAGCAGCCGGGTCGTGGATGCTGAGATTGTTCCAGCCCCGGACGGTGAGAGATGTCCCGGCAATTCCTCCAGCGTCTGGCCGTTCGCAAAAGTGACCTTCTGCAGGATACGGGGAGCGGTGACCTCCCCGCCATGTAGCAGGGTCACTACCAGATTGGCGGCCTGAAGCGGGGTGACCTGCACATCGCGCTGCCCGATGGCGGTCTGTACTCTTGCGCCGCTGTCATCTGGCACCAGGGACGTGAATATCGTCCCGTGCTGCTCCCCCGCCAGCGGCCTCAGAAGAGGCAGTCCCAGGGTATCCTCGGACTGCCAGCCAATGTCTCTTCCCAGTCCCAGCGCCAGCGCGGTGGACTGGATCTGCGCGCCGCTCAGACGTTCGGCGAGCGCGGCGAATACGGTATTGCAGGACACGGCGAACCCTTGCGCCAGCGTAAGGGAGCCGTGTCCTTTTCCTTTCAGGCAGGACAATCCGTACTTCTCATATTGGCCGGAGCAAGTGAAGACTTCCTGCGGTGTTGTAACACCAGCCTCCAGAGCCGCAGCGGCAGTCACAATCTTGAAGATGGAGCCGGGAACGGCGGCTTGCAGCGCTCGATTATTCCATTGTCCACCCTGGGGTGAGATATTCTCTGGATTATATAAAGGCAGAGATACCATTGCTTCAATATCCCCGGTCCGTGAGTCTAATACGACAATTGCGCCCTCCTTCATCCCCGCCTGAACCGCCAGCTTCTCAATACCATCCTGTAGCTTCTTGTCTATCGTTGTGTATAAAGACAACGGGTAATACGGGTTGCCTGGAGAACGGACTTTGAGCGGACTGTCCGGTATACGATTGCCCATGGCATCCACCTGCACATACGCCTCGGTATGCCCTACTCCTCGTAGCAAAGGCTCCAGCGTCTTTTCCAGTCCATCCGTTCCTGTCCTTGGAATTCGAAGGCCTGAAGCACTTGCCAGCCCGCCGTCTGCCTGCGGGACCGCTTCGGACAGGTAGCCAAGCCACTGTTGTCCAGACAACTGACCGTCATACCTGCGGGTAAATGGCAGCACCATCACCCCATCAATATCAAGTCGTTTCACTGCATCAGCTTGAGCAGCGGAAAGCGCCAAAGGCGATTTTCCTATCGGAGATGGCCATAGCAGAGGCTCCTTCTGAATTGCGACCCTGTTCAGCAGTTCCTGATAGCTGACTCCCAAGATGGCCGCCAGTCGATGCATAGGGTCGGCTTCGCTTCGCTCTACCTGTGACTTTACACTAGCCGCCAATTCTTTCTGCGGGAAAAGAGCAGCTGTCCAGATCGTTTCTCCCGCGAGAGGCACGCCGTGACGGTCATAGAGACGCCCACGCCCGCTATCCAGCACCGTTTCGCGCTCGCTCTGGATTTCCGCCATTTTGGCTAAGGAATATGGGCTACCAGGGACAGGCCGATCCTTTATTACGAATTGTACCCAGGCCAGCCGCAAGATCAATATTCCCACGGTAGCGGACAAGATCACTAACGAGCTGAACAGACGACGATGATTGTTGGTGCGCAATGTTGTCTTCCCCCCCTGACAGGATTCCTTATCCCTATTATGTCCCACCTTCCGTCATTAGAATCTTTCCCCTGGCGATTAACAAACTCAAGAGCAAGCCCTAACTTTCGGAGCCTGCTCTTTTGCAATTCACCTTTTAGATTTAATCCGTAACTATACTCTGAACCTTTCAAGACTAGCCTTTAATTTGGCGGAAGCCTTCTGCAAACTTGCGGAAAGCTCCACCAGGTGGTCACTAACACCCTGCTGCTCCCCGCCGAGCGAAGCCACCTCTTCTGAGGCAGCTGACGATTCCTCAGCAATAATACTGACGCTGTCCATCGTCACCGATAGCACCCGTTGCGATTCCCCGAGCCCGTCAATCGAATCGGTAACTGCATCCAGGAAGGTGATGAATTCATTCATCTGACCCTGTACGGATACGAAGAGATCACTGGTGCTTTGTACTGAAGCACTTTGCTCCCCGAACATCGGAGCCACCTCTGCGAGAACCGCGACCGTTTCGTTCATCTCTAGCATGATCTTGTCAGTGATTTCTCCCACCATTGCGATCGAACTTCTGGATTGATCAGCAAGCTGACGGATTTCGCTAGCTACGACCATGAACCCCTGCCCCGCATCACCGGCACGAGAAGCTTCAATGCTGGCATTCAGGGATAAAATATTTGTCTGCTGCGCAATGCGCTGCATGACATCCAGAACCTGAATCACGGACGAAGCTGTTGTCTGGAGGTTGTTCACCTTGTTAACCAGTGTCCGGGTTCTTTCCTCCGTGACCTGTGTCCGGCTCTTGAGTTCCTTCAGCATTGCTACACCTTCGGTGCTGAACTGGCCCACACTGTGCGCTCTGCCATTCATCTCATGCGTAGCGTCTGTTACCCTGTTCATCTGCTCCGAGATCTTTCCGGACAAGGCATTGCCATTGTCCGCTTCCAAGGCTAGGCTGCCCGCACCCCCAGCAACCTCCTCCATAGCGGCAGCAATATCTTTAGCTGCAGATGCCGTTTTGCGAGAAGCACTGCTCAGGATATCTGACATCTCCAGTACCTCCTGAGCGGTCTCATTGGTGCGATCGACAAGTTCTGTAATTCGCTCCATCATTGTGTTGAAGGAGAGCGACAATTGGCCGATCTCATCCCGTGATTTGAACGATGTCCGCACACTAAGATTCCCCTCAGCTCCCTGAAACATCAAGTCCTTGAGCCGGGTCAACGGTCTAGCAACCATCCGCACCATCCACAGCCCCACTAAAAGGGCAATAACAACGGCGGCTCCAACCGCAATGTAGGTCGTCTTCAGAATGCGTACCGTATCTTGGGTTAAATTCTCGGCAGGCACAACCCCCAGCAGCTTCCATCCAGAGCTTTGCATCGTTCCGTAGACCGCCAGAATCGATTTGCCCTCCTCATTCTTGGTCGGCAGTGCACCTGAAGAAGCTTGCTTCAGCCCCGTGAACAAGGTGCCTCCCAGACTTAAGTAAGTATCCGTCTCTTTCTGCATGGAGGATGCAATCAGCTCATCTTTTCCAGTCAGCAGCTGAATGTAGGAGCCTGTACCCAGATTTACCTCGCCTAGCAGCTTTTCAATCTCACTGACCTTTATATCGCTGATCGCTACATATTCTGAATCTGGAGTTTCTCCTGAAATCGCTTTCGCATAATGAAAAACCTCAGGAGCTTTTTCCCCCTTCATCTCTTTGGTCAACCACAGCCCTTCGGGCTTGTCTGGCAGCTGATCAAACCAGGATGCCGAGCGGATACTTTCCATAAAAGCCTCATCCCTCACACCCGCAGCCACAATAGGTATTGATCCATTCGCAGGAACGAGATATACGGCTTGCACACCCTTGGCGCTCGACAACCAGTTGCTGAGCTCTGCGGCAATAACATCGGCTGACAGTCCGGAACCAGACTGACTGGCCTCTTTCATAACTCTCTGTATCTCTTTGTTATAAGCAATCTGGCCCAAATTATCTTCATAACGGAGCATGGTAACATCCAGCTTCTCCGCCGTTTGAATGACCGTTTGCTGGTTGGATGACAATGCATTGTCTTCAATGGTCTGCTTGGCAACGGAATATGAGGTGTAACCGAGCGAGAGCACTATTGCCATAGTGGCAATGAAAAAAACGAGAAAAAGCCGCAGCCCCAAAGACTTAGCGGGATGCAGCCGGTAAAGAAGACTGCGTGGTTGGTTTGTTGACTTCATAAATACAGATCACCTGCCATCATTTACAGTTATTGTTTACTTTAAATATTACAAACTACTATTTTAAACCAAAATTTCCGTGATTGCTGTGATATAGTTGTACGCAGACAATTTGAGATGCAACTCCTTATTTACTTATTTTTTCCTCCTTGAAAAATAAAACTGCCGCCTCTCCAAGGATAAGAGGCGGCAGTGACCGGTATTCGTAGGCCCGGTAGCTTGTCAGTAGTGTTATTTAAATTGTGAACAAGGACAGCTTTTCCTTCAATTGCCCTGATGCGCTTTCCAGCTTCCCGGACAGCGATACTAATTGATCGCTGACATTCTGCTGCTCGCTGCTTAGCGAGGCTACTTCTTCCGAGGTCGCAGACGATTGCTGGGCAACGGCACTTACATTGCCCATCGCTTCAGACAAGACCCCTTGAGAATGACTCAGACTGTTGATGGAGGCCGTTACAGACTCCAAACTCATAATAAATTCATCCATTTGTTCTTTTACGGATACGAAGATATCACTAGTGTTCTTCACCGAACCCATTTGCGCCTCAAAGAGTGGCGTAACTTCGGACAAGACAGCGACTGTCTCATTCATCTCGGTCATGATCTTGTCAGTAATTCCGGCCACCAGCGCAATCGACTGCTTGGACTGGTCTGCCAGTTGGCGGACCTCTCCGGCAACAACCATGAAGCCCCGGCCGGCTTCGCCTGCGCGTGCGGCTTCAATTGTAGCATTCAGGGACAGAATGTTCGTCTGCTGGGTAATATTCTTCATGACATCCAGTACTTTGATGACAGAGAACACCGTTTCTTTCAGATTGTTGACACGCGCGACCAGCGCTCCTGTCATCTCTCCCGTACGGCTCGTCTGACCCAGTAGCTCCTCCAACTGATTAGCACCTCTGCTGCTGGCCTCTCCGACACTGCGCGCTGCTTCATCCATCTCGGAATTGGCAGACACAACCGTCTGCATTTGCGTAGCGATCAGTTCAGTCAATTCATTGCCGCGCTCTGCCTCCAAGGCCAGACTGCCTGCACCACCGGCAATCTCTTCTGTGGCTGCGGCGATTTCTTTGGCAGACACAGCTGTTTTGCGTGAAGCATCGCCCAGCTCTCCGGCAGTTTCCAGTACGTCACGTGCCGTTTCGGTCGTCTGCGCCACAAGCTCTGTAATTCGTCCCATCATCGTATTGAAGGATGCGGACAATTGGCCGATTTCATCCTGCGATGCATATTCGGTACGAACACTTAGGTCGCCCTTTGCCCCTTCTACCATCAGATCCTTAAGCCGGGATAGCGGACGGGCAATCATGCGAACCATCCAGTAGCCAAGAAGGATGGCAAGCAAGGCTGCTCCCCCGGCAGCAACAAAGGTAGTAAGGAGGATTGGATAAGCCTCCTTGACCAACTCCCCAGTAGGAATAATACCAGACAGCTTCCAGTCCGCTTTGGTCATTGGATTGAAGACAGCCAGAACCTGCTTTCCTTCTTCGTTTGTATTCTCCTGACTTTTATTCTTTGTCTTGCTGTCTTTGATAAATGCAAACTTGGATTCCTTCCCATCATCTGCGAGTATATTAGAGGCGATGACGATACCATTAGGATCTACCAATTGGATACGGGCACCGTCGCCCAGCTTAACACTCTTGAAGGCGTCTTCCAGCATATTATTTTTCAGTTCTAGCAGCATCACATACCCTGAATTCTCACCGAGATTTCGGAGTGAGCGTACCATAGCGATATTCGTTCCGCCTTTGCCCTCGACTGCAGTAGAGAACCAGTAATTCTGTGCGCCATTCGTATCGGAATAATGCGATTTATATTCTTTGGTCCGTTCAACCGCCTGCTTGAACCAATCCGTGTCTCTGATCCCTTCAAGCACCAGGCCCGAGCTACCAGTGGTAATAACATCGGAATTCGCCTCTTCTGGAATCAAAGAGATGCTGACTACGTTGGAATCGGAGGTCGTTTGGCTCGATAGCTTCTTGCCGATGGTACTTGAAGCTACAAATTTATCGTAATAGGTATCCGCTTTGCTCAGTGACGTCAGATCACCCTGAATCTGCGGATCAAAAAACAACTGAAGCGCAAGCGTCTCATATTGTTTGAGTATGATGTCCATCTTCTCCGAGGTCTGAATGACCGTTTGACGGTTGGCCTCTGCGACATTACTCTTAATCGTACTTTTCGCTTTTGAATACGACAACAAACCCAGAAGCAGTACGACAATCACGATGGACGATAAAAAGATCAGGAACAGCTTGACCCCGACAGATTTCACCGGATTTACTCTTTTCATCTGACTCACCGAGCCCCGCAGCACGCTTTTCATGCTTACGCCTGATTTTACGCCGCTTTTGAGCTTGCCGATACTGGATGCACCGGACTTACGCTGGTTCTTTTTCTCTGTGTTTTCTTTCACCGACTTCTCATTCTTTCCCACTCTCATCCTTCTCTCTTTCTGCTCATCACTCTTACTCTCCTGTTCCGGAGTTCCCATTAGATCACCCACCAGTTAGATTAGAGATGTATGTAAGCGTTGTCTGACATATATATCGGCAAACAGTCCTTTTTTTCTTAGGTTTTTTGAATAATCTTTTCCATGAGTTTGTAACTTTTAGCCTATTTAGGAAACTCAAAAACGGGACCATCCTCGCTTGAGAGAGGAAAGTCCCGTATCTTTGTCAATTCTTATTTTCTTTTACGCATCATGTCAAAATAAGCCACTGGTGCATCTACCTTCATGCGCACCTTCTGCAGCGGGTGACGGGCGGCATCCAGCGAATTGCCTTCCTCGTCCCAGATCTCTCCTACCGTCTGCTTGAAAAAGGTATCGTTCGGTCCAAAGAACTCCACTTGCTGGCCCGGCTTGAAGTGATTGCGTTGCTGAATCAGTGCGGTACCTGTCTCAGCATCATACTCCAGCACCAATCCGGCAAAATCATACGGAGCCGCTTTTTCTTCAGGTTCATAGATATGATCCTCATGGTCCGGCGTATCGTAGAAAAAGCCTGTGTTCAGCGGACGGTTCGCCGCTTTGTTCAGCTCTTCCAGCCATTCTGGCTTCAGTACATAGCCTTCAGGATCAGCCATGTAGGCATCAATCGCCTTACGATAAGCATTTACTACGGTAGCCACATAGTGAATGGATTTCATCCGGCCTTCAATCTTGAAGCTGTCGATGCCGACTTCGATCAAATCGGGGATGCTCTCCAACATGCACAAGTCTTTGGACCCCATGGTGAATGGATTGTCCTGTGGCTCATGCAGTGGAAGCTGAGTCACTCCTGGCAGCAGACGCTCAGGAGACTGCATAGCTTCCGCCTGCTCTTCTTCAGACACCCAGGTTCCTTCCGGACGCGCATCCTCGAACAGATCGTATTTCCAGCGGCATGACTGACAGCAGCCCCCACGGTTAGAGTCCCGGTCTGTGAAGTGATTGGATAGTACACAGCGACCGGAGTAGGAGGAACACATCGCGCCGTGGATAAAGCTCTCAATCTCAATATCCACATGCTTCTTGATCTCGGCAATTTCCTCCAGGCTAGTCTCCCGGCCGAGAACGACACGAGGCAGCCCCTCCTCCTTCCAGAAGGATACAGCTTGCCAGTTCAAAGTAGACTGTTGGGTGCTGAGATGCACCTCCAGACCCGGAACCAGGCGGCGAGCCGTATCGACAATGGCTGGGTCGGCTACAATGATCGCGGCGATGCCGGCTTCATATAAATTACGCAGGTATTCTTCAATCCCCGCGACATCTTCATTGTGAGCATAGATGTTCGTTGCTACAAAGACTTTCGCGCCATATTTCTTGGCGAATTCTACACCTTCGCGCATTTCCTCAAAACTGAAATTGTCAGCATTGGAACGCAAGCCATATTTCTGGCCGCCAATATAGACGGCATCTGCACCATAATGTACGGCGAATTTCAATTTTTCCAAATTGCCCGCCGGAGCCAGGAGCTCCGGTTTGTCCAGACGATAACGTTTGCCCTTATGCTGCGGCTTGGTCATGGTACTCATTCCTGTTCTCCCCTCCATTTCCCCATTCTGCGGGGTCTATACGTTTAGTACACTTGCTCTTTATAAAAGAATCCGAAGGACAGCTCGCGCTCAGGGTCCTGCAGCTTACGAACCTCATCCAGCCATTCCTCCTGGAAGGCATAACCTTCAGGATCAGCTGCATACGCATCAATCGCTGTGCGGTAAGCTCGAACAACGGCAACATTATAAGCTGTCGGCTTCAGCAGCCCTTCAATCTTAAAGCTCTGCACACCTGCTTCCAGCATGATATGCAGGTCTTCCATAATGCAAATATCATCCGAACTCATAATATGAGTGCCGTTGTCATCTTCATAAATCGGAAATATCTCACCCGGACGCTCGGCTTCAACCAGGAATAGACCGCGCTCCTTGCCCAGGCTTCCGCCATCTGTTGGACGTCCTTGGTGGGTCATGTAACTCGCTACGAGCTTACGCTTGGAATGATAAATATTCGTCATGCCATGCACCTGAACCTGGGCCTCTATTTCCAGCAGCGGCACCATCTCCGTAATCTCGTCCATATTCAGCTCACGAGCCAATACAACCCGGGATGCGCCTTTGCGTCCCCAATAGTTAGACGTAGCGTAGTTGGTGGATGTCATCTCCGCGTTCCAGTGCAGCTTGAGGCCCGGTGCCTCCTGTCGCACGGCAGCCAGCACCGCCGGGTCACCGAATTCAATAGCGTCAACACCCAATTCGCCTATAGCTTTCACATAGGCTGGCAGTTCTTCCAGCAAGCTGTTGGGCATCAGACCGCCCAGCCCAGCAACGATTTTGCAGCCCCGGGCATGGGCCATCTCTACGACTGCCTTGGTATCTTCTAATGTAAAATGCCCAGCCAACCTCATGCCAAAACGGTCATCCCCGATCAACAGCGCATCTGCGCCTGCATCCAGCAAGACTGCCGCTTCTTCCAGCGATGCTGCCGTCGCCAGCAGCTCCGGTTTTTTGTTCATTGATAATCCTCCTACGTCTGTCACAGCTTGCAAGCCGGTGATGACCTGCGGCACCTTGAGCAGGCCCACAGTATGCACCACCCTCCATTGTAATGCGTTACTGCGAAGTTTGTTTGCTTTTTTGAATATTGGCTAAATGTTCCTTATACGTCTTGGCAAAGAGATGACCCTTGCTGCCATCCTTCTTCGTGACATAGAAATAATAATCAGAAGCTTCCGGCTCCAGCGCCGCCTGGATCGACGGCAAACCAGGGTTGCAAATTGGTCCCGGCGGAAGCCCTGCATGCCTGTACGTATTATAAGGACTCTCAATCTCAAGATCCTTGTAGAGCAGTCTTTCCTTCGGTTGATCCAGCAGGTACTGAACCGTGGCGTCAATCTCCAGCTTCTGTTCTTTCTTCAGCCGGTTATAGATCACTCCCGCTACCAGCGGACGTTCCCTGTCAACTACAACCTCACGTTCCACCAGGGAAGCGACGGTCAGCAACTCATGCAGACTGAGGCCTCTTGCTTTGAGCTTTTCGTGCCAATTCGGAATGGTATCAAGCTTCTTCGCCAGCTGTTCCAACATCGCTTCCAGAATTTCCTGTGGTGTACTATTCTTCGGCAACTCATAGGTTTCCGGGAACAGATATCCCTCCAGACGATGACGCAGCATTGGTTCCTGGGGAATACCAAGGACGTCGGCTTCTTTCAGCGCCTTGCCGGAATTCATAAGATCCACAAAGACAGCCGCATTCAGCTTGGAGGCAACAGCTAGCTTGTCTGCCACCTGTTCTGCCGTGTACCCTTCAGGAATGGTGAAAGTCAGGGTCTCTTCCTTGACCACATCGCCAGCGTTTAGCCTTGCAATTAGCTCATCATAGGTGTCGCCTGGTTTCGCCATATAGGTGCCAGCCTTGAATTTCGAGCCTTCTTTGGTCCATTTCAGATATCCTTTGAAAAAAAGACTGTTGCGGATTATCCCGTTCTTCTCAAGCAGGTCAGCAATTCCTGCGCTTCCCGTGCCCTTCTCAATCGTGAACGTTACGGGCTGTCCGGCAGGAGCTACCGGTTGCATCCCGTTCCAAATATACCACGCTCCTCCACCTCCCACTGCTATTAGCAGAAGAAGGATCAGCAGCACAGTGCGGATTGCGGATTTCAATGGATCTCCTCACTTTCCGACTGAATCGATTTCATAATGCGGATTTCAATCCGAATAGGTATGATATCTAGTTACACCTAAACCATGTCCAACTAGATATCGATGATTAGACGCTCACTTATGGATTATGAAATCGATTCGACTATAAAGTATAAAATTCTATCGTCCCAAATTCAACCTATAATTTTATGGCTCTATACCAAAATCAGCGGTTGACGCTGCATGGGGGCATTACGGGCTCAGAGGGTTCTTCCGATCGCTGTCAAAGCCCAATTTATAGATTATACAAGGAATTATAGGTCCAGTTAAATTAAGCCTTTCCAAGCAAAAAGAGCGCGGAATACTCCGCCCTCCTTCATGCCAATTCTAAATGTGATGTACGCCGCCAGCGTCCTATTCCAAATCTTCCTCTGGAAAAGTAAGCTCGTCATACAGCTCTGAAATATCTTCCCATTCTTCATCGTCGACGATGACTTCCAGTTCAGGAAGCCCGTCAGGCGAGACTACAATCCGAAGAATATCATATTCTCCGTTCTTGCCGGAACCCTCCAGCACCGCATAACCGCGGCCACCGACTTCAAACTCCGCAATAATATCGTAAACGGAAGATTTGCCCTGCTCATCTTCCAGTTCTACAGTCTCTCCATACGCATCTTTAAGACGGGAAGTCCATACCGCCTGATCAGCGGACAACTCAGTCATTCTCTGCTCCCCCGTCCAGCTCGTCGACCAGGGTATTGAACGTCTCTTCGACGATCTCCCACTCCTCGTCATTCTCGATCATGAACAGTTGCAGATCATCGCCGTCTTCCTCATAGCGGAAGGCGTACACTTCGTCGGACTCTTCGTCTTCGGAATCCAGCGGAACTACCATCATGTACTTGGCATCCGAACCGTCAACCTCAAACTTCATGATGACCTCGAATTCCTCTTCATTACCTTCCTCATCGGGAATATAGATAATTTCCGGTTCTTCTTCTTGGCCAATATGTTCGTTTGTCATATGCGCACCCCTCACCTTTTACTGTTAGCATCCAAAAAATTTTGCAAAATCAGGGCTGCAGCCATTTTGTCCACAATCCCTTTGCGCTTCTTTCGGCTCACGTCCCCTTCAATCAGCACCCGCTCGGCGGATACCGTCGTCAGACGCTCATCCCAAAGGTGTACGGGCATTTCCAATTGTTCCCGAAGCTTGTCAGCGAACTCTATGCAGATTTCACCACGGGGACCTACGGTGCCGTTCATGTTCTTCGGCAGCCCAACCACGATTTCTCCGATTTCATGCTCCTTGACGAGTTCGCGGATGCGTTCGAACTCTCTTCCGTCTCCGCGCCGCTCAATGGTCTCCAGAGATTGTGCCGTCCAGCCGAAAATATCACTTGCGGCGACGCCGATTCTACGGTCGCCATAATCCAAACCTAGCATCTTCATTTGGTTTTATCCACCTGATGATTGGCTAAGTAGAACCGCACCAGTTCCTCAATCAGCTCATCACGTTCTTTTCTCCGGACCAAACTTCTAGCATTGTTGTGACGGGGAATATAAGCCGGATCTCCGGAAAGAAGATACCCTACGATCTGGTTGATCGGGTGATACTCCTTATCTACGAGCGCATTATATACCGCAAGCAGAATTTCCTCGGGAGAAGCTTCCTTCTCGTCGCCCTTCACATTGAATTTAACTGTTTTGTCCATGGAGTCCATATGTGACACCTTCCTTCTGCAAATCACCTGTAGCAGGCGCCTTCGCAAACTCGCTGCTGTACAGCTCACTTGCTGCCCTCATCATAACATATTCATGCCCCAACAAGAAAATCCTGCCTAGATATAACGCTTTTTTTGGCATTTCATCTACAAAAAACGTGAATTTTTTGGTCTTTAAGCTATTGCCAAAACCATATTTCACCTAAATCAGATGGCCCAGCCACGAAGCAGCGGTACTGAGAGGAAAGACTCAGTACCGCTGTCTGTCTTCGCAAATGAAATTTCGGCTTTGGCCCTTTGGACCAAAGTTCGAACGCTCGCTTATCCCAGGGCTGCTACCAGTTCTTCAGCCTTGGCCAAAGCCTCGGCCAGCTTCGAAGCATCTTTACCGCCAGCTTGCGCCATATCTGGACGTCCGCCGCCACCGCCGCCGCATACCGCAGCAACTTCCTTCACCAGCTTGCCGGCATGGTAGCCGCGCTTCACCAGCTCTTGAGGTACGGCTACGACAAAGTTCACTTTGTCGTCCATGGCTGCGCCCAGAACAAGCACTGCGTCAGGCAGCTTGGCCTTCAGCTCGTCGGCTGTGGAACGCAGTGCATCCATGCTGCCTGCTTGGACAGATACAGCCAGTAGTTGCGTGCCGCTACCAACCGTCTTGACACTACTAGTAAGCTCAGCTGCAAATGTAGCACTCAGCTTGGATTGCAGTGACTCGTTCTCACGCGACAGCTCACGCACTTGACCATGCAGAGCTTCAATCCGTTTCGGCACATCATTCAGGGAAGACTTCAGCAGTCCTGCGGATTGTTTGAGCAGATCCAGCTGACTCTCAGTGAA
This sequence comes from Paenibacillus sp. GCM10012306, assembly GCF_042649265.1. Lineage (NCBI taxonomy): Bacteria > Bacillati > Bacillota > Bacilli > Caryophanales > Paenibacillaceae > Paenibacillus > Paenibacillus sp. GCM10012306. Next base: position 25,123 of record NZ_JBHRYW010000015.1, on the reverse strand, counting down.
CTGGTATGCATAGCGTCCAGTTACGGCCTCGATCCGGCGCACACCGGAGCCGATGCCGCTCTCGCTGAGCAGCTTGAAGATACCAATCTGCGAAGTATTGCTAACGTGGCAGCCACCACACAGCTCCAAGCTGTAGTCGCCAACCTGAACCACGCGGACGATGTTGCCATATTTTTCACCGAACAATGCCATAGCTCCCATTGCCTTGGCTTCGTCAATCGGTTTGTTCTCAATTACTACATCCAGACCGCGCCAGATTTGCTCGTTTACACGGTGCTCAATTTCACTGAGCTCTTCAGGCGTAATAGCACCAAAGTGTGAGAAGTCAAAGCGCAGACGTCCACCTTCTACCAAAGATCCTGCCTGATTAACATGTCCGCCCAGCACTTCCTTAAGCGCTTTGTGCAGCAAGTGAGTAGCGGTGTGGTTCTTCACGATGTCCTCACGCTCAGCGCGATTGACCTCGGCACGAACGGTATCGCCTACCCGCAGCTCGCCAGCTTCTACTGTTACCAGGTGTACATGCTGTCCATGCGGTGCCTTGAACAACCCCTTGACTTTAGCGGTTACGGAACCGCCGCTCAGCACACCAGTGTCACTTACCTGACCGCCACTTTCCGCGTAGAACGGTGTGGTATCCAGAATAACTTGGGCCTCTGTGCCTTCGCCAGCGATATCTGCCAGCTCATTGTCGACAACAATCGCCACAATTTTGGATTCGGTTACCGAGTCATTATAACCAACAAACTCGCTTTTAACCGTCAGTTCAGAAAGGGCTCCGCCCTGAATTTTCATACTGCCGCCATCCTGGCGTGCGGCTCTCGCACGGTCACGCTGCTCCTGCATTGCTGCATCGAAGCCTTCGCGGTCCACGGTCAATCCCTGTTCAGCTGCAAAATCTTCTGTCAGGTCAAACGGGAAGCCGTAAGTATCATACAATTTGAACGCATCTTTACCACCGATCACATTAGCGCCGCTCTCTTTAGCTTTGCTGCTGATTTCACTAAGGATGGCCAGACCGTCGGACAGTGTCTCGTGGAAACGCTCTTCTTCCGTACGGATAATCTTCGCGATATATTCGCGGTTCTCCACCACAGACGGATAGTACACGCCCATAATGTCGCCTACGGTTTCAGTCAGCTCATGCAGGAATGGACGATCCAGACCCAGTGTCTTTCCGTAACGGACTGCGCGGCGAAGCAAACGACGGATAATGTATCCACGACCTTCATTAGAAGGAAGAACGCCATCACCCACAGCGAAAGTAACTGTACGCACATGGTCAGCAATGACTTTAAGTGCAATATCCTGCTCCAGGCTATCCTTATAATTTACACCTGCAAGCTTGGCTGTCTTCTGAATAATCGGCTGGAACAAGTCCGTATCGAAGTTGGAATCTACATCCTGCAGGATCGAAGCAAAACGTTCCAGACCTGCGCCTGTATCAATATTCTTGTTAGGAAGCGGTGTATAGCTACCGTCTTTATTATGGTTGAACTGGGAGAATACCAGGTTCCAGACTTCCAGCCAACGCTCATTTTCCCCGCCTGGATACATTTCCGGATCCGTCAGATCGTTGCCGTAGGCTTCGCCGCGGTCATAGAAAATCTCCGAGCAAGGTCCGCAAGGGCCTTCGCCGATATCCCAGAAGTTCTCGTCACCTAGCTTAATGATGCGTTCAGCCGGCAAGCCGACTTTTTCGTTCCACAGCTTGAAGGCTTCTTCATCCTCAGCGTATACAGTTACAGAGATGCGGTTTGGATCAAAGCCGATCCACTCTTTGCCCGTCAGGAATTCCCAAGCCCAGGTAATCGCTTCTTCCTTGAAATAGTCGCCGATAGAGAAGTTACCCAACATCTCGAAGAACGTATGGTGACGACGTGTCTTGCCGACGTTCTCGATATCGTTGGTACGGATACACTTTTGGGAATTGGTCAGACGTGGATTCTCAGGAATCTCCCGGCCGTCAAAGTACGCCTTCAGCGGCGCCATCCCGGCATTGATCCACAGCAACGATGGATCGTTGTGAGGTACGAGCGAGGCGCTCGGCTCGATTTTGTGACTTTTACTTTCGAAAAATTGCAACCATTTGGAACGGATTTCACTTGCTTTCATCGTATACAGCCCCCGTCTTATCCTTAATTTTGAGATCACGGTTATTTCGAAAAACAAATGGAAAACAAAAAAACGCCCCTGAAAATTCAGGGACGATTAGATCGCGGTACCACCCTGGTTATCGCCTTATCCCGTTATAGCGGGAAAACTACAGACGATCGCCTTGTCGCGGCTGTTAACGGGAACCCCCGGCGGACTTGAACCCGCACTCCGAAATCAGCTTTCCACCGGCCTGTCTCCAGGGTTCTCACAGCCATTACGAACATCTTCGTAAAGGAACCCGTTCTCTGTGCAAGCCATCTTCCGGTGTACTCCATTTCATCAACGTTTTATCACATTTGCTTTTTAACATTTCAAGTATATCCACAGCCCTGATTCCTGTCAATCTAACCCGCACATATTCCGCAACTCGTCACCAAAATTCCAATTTACACCACGTTAACACAAGCGTATAATCTCAATTAACTAGAGCATTACGACTGCTAACAACGAGACGTGGCTCAGCTTGGTAGAGCGCTTGCTTCGGGAGCAAGAGGTCGCAGGTTCAAATCCTGTCGTCTCGATTTCTTTTACAGTTAACGGGTTCGCCACTACAATCAATACTTGCTCAATATAGATGTTAAGACATCCCCATCAATGTTGCCTCCGCTTAGAACAAGCGCAATGTTTGTTCCTCCAACTCTTTCTCTGTAGTCCATAATGGCTGCAACTGCTGTACCACTTCCTGCTTCTATAATATATTTCTCTTCTTTGGCTATAAAACTTACAGCTTTGGCGATAGAGTCTTCTGAAACGGCTATGAAATCATCAACATAATCTTTTGCCATCTCATAACTCAGTTTCCCAACCCCACCAAGCAGAGCATCACACAATGATTCTTCGCTAGGATATTCTTCATAGAAGACATTGTCTTCGTAAGACTTTAACATTGCAGGACAAGCCTCTGTTTGTACGCCAATAATACGGATAGATGGTTTAATAAATTTCGCCGCAACCGCGATCCCCGTAATAAGACCTCCACCGCCTACCGGAACTACTATAGTATCAATATCTTTATTCTGTTCCAGAATTTCAATGGCAACGGTACCTTGTCCACCATAGATTTCTGGATCACTATAGTAGGCGTCAATATAGGTTAACCCGTGCTCACGAATATACTTCATACCTAATGAATGAGCCTCATCAAAAGTACCACCTAATAGCATTACATTCGCCCCAAAATACTTAATTTTATCTATCTTACTTTGAGGAGTTGTTTGTGGCACAATTACAGTTACATTTTTGACTCCCAAGATGGATGCTGCATAGCTTACGGCACTTCCATGGTTTCCTGAAGAAATGGCTGCCACACCACAGCTTTTTTCTTCTTCCGTTAACGTCATCATTTTGTTTAAAGCCCCACGGATTTTGAAACTTTTCGCCCTTTGTAGAGACTCAAGCTTGAAAAAATATCTTCTGTCTTCATCACCTAAGTAAAAGGACTCCTCAAGTGGTGTTTTTTTCAAATAAGTCTTGATCCGATCATAAGCATTTTTCACATTTTCATAGCTAAAAGTCATTTTCTTATTCTCTCCTTAAAGGTTAAACTCGACACCAAGATCATTTTCTTCTGCACGTTGTAATGCAATTTTCGCTGCGTAGATATCCAAAATCGCCATACCTGTAGCATCAAATATAGTGATTTGCTCATTATCCGTTCTTCCAGTTGTTTTTCCTAAAATTAAATCACCTATCTCACCAGCTATATCACTTTCATTAATAATGCCCTGTTTAAGAGGAATCTCAATTTCGCCAACCTGCATACAGTGTTCTTTGTCATCTAAGAAGATGCTGGCACCTGAAAAAATGCGTGAGTCTAGTTCCTGTTTTCCTGCCATGTCTGCACCGATACAAGAAATATGCGTTCCTTTTTTTACCCACTCCATGTGGATGATAGGAGTTCTTGAAGACGTCACCGTTATGATAATGTCACTATTCTTCACTGCATCCTCTAAACCATCTACTTCTTCAAAGATAATTGCGTTGGCTTCCATCCCAAATTCATCTTGAAGTCTATGCGGTATACTATCGACAAAACTTTTCAATTTCACTCTATCTCTGGCAGCAACTCTGACTACTTTCAAATTCGGCAGCGCATATAAAGCACATGCAATTTGATATATAGCTTGGTTGCCAGATCCTACAACAAAAAGGTTCTCAGATTCTTTTCTAGCCAAATATTTGGCTCCGATCGCCCCCGAAGCCCCCGTCCGTATTCCTGTAATGAAAGAACCGTTAGTAACGCCTAACGCTTGCCCTGATTCCGCATCAAATACAGTAATCAGCCCCATTAAAGTCGGAATATTTTTCTCCTCATTATCAGCAAACCATGTAACTGTTTTATGCCCAAACACTTTGTCTTGCTTGAGGTAGCCTGATTTAATGTCCATATCTGCCTTGCCTGGATCAAAATCATAGAAAATAGTTGGCCATGTCTCAGTTTTATTATCGCTTCTAGCTCTGTAAACTGCTTCAACAAGGTTAATTACCTGCTGAACATTCAATACTTTTTTAACATCCTTATCACTTAAGATTCGCATTCGTGGCACCTCTGGAAAGTAGAATTATATAAGCCGAACAAAAGAAAGTAACGAAAAGCGAAGAGGAGTGAAGGGGGAAGTTTGGAACTGTAGGAGCGAAGCGATCGCCTTTGTCACCAGATTCCAACCGCTAGAAGCGGTATTAAAGAGGAAATCTGGGGACAACAGCGACCGGAAGTCCAAACATTCCACCGTAGTGACGATGAGCCTTACGTTCGGTTCTTAAGTTCGTCTTATATAGGTTTAAAAAAAGCATTGAATCTCACCCCTCCTAATAAATAGGCCCTAACGGGAATGAGACTCAATGCTTTTCTTCGTTTTTACCCGGGGATAAAAACAAGCACGGTATTTATTTGTAGCTATATAATAGCTAATTATTCTTAAATTCACAATAAAACTTGCTGTAGTTTTCCACGGAACAGAGTTGACTATTTCAATCCTCTAGCTACTTTTTCAGCGCAAGAATCTCTTGTTCCGACAATCCAGTTGCTTTGGAAATGGTAGCGATATCCATATTCAAGGACAGCATGTTCTTGGCAACCTCTTTGATCCCTTCTTTGATCCCCTCTTTAATTCCTTCCTCAACACCAGCTTTAAGTCCGGCTTGCTTCGCCCCTTCGATCATTGACGCTTCGTCATGCAGATATTTCTGACGGGCTTCATACAAACGGCGGGCCTCCGAATCCTGGCTTAAGTACTGCAGGGTGTCCATAGCCTTTTCCAGTCCTGGTTCATTCATCTTCAGCACCTCCCAATGGGTTGGGTCTACTCCTTTGAGGAACAGCAGCCAATTTTCTAGTCCGCTATTCGAAGGAATCATATCTTCAAGCTTCGGCAGCTCCAAAAAGTGCACCTCGATATCATCAATAAACTGTATTCCAGTGCGGTCTTCACGGAGATGAAATACACTGTGGTATTCGTCATTTGACAGGAAAGCATAGTTCAGAATGTTGATCGTCACACACTTCTTCAACTCCTGGTACTTTTCACCTTCCTTAAGCTGACTGGCATACCGTTTGCTCCAATAGAACAGCGTCCGCTTTTCAATATCATACTTGTTGAATAACTGCATCTCGATATCGATCAGCTTACCCTCAGTTGTCTTTGCATAAACATCGAATATGGACTGCTTGTCGAGCGGATCGTCCTTGTCGGTGTAAGGGTTCATCAGGATAATCTCGGTAAGCGGTGGTTCTCCAGCCTGAATAAATATACGGTTCAGAAAAGCCAACAACACATCCTTGTTATTCTCACTGCCAAAGATTCGTTTGAACACAAAATCGACTCTCGGATCGAGCAATTCCATATCGGTTAGCTCCATTCTTCTTATCGTTTATTATACCAAGATAGAACAACCTTCGCCCTCATTTCTATGAATTTTATCCGTCTACTCTTATTCAACATTTTCCCAATTTCCAATTGTATCTCCCTGAATAATCGTGTATAGTGACATTAACAATCTCATACGAACCGACACTAGGGGAGCCGCGTGGCTGAGACGAATGCAATATTCGGACCCTTTGAACCTGATCTGGTTAATACCAGCGTAGGGAAGTGCGCGTTAAGAGTCCGGGCTTGCCTTTTGTTATGGCTTGTTTTCCGTTGTCGTGCTTAGCCGTCTTCCGATCAGGAGGGCGGCTTTTTGTGTTGGATTTTATGGAGTGCAACACCATTACGTAACATGGAGCGATTCCTTTTATGAAAAAACGATTTCCCGCCGCTAACGGCCCTGAACTGCATCTGATCTCCCCGGAAGGAATATCGCTTGCAGATTGGCTGCGTCTTTCCCTAGCTGTTCTCCCCTATGTAGACTATTTCCACCTGCGGGATAGACAGCTTACAGCCAAAGCGCTTTTCGAAATCGTAACCCAAATGCACCAAGCAGGCATCCCTCTGGAAGCTATTGTTGTGAACGATCGATTGGATGTCGCTCTTGCCGCAGGGACCGGCGGTGTACAGCTTGCAGGACATAGCTTACGTGTAACTTCGGCGCGACCTTTAGCCCCAGGAATGCGCATCGGCTGCTCCATCCATTCGCCACAAGAAGCAGTCAGCGCGGCGGGTGAAGGAGCAGATTATTGCCTTTTTGGCCATGTCTATGAATCTGCCAGCAAGCCGGGTCTGCCCCCACGTGGTCTGGACATTCTCGAAGAAACCGCAGCTAGATGCCCGGTTCCGGTCATTGCCATCGGAGGAATTCAGCCGGACAATGCCGGAGCAGTCATCAGGCGCGGTGCAGAGGGGATTGCCATTCTATCTGGCATTAGCAGCGCAGCAGATCCAGTGGCACAAGCAGAAGCTTACCACACAGCCATTCAGACTGCATGGCTTGAGGGGAGGTGAAGATATGCAGGTTCAACTGAATGGAAAAGACACCCTACTAAGACAGCATTGTGTTACTGTTGCCGATATTTTGGCAGAGACACCCTGGAAAGGGCGGCGAGTTCTGGTGGAAGTAAACGGTGAAGTGGTGCCCAAGGACGCATATGGCGTCACCCGGCTGTCCGAAGGTGACCGGATAGAGTTTGTACATTTTGTGGGGGGAGGTTGAACGAATTGACTCTAACTACGGAAGAACAGGAGCGGTACAGCAGGCAGGTACGTTTTCACGGCATAGGCGCGGAAGGTCAAGCAAGACTAGCCGCCTCCAGTGTGCTCATTCTGGGTGCAGGCGCACTGGGGTCTGCTATTGCCGAGACGCTGGTCCGCGCCGGGGTAGGCAAAATAGTGATCGTCGACCGGGATTACGTGGAGTGGAGCAATCTCCAGCGCCAGAATTTGTACAGTGAAGCCGATGCAGAGCAAAGATTACCCAAAGCAATCGCAGCGGCACAGAGACTACAGAGCGTGAACTCTTATGTGACTGTGGAAGGAATTGTAGCCGATGCTGCCGCCGATGAGATTGTAGAGTATGCACGTGGGGTCGATTTGATTCTCGATGCCTCCGATAATTTTGAGGTCAGAATGATTATTAACGATATTTCGGCCAAGACAGGTATCCCTTGGATTTACGGAGCTTGCACAGGAAGCAGCGGTATATCTATGACGGTCGTCCCCGGAGAGAGCGCCTGCCTCCACTGCCTGATTGACGAGCTTCACGCCGAAGGGGATACTTGCGACTCGGTGGGTATTATTCAGCCGGCTGTACAGATGACTGCTGCTTACCAGACTGCCGAGGCGTTAAAATGGCTCTCCGGACAGAAGGAATCTCTACGCGGGACACTGGTTTCCTTTGACCTGTGGGAGAATCGGCATGTCTCGATCGTTACGGAACAGCTTAAACGTACCGACTGTCCCAGCTGCGGCGAAAAACCCCTCTATCCCTTCCTGTCTGCGACCAATCTGTCCAAGACCGCTGTATTATGCGGCAGAGAGACCGTGCAGATCCGCCCGGCCCGTTCAAGCCGCCTAAATCTGAAACTATGGGAAGAAATTCTCGCAGTGCATGGAGAGGTGAGACGAAATCCATACATGCTGTCGTTGGACTTAGCAAAACACCGGATTGCTCTGTTCCCGGATGGCCGGGTATTCATCCACGGAACCTCAGATACTGCTGAGGCCCGTACAGTATACCATCGATATTTTGGCTAAAAAATCGGATTATAGAGAGGGGTTCTCAGCATGAACGATATCTTCCAGATTGGCGGCAAAGCGCTGACCAGCCGCTTGTTCATCGGCACCGGCAAGTATAACCGCAATACCCTGATTCCCGAGGTGATTGCAGCATCAGGTGCAGAAGTCATTACTGTTGCGTTAAGGAGAGTCAATCCTGAGTGGGGGGAGGAAAATATTTTGCAGCATATCCCTGACAGTATGACGCTACTACCCAACACCTCCGGTGCCCGAAACGCAGAAGAAGCCATCCGTATCGCCCGGCTCGCCAAGGCGGCTGATATGGGCAATTGGATCAAACTTGAGGTTATTAAAGACCAACGCTATTTGCTGCCTGACAATATGGAGACGATTCGCGCAACGGAAGTGCTGGCTGCAGAAGGCTTTATCGTGCTCCCTTACATGACCCCCGACCTGGGCGCTGCTCTGCGGCTGCGGGATGCCGGGGCGGCAGCGGTTATGCCGCTTGGATCACCCATCGGCAGCAACCGGGGACTGCGGACCAAAGAGCTGGTCAGCATCATGATTGAGGAAGTAGATCTGCCTGTCATCGTGGATGCAGGGATCGGCCGCCCTTCGGAAGCAGCGGAAGCCATGGAAATGGGCGCCGCCGCTGTACTGCTGAATACAGCCATCGCCACGGCACGTGATCCGCTAGGTATGGCGGCTGCCTTCCGGAATGCGGTAACAGCAGGAAGGCTTGCTTATTTGTCAGGGCTGGGCCCGGTACAACAAGAAGCCGCCGCTTCTTCGCCCTTGACGGGATTTCTGAGCCAATAGGAGGATAAATATGAGCTTCTATGATAGATTACTGGAATTGGAACGCTTCCCGTTTCGAGAGCGGTTGTCGGAATATACAGACCTGAATATCCAGCGCATTTTGACTAAACAAAAAATCACTGAAGAAGACCTGCTTGCCCTGCTCTCCCCTGCCGCCAGCAGACATCTGGAGGCTATCGCTCAGAAAGCGCAGCAAGTCACCCGCAGTCAATTCGGTCATGTGATGCAGCTCTTTACGCCGATCTATGTATCAGATTACTGTGTGAATCATTGCGAATATTGCAGCTTTAGCTACGTCTATGATTTTCCGCGCAAGAAACTAGACATGGCTGAAGTCGAAAAAGAAGCTAGGGCGATTGCTGAGACAGGCATCCAGCATATCCTGCTGTTGACCGGCGAATCTCCTAAGGACTCCCCTGTCAGTTATATGAAGGAATGCGTTCAGGTGCTGCGGAAGCACTTCTCTTCCATCGGTATCGAAGTCAACCCATTGTCCGTTCAGGAGTACCGTGAGCTTGGAGAGGCCGGCGTAGACAGCTTGACGCTATTTCAGGAAGTCTATCATCAGGAGACATACAGAAAGCTACATATTAAGGGCCCTAAACGAAATTTCCGGGCTCGTCTGGATGCTCCTGAACGAGGCTGTGCGGCTGGATATCGCTCCGTCACGATAGGCGCGCTGCTCGGCCTGCATGATTGGCGGCAAGAGGCTTTTATTACAGCACTGCATGCTAATTATCTGCAAAGCAAATATCCCGACTGTGAACTCAGCCTGTCGATCCCGAGATTCCGCCCGTTTCTGGGAGACTATCACCCACATTCGGATGTAACCGACAGTGCGTTGGTGCAGGTTATACTTGCCTATCGTCTTTTTCTGCCCCGGGCCGGGATCACTCTCTCCACCCGCGAGCCAGCGCATCTGCGCGATCGCCTCATCCATCTTGGCGTAACCAAAATGTCAGCAGGTGTATCCACCGCAGTAGGCGGACACGTCAGCGACGGAGGCACGCCCCAGTTTGAGATTTCCGACGGACGCAGTGTATCCGAGATCCGGGAGATGCTGTATCAGAACAGGCTGCAGCCGGTGTTCAAGGATTGGGATATACTGGTGTGATAGAGCGCAGACACTACTTGATTTTCGAGAAATCCACTTTATAAGTAACAGTATCTTTGTTACTGCCATATTGATAGATTAACTCCGCATCCTGAGCATAGTTAATCTCAAAAATATCAAAAGGTACAAATAACCGATTTATGTACGCAGGCGAATTCGGCCAGTTTTCAGATTCTGCAGCATCATTATCTTTATTGATGATGACGTAAGAATGGAGAACTGTACTTCCCTGCTTTAAGGAAATATCAACGTTGCGTGCAAAATCAATCTCATCCCCCTTGGCTGTGACTTCAAAAGATAACAATAGCAAATTTGCATAATCATCTACTACCTTCTTGGCATCGGTCAAAGAAAAATCTTCGTCATTTTCAAATTTCATATAAGCTTTTCTCACAGTCAACAGATAAGGTGTAATTAATTTTACTTCTGGTTGATCGTGATGCACCTTATCAGTAGTGATCGGTAAATACCGAGAACGTTCGAAGGATTGAAGGACAGTATCATCTGCTCTAGCCAAGGCAATCGCATCGCTCAGGGTTTGATCAGACAGCTTAAATATCTTATCTTTGATGATTTGACTCATTTGTGCAGACTTTGTCTCAGCATCAGCTAAGGCTTCGGATAAGGATGACTTCGAAGCGCTCCCAGTACTTAATAAAGACAACACTACAATAGAAACAATTAATTCCTTCAATTCCCAATAACTCCTATCACTCTTGGTCACTTCATATTATCCTATGAAGAGTAAATAGGTCTATTCTATATTTGAATAAATAACAGCGCCTCCTTATTAGGGAAGCGCTGTTCTGCTTTTTTCTATTTCAAGCCGATAACATCGGCTTCTTATATCATGTCATCAAGAATGCAGCAAATTAATATGATCCAAATCCGTGCTGCTGTTGAAAATAAACTCCAGCTTATAATCACCGCGAACATAGGTTAATTTGGTTTGTTTGAGCTTGCCATTTTTAATGGTAGTTGTGGAGTTAGGGGCAAACCAATTTTTCTTCAGCATGCTCATGGTGATCCCGCCAATGTTGGTTTGGCGTTCGATATTCGTACCGAAATAACGCATTTCGCGGATTTTGTCCAGCTTGTAGGAGAAGGCATATCCCGGATGGCCCATTTCAGCATGATAGAGTTCAAAAGCGTCCGCATCATTGCCTTTTTGTTCCGGCTTACCAATTGTTTTGTACACATCCTTACGTGTACTTTTGCCTACGGTCAGGCCGCTAACAGAACCAGGAAACTGACCTTTCAATGCTGGCTTGTAGAAACTGTTTAATGTCTTGAGTGCTTGCGCTGTATCGGCTACGGGTGCGCTTGCAGCTGCAGCCTGACCCGCCGGTAAAAAGCTCGGACTTACTATAACGGCCCCTGCGGCAACCGCACCGGTCAATGACGCTGCAAGGGTGATTTTTAGAAATGACTGTTTCAAACTCATCGTAAACTTCCTCCTTGTGTATAGCACTTATGATAGGACCAGACCATCTTAGCATGGAGAATCCTGCGGTAAGTAACGATTCAATGAAAGAAAGCTTACTGGTTTGTAACTTCGGGCCTACTAATTAAAACCCTTACATGGAACTATCCTTCTCTAATTTCCAGCATTAGGTGTATTGTATTAACCAGAAATGCATCCAGCTTAAACACCTGGTAGCCCGTACTTCGATTAAATAATAAGCCTTACCGTCAATAAAAAAAAGCCGCGTTCAGTCACCACATGCTGCTTGTGGCGTACTGCGCAGCTAATTTTGTCGGTTTTCCAATCTTCGTTACAGAAAATTCATAAAAGATCAAAAATATTTTTTCACACTCACACCGAACTGGTAAAAGAAATATCCTGCAAATCCAATCAGGACAATGCCTGCTGCAATCGTCACCCATTTGATCGCTGTGTGGTTCATGGCCTTACGGGTGGTAGCTACAATCGTCATTAGTCCCAAATCGTGAATCAGGATGCCCAGCATAATGCCTAGACCGACAATCAGAAAACTGCCGGTATTGGATTTGTCGAATGAATCGGCCAACACAGTACCGAAGACACTCACCCAAAACACCAGGTTCCCTGGTGAAACGGCTACAAGCAGTCCATTTTTATAAGAAGAAAATAGCGATTTGGTCTTCTTTTCCCCAGACAGCGAGATATCATGATCTGCATTTTTAATACTGTCATAGCCTACGTAACACAAGAACAGCGCCCCAACCAACCACATAATGACTTGTATAATAGGTAGAGATAGCACGGAAGCCAGGCCCAAATACAATGCGATGATTAACAGCGCATCTACGGTCATCCCGCCAAGTCCGACGATCCAGCCGTGCATAAATCCATTTTTGAGCCCTTGCTTTGTCATTTCGATCGTAATCGTACCGACTGGAAGGGCTATAGAGAAACCTAGTAAAACGTATGTAAGGAGCATTGCCATGGTAAAATCACCTCTGTATATTTATGCGCAAAAGTTTATTTTACACGAATATCCAGTCATAGGCAATCTATCTTTTAAAGAAAAGGTACTCTAGTAAAAATAAAGAGAGCTGCACATCGTGTGTTCAGCCCTCGCTAAACTAAATGGTCGATCCCATTTTGTTCCTTATAGCTCTAAATCAATTTATGCGCATACCACTTCTTGCCACGGAACCGCCACAGGAAAATGCCTCCGCGGACCGCCCATTCGCTGTTCATGGCCAGCCAAACCCCCAGAATACCGTAGCCGAGTACGATTCCCAAGATGTAGCCAAGAATTACCCGGAACAGCCACATGGTCAGCATCGAGGTGATGGAAGTAAATTTGGAGTCTCCCGCCGCCCGTAGCGCGGATGGCAAGACAAAGCTGATGGCCCATAGCGGCACCTGAGCGATGGAATTGACCAGCAATACCACAAACAGATCATGAATGATCTCCGGTGGCGGCGAGAAGATCGATACCAGCGGGTGGAACAGTGGCATCAGAATCAAGGCGATCACTGCTAACGATCCGGAACCGATCCAGAGAAAGGCCTTGATGAATTTTCTTGCATCAGAGACATTACCTCGCCCGATAGATTGACCTACCACCGTTACAATCGTCAAGGAGAGTGCACTGACCGGAATCTGGAACACCATCGCCAGCGAGCCGGCAATAGCATTGGTCGCAATAGCATAGGTGCCCAAGCTAACGATGAACACCTGGGTCAACAGCTTTCCGCCGTTGAAGAACATCTGCTCCGCGGCGAATGGCAGGCCGATGAACATGATTTTCCGAAGCATGGTCATTGGGATATGAAATAAGTCGCGCACACGGACACGCAGTGTAGTGTCTATCTTGAACAGATAGTACAGGGCACAGGCCATGCCCACATAACGGGCGATATTAATCGCAAGCGTCATCCCCAACACACCCATATGCAGCAGGCTAATGAAAACCACGTTGAGAACGACGTACAGCAGGTTCATAATCAACGACAGCATCAAGGATGCCCGGGTCTTGCCGACACCGCGTAAGGCCCCGCACACCGCCTGAACTACGGCAATCCCCAGGTAAGAGATACTGCTGCCGATCAGATAAATCCGCGCACTATCCAGCACATCAGCCGAAGCTGAACCAAACAGAAGATTAAGTATAGGGGTGTGGAAGCCCATTAGCAGAAGGCCGATACCAAGCGCGATCAGTGACACCGAAGTAACGGAGCCTGCTGTCGCCTGAGAGACCATACGGTCATTGCCGCTCCCCTTATACTGTGCGACTACTACCGTTCCCCCAGTGGCAACCGCGACAAAGACGTTGATCAGGAAAATATTCAGCGAATCCACCATATTTACCGCACTGACCGCCGATACCCCCGACGAGCTGATCATCGCGGTATTCACCAGGTTGAGCCCGATAATAAAGGCCTGATCAATCAGAATCGGAATAAACAAAGCTATAATTTGCCGATAATCCATACTCTCCCCGGACAGATATTTCTCCAGCAAGCCTTTCTTCGGAAGACGAGCGCGAAGCTGCATAACCATCATCACATTCTTTTCTGTAAAATTGGAAAAAACTCTTCATATGAAGAGCCTTTTCATGAAAAATACCAACTTATCCGTGACCGCTTTACATTCAGTTTACACTAAATACGTTGTTAAGTCTGTACTCCAAGACAACATATTTACCTCAAAAGTTGGAATACGGTTAGACTGGGTTGTCCACGCTGGATAGTGTAGAATGAAAAAACAATCCTAATTAGGACTAGCAGTTTGGAAAATCAAGTTAGTTCTATTACAGAATAGCATTATGGCAGGTGATGAATATATGTGGAAACCGAATCGGCAAAGCAGCAGGCCAGTGTATCTTCAAATCGCTGATCTTCTGGGAGAAAAAATAGTACAAGGTGAGTACCCGCCGGGCAGTCGGCTGCCCTCGGAACGGAAGCTGGCGGAGCAGTACAAAGTCAATCGCAGCACGGTGGTACTTGCTTATTCGGAGCTGCGCTCACAGGGCATAATCGAGACCCGGCCCGGCAGCGGGACACTTGTCAGCCCGCTCAGACAAAAAAGTGCGCTCTCTACGCCGAGTTGGCAGGCTTACGCGGACAGCGGCAACTTTTTGCCCAATCTTCCGCTGCTCCGTCGTGTCCGCGAAGCGCTGGGGCATGATCCAGCGCTGATTGATTTTGCCAGCGGAAAGCTTTCGCTAGAACTGTTACCGACAGATGAGATCAATCGGATTATTTCCGAGTACCGTTATTCGCCCCATGAAGGGCCTGATCTCCCCCAGGGGTATCTCCCCTTACGTCAGGCCTTGGCGGAATTTCTTGCGCGTTACAGAGGTATCCAGACGACCCCGGATTCCATAATGATCACCTCGGGTTCACAGCAATCGCTTCACTTAATAACCCAATGCCTGCTGTCTCCAGGGGATGCCATTGGGGTCGAGTCCCCTTCTTTTTTCCGTTCATTGTCAATGTTCCAGTCGACAGGCTTGCGGTTATTCAGGCTGCCAGTGGACGATCAGGGCATCTGCCCGGACAGTCTGCGCACATTGCACAGGAAGCACCGGATCAAGATGCTCTTCATCAACCCCAATTTCCAGAATCCCACTGGAACGCTGCTGGGCAGGGAAAGACGCAGGCTGCTGCTGGAGACAGCCAGCGAGCTGCGGCTTCCCGTTGTAGAGGATGATCCGCTGGGCTTGACCGGATACAACGGAGAAATGGCCTTCCCGTTGAAATCAGAGGATACGGCCTCCGGTCTGCTCTATACAGGCTCCTTCTCCAGAATAGCTGCACCGGGCCTGCACATCGGCTGGATTGTTGCACCGAAGTCCGTCCTCAGTCGCCTAGCCGATGCCAGACGGCAGATGGATCTTGGCTTCAGTATCATACCTCAGCATATTGCGGCTGAGTTTATGTCCTCGCCCACCTTCGTGTCACACCTGGAGTTTTTACGGCAAAGGCTGCTGTACAAGCGAGATTTAACCATCAGCTCATTGGAACAAGAGCTGCCTGGGATAGTTAGCTTCAACAAGCCTGAGGGGGGAATCTATTTGTGGTGCAAGCTGCCAGGCGAGATCAATGAAAGTCGATTGCTGGAGGCGGCGCTGCAGAGAGGGATGGCGTTTGTGCCGGGCGGGGTATACGGCGCTGAGTCAGGTTATCTGCGGCTGGCCTATGGCAGGCCGACAGACCAAGACATTCTACCTGGCATAGCCAGGCTAGCAGACGCTGTACGCGCCGAATTGCAGAAATAATATTTGAAGATGACATTAAACAAACCAAACAAGAGCCAGCCCTTAGCGGGACCGGCTCTTGTTTGGTTGTGCTCTGCGAATGAGCAGCAGATAGATAAAATAAGGCGCACCGATCAGCGCGGTGAAGATTCCTGCCGGAATTTCCAGCGGCGGCAGAACTACACGGCCGGCCAGATCTGCCAGCGTTACCAGCAAAGCTCCGAGCAGAGCCGCTACTGGCAAGTACAATCGGCTGTCAGGACCGACAAGCCATTTGGACAACGGCGGGATGACCAGGCCGACAAAGCCGATCGTGCCGGAGACAGCCACAGAACTAGCAGACAGGCCTACCGCTGTAAGCAGCAGCAGCACGCGCACCATCTGGATGCGCAGCCCTAGACCGGTTACGGTATCTTCGTCCAATTGCAGCGCATTGATCTGCCGGTGACTGAACAATGCCAGAATCACTCCCCCCAGTGTCCAGGGCCAGAGCATCTCCACATGCTGCCATGAGCGGGCATAGAGGCTACCCTTCAGCCAGACAAGCGCCTGGGAAGAATCCAGCGCATATTTGACGATCAGGAACGTAATCAGTGAGTGAAAGCCCAGGGATACAGACACACCAGTCAGTGCAAGCCGGGTAGGCCGGATTCCGCCGCGCTGGTAAGCGAACAGGTAGACGATCACAGCAGCGGTCACTGCCCCGGCAAAAGCCGCTAACGGGAGTCCCGCCGCGCTCCATGTCGGAAAGGCAAGCAACACAACCACCGCACCAAAGCCGCCGCCAGCGGTGACACCGACAATATCAGGTGCAGCCAGCGGGTTCCGGGTGATGCTCTGCAGAATGGCCCCGGAGACGGCCATATTGATCCCAGTCAGGACTGCGATAATCAGCCGCGGCAGACGATATTTAAGCACCAGCGGTTCTCCGCCAGCCAGCTCGGCCAGAATCTCCCGCAGCGGCGTATTCACCGCACCAAAACGGAGACTCAAGACCGCCGCTACTATCAGCAGCAATATTAACACCGCAACGATCTGCCCAAAACGACTCCATTTTCTCAGTTTCATTATCGATGGCCCTCCTTCTGCCTACGCAGCAGGTACAGAAAGAAAGGTACCCCCATGAATGCTGTAATAATACCTACTGGCAGATCAGCAGGATAAGTCAGCCATTGTGACAAAAAATCAGCAGCAGACAGCAGCACCGCTCCCATGATAGCGGATAGCGGCAAAATGACCTTGTGATCTAGACCGCCCAGCCGTTTGGCCATATGCGGCACCATGAGACCAATAAAACCGATCGGTCCCGCTACGGCGACGGCACTGCCTGTCAGAATAACGATCAGTACACCGATCAGTTGCCGGACACGGGGTACATTTACCCCAAGCCCGGTGGCCAGTTCTTCCCCTTGACCCAGCAAATTCAACGTTCTGGCCAACAAAAAAGCCACGATCAGGGCAGGAATATCCAATGCCCAGACCAGTTTGTTGTCACTCCAGGTCGTCCCTGTCAATTTTCCAGCCATCCAGTACAAAATCTCGATAAGCTGCGTCTCATAGAGCAAAATAAATCCGGTCGTTAAAGCACCCATGAATGCGCTTATCGCAACACCCGCCAGCATTAGCCGGGAGGCATCATTTCCACTGTAACGGGATAGCCAGGAAATTAAGAGACCGATTGCCCCGGCACCGCATAAAGAAGCCAGCAGGATCACTGTCGAGCTGTCCTTTTCACCAAATCCGACGATGGCAATGACGGCAAAGCAGGAAGCACCCTGGTTAATGCCCAGAATCTCAGGATCAGACAGCGGATTGCGGGTCATACTCTGCAGCAGACAGCCGGCAATCGCAAGTCCGGCGCCCAAAATGATGGACAGAAGCAGCCGGGGTGCGCGTATGGACCACAATGTGTAATTCAAGACTTCATCGCTAGTCGTGGAGAAAAGCGTCGACCAGGTCAACCCCTTTACCCGGTAGCTGAGGGTGACAGCCGCTATAACAAGCAGAATCACTCCGAGAATGCTGAAAACCAACCACAAGGGGAGCGCTTTACGCGCCTCCCCTTCTTTTTTCAAACCAATATCACTCAAAAGAGATCTCTCCCTACTTGGATGCACTGTTTGCTTTCAGTATTTCCTGAAATTCTTCCAGGATTTTAGTGGCGGCAATCGGACCGCGTCCACGCGCCCAAAGATTCCGGTCCACAGTAAGGAAATGTCCCTCTTTTACAGCCTTCAGGTCCTTAAACAACGGATTGTCCTTAAGCTTATCGGGGCTATCTCCATAGAGTAGCAGATAATCCGGATTCAATTCATGCACCCGCTCAAGCGCCATTCTCGATACCTCGCCCTTGCCTTCCGTACTGGTTACTTCACCGTTGAACGAATAGTTCATGCCTACCCGATCTATCAATGTACCAATGAAGGAATCCTTAACCCATACAGAGAAGCTGTCGTCAAAATAACCACTGACCAGAATTGTCGGATTTCCCTGAACCTCCTGTTTGAGAGAAGCAATCTTATCCTCCAGGTTCTGAATCACCTGCTTGGCTTCTTCCTTCTTGCCTAGTAACTCGCCGATGGTAGTTACATTAGCAATCACTTGATCATAGCTTGCATCGTCAAAAGCAATGGTAGGCGCAATGCCTTCCAATTCCTTCTGGATCATACTGTGCCGGTCCACACTGGCAATGATCAGATCCGGCCGCAGGGACTGGACGACCTCCAGATTGGGTGCCTTGCGCTCTCCCACATCGGCCACTCCAGTGTCTTTATCCGCCAAATATTCAGGAATCTTGGTTTTGCCTACGCCCGCATTCCCGACTGGCGTCACTCCAAGGGCAGTCAATGTATCAATAAAGGAAAAATCCAGCGTAACGATTTTTTGCGGCGTCTGTGCAAACTCTGACTCGCCCCATGCATGTTTTATAGAAACGGACTTGGAAGCTTGCTCGGTAGGAGCGGCACCCTCTGATTTTGTGTTAGAGCCGGAAACCGCCGCTTGGTCTTTATTGCCGCAGCCAGCCAAAGCTAGACTTAGCAGAATAGTAAAAACAATCCCCATATGTAGCTTTCTTTTACGCATCTCTATTTTTCTTCCCCTCTTATGAAAATGATAATTATTATCAATGATTAGTTTAAGACAAGACTGCATCTTTTACACCATCCAGTTTTTCAAACGGAACCTCATCCAGTTTGCCCAGGATGCATAAAAAAGAACCCTGCCACTTATCCGGCAGCGTTCTTATGATGCTATATCTTCATTAACCTGTCTCCTTCACCGCTCGGAGTACCGATTAAGCGCAGCTGTCTGGATCTCTATAGCCCGGTCGATCTTCAAATCCTTGATCTGGGCTACATAGTCGTCGAAGCTCTCCAACGGCTCGATGCCAAAAATAATCTTCAGAGACATTTCATCTACCAAAGTCGTAACATCCGCCATGATCGCAGAGAATTCCGCACTCTCCTTCTCCGTCTTGGAAATTTGCGGCAGCAGGGTGTTTCTGGCATCGGTTCCCGACCAGATCTCAACGGCATCCTGCTGCTCCGGCAGGAAGTAGTACTGCTCCAGATAACGAACGTCCTGCACAAAAGGGCCAAAATAGCTGGCTCGCGTGTACATGGCAAGCGACTGGGCTGGAGCCAGTCTGTCTGGATTCTGCATGATGAGATCGGTGTAGGCAGGATAACCGTCCTTCATCTCATAACTGACGCCCTCCATACCAAAGTTGAAGAGCAGATGTCCTGCCGGGCTGTAGCCGTAATCCAGCATACGAACTGCTTCCTCCACATTCTTGCTACTGCTGGAAATCGCTACGCCACCACTGCCCATGTAGGCATTGGCCCGCTGCCCAAATTTCGGCTTCTCTCCGGCATGAAGCACCGGATAGGGAGCCGGAACGAACTTGGCCTGCGGCCATTTGTCCTTCACTGCGGGCTGCCACATGCCAATACCTGCACCCGCGTTCCAAATGCTGGCCCCGCTTCTGCCAGAGATCATATTGGCATCAAGCGTCTTGGTGTCAACCGAAGCCATATTTTTGTCGATCAGACCTTCTGCATACCACTGTCGAAATAGAGCCAGAAAGGATTTGTACCCAGGTTCTACTGCCCCGTACTTCACTTGACCTTGATCCAGATAAAAGCCTTTCTTGATCCCGTAGGCCCCGACAAAAGCCCCACTCTCGATACCGAATAAGGGGCTAGGAACGCCCAGAAAACTTAAGGGTGCCGCAATACCCTTTTTCTCCTTGAAGGCCTTAAGGGCAGTATGCCAATCGTCAATGGTAACAGGCACCTGAAGCCCCAGTTCATCCAGCCAATCCTTGCGGATAATCGGACCCTGATACGTAAGCAGCCTTTCATCCCCTTGAATAAACGGGAATACATAATAGCTGCCGCTGTCCGTCTTGATCTGCTTATCGATCTCGGGATGCTCACGGAGATATTGTTTCAGATGGGGTGCATATTGGTCTATAACTTCATTCAGGCGCAAAATGTACCCGTCATTAATCGCTTTTTCCGGTCCCCCAGGAAAGCCGGCCCATTCATATTCCAGCATATCCGGTAGATCTCCGGAAGCTAGTAGCACATTCATGGCTTCTCTGGCCTGGTTGGCCGGAGGCTGAATGAAATTCAGCTTCACCCCGGTCCGGCGCTGCCATTCCTGAAAGAAGGGAACGTCCTGAAAGGTGGGTTTGATATTGCCAGCGTTGCCATTCAGTTCTGCCCAATAAGTGAGCGTCTTGTTCGTATGGAGCGGATAACCATCCTCTTGGGGAATCTCCTCTATGCTCTTTTGCGCCAAAGATGGCAATGAGGCCTCCTGCTGCTTCGGCGCCTGTGCCTTGCAAGAGGAACCTAACATTGCGAGTATCAGCAGCAGCCACAGGATGTACCGGGATCGCCGGAATCGATTCTGCTTGTCAGCCTTAGCTGATACGTTATGATCTTGCACACTGGCTGTATTCTGTTCTCCCCCGCCTCTCTCTTCACCATTGCTTTCCGTTCCTTCCCCCCTCATGAAACGTCCTCCTTTCTTCCGGATATGTCACGTCATTTCCTTGAATTTCCCCGGAGTAATTCCCTCATATTTCTTGAACACACGAATAAAGGTTGCCACCTCGTTGTACCCGGCCTGCTTGGCAATATCGGAAATTGAAGCCTGTCTTGTCTTCAACATCTCCTTGGCCTGTCCAATCCGGTATTTATTGATATAATCCAGCACGCCTTCCCCGGTCTGACTCTTGAACAGCTTCGATAAATAACTGCCCTTCATGTTAAAATGCTCGCCGATCATATTGACGCTCAGATTGGAATTACTGTACTCGTCTTCGATATGCGCTGTAACCTTGAGAACCAGATCACGCAGCGATTCTGCCCGTTCGTGTGAGACGTTCTGCTCCAGCTTGGCCGCGGCAAATGCACAGACTTCCGCAACCAGTGTCTGGAGCTCTGCCTTCATCTCCAGGATTGTGTCACAAGCTATGATTTGATCCAGCCATAACGGGTTATCGCCCAACATGCCGCTGTTCCCGTCGCCAAGCTCGTTCATCGCCTTCACCATGGTTCCAGCTAAATTAAAGATCAGACAGCGGGCAAGCGTCAGTGAAATAATCGGCTGATTGAAGTTGCGGTCTGTCACCTCATCGATGATTTTCGTGACCTGCTCTATATCTCCAACCTTGATTAGATTGATAATCTGTTGCTCCACCTGCAGCGGATAATAATATCCGGTCTGCGAATGCTCCGTAGTCTCTCTGCGAATTTCGTCATAGGTGATGATCTCCTGCTTGCCCAGCACCATTTTGTAGGCCATAGCATCTACAGCTTCGCGGTATGCTTCAGCGATACCTGTCAGGGAGGAATGAATACCGCCAATAGACAGAGTCAGTACCATGTGATAGCTGGCTAGAAAACGCTGCGCTTCCGCGGCAATAGCTTTCAGGTCTTCTTTGAAAACAGCCGACTCCGGCTCTCCGCAATTCACCAGACACACCATCATGTCATCCACTTCCACCACATATCCAACATGATGGTACTGAGCGGCCAGTTCCTCCACCACGTTGCTAATAATGAACTGAATCAGCTTGCTTTTCTCATGCAGATCAATACCGGGTAGCTGAGCGGACAGACTTTCGCCGTTCTCCACCATGAACAGGATCACGGCAAACTCCTCGGATAACAGCTTGATGTCAAAAGACTCGAAAGCCTCTTCATAGGGAATAAGATGGTCCGACTTGCCTTTGAGGAGCCGATTGAGCATATTGGAACGCAGCACATGCTGATGTGATTCCAGCTGTAGTGCAATTTTTTCCTTTTCACTTCTCGTCTTCGAAATCGATCTTTGGATAAAGCTTAGCTCGTTCCAGTCCCTACGTTCTTCATGAGAGTTCTTGTCTGTCAGAAGCTGCACAAGCTGCTGAATCGGTGAATAATTGCGGCGCATAAAGAACCAGGTCAGCACCCCTGCGCTCACAACACTGAGAAAGAGGCTGATATAAGTGAATCTGCGGACATACTCCGCTTTTTCCCAATAAATACTGCTCGGGATCATCAGGACATATTTTAATTTGGAGATGGAAGATTGGATGTAAAAAAGCTCGGAATCCCCGTCTCGTGTCGGGATATTCATCACTTGGCTGCTGTCGGCCGGCAAATCCTGCAATAACAGATCCTGATTGATCGAGACTGGCAGGTTGGACAACAGGACCTCGTTCTCCTCATTAAGAACCAGGACCTGCCCGCCGCTGAAGCCGGATATGCTCTCGATGGCCTGCTGGAACCTGGCGGTATCCGCCATGACCACTACTGTCCCCGTCTCCCTACCGTTCAGATCCTTGGGCAAGTGGGTTAGGTAGGCTATGCTGGTCTGCGGTTTGGCCGAATCTAGATGAGGTAGTAGCAGAAAACGGTTATTCGTCGATTGATGGATCGTATCCAGCCACTGTTCATAGGTCAGGACACCGTTATTGTGAATTGTATTGAAAGCGGTTTCCAAATCACGCACATTACCAGACCGGATGACGGAACCGTCTTGATCCCAGGTGACATAGAACTCATCAATAGAGGCATACGAAGTCTGGTACATCCGCAGTTCTTTGACCAATTGATAGACCGTGAACTGGGCATCGCCCTGGGTTTTGCTAGAATACATCAGATCCTGCAGCTTGCTGTTCCAGGTCATCTCCATATTCAGACGCTTCATGAGATCAATCTGGGTATCAATGGTATATCGAACCTGTCTCAGCATGGAGTCATTGGCACGATGAATCTCACTTTTCAGTGCCTGACTTGACTGAGCGTATACCAGCAAGCTGACGATCATCGGCACGAACAAGACGGCGCTGTATGAGATTAACCAGGTCACGATGATACTTTTCCGTTTCTCCCACAAAAATTTTAGATTCAAAAAAACCCCTCATCTTCTGATATGATTTGAATTCGGCGTATCCTTATTATAGCGATCATTTCAGCAGAGGGAATGTTCAAAAAGTTAAAACGGATAGATAAAAATGACAATTACCCGAGTGGAGGGTTCCATTTCGGGTCATTGTCATTTGGGTGTTTACATCTGGAAAAAGCCGCAACCACGCGGATATGTGGTGACAACACCTTAAAAAATTGGTGCTGCCATCAAAAAATCCGGTGCTCCCAGCCCTTCAGCTTCGCGATGGCCTCCACGAAGAAGTAGTCGCCATAGATCAGCGACACATCCACGTTCTCACCGGCCGGTTTGTGGCCGGTGCCGTGGCGGAGGATGGCCTCATGGCTTTCATCCTCCCATGTGCTGTAGTGCGCATCCAGCGAATACAGGATGCGCTCCGCCGCCGCGCGATAGACTCGGCCTTCGGCCGGTGTCAGACGCTCGGCGATCTCCAGCAGCCCCGACGCTGCGCAGGCGGCTGCTGAGGAATCGCGCGGCTCGCCATCAAGGCTCGCTGCCGCGCGGAAATCCCAGTGTGCGACACCATCCTCCGGGAGGTTCGCGAGGAAAAAATGGGCGACTCGCCGCGCCGCATGCAGGAATACCTCATCGCCGGTGTGGCGATAGGTATTCGCCATGCCGTAGAGCGCCCATGCCGCGCCCCGGCTCCAGCCGGAATCCGGGGCATGGCCCTGCCCGCCGAGCACTTCGAGGCGCTCGCCGGAATCCGGGTCGAACACCACGATGTGGTTCACCGACCCGTCATCCCGGATGAAGTGCTTCAGCACGGTCTCCGCATGGGACCGGGCGATCTGCGCGAACCGGGGATCGCCGGACTGCTGCGATGCCCAGAACAGCAACGACAGGTTCATCGAGGTATCGATGATGGACCAGCCATGCTTGTCGCCATTCCAGGCCCGGATAAACTGGCCGTTCAGATTGTATCGTCCGGCGAGGAAATTCGCCGCGAACAATCCGCGGCGCAAAGCATCTGCATCGCCAATCAGCAGATGCTTAAACACCGCTGTGGGCAGGAATTGAAAGCCCACATCATGATCGTAGCTATTCGGCTCCAGCATGAGCCGCTCAAGCCGTTCATCCCAGCTCCAGGCGGCTTCTTTATATGCTTCTTTGCCGGTCATGTCATACATGAGCCACAGGATGCCCGGCCAGAAGCCGGACGTCCACCAGTCGATCCGTTTATCGTCATACTTACCGTCTTTCCCGGCTACATGCGGGGATTTATCACCAATCAGGCGGAGCATAAGCTCCGTCTTCCGCTCCAATCTCCCCCACACTGCGGCGGCATCGAAGGTATTTTGTGTTGTTTCCATAATAGAGGTGCTCCTTTCTATTGATCTTTTAGCTATTTTTGTTATCTCAACAGTTCTTTAATGTCTTGTTAGCCCTTTAATATCTCGTTAACTCCTTGTTATTTAGATGACTATTTATTACCTTAGTTATATGGGAATTTAAAATTCAAACAGTGTTCCCCGTGGCTCTCCAGCAAAGACGAGCTTTCGGCCACCGTTGTCTTGGACTCCATAAAGATGATCAACGGTATTTCATTCTGCATTCCAAATTAGCGGCATTTTTGTACCTTATATTTCTTGTTTTAAGGGAAATTAAGGATATAAGAGCAATATTGTACCTTATTTTGTGAAAAGTGTCCTCCTAGGACCGCTTCAGGAAGAATTAGCATACAAAATGCAATTAGAATAAATAGTGGACACCCGTTAACGGACAGACCGATAATGAAATCAGTGGAGGTGTGTTCACTTGGGAGAACAAAGACAACGATATAA
>NZ_JBHRYW010000014.1:0-143635 GCF_042649265.1 Paenibacillus sp. GCM10012306 | reverse complement strand
GTTCCACGCGTACCCATCCCGAACACGACCGTTAAGCCCTCCAGCGCCGATGGTACTTGGACCGAAGGGTCCTGGGAGAGTAGGACGCCGCCAAGCATTATTCCCTGATAGCTCAGTTGGTAGAGCACTCGACTGTTAATCGAGTTGTCACAGGTTCGAGTCCTGTTCGGGGAGCCATGCTCTCATAGCTCAGTAGGTAGAGTGCTTCCATGGTAAGGAAGAGGTCACCGGTTCGAATCCGGTTGAGAGCTCCACAAATTTAAGGCCCGTTGGTCAAGGGGTTAAGACACCTCCCTTTCACGGAGGTAACAGGGGTTCGAATCCCCTACGGGTCACCAATTTTACTTATCGTTACCCATCAAGGGTCACTATACATATGGAGGCTTAGCTCAGCTGGGAGAGCATCTGCCTTACAAGCAGAGGGTCGGGGGTTCGATCCCCTCAGCCTCCACCATTATCATCTTCAGTATTGAAGAGATATTGGATAATATATAGGTATCCATTAATGGGGATTAGCCAAGCGGTAAGGCAACGGACTTTGACTCCGTCATGCATAGGTTCGAATCCTATATCCCCAGCCATTTCACTCTAAACAAGTGAAGTTAAGCTTTGGTGATGAATCCGATTATTTATCGGGGACACCTAACTTATGAGCCATTAGCTCAGTTGGTAGAGCACCTGACTTTTAATCAGGGTGTCGAAGGTTCGAGTCCTTCATGGCTCACTTTTATTAGTACTTTGCGCGTGTGGCGGAATGGCAGACGCACCAGACTTAGGATCTGGCGTTTAACGACGTGGGGGTTCAAGTCCCTTCACGCGCACCACTTATTTGCGGACGTGGCTCAGCGGTAGAGCATCGCCTTGCCAAGGCGAGGGTCGCGGGTTCGATTCCCGTCGTCCGCTCCATAATTTTGCGCCCTTAGCTCAGCTGGATAGAGCGTTTGACTACGAATCAAAAGGTCGGGAGTTCGAATCTCTCAGGGCGCGCCATTTTATATTATCGGGATGTAGCTCAGCTTGGTAGAGCACCTGGTTTGGGACCAGGGGGTCGCATGTTCAAATCGTGTCATCCCGATTTTAAATTTTTGCGGGTGTAGTTCAATGGTAGAACTTCAGCCTTCCAAGCTGATAGCGTGGGTTCGATTCCCATCACCCGCTCCATAATCTTATACTTTCGGGATGTAGCTCAGCTTGGTAGAGCACCTGGTTTGGGACCAGGGGGTCGCATGTTCAAATCGTGTCATCCCGATACTTATTATGAATTAACTCTTACTCTGGTAAGAGTTTTTTTGTTATATAACCTGTTCCAATCAAGAGAGATATCCAAAGACACTATACTTTTTAGAAGCAAAGAGAATCATAAAGAAGTCTAAATAAATCTAAACAAATCTAAAAAATCTAATAGGTCTAGAGAATAGGTCTAGAGAGTAGCTTAATTCTAGGATGAGGCTCAATTTAAATCATCTGATTGATAGTATAAATCGGCAGTATAAATTGATAGAACAAACCTGTGCAATTACATTCTAATTAATCCTGTAAAAAAAGTCGTACCTCTGGTGGGATACCTAGTCTCAGGTAGTAGCCTTGATGTGATTCATCCTGTTCTGGCTCAGAGTTGGCAGTCAGCAGCTGAATTGCAAAGGCATTTGCTTGCCGCTCCAGCTTACCAGGGGCGAAGTAAGAGTTCTCTTCCAGGAAAAAACGGTTAATACCTTTGTGAAGCCGGTCATGCCCCAGTTCATGCGCACAAACGAATCGCTGCCATTCTACAGGCAGTTCATTATGAATGACGATAAATCTTCTTCTTAATTTTCGATAATATAATCCCTTCGTACCTGTCCCCAGATTCATAAAACGAATGTGAATGCCAAGTGCTCTGGAAATTTCAAAGGGGCAGTTGGTTTTATATTTTTTAATCAGATTATTAATCAATTCATCCATTGTCTTCACCTGCAGTACGTTTAGTGTATTTGTTGTTGTATCCTAGGGAAGTCTCGAACACTTAATCCTGTTTAGGCTTTTTGCGCTTATTCATTTGTTTGGCCTCCCAGAACAACCCGGTGAGCACGTCTTTAATCCTCTGCTTGTCCTCCTTATCCAGTGGAATACCATCGAACATCAATTCACCGTCATCCTCCAGCATTTTGCGGAAGTCACGCTTGTCCTTACTTGTAGCCCACTCAGGAACGATCTCGGCTTCAGCAGCACCTTGATCTTGTATATATCCTGCCTGTTCCATCAGTTCCTCATAAGAACACCCTGTAGCTTCAGCGATCTTGCGTAAGGTTGCCGGCTTGGGGATTCCTCTCAGACCATTCTCGATCCGTGAGATTTGTGAACCACTGATACCTGCTGCGGATGCCAACTGATTGATGGTTAGTCCTCTTTGTTCGCGAAGCTCTTTTAAAAAACGGCCAAATGCTTGTTCCATCACTACCCACTCCTTCTGCACTGTTAGCTGCTGTAAATAATATAAGCCATTTTTGCCAAGAGGTAAATAACAAAGACTGTTTTATTGCCAAAAGGCAAGAAAAGTGATGGAAAATAGCTATTAACCGGCGCATACAGCCTTAAATCGGGTTTTACGGAATTGGAAGAGAGGTGGTATATTATTGAAAAAGGCGAACAAAATACGAACAAGTAGAATTTTACCACAAATCTTGGAGAAATACTGCAAATATAATACAAAGGAGTGTATGCTGTGCTGAACCTATCTTCTTTACCTGAACTGGACCGTCGCCGGACACAGATCACTATAGAAAGCATGCTGGAGAAATATCGTATTTTCAAAACAGTTACTTTTGAGGCCAAGGAGGCAAGTATCACTTATTCCTATACAGAACGATTTCATGGTCCTACGAATGTCACTACAGATCAGACGGTAGCGCTCGCCACACATAATGTGGATGTGCCCGCAGCTCGTAGAGCTTATTGTGCCGCGATTGACACGGTGGTGGACAGGCTGGACACAAGAGAACAACAACTGGTGCGAGAACGGTATATGAGAAGAGATGAGACATACGATTACACGATATACAATCATGTGTTTGATCCGCCGGTTAGCAAGGACACTTACGTGAAGATACGTTCCAAAGCTTTTTATAAAATGGCGCTGGCTTTAACCGACCTTGGGCTGTTGTCACTGGACTCTCTTTTAAAAGCTACGTCAAAGTCGCAGAAGCTAGAAAGAGGCAGCACCTCCTTAGAGAGTATCAGCCACTTTTAAAGATCCATGGAACTGATCGGGGCCTCGAATTATTGAAACTATTAGAACTTTAAGCTGTATCATCCGCAATGTGGGTGATGCAGCTTTTTTTTATGATAAGGGACAGGCTTAATACTATCTATGCATTAAAATAGAACGGGTGTTCCCTACTAAAAACCGCTCTATTCCATCCTTAAGCTCTGCTGAAGTTCGCCGTATCACCGTCTCTGTGCACGAAATAAGGGGGTATGATTATAACATGGCAAACGAAGCAAAAGGACACCTCAGGAGCATGAATGCTCCACTACACATCAGGCCACAAAGGCTGAAAAACTAAGAGCGCGGTGAAAAGTTCCTTGGCTCAGCTGCCATGTTCTTAAACGGATAGCGGACCTGATATCAGGTCCGCTATCCGTTTTTGTTTATTTAGGAACGGGAGGGATGAAAGAGATGGGGCTTTTTCAACAATTATAGGATTCACACAACATCACAGAAGGGAGCGGGCGGATGGAACAAGGAGATCTTGCGCAACTGGAGAAGCTGCTGCCATTAGCAGATAAGTATGGCCTTGCTTATATTGTGGCGTTCATCTTGATGATCGTGGTCATGGTTCTGCTGCGGGCGATTGTTAAAGGGAATCTAGTGCCTCGGGAACTGCTGGATCGAGCTGAAGAGGACAGGGACCGATTGCAGGCGATTTTGGACAAGGAACGCTCTGAATTCATGCAGCCAACACTGGATGTTCTCAAAAAATTGAAGATTGACCATACGGAAGACAGGGGGAGTTAGGGATGCTGTCACAATGGATTCAGCGGCTGCTTCTCCCCCGGCATGCACATAAAGAGATGGAGCTTCGCAGGGCCTCAACCAGCGTTACACTGACCATAAGCCACTATAAGAACGTCTCTCAGGAAATTCAGGAGGAGATCCACCGCAACCGGTTCGCCAAATATTTAGTTTATGATCGAGGGGATCATCATGAACATGATTGATATCGTACTACTGGTGCTGTATAGCGTTGCTATCGCCTGCGCATG
Source organism: Paenibacillus sp. GCM10012306 (assembly GCF_042649265.1). Lineage (NCBI taxonomy): Bacteria > Bacillati > Bacillota > Bacilli > Caryophanales > Paenibacillaceae > Paenibacillus > Paenibacillus sp. GCM10012306. The sequence goes on along the minus strand of NZ_JBHRYW010000014.1, from coordinate 139,393 downwards.
GTACATCATTCATTGCCACAGGGAATATTTTTACGAACGATTTCAAAAAGGTGTAGTTAGCGTGTTCATGCTGGCGATGCTTTTGTTTCTGTTGGCATACACGTTCAAAATGCTGGTTGTCCTGTTGGTACGGATGGCAGTGCTACTCGGAGCGGATGTAACCCAACTCGTTGGCTGGCTGCAATATGTCTGGGTCTTTGCTCAACTAGGAATGACAGCGGGACTGCTGGCTCTAGCTGTATTGACCCGTTCGGGAACTTATGACCAATTTTTTCATATTAAAAAGCCGTACAGAAAGGAAGAACAACATTATGCTGATACTGACTCAGGTGAAAAGTAAATCAGCATCTCGGCTCTCCGGTTTGCATCATGTTATCCTTACCGCTTCTACAATATTGTTTGAGCGTTGTTTTGCACGTGGCATCCCTATTGTTATCACACATGGGCGCGTACAATTGCCGAACAGGATGCGCTGTATACACAAGATCGTACCAAGCCGGGGTCCATTGTCACTAATCACTTCGCAACAAGAGCCGAAGGAGCAGACTATGGAAGAAAAAAAATTAGCCACAGTAAAAGTTAATGGTGTTAAAATTGCTGAGGGTCTTTTGGATAAGGGAGTGACTTATGTGCCGGTGAGAGTGCTTGTTGAATCACTGGGTGCGAAGGTCACGGGCTACGATGCACTGACCAAGACGGTGGAAATTACATGCAGTCGTTAAAAAAATGAGCAATACACAAAGGACTGATACAGGAATCGCAGATTCCGTTGTATCAGCCTTTTACATAGAAGTGGATTCAATTAGAAGTGCAGTTGGTCTCCAGGTAAAAGAGCATGCAATCCGGCAGCGCCCTTCTCTTGGAGCAGGGTGATCGCCTGCCGATTATGATGATCGGGTGCATGAACGAGTACATTCTGATGGCTGGGAATGCTGTGCAGCATGTCTAGGATATCCGGCAGGCCCTGATGGACTTTGTAGCGGATTAAGGAAATGGCAGGCCCGTCAGCAGGAGGGGACGTCACCAGTCCCTGTGCAAAGCTGCCAGCCGGTAGATGCCCAGTGAAGATAACCTGACTGCTGCGGCTGGTCGATAACTGATCGTAATACCAGCGGGCTGTGGAAGAGATTAGCATGCCATCCTCTGTAAATATGATAGCTCCAGTTCCATTTGATTGAGCCATAGCCTGCCTACGCTGGTCCGAATCTGAGACGATGTGCAGCTTGTCACTGTTCAGCAGTGCTTGAATACGCGAGGCTGCTGTCTCTCTGAGCCAGAAGGAGCTTTGTTCAAGTTCACGTAGAGGTGTGAGCAGTCTTTCTTCTGCGATTAGTGTTGTATCCGGGAACTGTTCCGCGACCCAGACGAGCAGCTCCTGACCCCGTCCATAGAGCGGAACGGGTAGCAGTACGGTCCCATCTATCTCCAGTGTGCTGCGGATTGCGGACGCCAATTGTAGCAGCTTGTCACTCTGGGTCTCGGGATCAACGCCGTAGGCAGCATCGATGATAGCGAGATCTATAGAACATTGGGACATCTTTTCAACGGTTAGGGTCATTGCACCTGCTTCTCCTAAGGTCTCTTCGTCTATCTCTACATTTATTCCTACATTTGTCTTTTTAGTTATCTCTTCAGTTGCCGTTTTCGGTGTCGCTTTAACTATTTCTTCCGACTTCTCCCCGACTGTCTTCTCAGCCGAGTTCTCCTCGCTCTTTTGCACGGCAGCAGGGAACAAACCCAACCCCGGTTCATCCACCCCCAGCAACTGGGATTCCCCAGTGAAATCGCCAGAGAAGAAGATGATTTTACCGTCCCACTCCAGAGCTACCCAGATCGATCCGGTCATGTGACCGCTGCGGCCCCACATCACACGAAGATTTGGAGTCAGACTAAGCCATGTTAAAGGGGCAGTATGTTCCTCCAGGTAGGCATACTCAATCGCTGCACAATCTGCCTCTTCAAAAGGAAGGGGAGTTGGTCCTGCAGTCACGTAGTTACGCCAAGCCGTAAAATAATCCGGCAGCTGAAGCGCCGTCTCCCGGGTCGTCCATACCTTTCCTTTATATCCGTATTTATAGAGCAGAGGCAGCGCAGCCGAGTGATCCTCGTGGGCATGGGAGAGGAATACAGCCTGCAGCTCCGGTATCTTCTCTACTTCCAGCAATGGATATTCACTGCCGGCTTCTTTTTTGACTCCGCAGTCTAGCAGAATGCCGGCTTGATCGTTCCTGATAAGATAAGAGGAGCGCCCATGCTCCCCGGCGCCCCCCCATATAGTTAGTGTAGTCATCGTTGTCTCCGCTTTCTGTCAGGGTTTAGATATTCGATCGCCAGCAGCAAGGCGGTGGTGATGCCGACAGACACGACGGCCATAGCCATGCCGAGCGCGACAGCACCCTGCTCAAACTGGGCGAAAATATAAGTTGCCGATGTCTGCATAGAAGGGGGCAGAATGAGTAATGAGGCGACCAATTCCCGATTGGAAATGGTGAAGGTCATCATCCAGCCTGCGGCCATGCCGGGCAGGATCAGCGGCAGCAGGATACGCCTAAAGACATATATCCGGCTGCCGCCGAACACTTGGCCCGCCTGCATCAGGGCGGGGTCCAACTGCCCGTAGCTTGATTTTACATATTGCACGGTATAAGGAAGAAACAAGACTACATAAGTCAGTACGACCATGCCGTACGTATTGTAAAGCGGAATAGGCATCCAGCGAGCGTTCCAGAACAGAATTAGGCCCACGACTAGTACAATACCTGGCACGGTATTCGGCAGTAAACTGAAAAGGTCGGTGAGCTTCTGCCTCCATGACGTGGCTTTGCCAATGGTTAGTCCAAACCAGGTGCCTAGAATTACTGCAATACAAGAAGCAGCCACGGCCAGGCCTAAGCTATTGATTAGCGCGTGCATTCCCGGAGAACCGGGGGACAGCAGCTCCCGATAATGATTCAGCGTCAAATTCCCCCAAGACAAGCCTTCTCCCCGCAGTTTGAGCAGCGAAGCGGTAATAATGGAGAAATAAGGCACCCCAATCGAAGCAATTAACAGGAATACTAGATACCCCCAACTGGCCAGACCTGCAAGTCCCCCTGAGGTTTTGCTTTTGCTTTTGCTACGCATTCCTTTGCCGCCAACCAGACGGTAGGAGTAACGACTGCTAATCAAGGTCTGGATATACCACATGACCAAACATACCCCCAGCAATACTGAAGCTAATGAGGTAGCTTTACCGAAATCAATCGGCCAACTGGCGATGTATCTGTGAATTTCGGAGGTGAGAACATAGAAACCGATTTTGCGGCCAAAGGTTGCTGGTGTTCCGAATTCAGCAATCGTTTTGACAAAGATCAGCAGCGCGCCCAGCCCATAACTGGATAATAACAAGGGGAGGATTACTTTTCTGCTCTTATAAGCAAAAGATGCGCCATGAACCGCAGCGGCCTCTTCCAGACTGCCGCCAATCTGCAGCAGCGAATTACGCAGCAGAAGATAGAGAAAAGGGAATAAATGCAGACTCATTATCAGAACCATGCCCCAGTAGGAGAAAAAATAGGGAGTAACCGCCGCTGAAGCGGGCAGCAACTGCTCCATATAACCCCCGGATTGCATAAACAGCATCCAGCCCATAGAACCGATATAGGGCGGTGTCATGAAAGGAATCAACAGAACGACATCCAGCCAGCGATGACGCCCGATAGACGTTTTCGCCATAATCCAGGCTAGTGGAAGGGCGAAGACGGTAGTCAGGGCAATAACACTAACTCCCAGACCTAGCGAGTTTAATAGAACTTCTATCAATCCGCTGTTGTTCATAATGGTCTTTAAGGGAGCAGCAATATCAAGCCTGCCGCCTGGATAAATACTTGTCCAGAAAATGAGGAGCAGCGGCAGCAGCACCAGGATCGCCAATATCCCCAGTGCCAGACTGCCCCCTCTCCATTGAAAGGGACGTACAGAAGACTTCTTCATAATGCTTATTTGAACAGATCCGTAAAGGTAGTGGAGACCTCATCGCCGTGGTCGTTCATCCAGTCCCATTTCACATCATAGGTCTTGATTTCTTCCAGGTTGGCGCGTCCCTCAGCTTTAACATCTGTGCGGCCTGGCAGAAGGTATGCCTTGGAGACCATGGCTTGGGCCTCATCAGAAAGCAGGTAATCGATAAAAGCTTTGGCGTTGTCTACATTTGGGCTTGTTTTGATAATTGCAGCCGGACGTGGGCTGATGACCGTTCCTTCCGCAGGATAGACGATATCGATCGGCTCACCGGCAGCCTTTGCCTTGTAAGCCATGTAATCCACACCTGCAGCGACTACGGACTTCGCACCTGTAATTACTGGATCAAGCGCTTCCTGGTTAGCGCCAGCCATCGCTACTCCGTTAGCTTTGTATTGCTTGAAGAGGTCCCAGCCGGATTCTCCTTGGGCACTAAGATACCCAGTCATGAAATCAAGCGCCGAGCCAGACAGCGATGGATCGGGGATGTTAACCTGTCCTTTCCACTCTGGCTTGCCGAGATCCGACCAGGAAGTTGGAGGAGTAGTTACTTTCTTCGTATTGTAAACAATGCCAAGTGCGGAGGCGCTATAGCTGAAATAGCTACCGTCTGGATCAGACCAGTCGCTCACCAGCTTGTCCGAGTTAACGGCTTCTTTATATGGAAGCAGCAAATCGTCTTTTTTCATTCCTTGCATCGAAGGAAGGGAGGCCAGAACCACGACATCTACGACCGGATTTGATTTTTCCGCTTCCATGCGGGCAAGGATTTTACCGGTGGTGCCTTGGAACATCTCAACCTTTACTCCAGTCTTTGCTTCAAAACCTTCCTTGATCTTGTTCGCCAGGCCTTCAGGGCCTGCGCTATATACGACGAGGCTACCGCTAAGGCTTGTCCCAGCAGGAGAGGCGGTTGGATCCGCAGTTGTGCTCCCGGTCGCTCCATTATTGTTGGCCGCATCTGTTGTCGATGGAGTGTTGGCGTTGCCGCAGCCTGCAAGGCTTAGTCCCAAAACTGTGGTGAGAAGAAGACTACTGATCCGTTTCTGATTGACCCATTTTTTCATTGATAATACCTCCATATAATAGTTTGGTGTTCATTGCAAAAGTTATCTTCCGGATGAATTCAGCTTGTGAATTTGCCCCGGAGAAGCATACAGACATACGTTATCGCCGACGCGCAGCCGCTGTTCATGATAGGCAATCCATTGCCCCATCTCTTGCATATCCAGGATCATTTCGTAACGATCGCCCATATAGCTGACGTGCCTGATGGTTCCATGAAAGGACAGATTGGCATCGTCCTCCTTGGACCAGCGGAGCTGTTCTGGACGAAGCATTTGCTGATCCGGGATGACCCAGTTAGATTTACCAATGAATCGTGCGACAAAAGGATGCCCTGGCGTCCGGTAGATTTCCTCAGGTGATCCGCTCTGGAGAATATGGCCGCCTTGCATGACCACGACTTCGTCTGACATCGACATGGCCTCGGATTGGTCATGAGTTACATATAAGGCCGTAATCCCAATGTTCTTGACTAGCGAGATTAGTTCGACTCGCATTTCATCACGAAGTATGGCGTCCAAAGCGCTCAGCGGCTCATCGAAGAGGACAAGTCGTGGGCGTGTAACGACTGCTCTGGCAAAGGCTACCCGCTGCTGCTGTCCGCCTGATAATTGGTGAGGATATCGCTCCTCCAGCCCGTCCAGCCTGACTGTCCGTAGCGCCTCCAGCACCCTTCCACGCAAATCCTGTTTCTGCTTTGCTGCTCGCAGTCCAAAGGCAACATTCTCGAAGACGCTCAGATGCGGCCAGAGCGCAAAGTCTTGAAAGACCATCCCGAAGTTTCTGCGGTGAACCGGCTGATTGACTCTCCGGGAAGCTGAATAAATGGGCTCGCCATCCGCCAATATCTCTCCTGCATCTGGTGTCTCAAGACCTGCGAGCAGACGGAGCAACGTGGTTTTGCCACAGCCGGACGGTCCGAGCAATGTCGTGAAGCTTCCTGCCTTGATGTGTAGAGTTGCCGGCTTCAGGGCTTGAACATCTCCGAAGCTTTTGGCAAGATTGCGAATGATCAACTCGTTCATTTCTTTCTCCCTGTCATAAATATTTAATTTTTACTTTTTGATCAATTGTCTTGGTATGTACTTAGTGTAAAGAAGAAGGTTTCCCGGTATGTTTGCACAGTGTAACGTCGTTATTAACTTTTTCATGCAATTCCCTTAACACTCATAGAATTTTTCTATGCTAGGATGGATCTAGCCGTATGAGGGAGAGGATAAGAGTGAACCTGAATTTAATTAAATTGCAAATTGTAGAGCTATTGGACAAGCATAAGAAAATCACACCTGTAGCCGAAGCGCTTGGGCTGAAGCAGCCAACCGTTACCTATCATTTGAAGAATTTGGAGGAGCAGTTGGGTGAGAAGCTGTTTGAATCGAGGATGGACAAAATGATCCTGACGCAAAGTGGGCGGGCCTTCCTCCATTATGCTGTCAAAATCAATGCGCTGGCCGCAGAAGCTGGGCGGGTGGTGAAGGAGTTCGGGAACGCGGGGCGTGGTACGCTAAAAATCGGCGCAAGCTATGTACCAGCCACTTATCTGCTGCCGGAAATTCTGGGTGGGTTCAACGAGCATTACCCCAAAACGACAATTTCTTTGACAGTAAAGCCCTCCCTCGCTATCAAGGAGATGCTGCTGAGCCATGAGATTGACCTCGGCATACTCTCCACCGAGCGTTTTGAACAGCCAGGCCTTATCAGTAGCTCTTTATGCGAAGATGAACTGGTGCTTGTCTTTTCACCCGACCATCCTCTGGCTTCCCGAAGCGTGCTGCAGCCGGCAGAGATTGCATCTGCAAGCTTTATTCTTCACGACATGGAGTCGAGCACACGGCAACTGACCAATAAATGGTTCCAGCAGGGAGGTTTCGAACCACGGGCTTCGCTGCTGTTGGATTCACTGGAAGCCATCAAACAATCCCTGCTGGGTGGAAAACATGTGTCTTTTATCTCCAGAATGGCAGTAGAGGATGAGGTGGCCAGGGGAAGGCTAGTGATGCGAAGTATTCCCAATTATCACTTCCAGCGGCATATTTTCTGCTCCTATCACCGGGACCGATTTTTCTCTCCACTTATGGGAATATTTATAGATCTTCTGCAGTCAAAAGAGCAGAGTGGAATACGCAATTGACGATATCCCGTATAATATGTAGAAATACATTATGATGAAATGACTGTATTAATGGAGAAATTCGTGTATAATCAAAATTACTGTATCGCTTTACCGCGTAATAAAGTTGAAGATTTCCGGGCGGTTTTATTGTATGATATGAGGAAAGCTTTAAAGAGACAATGCTAAAGACATTGATCCGTGAGAGGATGGAGGGAGCAGCATGACCGAACTTACGACTACCGTTAGCAAAAGCAACTCAAACAATCTGCTGCGGCGGGACGTACGGTTCCTGGGGAACATTTTGGGCGAGGTCTTGGTTCACCAAGGCGGCAACGAACTTTTGGAAATCGTGGAGAAGATCCGCGAGACCAGTAAGTCTTTGCGCTCATTGTTTTTACCTGAACTGCACAGTGAATTTAAGGAGTTAATTAATTCTCTGGACTCGGAGAATCGTCATCAGGTTATAAGAGCATTTGCCATTTATTTTCAATTGGTGAATATTGCCGAACAGAACCATCGGATTCGCCGCAAACGTGATTATGAGCGGTCAGCCGGGGAAACTGTACAACCTGGTTCTATAGAAAGTGCGATTCAAGGACTTCGGGAACGTGATTTTTCGCATGAAGAGGTCCGGGAAATTATACAAGGCCTGTCTCTGGAGCTGGTCATTACAGCCCACCCGACGGAAGCGATGCGCCGGGCCATTCTCGATATTCATAAACGGATAGCCGACGATGTTATGTACCTTGATAATCCTACCTTAACCTTCCGGGAGCGGGAACAGCTTCGTGAGAAACTGTTGAATGAAGTCATCACGCTGTGGCAAACGGATGAATTACGTGATCGTAAGCCTACAGTATTGGATGAAGTTCGTAACGGAATGTACTATTTCCATGAGACCATTTTCCACGTCTTGCCGGATGTATATGAAGAACTTGAACGATGTCTAAGTAAATATTATCCGGGTCAGAACTGGCATGTGCCTACGTATCTGCGTTTTGGCTCCTGGATCGGTGGCGACCGTGATGGTAACCCGTCGGTGAAGGCCGCTGTGACTCTACAGACACTGCAAATGCAGCGCAAGCTGGCTATCCGGGAATACCAACGGATTATGCGGGAACTGATGAAGTATCTTAGCTTCAGTACCAGTATTGTGACCGTTACACAAGAGCTGCTGGATTCCATCGAGGAGGACCGGGAGATCATCAGTTTGACTCGTGGCGATGCTTGGCGCAATGACAACGAGCCTTACCGTATCAAGCTGAGCTATATGATCTCTAAGACACAGAATGTGCTCGATGATGAGAAAAAAGGCACACCTGAACGTTATACCTCGCCTGAGGCGTTCATTCACGACCTAAAAATCATCGACCGCAGTCTGCGGCATCACTATGCCGATTATGTGGCCGATACCTATATTAAGAAACTAATCCGCCAAGTAGAATTGTTCGGATTCCATACGGCTACACTGGATGTTCGCCAGCACAGTCAAGAGCATGAGAATGCGATGACTGAGATTCTGGAGAAAATGAACATCACACCGGATTACTCCAAACTCGCAGAAGAAGAGAAAATTGTGCTTCTCGAGAGCTTGTTGAACGATCCGCGTCCGTTGACCTCTCCATACCAGCATTATAGTGAGAACACGGAAGAATGTCTGGAAGTCTATCGGACCATCTTCAAAGCACAGGATGAATACGGCAAGAATTGTATCACCAGCTATCTCATTAGTATGTCACAGGCAGCAAGTGATATTCTTGAGGTTATGGTCTTCGCCAAGGAAGTAGGCTTGTTCCGCAAAGACAACGACGGAACGGTCGTATGTACCCTGCAGGCTGTACCACTCTTCGAGACCATTGATGATCTGCATGAAGCGCCACAAATCATGGAGACGCTATTCAATCTGCCTGTATACCGTCAAGCGGTACTGGCGATGAATGATATGCAGGAAATTATGCTGGGTTATTCGGACAGTAACAAAGATGGCGGTGTGGTTACTGCTAACTGGGAACTGCGGGTTGCCTTGAATGAAATCACAGCTACGGCCGATAAATTCGGTATCAAGCTGAAATTCTTCCACGGCCGCGGGGGTGCGCTTGGTCGCGGAGGAATGCCGCTGAACCGTAGTATCTTGGCTCAACCGGCTTCTACGATCGGCGGTGGCATCAAGATTACGGAGCAGGGTGAAGTTATCTCTTCACGTTACTCGATGAAGGGGATTGCTTACCGTAGTTTGGAGCAAGCCACTTCGGCGCTGGTAACGGCTGCAGTTAATGCCAGATTGCCGCAAACCGATCTGGACGAGTCCAAGTGGGAAGAGATTGTGAAGCAAATCTCGGAAGTCTCCCTGAACAAATATCAGGATCTGATCTTCCGTGATCCAGACTTCCTGTCATTCTTCAAAGAGTCGACTCCACTGCCTGAGGTGGGCGAGCTTAATATTGGTTCTCGTCCTTCCAAGCGGAAGAACAGTGACAGATTTGAAGATCTGCGGGCCATCCCTTGGGTGTTTGCCTGGACGCAGAGCAGATATCTGCTTCCAGCCTGGTACGCTGCCGGAACAGGTCTGCAAAGCTTCTATGACGGCAAAGAGGAGAATCTTAACATCTTGAGAACGATGTATGAGAAGTTCTCGTTCTTCACAACACTGATCGATACGCTGCAAATGGCCATCGCCAAGGCGGATCTCGTTATTGCGAAGGAATATGCCGGCATGGGTAAGAATGAAGAGGCGCGTCAGCGCATCTTTGGTCAGATTGATGCGGAATTCAAGCTGACCTCGGAGCTGATCCTGAAAATCACAGGTCAGCAGGATATTCTGGACAACGTTCCGGTTATTCAGGAATCCATCCGGTTGCGGAATCCGTATGTCGATCCGCTTAGCTATCTGCAGGTACAGTTGTTGTCCGAGCTTAGAGAGCTGCGCGATCAGGATGGGGATGACGCTGATCTGCTGCGTGAGGTGCTACTCACTATCAATGGCGTCGCTGCTGGTCTTCGGAACACCGGCTGATGAATTAACACGTTATATTTCTCGTTTACAATGGATACCAAGCCGTTCGCCCTTTGCCTGGGCGAACGGCTTTTTTTGTTTTCAATCCTTGATTTTTACACAAACTTGAATTACGATTTAAATGCTTGTACCGTGGATATTCAGTAGTTTTGAATGCCAAGGGCGGCAAGTCTGGGGGAGTTGACAGGTGGAGAATTTGGAAGGCAGATTGACAAAGCTCGCCCTGAAGGGCGACCAAAGGGCATTTGCCGAGCTTGTGGAACTATATAAAGACAAAATTTATCATTTGGCGTACCGGATGCTGAACAACCGCCATGAGGCGGAGGATATTGTTCAGGAGACGTTTTTGCGTGTCTACAGAAATCTCGATCGGTATGATGACAAACAGAAATTCTCGACATGGATCTACCGGATCGGCACGAACCTCTGCATAGATCGGCTGCGCAAGCGCAAACCGACCTATTCGCTGGATGCGGAGATGAATGATCAGGATGGCATTGATGGCTATTCCATGATTCCGAGCGACAATGTAACACCGGAGACAGAGCTACTGCTCTCCGAGACACAGAGAACCATCTACGAGGCGATTGACAGCCTGCCTGTGAAGTACAGATCTGTGATGATCCTGAGATATCTACAGGATCTGTCACTTCAGGAGATCAGCGATGTACTGGATATGCCAGTGACCACGATCAAGACCCGTGTGCACCGCGGACGTGAATTTTTACGTAAAAAATTAGGCTCCAAAATGTAAAAATTACCTATGAAATTATGAAACATCTTCAGACCAGGGACGTATGTATGATGAGCAAGTCTTATGCGCCCGACCCTGTCTTGGAATAATTAAATAGCACTCACGAAAGGATTGGCTCCTATGGAATGCAAACTGGCCGTCTCTATGATGCATGATTACCTGGATGACGACTTGCCCGAACAGCAGCAGAGGGAATTGAAGGAGCATCTTCTATCCTGCCCGGAATGCCGTGCGAAGTTCAATGAATTGGAACAGACCGATATGTTGATGTTTTCCCTAATGCACCAAAGTCCTGTCGCGTCGGAGGATCTTGTAGGCCGGATAATGAATTCTTTACCGAAGTCCAAGAAGGAGAAGCGGTTTATTACCTGGATCAAGAGACATCCCGCCCTTACGGCGGCATCGATCTTTATTTTGGTGATGTTGATGAGCTCTGTTTCTTTTTGGAATCAGGATAGACAACTGGTGGTTCGGGGGACTAACCTGGATCAGGTTGTTATCAAGGGAGATACAGTCATTGTACCTTCCGGCAAAATCATTACCGGAGATCTTACGGTGGAGAACGGCAAAACTCAGGTGTACGGGGAAGTTAACGGCAATGTAACGGTTATCGACGGCTCTCTGTATCAGGCTTCAACGGCCCATATTTCCGGTCAAGTCAAAAGCATAGACCAAGCGGTAGGCTGGATCTGGTATAAAGTGACGAACATGTTCTCTGAAGTTGCTTACCGTTAAGCAGTGGCCCCTTGCAGGCATATCCTTTGCGCCTCTTTTTCCGGAAAGATGGCGCTTTTTTGTTGCCTTTTTGGCGCATCCTAAATTTGTGAGGGGGGGCTAAACTTGCAACCTGGGCGTGAACGTTATAACCTAGATATATTATGGCACTGTTTAGCCATTTACATAAATAAACCCAGCTAATTCGAATTGACGGGGGTTTGCGATAATGAGCTATTTCATGGACCTTACCTGGAAAGAGTCCTTTAAAGATATTATAGATGTTCTGATCGTCAGCTATATCATCTACAAAGTGCTGAATATGGTTCGGGGTACACGGGCGGTTCAGTTGTTAAAAGGGATTCTGGTGCTTGTGCTCATCTGGGCATTCGCCACGATCCTTGATTTGTATACGCTGAAGTGGCTGATGAATCAGATTTATACGTTTGGGGTCTTTGCCATCTTCATAATTTTCCAGCCGGAGCTGAGGCGTGGTCTCGAGCAGCTCGGGCGAGGGAAGTTTTTCGGACGTGGTGCGGAGAACGATGAGGAAGTCAGCAAGCTGGTCGGCGAAGTTATTAAAGCTGTGAATTATTTATCCCATCGAAAAATAGGGGCATTAATCGTATTCGAACGAGCCACTGGGCTTAACGAATACACGGAATCGGGTATCGCTATGCGATCAGTCGTCAGCTCCGAGCTGCTGATCAATATTTTCATCCCCAATACCCCACTCCATGATGGAGCGCTCATTATGCAGGGCAATCAGATAGCGGCAGCGGCCTGTTATTTGCCCTTGTCCGAGAATCCGTTTATCAGCAAGGAGCTAGGTACGCGCCACCGGGCCGCGATCGGGATCAGTGAAGTGGCCGATTCGGTGTCGGTTGTGGTGTCGGAAGAGACGGGACAGATTTCTTTGGCGATTAATGGTCAGATTGTGAGGGATATCAAGGAAGAATCGCTGATTTCCAAGCTGTATCAAGAACTAAGCACGAGTTCTCCGCTTAAGGAGAAGCGTTCTGCTTTCTGGAAACGGAAGGGGGACAAGCGTGATGAATAAATGGATGAATAACAATAACTTCAACAAGATTCTGGCGCTGGCGCTGGGGATTATCCTGTGGGCTATGGTTCATGCCGATACGGCTCCCGTCTCCCAGACAACCACACGTATGGAGTCGAAGACGATTGAGAATGTGAAGATCGAACTCTCTGGCTTTGATGAGGAAAAATATGTGATGGACCCCTTGGATGTCGATAGTGTGAGAATGGAGGTCCGGGGGAAGAAGTCGGATCTGAATTATAAGTTCTCCGATTCTTACAAGGTGAGCGTCGATCTTAGCAAGGTGAAGCCCGGAGATAACAGACTTCCCTTGTCCTATTCGCTTCCCAATGGTGTGACTCTGGAGTCTTTGACGCCGGATGAAGTGAATGTGCACGTAGAGCTGCGTAATACGAAGGCTTTTCCTATTACGCTATTGACCAGAGGAACGCCTGCTCAGGGCTATCAGCTCGGCACACCGGTGATTCAGCCAACAGGGGAAGCAGAGGTCACTCTCGCTGCTAGTGAGCTGAGCAAGGTCGCCAAGGTGCAGGGGACGGTTGAGCTTGACGGTGACAGTGAGACCTTCAAGGAGAAGCGAATGAAGCTGTTCGCCTATGATAGCAACGGGAATGAGATTAAGGATGCGGTAATTAAACCAGCTTACGTCTCAGTCGAAATTCCAATCACCCTTCCGTTCAAAAGCGTACCGCTGGAGATCGGCTATACTGGTCAACTGCCCGAATCATTGGTATTGTCTCAGGTGAAGGCAGATCAGACTACGGTAACTGTATATGGTCAGAAAGAAGCACTGGCAACGTTGACAGCCTACGAGGCGACCGTCAATCTTAGCCAAATTAAATCGGCCGGCACGGAGCAGTTCAAAGTGGAGCTGGTACCACCAGCTGGGATTGATAAAATCGAACCGGGAAAGGTCAATGTGACAGTGACGACCTCCGACAATGCGGAGCGTACCCTTGAAGGGGTACCTATAAAGCTGGAAGGTGCGGCTGACGGACTGAAGGCCACCCTAATTGATCCAGCTGATCAGACCCTTTCTTTAACAGTATCGGGGGCTCCTGATCTGCTGAATCAACTCAATGTGGACAAGATCAGCGTTGTTGCTGACGTCAGTAATTTAGCAGCCGGTGCGCATGAGGTATCACTCCAGGTGTCTCTGCCCAAGTTCATTGCACTTAAGCAATCGCCAGGTCAGCAGCTTAAGGTGACTGTGCAGCTACAGTCCTCCTCGACTCCAGAAGTGTCCACAGAGCCTTCACAGAACTCGAGCACAGGGGGAAGCCCAAGTACGCCTGAGCCAAGCGCAGAACCAGTTATAGGGGAGGGCAAGGACCCAGGAGACCAGCCGACACATAGCGGAGAAACTTCTGGAACGCCGACTCCGACTCCTACAGAACAGCATTCGGAAAATAGTGGTTCAACCAACGGCAATGCTGGTACCGGAAACAATGGAGAGGCTACCGGTACAGGCGGAACCTAATTTTGTGGGAACAAGATGTCTATGCAGGTGTTTCATTATGGCACCGCAAGGCAATTTAAGCATACATTATACATTAAGCTATAGCAGCATAATCAAAGGAGAACAGACATGGGGAAGTATTTTGGAACTGACGGTGTTCGCGGTGTTGCGAACCGTGAATTAACAGCAGAAATGGCTTACAGCATTGGCCGCTGCGGCGGATATGTACTGACAGGAAATGTGGAGAAACCGAAGGTTGTTATTGGCATGGATACACGTATTTCTGGTCCTATGCTGGAATCAGCACTGGTAGCAGGCATGCTATCCATTGGGGCAGAAGTCATCCGGTTGGGCGTAGTTAGCACACCGGCGGTAGCGTATATTACGCGTCTGCTTAAGGCTGACGCAGGGGTTATGATCTCTGCTTCACACAACCCGGTAGAGGATAACGGAATCAAGTTTTTTGGCGGCGATGGCTTCAAGCTTACCGATGAGACTGAACTACAGATCGAAGAATTAATGGATGCAGAAAAAGATGAGTTGCCGCGTCCTATTGGATCCGGTTTAGGTAAAGTGACGATCGACCATGATTCCAAGTACCTGTATCTTGAGTACTTGAAAACAACCATTTCTCAGGATTTCAAAGGCATCAAAATCGTGCTCGACTGTGCGCATGGCGCAGCTTACGAGCTGGCTCCAAGATTGTTCCGCGAGTTGGGTGCTGAAGTTATCACGATCGGAGCGGAGCCGGACGGGCTGAATATCAATGACGGATACGGTTCCACCCATCCGGAGAAATTGCGTGAAGAAGTACTGAAGCATGGCGCGGATTTGGGACTTGCTTTTGACGGGGATGCTGACCGCCTGATTGCGATTGACAATACAGGTGACGAAGTAGACGGTGACTTCATTCTATGTATCTGTGGAGATGCGATGAACCGTGCAGGCAAGCTTAAAGACGGTACTATCGTTTCTACAGTCATGAGTAACATTGGTTTCTATAAAGCAACCGAGCAATTGTCTTTAAATACAGCTAAAACCGCTGTAGGCGACCGTTATGTGATGGAAGAAATGCGCCGCGGCGGCTTCAATCTGGGTGGCGAACAATCTGGTCATGTAATCTTCCTGGACTATAATACAACTGGTGACGGTATTCTCACAGCGATCCAATTGGTGGATACGTTGAAGGCTTCGGGTCAGAAGCTGAGCCAACTGAAATCCATGATGACCAAATATCCGCAGGTACTTGTGAATGTGCGTGTGCAGGATAAGACCAACTATCCGGATAATCCGGCGATTGAAGCGGCTATTGGTGAAGTTGAGGCCAAGCTGGGCAGCAACGGCCGTGTGCTTGTACGCCCATCGGGTACAGAACCGCTAATCCGCGTAATGGCGGAAGGTCCAGATAAGGATGAACTGGATCGATATGTAGGACAAATTGTAGAAGTTGTGCAACGTGAACTGGTGTAATTAATACGCGTAATGAACAGTGAACCGGTGGGCGAACCGCTGCACCGGTTTAACGTTCTGTAAGTATTTTTCAGATTGAGCTGACATTGTTTCAGAAAGAAAACATTGTCAGTAGCATTGCCAAAGTACGACATGGTGCATATAATAGATAAAGTGTCATTCATTCAAGAAGGAAAGCGAGGATCGTGAGGTATCGGCAATAACAAGCGCCAGAGCTTGGTCTTGCGCGGGGGAGAAGGGAAAGCTGAGTAGCTTGACCGGATCACGGCAGACGTAAGCTGACGAGGTGGAGGTGTTCGAAATGTTCGGCGGGGACCTCCCGGTGATGCACCAGAGCCGTGAATGCAAGCGGAAAATGCAAGGGCGACCTTACACACAACGCTGTCATGGGTGCATAAAATTAATAATTCATGGGTGTGCGCAAGCAGAGAGAAACACTATAGTTCTGCCACGGCAGAGGGGAAAGCTGTACATTTCATGATTTTGTGAAGTAGTGAAAGTTTATTTTGTTGCGTCTGAATTACAACAGAATATTGGCTAACTCTCATCAACATGCCGCACGGCACGTTTCTTTCCTATTGCCGCCCACATTACGATAACTTGGACGGAGGAAAATATAATGTGTGGTATTGTAGGATATATTGGTAATCAGAATTCGCAAGGAATCTTGGTCGAGGGTTTAAAGAAGCTGGAGTATCGTGGATATGATTCCGCTGGAATCGCTGTGTTCACGAATGGAGGACTGGAGGTAGTCAAGGCTAAAGGCCGTTTGGCGAACCTGGAATCCAAGCTGGAGAGCAGCCCGCTAACGGGAAGTGCCGGAATTGGTCATACCCGCTGGGCTACTCACGGTAAGCCTTCTGACGAGAACTCTCACCCACACACGGATAACACGGACAAATTCTCTGTTGTGCACAACGGGATCGTGGAGAACTACCTGGATCTGAAGGAAGAGCTGATTGCACAAGGTGCGCAGTTTACTTCCGAGACCGACACAGAGGTTATTTCTCACCTGATCGCACGTGAGTATGATGGTGACATTGTGAAGGCTGTGCAAAAAGCAATCACTTATATGCGCGGTGCCTTTGCACTGGGCGTGCTCACTGAATATGAGCCGGATAAATTGGTTGCCGTTCGTCAAGCAAGCCCGCTGATTATCGGCCTTGGCGAAGGCGAGAACTTCATTGGATCGGATATTCCGGCATTGCTGGAATACACCCGTAACGTATATATTTTGAACGACGGCGAAATGGCTGTTTTGACACGTGATGCTGTCGAATTGATGACAATCGAAGGTAATTTTATTTCTCGGGAAATGACTACTGTCGATTGGGATGCTGTAACCGCAGAAAAAGGCGGATTCGAGCACTTCATGCTGAAAGAAATCCATGAACAGCCGAAGGCTTACCGTGACACTATGCGCGGACGTATTAACGCTGAAGGCACCAAAGTCATCCTGCCTGAGCTGAACTTGACCGAAGAACAAATCAAGAACATCCGCAACATTCAAATCGTCGCTTGCGGTACCGCCTACAATGCGGGTCTTGTTGGACGTAACCTGATTGAATCCCTGGTGCGTATTCCAGTGGAAAATGATATCGCTTCGGAATATCGCTACCGCGCTCCGATCGTAAGCCCAGAAACGCTGGTTATCGTAGTCAGCCAATCTGGTGAGACTGCTGATACCTTGGCAGCTTTGCGTGAAGGTCATGCGAATGGTGCGCATGTACTGGCCATTACTAACGTGGTGGGCAGCTCCATCGCCCGTGAAGCTGACAGTGTATTGGTTACCCTGGCTGGACCAGAAATCGCAGTTGCTTCTACCAAAGCTTACACTTCGCAGCTGATCGCATTCACTTTGCTGGGTCTGTACTTGGCAGAAGTTCGCGGTACACAGTCCGAAGCACAAGTGAAAGAAATCCTGGCAGCAATGGATTCTTTGCCAGAGCAAGTTGAAGCGATTCTGGCTCAAAAAGAAGCCATCAAGAACTATGCAGAGCAAATCTCCGAGCACAAGCACCTCTTCTTCATCGGCCGCGGCGTAGATTACGCTGTTGCTCAAGAAGGCTCGCTGAAGCTGAAAGAGATCTCCTACATTCATTCCGAAGCATATGCTGCTGGTGAATTGAAGCATGGTACCCTGGCGCTGATCGAAGATGGCGTTCCAGTTATCGCTCTGGCTACTCAAGAGAGCGTGCTTGAAAAGACCGTTAGCAACATCAAGGAAGTGAAAGCCCGCGGCGCAGAAGTGCTGGCAATCACTCACCAAGAGCATGTTACTGACTTGCTGAAGTCCGTTGATCAGGCGTTCGTTATTCCACAAACCCTGCCACTACTGACACCAGCTCTGTCTGTAGTATCCCTGCAATTGCTGGCTTACTACGCATCGCTGGCCCTGGGCCACGATGTGGATAAACCACGGAATTTGGCGAAGAGTGTTACGGTGGAGTAAGGGGTAAAGAATTATTCTTGTTGATGTTTACTGACAAAAAGATCTATTCTTTTCAAAAAAACGCTATCCTAGATCTTTCAAAATTAAAATAGGGTAATAACTGAAACACCGCTCTTTTTGCGAAAATGCAAATTGAGCGGTGTTATTTTATTTAGGAGGAGAAATAAGTAAAAAAATAACTGATAGAACGGAACACCTAGAGAGCAGCCTGAATAAATAATTCAGGCTGCTCTCTTTTTATTAGGTGAGTTTTGGCTTTACTTGGACAATGAAGAGTATCTGTGAAATAGATGAGTGATATTGAATATAGAATTAAATGTATCCTAAAAGTATAGCTAGCGGTTCACAACTTTCTTTACAGGGTAATTTCTAGCGGTCCATGACTTTCTTTATTTCGTTTTATCCCAATATGTAGACCGCAATATAATTCTTCACTCCGCATTTAAAGTTTGGCATTTATCAAAAAAATTGCTGCTGAGCCGAACGATTCTCAGGTATTTCTCCTGATTATCGCTCGGCGTTTTTCATTTTTTTGCTAGGCATTACTTGCCCTAATGTGTTGAATCTATCTATGAGCTATCAGGTCTTTCATCGACCATTCACCCTACAGTATAATGTCCACCCATTTGTTAGACTATACTGCAATTTAAGGCCACACATAACCATCATTGGTCCTTATTTCAGGCGCGGGGAGAGAACAGACAACCAGGAAATAAAAAAATAAGGTAACAGGATTAATAATTAATGATGGAAAAAATTTAAAAAAATGAAATTGACGACCAAAACAGCATATGCTAAATTTAATTTGTTGGTATAAAATGTATTTTGTGAGATGTTGTTAACAAGTTAAAAGTGAAATTAATCACATGATTAAGGGATTCAAGCCAACAAAAATTTGTTGAAGAGGGGATTTTCCATGTACAGAGTGAGTAAATACAATATTTACTTGGAACTGAAAAAAAATCCGAACAAAAAACTGATCATCCAGGGCATTCGCGGGTCTTTTGATATTGTTGATAATTCAATCAGTGAAATTTTGGAAAGTGCTGAAGCCGATAGCAGCAATCTGAATCTGATCAGCCCTGAAAATATTGAGATTTTGGCGAATAGAGGTTATGTTACCCATTTAACGGATGATGAAGAGTATAAAGTTATCGAGAAAATCAGTCATACTCTGAATGCCAGTAGCAGAAAGAATCTGTGCATAACAATTATGCCTACCTATAATTGTAATTTCAGATGTGAGTATTGTTTTGAACAAAATCTGCTGTCGAGGGGTAAGGAGTTCCTTAATCAGAAAATGTCCACGGAAACGGTGGATGCAGTCTTTGCGCAGCTAGCCAAATATAAAGAACAAGGATATAGAATTGGAAGCGTATACTTATTCGGTGGGGAACCTCTTCTGAAAACGAACAAGGACATTGTGACATACATATGCGAGAAGTGCCGGCAAATGGAGATACCTATCAGTTGTATCAGCAATGGGTATCACTTAAATGAATATGTTGATTTGATCAGCGAATATAAGTTTGACAAGGTTCAAATTACGATTGACGGTATCGGGGAAGAGCATGACAAGAGAAGATTTCTGGTAGGGGGCCAAGGGACCTACGATAGAATTAAAGCCAATATCAGCCTGGCACTAGAAAAAGGCAACAACATTTCCTTAAGAACAAATGTCAACCGCAAGAACACGGATTCCGTCAAAGCATTGATCGAAGAGTATCAAAAAGAAGGCTGGATTGGCAGGCCGAATTTCCACTACTACTTCAAGACAAATATTAAATGTTATGAGCAGGATGACGAAACTGCACTTTCCGATGTGGAACTGATGCAGCAACTGGGCGAGTATGTGGGACAAAGTACGGACAGATTTAAACTGAACAGCATTTACAGCGGACTTGCTGAGGGAATCAGATACATGCTGAAGAATAACAGTTATGCTCCGCTACGTTCTGGATTTTGTGGGGCAAATACGGGAATGTACACCATAGATCCGTTCGGCGATATCTATCCGTGCTGGGATGTGCTGGCGGAGGAAGAGAGCCGGATCGGTACGGTCGATATCCAGAACGGCGAATTTATACTTACAGACGAACATAATACTTGGAAAGACAGAACAGTGGACCGGATTAGCGACTGCAGCAAATGCAGATATATGCTGTTTTGTGGTGGTGGATGTTCGGCTCAAGCCAAAGTGATGCACAATGACATGAATAAGGTCTATTGTGACGATTTCACTAAACTGTTCGATGAGGTTGCTGTGGATCTGTGTGAAGAGTTCTCAACAGTGCATGCCTAAATCTTCCGCAGATCATTGCAATATATCGACAACGAGGAAAGGAGGTAAGTTATGGATTCTATTACTGCCTTAAATCAGCATTTGGAAGGAAATAGTCAGGAAATAGAGAGCATGATTACAGAACTAGTAGATAGGGAAGAGTGTGCTTGCACTGCAAACGGTTGTGGAGCTGACGCTTGCGGCGTCAAATAATTTAAGAAAGGAGGTGCAGGTATGGGACGGATAGAGGCTCTGAATCAGCAGCTTAATGTGAACAGTGAAGATCTTGAGAGCATGATTGCCGAACTGGTAGAAAGAGAAGAGTGTGCTTGTACACTGGATGGATGCGGTGCAAAAGCTTGTGGTGTGAATTAGAGCATAAATATATCACAAGGAGGCCATTGAACATTATGGAAATCAAGATGTTGAATCAGCAGCTTGAAGTGGAGAATCAGGAAATCGAGCTGATGATTTCAGAGTTGGTCGAAAGAGGAGAATTGGCTTGTACAGGCAATGCCTGTGGTGCACAAGCGGAAGGCCTCTAGTGTTAATGACATTACAAACATAGACAGGAAGGAGAATATTATGATCACTTCTATTAATTCCGCCATTGACAATAAAGAGCTGGACTTATTCATGAAAGAGCTTGAAGAAAGAGATGAAATGCTGTGTTTCTTTAATGCCTGCGGTACTGCTGCAAATCCATGCGGAGGACAAGCGTGTGCGGCCGGCTGTATCGGTATTTCGGTTTGTTTCTTAGGGCTTCATGTAGCATAGCTATTGTGTGGTAGACCGAACCATAAGCTGAGTATGGTTCGGTCTGCTTGGATTGAGCATCATTTCACTATGAAATGAAGGGAGAGGGGATAATGGATTTAGCCGAGGCCAATAGCTATTCATGGAGCAACCCTGTCCTGACTGTGAAAGAAGGTGTTGAGACCTCCATATTTGATGATGGGAATGAACAGACTACCTATCTCATCACCATGAGCAATCGCCACTGGAGGGTATCGGAAACTATTTATCGTATTCTGTGCTGTATGGACGGAACCCGGACTGTGGAGGATATACAACAGTTTTTGCATACCCATTTTGAACTACAGATCGATGGGCACAAGTTAGAACAGATCATTGAGATGGCTTTTGTCCGCAATGGAATCCTGGAAGGTACCTCAGCTACAACCGCTCCTCCCCATAACAAAATGATGTGGGGACAGTTCACGTTGCTCCGTCCGGTTTTTATTGAGAAATTCAAGTTTTTTTCTTTTATTTTTCATAAAAGGCAGTTGATTGTTTGGGGTTCCATTGCGCTTATATGGCTAACCTATATTTTTTCTGTATATTCCAATACACATGTAATCAGCAGTATGTTTAGCTTGAGTATCAAGGATATTGTGTTTTGCTACCTATTTGTTTTTTTAGCGGGAATGACGCATGAATTTGGGCACTCGATCGCAGCTATGTCGTACGGGGTGTACCCGGGCAGAATCGGCGTAGGGGTGTATTTTGTCATGCCTGTGCTGTTTTCTGATGTTACTAAAATATGGAGAATCAAGCGCCTTCAGCGTGTCATTGTTGATTTAGGTGGAATGTATCTCCAATGCATTTTTTTGATGGTGTCATTCGTACTCAATGCCTTATTCATCCATAGTGATCTTTTGAATATAGCTATTTTACTTTCTGGATTCACAATTCTTGGAAACTTCAATCCTTTTATAAAGTTTGATGGATATTGGGTATTGGTTGATTTCCTGGGGATTACTGAGGTGAAAACAGTCATGTATCAATTGTGGATGAATCAGTTTCGTAGACTGTTGCATAAACCGACGGTTCCTGTTGTATTAAGTAAAGGGAAAAAGGCTGTACTGTATATATACTCGATTTTCACTGCGTGTTTTTTTGTATATTTCATCCGTTTTTTAGCAGGAACTTTTATTCTGGCTTTTCAAAATGTGAAGACAGATATCGCTGCACTCCTGAAAATGGCTCCAGCTGAATTCCACCCTGATTTTACAGATATAGTGAATTATTTATCGGACAGAATAACTACATTTATTGCTCTGTTCTTCTTTTTACATCTAGTATGGCGTTACGCTGTAAGAAATCTACTTTTTAAGTACAAGAAACGACGCACGTCTGTGCAGGAGGAGGTCCGCTGTGCAGCTGATTGACACCTACCGCCATATGGAACCAAGAGAATTGCTGGATTGCAGAATCAAATCGCTTAAAGAACTGGTCAGGCACTATGGGCTTAATTTACATTCCAATGAAGTTCTACTGTTAAGCGAAGCTTTTACCTTTCAATATGACAGAATCAGTATTCCTGGCGTGGGGATTGAGTCGCTGCCTTATGCCACGGCTTCACATAATCAAACGGAGACGACTTTTTTTCACAATTTGAATATTCGCTTTCACAAGGAGAACATTGCCGGCGATTCACGAGGCTGGGAGCAGTTGAAATCTCTAATTGTTCAGGGAATTCCCGTATTGTTTAGAATTGACAGCCGATTCTTGAAGGGAGCGGAGGATGCTGCGCCAAAGGTGCTGAAGCTCAACCTTTACTATCTCTCAACCTTACTCCTTGTTGGTTATGACGAGGAGCAAGATCAGGCGCTGGTTGTTCTGACCAATGATGATGATCGGGAGCGAGTGAATGAGATTACCATCGGAGAATTCCAGACCTATAGATGCTCCAACTGCGCCCCGTTTTCACCCGAAGGCTTGTGTTATTTCCTACAGCCAGACCATGGGGTTAGTGATATTAACCCAACTGGCATTCAGCAGGCTTTAACGAATAGTATCATAAAAACGGCAAACACAATGCTGGATGAAGGCGAGCTTTACAATGGGGAGCTAGGCTCCTTCATTGGCAGGGGTGTGAGTAGAGGTATTCATGCGATGAAGAATTTAAAGGATGATCTTCAAAAGATGCTGGCACAATGTCAGGATAACGGGGATTCAGCAATCATACGCTTAATGATGGTATTCTTGCGCAATAATTTGCTGTTTGGCAGTTATTCCGCTTTTCGCGAAGAGTACGGACAATGTATAAAATACTACGCCCGAAAATATAATATACCTCATTTGGATGTTGTAGGTAGTGAATTTGCAGAAATAACGTCCTTGTGGAAGGAACTATTCACCTTGCTTAGCCGGATCGCACATTATAAAGGAGATCTGATCGAACATTTACAGCAGGTTCTCCTGGTGTGGGATAACATCATTCAAGCCGAGCATCGGCAATTCTCAAAAATCAGAAGTATCCTCCTTACAGCCGCGCCATGTAGAATCTAACTTCATTGAGGAATGGAGAGTCAAAGAATGAATAAAAAAAGAATTATTATGATTTCTTCTCTTACAGTATTTTTGGTAGTGTCGGTGGTTCTGATATTTGCCGCTTTTCTAGGTTCGGACATCAGAATAGGCTATGCAGAAAATAGTTATGGAAGTACGCTGAATTCCTCTTTCTATTATTTTAGCGGCTCAAACAGCAAAAGGGTCAAATTCAAAAAAGGCGATCAGGTGAAATTGGTTTACTCGATTGAATTATCCAGAGGTTCGCTGCAGGTGAGTTTGAAGGATCAGACAGGGCATGACGTTTTCAGCAAGTCGGAAGGTTCCGGGGAGATCAACTTCACGGTCAGTCAGACACAAGAATATCAGGTTGAAATCAATGCCTCCAAAGCCAGAGGGAAATATAAATTGAAATGGAGTGAATGAATGCAGCTTCCTCAAGCCGAATCTATTTCTCTATAAAAGGTGCTGGCATATGTGAAAATTTTATCAAAATATGTCCTGAAAAATGTTCTTGCCAACAAAGTAATCAGTTTGTTAATCATATTGTCTCTGGTCATTTCCACTGCGATACTTTATTTGAATATGACGGTCAAGGATCAAATGCTGCTGCAATATAAATCCATTCTGCAAGGAACTTACCAGGATTATAACTATTATATTTACAAAAACGGCGCCACGAGTGAGAAGAACAAGTACTTCAATGTAAAGGAACTGAACTTATCCAGTCTGAAGGTCAATAGCCTATTGGAGTTAACCAAAACATCCGGTGTCACCCGCTTTGACCGCGAGGTGTTGTCATTAAATCTATACGGCATGGATCTTAAGCTTCTTCTGGAGAAGAGGCTGCTGGTGCTCGAACAGACCAGCGCAGAATTTGATCCGGCTGCAGCTAAACAGATTATTGTCAGTCAACGTATGGCTGAGAAGTACGGATTGCATTTAAAGGATGTACTGCGTGTTTCTACCTTGGCAGGGGAGCAAGAGATGACTATTGGGGGAATCGCGGAGAATAAGGGTCTATATCTGAATGAAAATAATAAAATCATGTTGTTCTCTTCTTTTCAATATGTTGGATATTTGAATGGAATGGGCGATAAGGCGTCAGGTGTATATGTACAGAAGGACCCTTCAATCAAACAGGAGCAGTTTGACGAGTTGTTTAAGGCCAATAATCAAGCTTTTAGCAAAATGTCCCTTACGGATGACGCCTCCATTAAGGCAGAGCTGCATACAACCAATCAACTGCTGTCTATTGTCTTGTTTGCTGTGATTCTTATGGTGTTCTATCTGAATGCCAGTAATACGAAGATCATTTTGGCCAAAAGAATGCCTGAAATAGCCACGCTACGCAGTATTGGCGCAACCCGTTTAACGATGAATCTGATCCTGCTCGCAGAAAATGTGGTATACGGTTTGGTCAGTGGAATAGCAGGGGTCATACTTGGGGTTTTATTGAAGGAACCCGTAATATCCTCACTCAGTTCCTACGGCAAAATGGCTTCAAGTCTGAGCATTCCGTATGATTTTAATATCCGGTATGTCATCTATTCCGTAGGCTTAACGGTAGTTTTTCAGGTAGGGGTCTCCTTGTACGGGATACTGTCTGCAAGCAGGAAATCGCTTAGAGCGTCGATGCTTGATACGGTTTATACAAAGGCGGACATCTCAAGAAGTAGAAGCTGGCTGGGGATTGTTTTATGGGGGTTATCGATCCTTCTATATTTCATCAATACGGAATATAACCTCCTGCTGGCGGGTTTGGTGTTTATGGGAATGCTGACAGGCACGATCTGCTTAATTCCCTTGCTCACAGCGGGTTTATCTAATATTCTCACCAAATTGGCAAAGCGTGGATGTGGAGCAGCCGTACAACTGGGGAGCACCAATCTGGCAGGAAACAAGATCAACCAGTCGAGCATCATCTTGGTGACAGTTACCTTATCCATAATGTTGACTGTATATTTAACAACGGTGTCCATTAATCATGTGTTTGAGCAGGCGGGAAAAACTTTTGAGGGAGATATCCAAATTACCGGACTCTCTGAACCTGCCGCAGCGTATAACCAGCTTGATCGTGTTAATGGCGTACAGTCTCTTCAGCCTGTTTACTACAGCTTTCGCGATTTTACAATCAATAACTATAAAATGAATATAGGCATCTTTGGACTGGATCATGAAATGCTCGGAATTAAGGATGTTTCGGGTAAAATGAGTGTCCTTTTGGCAGGGGAGGCTCTGATCGACAGATTTTATGGCCCACATAACGATTTGAATATCGGTGATCGGCTAACTATTAAAAGCGATACGATGGATGCCTTTACGATACGAATTGTTGGCTACATTCATTCGGGGAACTTTACTTCAAAAAGAAACGTATTGGTGGTCTCTCCAGCGGAATATATGGCGAAGGTAAGCCGGATTCCGAACTCCATTGAAATTAAAACTACAGGGGACCTCAAGCAAGTGAAGGATGATCTGAGTGAAGCACTGGCTGGAACCAGCATCCTAGTTCAGACCGTAGATGAATTCTTAGCAGGCAATAAAAGTGGAGTGGACTCCTTACTCATGTTAATCAATCTCATTTTGGGGTTGTCAGTTTTGATTGCTTTCACAGGTGTCATCATTAATCAGCTAATCGGGTTCTTGCAGCGGAAGAAAGAGTATGCGGTTCTGTATTCACTGGGAATGAGCAAATTGCAGATCAACCGGATGATACTCACCGAGACGGCGGGGATTTTTATTACAGGCTGTCTGTTCTCCGGGGTACTGGGCCTATTTCTTGCCAAGGCACTGGAGCAGATTCTGTTCTGTATTGGGGAGTATGTGAGCATTGGTATGGATATCGTTGCGATCTTGAAGCTGCTCGCCGTGATGTTCCTGCTCCTTATGCTGACTTCCGTGTTGTCGATCAGAAGGATGCCTCAATTGAATGTGGTACAGGAATTGAAATATGAGTAATTTAAGGTTTATGGAAAAGGATGATTCTATAGTGGAAGCTATTATGGAATGTCAATCACTTACTAAGAGGTATGATAACCATACAGCGCTTAACAATATTAATGTGACTGTGGGCAAGGGCAGAATTGTGGGTTTGCTCGGACCCAATGGCAGCGGCAAGACGACCTTACTAAAAATGATCAATGGCCTGCTGGTGCCTTCCAATGGAGAAGTGATAATCAAGGGAATGAGACCTGGTATAGAGAGTAAGCGAATAGTATCTTATCTCCCGGAGAGGAACTGCCTAAATAACTGGATGAAGGTGAAGGAGTTAGTTGCCTATTACAGTGATTTCTACGCGGATTTCAGCCGGGAGAAAGCTAGCGATTTAATGAAGGATCTAAATATAAACATGGAGTCTCGCTTAAAGACTCTTTCGAAAGGGACCAAAGAAAAAATACAATTAATTCTTGTAATGAGCCGTGATGCGGACCTGTATTGTCTGGATGAACCTATTGGTGGTGTCGATCCTGCATCCAGAGACTACATCATCGATACCATCCTCAAGTGTTATAACCGTAGAGCATCCATTTTGATTTCCACACATTTGATTTCGGATATTGAGCACATTTTGGATGATGTGATCTTCATTGATAATGGTTGTATTCTACAAGCAGCTACCGCTGAAGAGATCAGAACCGGGAATGGAGTGACTGTGGATCAATATTTCAGGAGGATCTATGCTAAAAAAACTGATCAAATATGATTTCAAATCAACCATGAGATATATGATTCCCTTATATGTAATTATTCTCTTATTTACAGTATTGGCCCGACTGGTGACCCATGTAAGCGGATTTGAAGGCCTACTCGGTTTTATTCCCATTGTTATTAAGCTTACCTATGAGTTGATGTTGGCGGCAGCAATCATTATCACCTACATTTTGCAGGCGGTCCGTTATTATTCACACCTGGTTACCGACGAAGGGTATCTGACATTTACTTTACCGACAGCCATCCGAAATTTGACGATATCCAAGCTTGTGACCGCTGTGAGTTGGAATCTGGCCACAATGCTGCTTGTTCTGACTTCAATCGGCATCGTCTTTTATTCCGAGGAGAACAAGAGGGCATTTACGGCGGCCGTGGAGGAACTGTTTCAACAGGGAGCGGGATCAGGATCAGGTTCAGGTTTGAATACAACCATGACTATTTTATTGGTTTGTATCATTTTTATTATCACTTCCTTGACGATTCATCTATTTATATACACCTCCATTGCGCTGGGGCAAGTTCTCATGAGTAAAAATAGATTGGCAGGCACATTTGTGGCGGGGATTGTGATCTATATATCGATACAACTGCTGATGGTGGTTATACTCTTGCCGATAATGTTCATGCTGGACTTGAATACCGAGGACTCCGGTAACCATATGATTTTGTTGATGGCTATATGTGCCCTGTTTCAGATCTTCATTTGTGTCCTCATGTACAAGGCGGTAAACCATATGTTCAGCAAAAGGCTAAATTTAGAATAAGCAGAATTTAGTAGGGAGGCGGCAGTCATACATTTGCTTGAACTGAAACATATTCAGAAGAAGTACAGGGATGCCGAAGTGCTGAGGGATGTATCTTTACGGATTCAAAAGGGAGAATTCCTGACGATTATGGGTTCTTCCGGCAGCGGGAAAAGCACGCTCTTATATATTATGGGTGGTATGGAATATCCGACAAGCGGAAGTGTCCACTTGTCGGGACGGGATATTCTTGGACTCTCGGACAAGCAAAAAAGCAAACTCCGCCAAAGTGAAGTGGGATTTGTATTCCAGAACTATAATCTTGTACAAAATCTCACGGTAGAGGAGAATATTGTACTGCCCACTCTACTGGCTGGTAAGAAACAGCGCGATGTTGCGCCCAGGCTGGAAGAATTGCTACAACTGCTGGGTTTAAAGGAGCAACGCCGACAGATACCCAGCCAGTTGTCGGGCGGACAGCAGCAGAGAGTGGCCATTGCGAGGGCGGTAATCAACAACCCCCCATTGATTCTTGCGGATGAGCCAACCGGAAACCTCGACAGTGCTTCGGCCATTCAAGTCATGGAAATGCTGCATCATATCAACCAAACCTTCGAAACTACCATCGTACATATCACACATAACTCGGATTTGATCGGCTATGGAACAAGGAGTATTACCATAAAAGACGGACAGATTGTATCGGATGCTTTAGTAACACCCGATCGTCCTGCCGCAATGGTTGGGAACCCATAAGGAGATATGCCAGATGAATGAAATCTTGAAGATTGCAGATATTCTAGACGGAGCAGACACTATCCCTGAGCTTCTATCCAATGCTGTCGGCAGATTTCAGCAACAGACTGCAGTGAAGTTTAAAGCAAATGGTGCAATTATCGAAAAAACATATGTTCAGCTAAAGGCTGATTCTGATGCATTGAGCGCGGCCTTTGAGGAAAGGGGCCTTGCGCAAATAAACATTGGAATTATTGGGGATTTAAGCTACGAGTGGATGGTTACTTTTTTTGGCGTGACGGGTTCTGGGAATACAGTGGTTCCCATCGATAAGGATTTAAGCCTTCTGAATATTGAAAGATTAATTCTCCAAGCAGATGTAGTGGTTCTTTTTGTAGACGGCAACAGGCTGTATATCGCTGAGGAGTTAAGACAACGTTGTGAATCTCTGAAAGTAATCGTCTGCTTTGACAATACGGAACGCTTTCAGAGTTTAGATGAATTTTCGTGGGAAAGAGCCAGTAAGCAGCCAATGGCAATCCGCGTACATGCGGATCATACCGCCATGATTGTCTTTACATCAAGCGCGGCAGGTGATCACAAAGGGGCCATGCTCTCACACCGGAATCTTTGCCATGATGTTCTCTGCTCTGTCTATTTGGTGGGTAGGGGAGCTTTCACACCTGGAGAGTGTACGGTACCGGTACTTCCGCCACATCATATGTTTGCCATTACCCCCGGCATTCTGGCTCCGATGCTATTCTATGGTATTACTGTTTGTATAGGCGGCGGATTGAACAATTATTTGAAGAGTGTGAAGCAGTTCAGTCCTGCTATGCTCATCATGGTACCTATGATTGTAGAAGGCATTTATAAAAGAATTTTGAGAGAGGCAAAGAAAAACGGTAAGGAGAATCGAGAGGTTCTGAATATGCTTGGGGGGGAGCTGCGAACGATTATCTGTGGTGGCGCTTATATGGACGCGGAACTGGTGGATAAATTTCAGGCTCTGGGGATCACCTTACTGAATGGATATGGCATCACCGAGTGCTCACCGGTCGTTTCTTGTAATCGGCCAGGCAGCATAAGAAAAAATTCCGTAGGACTTGTTGCCCCTGAACCCTATTGTCAGGTGAAAATCAACAATGGTGAGATTATGGTTCGGGGAAGCATCGTTATGCAGGGATATTACAAGGATCAACGGGGTACTCAGGAGGCTTTTGAGGAAGGCTGGTTTAAGACAGGGGACTTGGGCTACACGGACAAAGATAACTACTTGTATATTACAGGCCGAAAAAAAGATCTCATCATTCTGAAGGACGGCAACAATATTTCACCGGTAGAGATTGAGCAGGCCATAGAAGAGCATCCGCTGATAGATCGCTCGCTTGTATACGCAGCGGATAAAAACGGCACGGAAATGTTGATGGCGGTCATATATCCTGATTACAAATATGCGGATAACAACGGAATTGATGATGTCGAAGCGGCTCTGAATGAAGTTATTCATACGATAAATAAAAGTTCACCCGCATTTAAGCGTATCCGAAGGGTGGAAGTACACGAGAAAGCATTTGATAAGCAGGATATGAAAAAAGAACGCCGGGTATTCACCACAATATCTAAGGAGTTGGCAACCTATGAACAAGGAACAGAATGACGAGCAAATGTTGCAGATCAAAGATATAATATCGCAATTTACAGATGTGGATCTAAAGGAGATTAGGCTGGAATCAGAGCTGATTTGCGATTTGGGCTTTACCTCCTTTGATCTAGTCTGTCTGCTGTCTTCCCTTGAAGAAGAGTTTGGTGTAAAGGGAGATGAGAAAATGCTCAAACGCATCAAAACTGTGGAAGATGTAAGCAGTATGATCCTGGCACATCAATGCGGAACTTTATAGGTTCTGACAATATAAAAGAGGTGAATGGACATGACATTGTTATCAAAATACCCAACGCTGAATGAAGAGGTCTTAAGTGCAATGCGGCAGTGCGATTTAAGTGAACTGGCCGGATACATGGGGGAGTTCTTTCAGGAAAAGAAAGAGAGCTTTACCTACCGCCAGGATAACAGTGAATATTATATTAATAGTTTCTTTCCTTCCTTCCCAGGTCCGGCTTGGAACCGTCTGATTAAGGGGGTCAATGATATAGTCTATCATGAGCGACGTGTTCCGCTTCAGGCTGATATTGTAGTCACTGGTAGGTGTCACTGCAACTGCTGGCACTGCTTTAGGGCCAAATACGGGGAAGAAGAATTGAGTATCGAGAAGATTAAGGAGTGTATGAATGAATTATCGGAGTTGGGAACCGCTTCGGTCGGTATCACGGGCGGGGAGCCGATGCTTCGAACTGATATTTTTGAAATCATCGAATCCATCCCGGAAGGAATGGAGGGGGTACTTTTCTCAACGGGTCTGGGGATCGATGATGCATGTGCGCTGAAATTCAAGAACACCCGACTAACAAGATGCATTCTGAGTTTGGACCATTTTGAAGAAGAAATATGCTGTAAGCTCAGACGAAATCGCAATGTATTTAAAGATGCAGTACAAGCGATCAAAGCGCTGACTACACAAAACATATATACGGCAGTTACAGTATGCGTAACGCAGGAGTTATTGAAGGAAGGGGCTTTGCAGCAGTATTTTGAGTTTGTCGCTGGACTCGGCGTGCAAGAAGTACGTGTAGTAATGCCGATTCCGCAAGGTAATCTGGAAGGAAGCGAGGTGGGCAGATTTTACGGGAAAGCGATGGGGTTGATTAAACAGTTGAAGAGAGAGAATGCTTCCAATGAGACGTTTCCGGTCATTGTTAATTTTTGCGAGTTTGAAAGCTCGGATTATTTTGGCTGCGGGGCCGGATCTAATTATATTGCTATCAATAATGACGGTAATGTAACGCCGTGTGTCGCCGTACCTTCTTCTTTTGGGAGTGTTCATGAGGACACACTGGGGAATATCTATAAGAAGATGGGTGAGGTATTTTCCAGTTCGAATTGTGCCTGCTTTGGAATTTCTTCCAGCCGTGTGATGACGAGAGATCAGATGGATACCTCTATAACGCCGACACCCCCGGATGTATCCTTTGATATTGCTAAAAAATGCAGAATTTCAAGTGAGCGGGCAGCTATCTTCAGATATTGTGCATCCAAGGGCCAGCCTAAGGAGGGGGTGCCGGTTGAAGCTCAAACTGAATTACCGACTCCTATCCAAGCTATATGATTTAAGTGAGCTATTGTTTTTTTGCCGTACTAGCCGGAGTCCCCGCCAGGCTTTGTTAAGCTATCTTCCGGATGATTCAGTTAAAGTCCTTGATATCTGTGCGGGCACGGCCATCAACGGTATACTGATATCAGAGCAGAAAACCAATGCCACTGTCTTTGGAATCGATAATTCCAAAGAAATGCTGTCTGTTGCACGCAAAAAAATAGTGAAGAAAAAGATTAAAAGTGTGGAAATGCACGAAATGGACGCCATTAATTTGGAATTTGCTGATCATGTTTTTGATGTGGTGATTATTTCATTAATATTGCATGAAATGGGCAAACCTATGGCCCAAAAAACATTAAGTGAAGTAAGGCGCGTTATAAAACCTGAAGGAACGGTATTGGTGGTGGAGTGGGAACAACCTCAAGGGTTGTTTCAAAAATTCATGTTCTCAATCATCAAACGGCTTGAATTTCAGAACTTTGAGCACTTTCTAAACAAGGATTTTGATCAATATTTCAAAAATAACGGACTTAATATCCTAGATGTGAGGCATTGTGATTATACAAGGATTTTTAAGCTGGAAGTATCTTAAGATAAACTGACTCCATACTTAATATAGAAAAGGTCTAGTTGAGTTCGTCAACTGGGCCTTTTCAAATTATATATTTTTATGAATTTAATGGAACTGAGAATGAATATGAGATAGAATTTAAGTATTAATCAGAATGATCACACGGAAAAATGTAATTATGTGCATCCAAGGTAGTGAAAGTTCGCAGAAATAATGAATAGCTGGAGGACACAGTCCTATGAGAATTAGATCAGTTTCCCTAGGAATCATTAGCAGAGAAGATGACATTTTAGTTCAAATCATTAATTTCCCTGGGATAAGTACAACTTTCTATCGACCTATCGGTGGGACTATTGAGTTTGGTGAAAATAGCAAACAAGCATTGATAAGAGAAATTAGGGAAGAACTGAATCAAGAAATTGAAGAGCCTATATTAATTTCTGTCATAGAAAACATATTCGGTACTGAGGATGATATGGGACATGAAGTGAATTTCATTTACGAAGCGAAACTGAGAGAAAAGACATTATATGATCTTGATGAGATAGAGGGAATAGAAGGAGATATTAAATATAAAGCTCAATGGAAACCTTTGAACTTTTTCAAAACAGATTCAGAAGATGTAAAGTTGGTTCCAGATGGACTATTGGATGTACTTTTAAAACAAGATAACCCAAATATAAGCATCATTAAGCATGTAAGAGCCAACTAAATTTAATATGAAATGAGATAGGAGAACAGAATTGAGTAGAGGGTTAAGAATTTTAATGGATATCTTCCTAATTGAAATTAAGAAATTAAATAAGAATAGTATGGTGAGATTCTTAATCCAATATCTCTTATGCATTTCACCCACCATTATAGTGATATCATTATTAATTCATTACTATCCAAATACAGGTTTAGGGAGGATTGTGGCATTACCAACGATTTATGTCATCAATACATCCATAATAGTAGTTGGAATGATCCTTCAAAAGAAATTTAAACCGTTTTTAAATTTTATGATATGGATCATGTTGATAATGATAACGATATCAATAGCTTTAAATGTTTATCCTCAAGAATCAGGACCGCCGGTAATTGAACTGATTTTCAAAAAGTGAGTTAAAAAATTTGGATAACAACAAGTTGCTCGAATCAATATACATATGGAAATTTAGAAGGACGTGAAGATCTTGAATTACATAAAACAAATAAGAGAGTTAGTAGGAACACGACCTATAATTATGGCAGGAGCATGTGTGATTCTTATAGACGATCAAGGTCGCTTGTTATTACAACAGAGAACTGATAATGGTTTATGGGGCTTACCTGGAGGTTCAATGGAGCCTGGGGAAGAAATGAAAGAGGTCGCAAGACGGGAACTATTTGAAGAGGTGGGTTTAGAAGCTACAGCGCTAGAGTTACTTGATATATTTTCAGGACCGGAACTGTATTATAAGTACCCACATGGAGATGAAGTATATAACGTAGTTGCTGCTTACTTATGCAAGGAATACTGTGGAACAGTTAAAGGTGATGGAGATGAAGTACAAGATATACAGTTTTATCACTTAAACGAGATACCAAACCAAATAAATCCTGCTGATTTACCTATAATAAAAAGATTTTTAAATGAAGTAAGACAATAAGGAACGTGAGGAGGTAACTCATGAAAGATAGTCAGATTGCTAGTTTAATAATCACCCTCCTAATCGGACTAATCACTTGTGTAACCGGATTCATTGTGAAGAAAAAACCTCCGAAAACGATAAATTCACTATATGGATACAGAACCAGGAGATCAATGAAGAACCAACTATTATGGGATGAAGCCAATAGATACAGTGCAGAATTAATGATCAGATATGGGCTGTTGTATACATTAATTGGTCTAATATTAAGCTTTCTATTTGAAGGGACTTATCTTTCACTCATTATTACTGGATTGATCTTTGTACCATTCACCCTCTTGATTATACAAACTGAAAAACGATTAAAAGAACTTGATGAAGAGCTAGAAAGGAAAAATTGATGTTGGGAAGAGATAATTGAATAAGCGAGTATCACAAGGAGGAATTGCATGAAAGACTATATAAATAACAATGAATATCAAATTAGCTTGCCGTACATAGGTGCAAAGTATGCAGCATTTTTTAGTATGATGGGTATTTTTTCTATATTAATTCATCAGATTTGGGATCTAGAGCAATGGAAAGAAATTTACATAACAATATTAATCTTATTAATAAGCGTCGTTGGAGTATCCATGATAAAAGAGATTAGGAAAAAACGTAGCATTGTTATAAAAGACAGCAATTTGATCGTTGATGGTGTGTTCCTTGAAGCTAATGAAATAAAATGTACCAATATCAATAAATATTACATAGAATTTGAAACGAATAAGAAAAGCTGGTCTCAGCGTGTGATCAGATTTGATTTTAAAGGCATAGAAAAAGAAACTCATAGAAGCAACTTAAAA
Organism: Paenibacillus sp. GCM10012306; assembly: GCF_042649265.1. Classification (NCBI taxonomy): domain Bacteria; kingdom Bacillati; phylum Bacillota; class Bacilli; order Caryophanales; family Paenibacillaceae; genus Paenibacillus; species Paenibacillus sp. GCM10012306. The sequence goes on along the minus strand of NZ_JBHRYW010000014.1, from coordinate 104,280 downwards.
GCATGGTTAAGGAGGAAAAAAATAACAATTAAATAAAAAGAAGGTATAAGAATATGAGTCATCGAACCTCTAATACCGTTATTAAAGCAATCCTCTTCGATTCTGGTAAGGTGTTGAATGGTCCTGTTACAGGACATTGGTTTATTAGCCCCAACTTTTTTAACTTTATCGATGAGGAGATTTTCTGCTCAATAGACAAGCAGACTAGAAATAAGGCATTTTATAAAGCCAATACCTATATATCAAATCAGAGTTTGATAAGAAATGAAGATGAAGAATTGTATCATTTCATTGAATTCTATAGAATTTTCGCTGCTGAATTGCCTCAATTAGGGTTGGGCGAAGATCAGATCAAAGCTATTGCGACTGATTTAGTTTTTAATTATGAAAAGTATAAGTTCTATACAGATGCGATAGAATTAATCCCGGAGTTGAGCAGGACTTATAAGCTGGCTGTAGTCTCGGATGCATGGCCATCTTTGGATAATGTATTTAAACAGGTCGGGTTAAGGGATTACTTCTCATCCTTTATAATTTCCTCAGTAAAAGGAGTCAGTAAACCGCATGAGTTAATGTACAAGGCGGCTCTTGAAGAATTGGAAGTCTCTCCATCTGAGGCTATATTCGTTGATGATAACATTAGAAACTGTGATGGCGCCGAGCGGCTTGGAATTCACTCTATGGTATTGAGCCGGGATATGAAGCAGTATTTATTTAACAAGATAACAAATCCCAAACACTTAATAGTGCGAAACTTAAATGACGTTGTGAGGAAATTAAAGTAATCTTAATAGTAACTCGAAGAGCACCATAGCATCGGATAACAACGTATTTACACACTAGGGATTTCGTCCTGCAGGCGCTAAAATAATGGAATAATATCAGACAACAAACGACCCAGCTTAAGATAAGAGTTATCTAAGGCTGGGTCGTTTTGTGAAGATGAGAACAGTAGCTGGAAGTATATCCAATTCAGAGCAACGGGGGATGAGATAATGAAAGGAACTCACATTATAGTTTTCTTTTTCATACTAGTTGTAGTTGGATTAATTGGATGTAGTCAGACCACCTCTTAATAAAAGAAGTGAATGTAGAGAAGCTTGATAAAAAAGTCTAACTCTTTGTTAATAACCTTGAGAGCAAGAATGGCGTTTTTTTATATTCGGTAGCAGGGGAAACAAAATATTTGGTAGTTAAAAATTCTAGTGATTACAAGGAGAAGAAGCAAAGTATCTTCAATCGATCAAAGCGCACATTTTGGATCAAATGTTAGTAATAAATATAGAAGAACTAAGTACAGATGATTACCAGGATAAGAGATTAGCTGCGACAAGAATTTACCAACTAAGCGGTGATAATGAATATGGGGAAATACAGATTTATAAGAATGGAAAAGAGGAGGCCTTTGATTTAGTAGGCGGATAACAAGGATCAGAGGTATTGTCACTTAGTGAGATCTCCATATAACAATAAAGAAAAAAGGACTAATATAATGAATACGAAAATAAGAACTCTAGCAATCATAATAGGTGCTTTGGTAGCTATATTTGTAGTAACGCTTGTTGCCTACGTTCAGGTAAACAAAATTGTATATGCAAATAGAGTAACGAACTATCTAATAGAAGAAAAGAAATACAGTAGAGAAGAAATAGCGTCTGTAAAAGGAGTATGGGGAATAAAATTACCGCCATTTTATTCGGTAGTTATTTTTAAAGATGAACCAGATGTTGAATATGTATATTTTGCACATAATGAAGTATTGCAGTTTAGTCATAGATCGATCCAAGAAGGCAGAGAAAATGGCATTACTGAATCGGAATTGAAACATTATGTTCCACTCGAATAACAATGTGTTTTCATTTTGACAAAACAAAGGTGAATTTCATGAATGAAAATATTAAAATCAGAGAATTTGATAAAGAGGATAGTCCAAAAATCTCAACCATTATTCGAGATAATTTAGTACACGTTAATAGTAAAGATTATTCCGAGAAGATTATTAATAATATGTATAGTATTTTTACACCTGAGTATCTCGTTAGTCTAGCCGGGCAGAGGAAAGTGTTTGTAGCTGTTTTAGAAAATTCGATTATCGGAACTATTAGTTTGGCTGGGGATACTGTCTATACTCTTTTTATTGATAAGGACCATCATCATTTAGGTATTGGACGGATACTTATTACTTTCATTGAAGGAATTGCCCGTGATACAGGAATCACATTGCTTAAACTACCCAGTAGTATAACGGCACAAAGTTTCTATGAGAAGCTGGGCTATCATGAAATCGATGTAGTTGAATCTGAAGAATACGGCAGAGATATTATTATGATAAAGAATATAAGTGATTGAGCGGGAGGATAATTCTATGGATATACGACTTACATTTAATGAGGATGTAGAGAACTACGATAGGTGGAGACCCAACTACTGTGAAGAGTTATTCCAAGATATTATGGGGTATGCTCAAATTGAGCAAGGTAACAAAGCAATTGAGGTTGGTATTGGAACGGGTCAGGCGACAAGACCTTTCCTCGAAACAGGCTGTGAATTAACGGCAATTGAATTAGGAGCAGACCTCGCAGAGTATTCAAGATTAAAGTTCCGAGAGTTTGAAAACTTTACGGTATGTAATACTACATTTGAAGAGTTTGAATGTCCAGATGACAGTGTAGATCTAATTTATTCAGCTACTGCATTTCATTGGATTCCAGAAGAAGTGGGTTATCCTAAAGCCTCAAAATTATTAAAAACCGATGGGACACTAGCATTATTTTGGAACCGCCCCTTTGTAGCACGAGAAATTAACGAATTACATCAGAAAATCCAAGCCATCTATCAAAAATACAGACCCTCTAATACCAAAATTATAGAAAATGACACTGCAAGATATAATAACATATCCAAAACTATTCAAGCTTATGGGTTCAGGGATGTTGTGTTTAAGTTATATCATTTAACTAGAAGCTTTTCTGCGACTGACTATATCGCACTATTGAATACATATTCGGACCATAGAACAATGCCATCCATTACAAAAGAAAGGTTTGAAGATGAGATTAAAGAAGCAATTATCAAGTTTGGTAATGTACTACATGTTTACGATACTATCGATTTGTATTTAGCCAGGAAATGATTTGTTCTCGTTGCACGGACTTCCCGAATGTGGTAAAAACATCATTGGCCGTATGGATTTGACTTATCCAGCTTTGTAGCATATGATGAATACATCAAAAATAATTGATGTATCGGGTGGTGAGAATAACCATGGATCATTCGCTACTGTTTGCTAACTATGAACGAAAGTTCAAAGCGTTGGCAGATCAGAAGCGCTTGTCGATTTTATATGAGATCAATAAGCGTTCTGAGGTATGTGTGTGTGATTTGGAAGCGATCGTGGATCTGCCGCAATCTAAGCTATCTTATCACCTCAAATTGTTGCTCGATGCAGAGTTGCTGAAATGCCGCAAAGAGGGCCGCTGGAATTACTACAGGATCAATGAAGAGGCCATGCAGTATTTATTGTCTGACGACGTTTGTTGTATTTTTTACCCGCCGAAAGGATAAGCGGGTAAAATTTTTAAATTATACATCAAAAAAAATTGATGAATTGGAGGTTTTTTTTCAATGGTCAAAATAGAAGTGTTCGAATCCGGTGGATGCTGCTCAACAGGTGTCACTAACCCGGAAGAAAAACGGGCGTCGATTCGCTTTGCGGTAGCTATTAGCCAGTTATCTCAAGCAGGATTCGATGTTAGTGGATATAACCTTCTGAGTGATACAACGAAGTTTGAAGAGAATGAAGCGGTAAAAGAGGTACTAGCGAGTGATCCCAGCAGCTTGCCTGTTACTTTACTTAATGGTGTTGTTGTGAAGACACGTTCATTACCCACCAATGAGGAATTGTCAGCGTGGACGACAATGTCTCTTGAACGACTTGAGGGCAAAGGAGAATGCATATGATACCTTCATTTGATGTGAACCAAATCCAAGTTACACCTTATTTGTTTTTCACAGGAAAAGGGGGCGTAGGAAAAACTTCAACGGCATGTGCAACAGCAGTGGCCTTGGCGGATCAAGGGAAAAGAGTGCTGTTAGTCAGCACCGACCCAGCCTCTAATTTGCAAGATGTTTTTCAGACGGATTTGGATATGAACTATAAGTCAATCCCGGAAGTACCTAATTTGTTCGTCACCAATCTGGACCCGGAGGAGGCTGCGGCCCGTTATCGTGAGGATGTTGTGGGACCCTATCGTGGTAAGCTGCCGGAAGTCGTTATTAATCAGATGGAAGAACAGTTGTCCGGATCTTGCACAGTCGAGATTGCTTCATTTAATGAATTTTCTCATTTGCTAACCGATCAGGCGTTAACAGAATCGTTTGATCATATTGTTTTTGATACAGCGCCAACAGGGCATACTTTGCGTCTTCTGCAACTCCCCAATGCCTGGAATGAGTTTCTGCATAATAGCAAGGAAGGCACTACACAAGGGGGCTTGCTCGCCGGATTGGATAAGCGTAAAGAGGTGTATAAGCAAACAGTCGATGTGCTCAGCGATCCACGGGCAACCTCTCTTGTGCTTGTAACAAGGCCGGATCACGCACCGCTCAAGGAAGCTGCCCGTGCATCCCAGGAATTGGCGGAGACTGGAATCAAGAATCAAATGCTAATTGTCAACGGACTATTGATGAAGCCACTTGTTGGTGATGACACAGCGGCAGCTTATACGAAGCGGCAACAAGACGCACTAGATCAACAATCTATTTTACTGCAAGCTCTGCCAACTTATGCCGTACCATTGGTGTCATTCAATGTGGCAGGGGTGGCGAATGTGCGTCGTTTATTCGCTGACGAGCAAGATGCTCCTAGTACTGAAGTGAATACGACAGAATTAAAGGTTTCTGGTCTGGCGGCAATTCTGGATGATATTGAGTCTAAAGGTCAACGTGTTATTTTTACAATGGGAAAAGGCGGGGTGGGCAAGACGACTACAGCGAGCGCCATCGCTGTTGGTTTGGCAGCACGGGGTCTAAAGGTACATCTTACGACGACTGATCCTGCTACGCAGCTAGATCAAATCATGCACGACAACATTAAAGGCCTACTCAGCATGAGCAAAATTGATCAAAAAGTTGAAGTGGAGAAGTATCGTCAAGAAGTTCTGGATAAAGCGCGAGAAACTATGGATGAACAAAGCATCGCCTATGCGGAGGAAGAATTAAATTCACCGTGTACTGAAGAAATTGCAGTGTTCCGTGCGTTTGCTGATCTGGTGGATAGAGCAGATAACGAAATCGTAGTGATTGATACGGCACCCTCCGGCCATACGCTGTTACTGCTCGATGCGACAGAATCGTATCATAAGGAAATTGCGAACGCTTCCGGGGAAGTACCGCCATCCGTGAAAAAATTGTTGCCACGGTTGAGAAACGAAGAGGAGACGGCAGTCATCATCGTCACCCATGCAGAAGTTACACCGGTGTTCGAAGCGGAAAGGCTCGCAGATGATTTAAGACGAGCGGGGATTCATCCCAAGTGGTGGCTGATTAACCAAAGCATGGCCTTAACCGGGACAAAAGATGTTATTCTACAGCAACGCGCAGCAAGTGAGCGAATCTGGATCCAGCGTGTGGAAGAAATTTCGGGCAACCACTATGTTGTATTGCCTTGGCAATCCCGTGAGGGGAACCATAGCGAGAAGCAAAGTGAGCTGAATAATGCCGGAGTCACGCTATTGCCGGAACCACGTACCGATGAGGGGTGTTGTGGACCTAAGGCTGGTTGCTGCTAAGAATTTTATTGGAGGATTAGAGTTAAATAAAAAACTTCTACTAGAGACATTTCTCTGGTAGGAGTTTTTTTTATATTCATATCATTTGTCGATGTCCCCGCTGATGTAGAGCTGATTCATGCGAATGTTGGTAATACCGAACAGGCAAGTGAGGTATTTAAAGAAGCTGCTGTTGTCTATCATTGTGCTAAACCGAACTATACGAAATGGCCTGAAGAATTCCCTCAGCTTACGAAAGGGATAATGAAGGGGGCGATGAAGGCCGGAGCCAAACTGGTATATGCAGACAATCTATATATGTATGGGCCCTCCCAAGAGGCATATCATGAACAAATGCTAAATCTAGCCGTAGATAGTAAAGGAATAACCCGGGCACAAATGGCCGATGAAATTCTGAAAGCACATGACAAAGGGCAGCTTCGAGCAGTTATCGGTAGAGGACCCGATTTCTATGGTCCGGGGGTGTTGCATTCTATTCTAGGCGGGGATAGGGTATTTAAGAAGGCGTTACAAGGTAAGCCAGCGCAAGTCATCGGTAATATCGATGTTCCTCATACTCATATTTACATAAAAGATTTTGCTGCAGGTCTTGTTAATTTGGCATTAAACGATGCCGCATTAGGGCAGATTTGGCATCTGGCCAGCGCCGAAACAACCACCACCCGAAATTTAATCTCCCAAGTTTATTCACAGCTTCAGACTCCGTCTAAGGTACGTGCTGCCCCCAATTTTGTATTTCAATTCATGAGTTTGTTCAATCCCTTTATGCGAGAAATGAGAGAGATTGAGTACATATATACGACCCCTTACGTAGTAGACCATAGCCAATATGTGCAGGAATTCGGAAATCACACTACTCCACATGCTCAGGCTATCGCGGAAACGATTGATTGGTTTCGCAGATAGCCCCTTGACGGAAAATTATATTTTATCTATAATTCAATTAATCAATTGAATATATTATAATCGCATATACAAGGAGGTTATTCCCCATGGGAGCAACTGCGCTGACTAAACAATCTTTTCAAAATGAAATTCAATCTGGTGTTACTTTGGTTGATTTTTGGGCCTCTTGGTGTGGGCCATGTAAAATCCAGCTTCCAATCGTTGATGAGTTGGCAGGCGAAATGAAGGGTCAAGCAACCCTCGCCACGGTCAATGTGGATAATGAACCAGAATTGGCTTCACAGTTCGGTGTAAGAAGTATTCCGACACTGTTATTGTTCAAGGATGGACAACTGGTAGACACAATGGTCGGCGTCAATCCAAAGAATGTTTTGAAGGATAAAATCTTAAACCTGGTCTAATGGCTAAGGTTCGAAAATCCCGGTAGTACGTATAACAAGTGCTGTCGGGATTTTTGTATACGGAAACCCTGTAGTAGTAATAAACAGAACGCCCCTTCTCATGTTGAATAGGGTGCTTCATTTCCTTTACAGTGTTAACCGGAAATATGCAGCACTGGGCGGAAGCGGACTTCCGCGTACACTGAATTTAATTGCTCTTTGAATGGGGGGCCGTATGAAAGAAATTACAGAAATAACCTCAATAGCAATGGGACATGATTTTCTGGAAAAGCATGAGTTGAGCTTCCTGTACGTGTCCAGACCAGAATGCAGTGTATGTCATGCAATACTGCCCAAGCTAAGGGGGCTGCTGGAGGCATACCCGGAAATTCACCTCGGACATATTGATGCCAATGTGGTGGAAGAGGTAGCGGCACAATTTTTGATTTTCACTGTACCTGTGATGCTGCTAATGGCAGGTCAGAGGGAGTATATCAGAGCCGACCGGTTTGTCGTCTTTGAGCGATTGCAGGAGCAATTAGATCAAATCTATGCGTTAGTAAAGGAAGAGGAGTGATTGAAATGGCTGATACAACCATTAACATGAACACTGTTTGGTATAAAGGGGCTAAGGGGGATGGCCGGATTTCAAGTGATAATCTGAAGACGCGAATTGCGATCCCTCTGCTGAAAGGCGGTAGCGGAGACGGGGCGGAGCCTCAACAATTGCTGATGTCTTCGGCTGTTCAGCTGAAGCGCTGATTCTAAAAGCGGAAAAAGAATGCCATATTGGTCAGCTGCTCATCAGAGGAGGCATTCCAGTGGGAACAGTAGGCAAGGTATCTATAGATAACGGGGAAGATGCAACCAGTAATTTTATTGAAAAGCATGGTCTGGATTGGTGATTGTTGCACGGACCTTTAAGCGGCGAAATTATTAGGACTCTTTAATTGAATTGTATTCCTGTATTTGGTATTCTCTTTGGAAGAATCTCAATTTTTGTTGGGGTAGAGGAGAGAGAGTCTATGTACATTAAACAGACGATTGAGCAGCTTACGCCTTATGTACCGGGGACCCAGCCGCAGGTAGACGGGCCGATGATCAAGATTAATGCCAATGAGAATCCATATCCACCGTCGCCACGGGTGAAGGAGATATTGAGCGGGTTCGATTATGGGCAGCTGCGCTATTATCCTGACGCCACCAGCCAAAGGTTAAGGGCGTTAATTGGGGCGCATTTCAATCTGAGTTCCGGGCATGTGTTCTGCGGCAACGGTTCTGACGAAATTATTGCCTATCTGTTTCAAATCTGTCTGGAAGAAGGAGACTCTATCGCCACTCCTTATCCTACATATACCTTGTACAAGACGATCGCGGACATTCATCGTGTACATACCGAATATGTGCCGACACGTGATGATTTCTCCATCGACATAGAGGCGCTCATTAATACAGGGGCTAAAGGCATTTTTATTGCTAACCCTAATGCGCAGACGGGACTGCTGTTATCGCTTGCCGAAATTGAACACCTGCTCCAGAACTACGAGGGGTTAGTGGTCATCGACGAGGCATATATTGACTTTGCACCAGCGAATGCATCGGCTTATGAGCTGGTTGCACGCTATCCGAATCTCGTGGTGCTACGTACCTTTTCCAAATCCTATTCATTGTGCGGTATCCGGGTGGGGTTCTGCTTGGCGGCTCCGACACTGGTGAATGCCTTGGATAAATGCCGGGATTCCTACAATGTCAGTCACCTTAGTCAGCTCATGGCCGCGGCGGCCTTTGAAGATCAGCTGTATTTGCAAAGGACAATTAAGCAGGTTGTTTCTACTCGTAAACGTGTCAGTGATACGCTGATTAGTCTTGGTTTTGAAGTGTTGCCTTCGCAAGCAAATTTTCTTCTATGTAAGCCACGGCATCACGCTGCCAGTGATATCTATGATTTTTTGAAGTCAAAGCATATTTATGTCCGTTATTTTGACGCTCCGCAGCTCTCGGATAAGCTGAGAATTAGTGTGGGGACGGATGAAGAGATGGATGTGCTGCTGGAGCAACTGACCGAGTTTATTAGCAATTAGATGTACACCTATCATTAAAAAGCCAGCGAATCCCCTGAACTGCACCTCCATTGTTAGTCGTGTCTAACTAGTGGGATGCAGTTCATCCGATTATTGGGGACCAGCTGGCTTTTACTGTGTTAGTGAAAATATCTCTGCTCATCAAGCAGATCGTGGAGAAATTCAATGTTCATTGAGGCGAAGGTCTGCCTCTCCCTTGTTCCTCTGTTAGTTGCTCACCCGGAAAGCCTCCCAGGCCCCGCCAACAGCAGTGCGGTTGGCAACCAGCTTGCCTCCGTTATTTAAATCACAGGTAACATACAAGTTATTGGCCAACGCTTGCAGTGCAATCGTGCCATTCCCTAAATCCACACGATTAAACTTCTCCCACTGCTGAATGGTTGTAGCTTTGGCGATCAATGCACCACCTGTATTGAGATCTGCGGTGACATATTTACTATTGATTTTGGACTTGAGGGAGACTGTGCCATCCGAGTTCGTGACTAATTCAAAGAGTTCCCAGTCTCCTGCAGCTGCTCTGTTGGCGACCAGTTGGTCATTACCGTAATTTTCAGCAGAGACGATTTGCTGATTGGCTTGGGCAACCAGGTAGGAGTATCCTGTTGGATTGGGTGTCACATTACCAGTTACCTCTGAGTAAATGGCCTGAAGCAGCGCTCCAGATCTGTCATTGCTGTACTCCCAGAACATAATACCGCCCAGAGCGTTGTTCTTCACATATTGTACCTTCAGAGTGAGCGATTGCGGATCGTCATAAGAGATGAAGGTATTTCCATTAAACAAGTAAGGGGCTTGTGCACTGCTGTCCCAATACCGTGTATATCCGTTCTTATTCAAATATTGGCTGACAATCGTGTTGTAATCCGGTTCGAATCCCCCGGAACCAGGTCTGTCGAGGCCATTATTGCTATTCTGCACGCCTGTCCAGGACCGGCCGTAAAAGGCTCCCCCAATGACCAGTTTGCTTGCGGGAACGCCGCCATTTCGGAACAAATTGACCGCAGAGGTTACGCTAATATCTCTTCCAGACAAATTCGTATGGTGACCGGTCGTCGCATCCCAGCTTCCGTGGAAATCGTAAGTCATCAAATTGATCCAATCCAGCAGAGGCGTAATATTATTAATTTCCACGCCATTCAGATAGCTGCTGCTGGCTCCAGCTGCAATAGTCAGCAGGTACTGCTTGCCATTAATTTGGCCTTGCGCGTTCAGTTTGTCGCGAACCTTGGAGAGAAGCAAGGTGAAATTTTGTTTATCCTGCGGCCGTGCGGTTGTGCCTGCTGCAGGGTTGGTTGGATATTCCCAGTCTAGATCAACACCATCCAAATTATTGGCGGTCACCAGTTGCACAAGACTGTCTGCAAAGGTTGTACGAGAAGCATCTGTAAGTGCTGCATCAGAAAAACCGTTCGCACCCCAGCCCCCGACAGATAACAGAACCTTTAAATCTGGATTCCGGGATTTCAATCCCACCATAGTTTGCAGATTCGTACGGTCATTATTCGTAATCGTGGCTCTGCCGTTGGAGATCAGGGCAAAGGAGTAGTTGATATGAGACAACTGCTCTGCTTTGATATCATTCGCGGTCAAGTTGGCCCAGCCAGCCACATAAGCGATGATTTTCTTAGGAAGAGGAGCGGCATCGGCCTGCTGTGTTGGCCCAACGACCAGGCTTGAAGCGATAAGAATGAATGACAAGAAGAAGAGCATAACTATTTTACTGATTGATCGGGTAGTGCTAACTCGATTTTTTTTCATCACAAATTCTCCTTTTTGGTTTGAATTTTAAAATCTAGTAGCCTATCCATACCCTCCTCTCCAGGCGGACCACGCCCGTTCATTCGTATGTCTTTGTCTCTCATCCATCTTGCTGCGTAGCTATGCCTATTAACGTCCATCACTCTCATCCTTTCTGTTCTTCACAGAATTACGACTATCGTGAGCGATAAATAACATAGTATGTAAGCGCTATCTATTATTTTTAGAACGTTCATCGATTCTAGCAAAATGCACAGGGAGAGACAGCATAAATAGAGTTAACGTAAATAAGTTTAGATAAGGAATGCAGGTCAGAATAGAAGAAGGTTGTAGGTCTGGAAGAGGGAAGCGTAAAGCAGTGAAGGGTAGTAGCATTAATAACTGGAAGTTATAGAGTGCGTAGGATGGGGGGAATGCAGGGTAGATAACAGGCGTTTATCTGCCATATGAATGTGAGTTTTGTTTCGGCAGGATTAAAGAACTTTGGAATCTTTGTAAAATTAAGGATAGTATAGAGATGCAGTATTTGTCAACTAGATTTAGAAAATTGTATTTAAATGGGGTATTGGGACGAAATTTAAAATTAGGTTAAATGAATAGAGTTTAGTTTATAACCATTCTTTCCAAATCAAATATAGCCAATTAGTTGGTACAATTAGATTGATTCAGCTTGAAAAAGAGGGTGGCATGCGCTGTGATACATGAAGCCGAGAATGTATTAGCACACTATTCGCTGGTGGAACCTGTCATTTGGGGCGACATTTGCAACGCTTCTTGAGTGGATCGAAAATACGGTAGTCTCAAACAGGAAGACTATGATGTGATTACAACCGTTCTACAAATTGTAAAGGAGCAGATAACCGAATTGGATGCAAGAGGGAACTCCTGAGGCGTTATTCATGCGAATTTTCAATTGGGAAATATCGTAGTCTCTGAGGGAAATACTTCGCTAATAGACTTTTGCTTGTTTGGGTACGGACATTATTGTTTTGACTTGGGCAGCGCCTCTTCCATGCTTAAAAGTGAACTGCGTACAACCTTTTTGGAGGGTTATGCTTCATTAATGATCCGGAGAAGAATGGCTGGATTAAAGAGCACGCTGCAAAAATATGCAGAATGCATTGTCGAGATTTTCTTGCTGGCAAAGAGGTTTACTACTCGTTGTGAGGGTATTTGAGGCTGCTTCCGGGCAGTCTTATTTTTTATTTTGGCGACCATACGTAACTTTTTTTGGAGTGAATGTCACAAATGAACTACTTTTTCAGTTATACAGCTAGAGAGGAGGACGCCAACGTGAATGAAGATATAAACGAAGTTATTAACAAGGTGAAATTAGGTGATACGGAGTCATACGCCACGATTATCCGATGTTTTCAAAGAAAGATATACTTGTACTGCTATTATCTTCTCTCCAGCAAAGAAGAAGCCGAAGATGCTACTCAAGATATATTTATTAAGGGATATAACAACTTACGAAATTTCACTCCAACTGTATCGTTCTCATCTTGGCTGTATAAAATTGCTTATCATCATTGCATGGACCTTTTGAAAAAGAGAAATAAGTTTCTGGATCTAATATTCAATTATAAAAAAGAAAAGCAGCAGCCCATTGCAGATCAATCCAGTCGCTATACCGATTATGTCCACGATTTATTAGAGCGATTGAGCCTTGAAGAGAGGAAGATTCTATTGCTGCGTGCTTTAGAAGAATATTCTTTTGAAGAAATTGCTTTAATTATGGATTTGAAGCCCGCCGGGGTCCGCAAAAAATATGAAAGACTTCGAAAAAAATTACTTGCACAAAAGGGAGGGATTCAAAGTGAACAAGTCTATCGACATGGATGATCAAGAAATTTACCATATTAAAAAGATGATTCGAGAGACATCTGTTGAGCTTGATTTAACCGACCGAATCATGGAGTCTTTTATGCCAAAAAGGACTAAGGCTACAGGACATTCTCGCTTGCACCAAGGATGGCGTAGAGCAATGATATCCATTGCTTCAGTTGCCGCCATTGTAATTATTGTTACCGGAACTGGATTTATATCGCCAACGTTGGCAGCATCCATAAAACAGATTCCAGGCATGAACAGTATTTTTAAATTGGCTGGTGATCTTGGGTTAAAGATGGCAGATGAAAAGGGGCTTGTGACGGTGCTGGATACAGGGGCTACACATGATGGTCTGACATTACGAGCGACAGCGATTACTTTCGACGGCACACGTGTATCGATTGGACTTCAGCGTGAAGTTCTAGATCATGTTCAGTCTGCGGAATCTTTATTAGCCGCAATCAAAAATGTGGAATTAGCGATTGACGATAAAGATATTCAAACTTACTCGGCCGCTGGGTATAACGATGTTGGTATTTTCATTAATCCAACTCAGGATCAAAATACGGCGATACTGCAATTTGCTGATTTGAAAAATCAGGGCGGGCAAGCACTCCCTGACACCTTTAAACTCTCGTTGGAGTTGACACTGTCAGGAGCTCAAGAACCATTTAAATTGACTATCCCTGTAACAATAAATACGGAGAACAACCTTGTTCTAAATCCTGCCATACAGCGTAAGTACGAGAATATTAATTTAACGCTTGATAAAATTGAATTCACACTAATTACCACTAATCTGACAACAAGGATAGAATTGCCCGAAGGAATGAAGATAGCTGAACTTCAAAGCTCCCAAGGCATGATCGGATACGATTTATTTGATGAGACGGGGAAAAAGATTAAGCTGATATCCGGCAATGGATGGAATGCGGAGAATGGTAATGTTTTGATTACCGATACTCGCTTTGAACCTTTTGAGTCCATTCCTAAATCGATAACTTTAAAACCGTATAAATATATTTATAAGGATAATGACTCATACCTGTTTCAGTTAGATGCAGATGGGCATGTAAAAGTAGAATATATTCCTGAGTTGGAGATTACGCTGCCCGTTGTGGCACAATAGAGGCGTATTACTGTTACAATACCTAGCCTGTAGACGGGAGTGAATGGCATGATGCCCATGCTTTTTCGTATCGATGGAGGTGGCTCTGAGCAAAGAGTTCCAACGCGTTCAAGCGAACTTTGCTTAGAGCCTTCACCATACTGAAGAGTGAACTCTTTGCTTCTCTATATACCGAATTCTGCTATATAGATAGGAGCAAAATAATGAAATATCAAAATGCACAACAGATGCTACCGGCAGAATTACTGCATAGCATTCAAGAATATGTACAAGCAGGATATCTGTATATCCCAGCCCGGCAAGGGAAGAAAAAACAATGGGGCGAATGTTCCGGGTATAAGCAAATGCTGCAAGACCGTAATGAAGAGATCATGCGTAATTTCCGTTCAGGTCTAACCGTCAAGGAGCTTGCACACAATTACTATTTGAGTGAACGCAGCATTAGACGAATTATTCGCGGTCAATAAGGTGGACACCTTTGATTCTGTATCATCTATGTCCTTTGTAACGCTCGTTTCATGTTCTACACTTATTCTTAAAGGACATGAATTCAGGAGGTACGGATGAACCATTATCAACTGCTCGACATTGAATTTGAATATAGTAGTCAAAAACAGATCATTACCCCGGTTTTGCTTCAAGATGAACGCGATACGATCCTTGTAGATTGCGGCTATCCAGACTTTGAACCTCTCCTTGAAGCAGCAGTGAACAAACATGAGATTACACTACGTTCTCTCACCAAGCTGATCATCACGCATCACGACATGGATCATGTCGGATCACTTGCCGCACTGAAACGAGCATATCCGAGCATCAGTATTATCGCCCATGAGATCGAAACACCATCTATTGAGGGTAAAACAAAATCAAAGCGGTTGGAGCAAGCGGAATCGACATTTGACGCTTTGCTAGAGGAAGCCAAGCCGCAAGCGGAGCAATTTATCCAATTCTTGCAGTCCATTGAGCCGGCAGCCGTTGATCAGACGGTATCTGGTGGGGAATTGTTGCCCTGGTGCGGAGGGATAGAAATCATTCATACGCCAGGGCATACGCCTGGTCATATATCACTGTATCTTCCTGCGAGCAGAACTTTAATTGCCGGAGATGCGGTCGTCATTGAGCAAGGTGGACTTGAAATCGCCAATCCACAATATACATTGGATTTGCCGAAGGCCGTGCATTCAGTTCAGCAATTGCTTGAATATGACATTGAGCAGATCGTTTGCTATCATGGGGGGCTTTTTCACGGCGATGTGAAGCAAGCCTTACGAAAACTCGTAGATATATATCAATCATAGCAAAGCATCCAATGTATTGGTACAGCATGTAACGGTTGGCGGGAAATTTTAAATATAGCAGAACTATAGCTACTTTATTGCGGAAGCAAGTTGTATGATCAAGTCGATAGGCAGAAGGGGGCGATCTAAGTGGGGATTACTATGCCAAAATATAGGCTGGAGCTAGCAGACAAAGAAAAGTTTGCCGTCTACCAGGTGATCTATGCCGATACAGATATTGAGATGTGGTATGACTGGAATACACGTCTTCAAGATACTCAATTTAGTGATCAATGTTATTGGGTTCTGCGTGACGATGTGAGAATCGGCGGTGCAATAATCAATGATGGGACGGTAATGTACCCCTTTTTAATACCACCTTTTGCTGACCGAACGGTCTTTTGGAGAGCACTATTTAGTTGCAGTGATGATATTAAGCACATTAATGGACTCTTACAACAAGATGTCAGTATTTTGCTTACATTCGGATATAAGCTGGGAGCGGTTCGGCAAGTCATGTGCTGCCCGGCTGATGATAGCATAACAGCGGTGCTACCTGATGGATTTTCTGTTCGTTCGCTAGATGAGTCAACAGATATTGCCACGATAGCGAAGATCCTTATGGAAGGATATGCAGGGGGAATTGACTATGAAACTTATGGCGCTCCTGATGAAGCTAAGGCCATAGCAGATGTTCAGCACCTGATGAAGGTCTATGAGCACCGCAATCTTTCGGTTTATGTTTTTGATGAGCAAGAGCAAGGAATTGCCGGGCTTTGTATAGCTGGTATCTATGAAAAAATGCCCCTCGGTTTTGCGGAAGTAGGGGATTTATGCGTTCTTCCTAAGTATAGGAACAATCGGCTCGCCGAAGCTATGCTCAACAATGTGAGGTCAACCGCTTATGCGCATTCACAGGTAGTTAAGCTTTGTGTGACTGTTGGTAATGAGGCAGAGCATCTTTATCGAAAAGTTGGCTTTTATCCGGGACCCCAATTTGCAAATATGAGCAGACAATAGGCTTTGTTAATTGATCCAATCCTCTCGCTTTACCTTCATCAAATAGCTGCTGCCATCCAGCGGAACATAGCAGCAGCTTTAGTTCCTTGACCTCCAAGGGTGCTTCACTTCTACTTATTAAGGATATTGTCCTCAAGCACTTCATATTTGTCCCCATACTGCTTGATAATATGCTGCTCGCCCCAATTGCACAACGAATCAAGGATATACTTCAGACTTTCCCCATATTCACTCAGCTCGTACTCCACCTTTGGCGGAACCTGGTTATAACTAATCCGGTTAATGATACCGTCACTTTCCAGCTCTCGCAACTGCTGGGTCAGCATCTTTTGTGTAATGGCTGGCATCAATTGCTTGAGCTCACTAGTGCGCTTCTTGCCATGGGTTAGATGACAGAGGATTACGCATTTCCACTTCCCGCCGATGACCTCCAGGGTAGCCTCCACCGAAATATTATATTTTTTCTTAACCAATGTCATGGTTATCCCTCCATTTGTTAGAGCTAAATATCCTCATAGGTACTTTTTAGTTACTATGGTACTTTGAAGTGCGTACTATTCGTTTTGAATGTTTTAAACTATCATAGCACTTGCAAGTATTGATGACTAGGGCTTGGCCGAGTGGCATATTATAAGCTCAGCAATTAATCATAGATGGAGGAAGATATAGAATGGCTAACAATCTGCAAGATACAACAACCTTGTCCAATGGGGTGAAAATGCCGTGGCTTGGTCTTGGAGTCTTTCAAGTAGAGGAGGGTGCTGAACTGGAGAATGCGGTGAAAACAGCCATTGTCCACGGTTACCGTAGTGTGGATACCGCTGCGATCTATGGCAATGAAGAAGGGGTAGGCAACGGAATTCGCCAAGGACTTGAAGCTGCCGGCATTTCCAGAGAAGAACTGTTCGTGACTTCCAAAGTGTGGAATGCGGATCTCGGTTATGAGTCCACCATTGCTGCATATGAACTGAGCTTGAAGAAGCTTGGGTTAGAATACCTCGATTTGTATCTGATCCATTGGCCTGTAAAAGGCAAGTATAAAGAAGCCTGGAGAGCGCTTGAGACCCTTTATAAAGAAGGGCGTGTCAAAACGATTGGAGTCAGTAACTTCCTTGAGCACCAGTTAAAAGACCTGCTCGAAGATGCTGAAATTAAGCCCATGGTCAACCAGATGGAATATCACCCGCGCCTGACGCAAAAAGATCTACAAGCCTTCTGCAAAGCACAAGGCATTCAATACGAAGCCTGGTCTCCACTAATGCAGGGCCAATTGCTAGACAACCCTGAGCTGCAAGAAATTGCTGCTAAATACGGCAAATCTATTGCACAAATCATCTTGCGTTGGGATCTTCAAAACGGTGTTGTTACCATTCCGAAATCCACCAAAGAACACCGTATTGTCGAGAACGCTTCGGTCTTTGATTTCGAGCTGTCCGCAGAAGATATGAAACGAATTGACGGATTGGATCAACACCTGCGTGTCGGCCCAGACCCGGACAACTTCGATTTTTAATAGTGCATGAGCCTAAGTCACTCCCTCGTTCTAAATGGAATGGGTGGAGTGATCTATCTTATATCAGGGTATGTGAATACAAAGGAGGTATGGATATGAAGCTACATGTAGAAGGCAAAACCGCACTGGTGACTGGATCAACATCAGGAATTGGCAAAGCGATTGCCAAATCGCTGGTGCAGGAGGGTGCAACTGTTCTGATCAATGGACGGCATGAGGATAAGGTGAATCATACGATCCGAGAAATTAAGCAGGAGCACCCGGAAGCTGAGCTATATCCAGCGGTGGCGGATCTGGGAACAGAGCCGGGCTGTCAGAAGCTTTTGAAGGAATTCCCGAAAGTCGATATTCTTATCAACAATCTGGGGATTTTCGAGCCTGCTGAGTATTTTGATATTCCGGATGAAGAATGGTTCAAATTCTTTGAGGTTAACATCATGAGCGGAGTTCGGCTCAGCCGTCATTATTTGAAGCAGATGCTAGAGAGCAATGAGGGCAGAATTATCTTCATCGCCAGTGAGGCTGCAGTGATGCCTTCTCAGGAAATGCCTCATTACAGTGCAACCAAAACGATGCAGCTATCGCTTTCCCGCAGCTTGGCTGAGCTGACGAAAGGGACAAAGGTGACGGTGAATACAGTCATGCCGGGCTCTACATTAACAGAAGGCGTAGAAACTATGCTGGGCACCCTGTATCCGGAGGATAAGCTGACGATTGAGGAAGCGGAGACCAAGTTCATGAAGGAGAATCGTCTAACCTCCATTATTCAAAGGCTGATCCGGCAGGAAGAGATTGCGGATGTTGTCGTCTTTCTCAGCAGTCCGCTGGCTTCGGCAATTAATGGCTCAGCTATGCGAGTGGACGGCGGCTTGGTTCGCAGCGTATTCTAAAGCTATAGAAATTACAACTATAACTCTTGTCGTACTCCTTGGCGTATTGCTACGGACTACCTGATTACTGGCGATAACCGTGCCTTGTCGCAGCTTAATCAGATGAACAGTTGGATTCAGACTAAGGTAGGGGGCGCACCTGGCAGCATCAAGGATGGCTACAAGCTGAATGGAACTGTGTTCGGCAGCTACAACAGCGGTGCCTTCTATGCACCGTTTGGGGTTAGTGCAATGACCTCTTCAAGCTACCAAAGCTGGTTGAACTCAGTGTGGAACCATACGGCGAGTAGTTCTGCCGAAGGCTACTACGAAGATAGTATCAAATTGTTCTCGTTGCTTGTGATGTCAGGCAACTGGTGGACATATTAATGGTTCTTCGTGTTTTCCTCGTTTCCCAATTAATCTCCCAGGGATCCGGCTCTTTGCCGGATTCCTTTTTGTTTATACACCGCCAGCGATCTATTCTGGATCGGCAAGCAGATTTGCTTGTTCAAGCGAGGGGATGAGGAATTTAGGATCAATAGGGGATGACATTACGATGAGAACAGTGTAGGTTCCATAGGGATCGCACTGCTTGCCGAATTCTTCAAGTGATTTGGTAGAGTCGGTCATTACTTTCAGCAGGTAGTTGTGTTCTCCACTAATGCGATAGCATTCAACAACCTCAGGTGCAGAACGGCAAAAATCCAGGAAGGGATAACATTCCTTTGTCCTAAACAGTACATAGGCCGCAGCACCTTTGCCGATTTTCTCAGGGGAGATCACTGTGCGATACGCCTCAATGACCCCATTCTCTTCCAGACGGCGTACTCGCTCAGTAACGGCTGGTTGCGATAGGCTGACAGCTTTCCCTAACTCGGTCATTGAAATTCTCGCCTGATTTTGCAAATGAAACAGAATCTGCTTATCTATATGGTCCATGAGAACGCTCTCCTTTAATTCTGAATAATTCCTCTCAAACTACCTCATTTTCCTTTGTAAAATGAAGCAACTAACTGGTTTGTCTTATGTAATCAAAGGGACTTGATTTATATAATAAACTCACCCCGGAAAAGTAAGCAACATGATATTGTTCAGAGAGGATGAGTGTCATTGAATAAATTATATTGGAACAAAGAGAAACAAGTGAATTTGCAAGCACGTATAGATGAGGTCATCGATCATACGCTCGCCGATAAAAGGTTAGCAGGTGCCGTTGTTAAAGTATCAATTGGTGGGGACTTGGTGTATAACCGTGCTGCCGGTTTTGCTGATCGGGAGAACAATTGCCCCATGCATGAGGATGCGTTGTTTCGGCTGGCCTCTGTATCTAAGCCTATTGTTTCTACAGCTGCTTTGGTATTGGTATCACAAGGCCGACTGCACTTGGATGACCGTGTAGACCGCTGGCTGCCAGAGTTCCGTCCACGGTTGCAGAATGGTGAAGTTGCGACATTGAGTATTCGTCACCTGTTAACACATACCGCCGGACTGACGTACCGCTTTTTTCAAGAAGAGAAGGGTTCCTATGAGCTTGCGGGTGTATCTGATGGGATGGATCTGGCGGATATCACATTCGAAGAGAACCTGCGCCGACTTGCTTCTGTGCCGCTTTTGTATGAACCAGGGACGCAGTGGAAATATTCTATTGCTACAGATGTGCTGGGCGCAGTAATTGAAAAGGTAGCAGATGCACCGCTTGGGGACGCTGTGCGTTCGCTGGTGACAGGCCCTCTGGGCATGAGTGATACCGGGTTTACTGCAGTCGATCCGGAGCGGCTGGCTGTTGCTTATGCTGATGATCCTGCTGAGCCACGTCGCTTACTGGATTTTGATACCGTACCATTTGTAGAGGGGACGGCAGGTTTCCGGCTTGCTCCTGTCCGGGCAACAGATGCGACAGCTTACCCTTCAGGTGGAGCGGGTATGGTCGGCAGTGCGGGCGACTTTTTGAAGCTGCTGGAAGCCTTGCGTAAGGGGGGAGAACCCTTGATGAAGGAGGCAGTGGTTCGAGAGATGACTACCAACCAGATCGGTGATCTTCCAATGGCTTTTTGGCCAGGCAGAGGGTTTGGTTTAGGCTTTATTCTGCTCAAAGATCCGGCTGCCGCAGCTACTCCTGAATCACCGGGGACTTGGCGTATGGGAGGCACCTATGGTCATTCTTGGTTTGTAGACCCTTCGCAGCAACTCAGCGTAGTAGCGTTCACGAATACTGCACTGGAAGGCATGTCAGGCAAGTTCACTACAGATCTTACCGAGGCCGTTTATGCCGGGATCAAGCAATGATAAGAACAATTAATCCCCTTTTCTCCTTGTTATTATTGTGCTGTGGGGTGCTGCTCATACCGGTGGTTTAATCGTAGTTCAGTTATGGATCACTGCTGAAAAGGTGCCCCGTATCAACTAAATATGTAGGTTAATAATAAATCTAGTTACCAGTTCATCACGTTAATTACGTGTTTGAGCTGGTTTTTTAGTGCTCGTCATCATTCTCAACATCCCGGCGCGTATCCTCCTCTATGGATTATTTGGTTCTTGTCAATTTTCAGACAGGGGATTAGAATATAAGCATTGGCTTATATAAGTATGGAAGGAGGAACTAGATATGGAGCCACTGGCCGATATTGCAGATGATATGAAGTTGTTGGGAGATAAGACGCGTCTGGCGATGCTTTCACTGTTGAAGGAGCGGGAGTGGTGCGTGTGCGAATTTGTGGACATCTTTGATATTTCACAGCCAGCGGTCAGCCAGCATTTAAGAAAGCTAAAAACTCAGGGCATCGTTAAGGAGAGCAAACGCGGACAATGGGTACACTATTCCCTGAACGTCGAAGATAAGCCGCATATCCAGGCTGTTCTGGGTCAGATGCCGGATTCCAAGACGATCCTAGCCCTTTTGAATAAAAAAGAAATTGTTGCTTCTTGTGAGTGATATGCGCTTGAAGTAACAAAACTCTGTTTTAATATAAGTATATCATTATATGATTATATTTGTTTTTGATCAGAAACAACTGGAGGTTGTAGCAGTGGCCGCTTGGGCAATTATTATATTTTTAGCCACACTAGTATTTGTAATTTGGCAACCTAAGAACCTGTCCATTGGCTGGTCTGCCTGTGTCGGGGCGCTCCTGGCGTTACTTGCAGGGGTAGTAAGTTTTAACGATGTGCTTGATGTCACCGGGATTGTGTGGAATGCGACGTTAGCCTTCATTGCCATTATCCTGATCTCATTGATTCTAGACCATATCGGATTTTTCCAGTGGGCTGCCTTACATATGGCACGCGCTGCCCATGGGAATGGCCTTCGGCTGTTCGTCTATGTGACTATTCTGGGAGCTGTGGTGGCGGCGCTTTTTGCCAATGATGGTGCGGCGCTGATCCTGACCCCGATTGTGCTTGCTATGGTGCGTGCCTTGAATTTTGATGAGAAAAAAGTGTTCCCGTTCATCCTCGCTAGTGGGTTTATCGCCGATACGACCTCATTGCCGCTTGTCGTCAGCAATCTGGTTAACATCGTGTCCGCCGATTTCTTCGGCATCACCTTCATGGAATATGCGGGCCGGATGATCATCCCAACCTTATTTTCACTGGTGGCTAGCATTCTGGTGTTGTTTCTCTTTTTCCGCAAAGTCATCCCGAGGAAGTTCGACAGCGCTCAGCTAAAGAATCCTGTAGAAGCGATCAAAGACAATCAGATGTTCAAGCTGTCCTGGGTCGTGCTCGTGATTCTGCTTATCGGCTATTTCGTCAGCGAATTCCTGAACATCCCCGTGTCGGCGGTAGCGGGGGTGATTGCGATTTTCTTCCTGCTGATGGCAAGGAATAGTCCGTCCGTCAACACGAAGGAAGTGATAAAGGGAGCGCCTTGGGCGATCGTGTTTTTCTCCATTGGGATGTATGTCGTGGTGTATGGGCTGCGGAATGCTGGTCTTACAGATTTACTGGCAGAGGTGCTGCGGGCGGCGACAGATCAGGGGTTATTCGTTGCAACGATGAGTATGGGCTTTATGGCAGCGATCCTCTCCTCAGTGATGAACAATATGCCTACGGTACTAATTGATGCGCTCGCCATTGATGCTACACACGCGACAGGAATCATGAAGGAAGCCTTGATATATGCGAACGTTATTGGGTCGGATTTGGGGCCCAAGATTACCCCGATCGGTTCGCTGGCTACGTTGCTCTGGCTACATGTACTTTCTACTAAAGGCGTGAAGATATCCTGGGGGACGTACTTTAAGACAGGAATTATCCTGACGGTTCCGACACTGTTTATTACCCTGTTGGGACTCTATATATGGTTAATTATTCTTTAATATAAAAGGAGATTAGTGAAAATGGAGAAGAAGACTCTATATTTTCTATGTACAGGCAACTCTTGCCGGAGCCAGATGGCCGAAGGCTGGGCGAAGCAATATTTGAGCAAGGACTGGAATGTCTACAGCGCCGGGATTGAAGCCCATGGACTGAACCCCAAAGCGGTACAAGCCATGAGCGAAGTCGGTATTGATATCTCTGGCCAAACGTCTGATATTATTGACTCCAACCTTTTGAATAACGCAGATCTGGTGGTAACCTTGTGTGGCGATGCCGCAGATAAATGTCCGATTACCCCGCCGAAGGTGAAGCGCGAGCACTGGGGGTTCGATGATCCAGCCAAGGCTCAGGGACCAGATGAGGAGAAATGGGCAGTATTTCAAAGAGTCCGTGACCAGATCCGTGCACGTATTAAGCAATTTGCGGAGACAGGAGAATAAGGATGGCGGGCTATCACGAACTTATTGAAGGTAAAGTGTATATCGGCGGGGAGAACGGTTTGCTGGAGGCGCTTCAGGAGCAGGAAATTTCGGATGTGTTTGATCTGAGAGACAACGGCACCAAGGCAGAGGGTTTTCCAGACCATGTTAACCGACATCATCATCCGATAGTGGAGCATGAGAACGGGCAGGAGGCCTCTGTACAACGAGCAATCCTGGCCATCAGCGAAGCTGTAAGCAGTGGGAAGACGGTCTATTTTCACTGCGCAGGTGGACGTAACCGCACAGGAACGGTTGCCACGGGACTACTGATGGAACTTGGGGTAGTTTCTACGGTAGAAGAAGCTGAAAACTTAGCCAGAGAAAAACGTCCGGATATTCATATTAAAGGTGCAATGCGTGAAGTATTGAACCGATTGTACCCGACTGGAGTTTAGTCATTTTAAGAAAACCTAAGAATGAACTAGTAATGAAATTTAAGGCTTCCTCCGCTACTTTGTGAAGGGAGCCTTTTAGCGATGAGTGAAATTTGAAGCCAGCTTATGGTCAAGCACAATCTATGCTTTTGTACATTTATAGCACATCGTGTAAGATGAATTCAGATGTTCATTTCGTACCGAAGGAGCTGTGTCACGATGTCACAAGCTGAAACTATAAAGCTAACTTCTCTATCAACTAAAGGGGGCTGCGGTTGTAAAATTGGTCCTGCCGATCTGATGCAAGTTCTGCGTAGTCTTCCTCCGACTGTACCTAACCCGGATCTGCTGGTTGGATTGGATACCAGTGATGACGCAGGGGTATACCGTTTAAGCGATGAGTTGGCTTTGGTGCAAACCGTCGATTTCTTTACCCCGATTGTGGACGATCCGTATTCTTTTGGTCAAATTGCCGCAGCCAACGCACTTAGTGATATTTACGCCATGGGCGGAAAGCCGCTGACGGTACTGAATATTGTAGCTTTTCCTATTTCGGTTCTGGACAAAAGCATTCTTGCCGATATTTTGCGCGGTGCGGGCGACAAAGTGAAGGAAGCTGGAGCAACGCTAGTAGGCGGTCACTCCATTGATGATAAAGAGCCTAAATTCGGACTGGCTGTTACAGGTCTTGTGCATCCTGATAAGGTAAGAACGAATGCCGCAGCACGCTCGGGCGACAAGCTGATCTTGACCAAACCTATTGGTGTTGGCATCCTAACCACTTCTATCAAGAAAGACCAGTTATCGCCGGAAGAAACAGAGCGGTTGACTACTGTAATGTCTACACTGAACAAAACAGCCGCCGAAATCATGGCGCCTTATGATGTCCATGCCTGCACGGACGTTACCGGCTTCGGATTATTGGGGCATGGCTCGGAAATGGCCAAAGGCAGCGGGCTCGGGCTGATCATTCGCCAAGCTGATGTTCCTGTGCTTCCGCGAGTTAGGGAACTGGCTGAGAAGGGATTTGTTCCTGGAGGAACCAAGAACAATTATGCCCATCTGGAAGGACAAGGCAGCATTTTGTATCCGGAGGAGATGGATCAGCTGAGCCGCTACATTCTCTGTGATGCAGTGACCTCGGGCGGTCTGTTGATCGCTGTAGCTCCAGAACAAAGCGAAGAATTGCTTAATGAGCTTAAGGGTGCCGGCGTAGAAGCGGCATTGATCGGAGAGGTAACGGAGGATCACCCTGGGCAGATCTCGGTGATATAGCATAGCCTTACGTCAGAGGAGAGAGACTATTGTTTGAGGATATTTCGCTGGAAGACTTGAGAAGACTGAAGAACAGAAAGCAATTTACGGTGATCGATGTCCGGTCTCCTTCCGAATACAAGGATGCCACGCTTCCGGGCAGCCTGAATATCCCTTTGTTTGATGATCAGGAACGGGCAGAAGTAGGGACGCTTTATAAGCAGACCAGTGTGCAGGCCGCTAAAGAACGGGGGCTGGAGATTGTCTCGGCAAAGTTGCCGACCTTCATCAAAGAGTTCGCTGCCATCCAGGGGGACAAGGCTGTGTTCTGCTGGAGGGGCGGCATGAGAAGCCGTACAACGGCCACTGTGCTTTCTCTGATGGATATTCATGCTTACCGGCTGACTGGCGGCTATAAGGCCTATCGTAAGTGGGTGCTGGATGAGCTGGAGAATTATGACTTCAAGCCAAAGTCTTATGTGATTCATGGCAATACCGGTACAGGGAAAACAAATCTTTTGCATCGCTTAAAAGCATCCGGTCATCCCGTTCTGGACTTGGAAGGCATGGCTGGGCATAGAGGCTCCATCTTCGGGCAGATTGGACTGCATCCGCACAATCAGAAGACCTTTGACAGTCTGCTAATGGAGGAGTTAATTGCTCTGGAGCATTCCCCTTATGTTCTGTTTGAAGCGGAGAGCAAGAAGATCGGCAAGGTGGTCATGCCGCAGTTCATGGCCCAGCAGAAAGAAACCGGGACCCAGATCTGGATAGAGCTGCCGATGGAGGCCAGAGTGCAACAGATTCTGGAGGATTACCAGCCGGAGCTTTTTAAGGACCAGTGTATTTCAGCTTTTCGGAGCATTAAATCCCGGATCCATATTCCGATTGCGGCAGAGATTGAACGGAATTTGCAAAGTGATAGGTTCGGAGAGGCAGTTGCACTGCTGCTGGAACATTACTATGATCCCAAGTATGACCATTCCTCCAATCAGTATGAGAATGTCGAGCGTATTACGCTATCGGTCAATAACTTGGACGAAGCAGAAGCGGCGGTACTTTCTTTTTTATCAAGTCAAAAGCATTGAGTTAATCTATAGATGTTGTCTAAAAGGTTCCTTTCACTTGTGTGAAGGGGACCTTTTGTTTTACGATTTATGTATTTTAGAGGGGGGCAAAATCCTTATGGCAAGAATAGGCTGTTATCACGCGCATTATTCCAATATTGAGCACATCGAGAATGCTTTGTCCGGCTATGAGGTGGAGCTGGTACATTTTGTAGATCCAGGCCTTGATCGCATAAAAATGGACGCTGATTTTAATAATGAAACTGTGGAAACCAAGGTGAGAGAGACCCTACATTGGATTTCGGGTTGTCATGTGGATGCCATTCTGATTACCTGCACTTTTTTTACCGCAGTATATCGGGAAAATCTTCACCCATTGCCCATTCCCGTCATAAAGATAGATGACCCGTTATTTCAGGATATCTGTCGCTCTGCTGAACCTGTCCTGTTCATTTTCACCAATCCCAATACGGTTAAAGGGACGATGGAACAGTTCCAACATTATTGCCAGGCGGCGCGTCATACGGTGCTTGCAGAAGCCCGCATGCTGGAGCATACGTTCAGTCTGATCATGCAGGGGAAAAAGGATGAGTACACCGCACTAGTGTCGTCTGGCTTAAAGCAAGCGGCGCAGGAGAACCCAGGTGTTCGCATCGTTGCTGCCCAGCTCTCCATGGCTCCTGCGGCTCGGAAGGTGGAACAGGAAACAGGCATACCTATCGGTAACCATCTGAATGCCTTGACCGGTTATATGATTGATAAGCTCTCCTTAGGGAAGAAGAAATATATAAGATGAACAAAAGAAAGAAACGAAAAGCGAGGAGGAGCGAAGGGGGAAGTTTGGAACTGTAGGAGCGCAGCGTTCGCCTGAAAGCTTTCCGCAGGAAAGCTCGCATCGGAAGCATAAGCTCTCCAGATTTCAACCGCAAGAAGAGGTTAATAAAGGAAATCTGGGGACAACAGCGACCGGAAGTCCAAACATTCCACCGCAGCGACGACGGAGCCTTACGTTAGGATCTTAAGTTCATCTTATATAAATGAATTTAAAATGAAAATATTTGAAATGAAAATCTATTTACATTTTACATGGAAGGGACTATAATTCAACTATAAAGTTGCATCGAGGAAACTTTCGTGTATATAGACAACTTTCCCGGGCAAGAGGAGGGATAGATATGTTGGAGCAACAAGTTGTGGAACAAAAGTTGATAAAAGAAAAGAAAGTTAAAATATCTGCACAAGCTGTATTGGACGGAGAAGTCAAAGGCCTGAAACGGCTACTACCTTTTCTCGGACCTGCCTTTATAGCAGCGGTTGCCTATCTCGATCCCGGTAATTTTGCCACCAATATTACTGCGGGGTCCAAATATGGATATCTGCTATTATGGGTGATTGTCGCATCGAATCTGATGGCGGTATTGATCCAATCACTGTCAGCCAAACTGGGCATCGCTACCGGCAAGAACTTGCCAGAGATTGCGCATGACCGTTTTCCGAAGGGCGTATCGATTTTCCTCTGGATTCAAAGTGAACTTGTAATTATCGCTACAGATTTGGCTGAGTTTATAGGGGCAGCCTTAGGGTTGTATTTATTATTCGGCATCCCGATGTTACCGGCCGCTTTGATTACCGCAGTTGGGTCGTTTGCTATACTAGAGCTGCAGCGGCGCGGGTATCGTTCATTAGAAGCGGGAATAGGGGCCATGGTATTAATCGTCGTGCTGGCGTTTACTTTCCAAGTGATTGTATCCAAACCGGATATGGGCGCAGTAGCCGTAGGCATGTTTACCCCCAGATTCGATGGTGTAGACAGTATTCTATTGGCCGCAGGTATTCTGGGCGCAACGGTAATGCCACATGCCATCTACCTACATTCCTCGCTGACGCAAGATCGTGTGGTCGGCCGGGATGAAGCGGAGAAGAAGAAGATCTTCAAGCTGGAACTGGCGGATATTATCATCGCTATGATCATTGCGGGTGCGGTCAACATGGCGATGATTGTAGTCTCCGCGGCATTGTTCTTCAAGAACGGGATGGTGGTTGAAGACCTTGATGTTGCTTTTCATCAATTCCGTGAGCTAGCCGGACCTGTTACCGCCGTTTCCTTTGGACTTGGGCTACTCATTGCCGGATTGTCCAGCTCTTCAGTGGGCACCATGGCCGGAGATGTTGTTATGCAGGGCTTCATCAATAAAAGAATCAATTTGTACCTGCGCCGGGCGATTTCCACGATTCCACCACTCGCCATTATTATTGCCGGTGTGAACGCAACAGACGCGCTGATTATGAGTCAGGTGGTGCTGTCGTTCGGGATTGCTTTTGCACTCATTCCTTTGATTATCTTCACAAGCAACCGTGAAATTATGGGTGGACTGGTCAATCTGCGGATTACCTCCATCACAGGCTGGATTATCTCCGCGCTGGTGGTTCTCCTGAACTTATTCTTGGTCATTGAGATGCTGTATTAAAAAAATAAAGCTCCATAAATAAGCCCAGGCCACTTATCCTTGTAGAACGGATAAGTGGCCTGGGCTTTTGATATGCAGTATGCGAATAATTTAGCGTCTGAAGTAATCGGCCAGCCCGTTGGCGATAGCCTGGGCGGCTTTTTTCTGATAGGAGGCTGTGCGGGCCATCGCCTCATCAGAGGGGTTAGTGAGAAAGCCCAACTCCATCAGAGCTGAAGGAATCGGATTCTCTCTAAGGATGTGATAATCACCGAAGGACACGCCGTTGCTCTTCAGGCCGATGCCTTGTCCCAACCGGGCTTCAATCGCCCGAGCCAGCCTGAGGTCAGTGCCTTCGGAATAGTAGAAGGTCAATGTTCCGGAAATTTTCTTCGGTGAAGAATTATAATGGATGCTCACAAATGCATCCGCCCCAAGCGTCTTGCCGAGCGCAGCACGCTGAGCCAGTGAAGGCTTCACGTCTTTCGTACGGGTCATCTCGACCCGGGCGCCTGCCGCCCGCAGGTAGTCACGGACATAGAAGGCCGTCTGCAGGTTCAGGTCCTTTTCCAAGGTCCCGTAGGTAGTGCCCAGCATGCCAGGGTCACTTCCGCCATGGCCGGGGTCGACCACGATCAGCTTGCCCTTCAGGCCGCCGGAAGAAGGAGGTGGAGCGCTGCTTGTGGAGTTTGCTCCGCTACGGATGTATTGATCCGCGACCCAGCCGGTATCTCCGCTGGCTGTGCGGATTTTGAGCCATCCGTTCTGACGTTGCAGGATGGTTACCGTATCCTGCGCTTGCAATGAACCCAGCGCGCTATAGCTGGTGCCTGGGCCACTCCTAATTCGCAGGGAGCTTGCAGTAACCGTTGCTTTGGCGCTCACGCTGTTTCCAGTGGAAGTCTTGACTGTTGGTGTTGCCTTGACCGCTGTGCTCGTTCCGGCAGTGGGCGTACCGCTCGTCTTCTGAAGGTAGTAGCCAGCAACCCAGCCGGAAGTTGAACCGGATTTGACCTTTAGCCAGCCATGCTGTTCGTCTGTGACACTTACCACCATACCGCTCTTCAATGTCCCCGTGATGACTGCATTCTTGGCCGGCTCGCTGCGCACATTCAGAGAATCAGCATTTACCTTGGCAGTATAGCTGACCGCGGCAGCGGCTTTGGGAGGCTGCAGCCCTATGCTGAATATGCATAAGGCCAACATAGCAATGCCTAATAGTTTCTTCATAGGTACCTCGCTTCCGGGAGATATTCTGGGGCTGAATCGGTAAGAACCAGCCTTGGGTTCTTTACCCAATTCATGAATCAAGGAATTAGATAAAGCCCGTGAAGCTATAGATTATACCATGGAGACGCTGCAAAAAAATCAGGCAGAAGACCCTTTTATAGGGAGGCTGGAGAGGTCTTTTTGGCAATTTCCCGCCGTACGACAGGGGCTACTTCGGTGGCCAGCAGTTCGATAGCCGATGCCACCTTGCTGAAAGGAAGTCCGCCGATATCCAGTTGAGTCATGAAGCGGTTGTGTCCGAACAGTTCATGCTGATAGAGGATTTTCTCAATAATTTGCTGAGGACTGCCCACAGCCAAGGTATTATCGAAGGCGGCGTATTGACCGAACTCGCTGCGAGACACTGTATATCGCTGGTCTCGGCTCGGGCTGATAGAATTACGGTAGCTGTGATAGTATGGATAAAATTCATCTAGCGCCTGCTGCGTAGTATTCGCAATATAGCCATGACTTGTTATAGCAATCTTCAGAGATTCGAGGGAATGGCCGGCCTCCACACCGGAACGGCGATAGCTATCGGCAAGCTCCTTGAAAGGTGCTGGATTTCCGTTCAGGATCGCAATGGCCAACCCTGCACCCAGTGCACCGGCTTTCTCGGCACTCTCGGGTGATCCTCCGACCCCAACCCAGAGCGGAAGCTTATGCTGTACAGGACGAGGCGCAATCTCTGCATTTCTGAGAGAAGAGCGGAACGAACCCTCCCAGTTGATAATCTCATGTTGATTCAGCTCTAGAAGGAGCTGAATGTTCTCGGCGAACAAGCGATGATAGTCTTCAAGGTCATAACCGAACAGAGGAAAAGATTCGAGAAAAGCGCCGCGCCCGGCGATGATCTCGGCCCGTCCATTGGACAGCAGGTCAAGTGTGGCAAAATCCTCGAAGACCCGGACGGGATCAATCGTACTAAGCACGGTAGTGGCGCTGGTCAGCTTGATTCGGCGTGTGACCTGGGACACAGCCGCCAGGACGACAGGCACCGAGGAGATGACAAAATCCAGCCGGTGATGCTCCCCGACACCAAAGATATCAAGTCCTGCCTCATCAGCTAGCTTGGCGGCAGCAATCACCTCATCCAGCCGCTGTTGCGGGGAAATCGTTTTTCCAGTGTGACAGTCGGTCACAATATCTCCAAGCGTATAAATGCCAAATTCAAATTCAGGTACAGCCTCTTGTTGTATAGGATTACTCATTCTTCCGAACTCCTTGCTATTCATAGATTAATTGGTTAAAGCATGTCCGTATGGATGCAATACATGCATTATATCATAATCACTTACGAATTGTAAGTTTGTGAGTTATTGTTTTTATGTTTGTGTGACATATTACTGTAATTATTTGGGTTTTCGTTATATTCTAAATTATAGCAAAACGAGGAGGAATTAATCGCTCATTAGAGGAGGCGTTAAGTAGGTATGGCACTAAGAAAAAGAATGAAATCCTATATTCATGCGACTGTAGCCACATTGGGAATACTGCTTGTTGCAGGTCCCGTCCAGTCTGTTGCAGCGGACTCACCTACTTCTTACATTGGTTCAAATTTAGGTAGCTATTATTCCAATTTACCCTCGCCTGATGTTCTATGGAGCAACACCATGGATACTCCGCCGCCATACTACAGGATGGGCGATGGGGTTATTACTGTTGGAGATGGGAAGGTCTATGCAATTCAGAAGGGGCAACTCCTTGCTATTAATGTGCAGTCCGGTACAATCATGTGGAAATATGGCTCTAAGTTAACAGCGCCGCTGCTCTATCAGGATGGCATAGTGTACATTTCATCGGAAGCGGGAACTCTCTATGCTGTTAATGCTGCAAGTGGCAAAAACAAGTGGACTTCGTCGGTGAATAGCAAGGATGCCAAACTACTGGTTGTTAATAAGGATCAGTTGTTTGTGAGCAATGGTGATATTGGCGCTTACAATCTGAAAAATGGCCAATTCCAGTGGCGTGATCAGCTCAGTGAAAAGCTATTCGATCAGATCAAGGTGGAGGATGACCTTATTTTGGCTCAAAATGAGGTATCTGGTGCCTATTCATACAATGTCTTGCATGCGTTTGACCGATACAGCGGGAAACAACTTTGGGATAGTAGTCGCCATGATCTGCCGATAGCATCACAAGCAGGCACGCTTCTTTCACAAAGAGAGCCCACCTTGCTGGATCATTTGCCCGTGACCACACTGGATACACTTGATGCAAAGACGGGGAAAGTAATCAAGACGGTGGAATATAACCCGACCAATCTGGATACAGCTGCAGTCAAGGAGAGTTTGAATAGTGGAGGAAAAGCATGGATCGGCGGGGATCGGATTTATATTCACGGGAACCGTAGCGTATATAGTTATCCGTTGAATGTAGATCCTGCCAAGGCTACTAAGGAGTACTATTCTATAGCTGAGAATATGGATTATGCAGCAGGGCCATACGATGGAAGGGTATTATTCAGCAATGGAACAGCGATCTATGGGGTCAAAACAGCTAATAAATCCCTCGTTACATACAGTGGGCTGAACAACTCTATTGCCCGTTTTGACCTTTTAGGTCATGGCATGTATGTGGCACAGAGTGACGGAAGTCTGACGGCGATCAACCTGATTACAGCTGCCCCTGTATTAAACATTAACCTCACAAGCCGATCGTTCGGGCCAACGATACTTGAGAATGGGATTATTATCGTACAGGGTGAGCGTAATCTTGTCGCGTTTAAAGAACCGACGGCACTGCGAATGAATTAAAAGAATATGTAAAAAAGAGAGGGGGATCGGATGGAACCGATGTCCCTCTCTTTATATGCTTTGGATCGTAATCACTAACGTTTATTATGGGCCGATAAACGCCTCTATTCACATTGACTTTCATGCAGTTATACCAGATATTTATAGTAAAGATTTAAACTACTAAATAGCTTGCTTAATGCTAGCCTTACTCCACGAAACGGCGGTGGGACACATGACGGGGCATCAGTCGGATAAAGAAGATTCCCGGTTAAAAAACGTGCAAGGCGGGGAAGGAGCAGGTGAAGCTTTTCTCTCCCCGGAAGAAACTTGGACAAGTGTGAATTCTGGTGTAACTGGATTGCTGGGTTATTCAGAAGAGCAACTACTGGGACGGCCATTGAGCGAGTTTTTACACGAAGACTACAAGGAGCTTTATCTTAAACGAATGGGAGCGCTGGCAGCGGGCGAGGTCCCTTTTTTTGAGTGTACGGTGAAGCTGTTGCATCAGGATATGAGTCCTGTTGCTTTAAGCATTCGGATCACGCGGATCAATGAACCGTCGACGGGGAAGCTTCTATTTTATACGGTGCTGCTAATGGGACTATCAGAATCCGGATACAAAGAGAATCTTCTATGTGATAGCCCTGATTTGTTCCGGCTGATTACGGATAAAGTCCGGGATGTCGTATACGTGGCGACACCGGACAGCCTCTGTCGGTACTGCTCGCCTTCTGTTCACGAAGTGCTGGGTTATGAGCCGGAACAACTGGTAGGGCAAAATGTCAGCAGTTATATTCATCCAGATGATCTCATGGCGCTCCAGATGCCGGGCGCGTTGGCTTATAGCAGTGTTCAACTGCGTACCCGGCATGCGGAGGGGCATTATTTGTGGATTGAGTATACGCTACGTGTACTGGAGGAGGAAGGCGTTCGTGGCATTGTTGCGGTAGGCCGCGACATTACAGAACGCAAAACAGTAGAGCGGAAGCTGCAGGAATCCGTGGAGCGCTACACATCCCTCAAGAAATATAACCATGATGCGGTGATTTCCCTGGGGCTGGAAGGCGATATCATCAATGGGAACGACAAGGCCTGTGAATTGACGGGATATACGATCCCTGAGCTGGCTGGAATGAACGTATCGAACATTGTGGGAGCAGAGCACCTGAATGACATTCTGGAGCATACTTCCGGGAAGCACTGGGGAGAACGGAACATTGACCGAATCAGACACAGGGATGGTCATATGGTTGAGGTGCTGACCAGTATTGCACCTATTGTCATTAATGGAAACCGGGTAGGGTTCTATATTATCGTCAAAGATATTACTGAGCAGAAGAAGCTCATGATTGCCAAAGAGACGGCCGAGCAAACGAACCGCGCCAAGAGCGACTTCCTGGCGATGATGAGTCATGAGATCCGCACACCGATGAACGGAGTGATCGGGATGACCGATCTGCTGCTGGAGATGAGCGAGCCGCAATCGGTACAGCACGAATACCTAGAGATTATCCGCCAGAGCGGAGATACATTGTTGTCGATTATTAACGATATTCTGGATTTTTCCAAAATTGAGGCCGGCAAGACGGAGCTGCACGAGGATCGTTTCGATTTGCGGCTCTGCATTGCGTCTGTAATGAGTGTGCTATGTCATAAAGCGGAGAATAAAGGACTGCACATCGAGACTCAGGTGAATGCTGAGGTGCCCACACATCTGCGGGGAGATGGGGAGCGACTTAAGCAAGTATTGCTCAATTTGGTGGGCAATGCGGTCAAGTTCACCTATACTGGCAGCATCGTGCTGGAGGTAAGGGTCGCAGAGCGGAAAGAAGGCAGAACCCAGCTGGAATTCTCCGTCTCCGATACCGGGATTGGTGTTCCGGAAGAACTGCAGGACCGTTTGTTTGAGCCCTTTTACCAATTGGATCATTTTATGAATCGGCGGCATGAGGGGACGGGGCTTGGACTAGCCATCACGAAGAAGCTGGTGGAGCTTATGGGCGGACAAATTACCTTGCACAGGAGAGCGGAGTCAGGGACCACGTTCGTGTTCACCGCGGTTTTTCTGGATGACGAGGATGCCACACTAGCCGAAGTAGGGCAGAACGACGCACACTCTATGACTGGAGCCGAGGATCGTCCCTTGCGGATTCTAGTCGCCGAAGATAATGAGATTAACCAGATTGTTCTGAAAAAAATGCTGGAGAAACGCGGGCACTTCGTGGAGCTGGCAGCTGACGGAACCGTCGTTATGCAGCGAATAACCAGCGGATCTTTCGATCTGGTCTTTATGGATATACAGATGCCGCGCATGAACGGTCTGGAGGCTGCGAAGTCCATCAAGGAGACGCTCCCGCCGGAGCAGCATCCGATTATTGTTGCGGTAACGGCGAATGCACTGAAGGGTGATCGGGAGCTGTGTCTTACAGCAGGGATGGATGAATATATTAGCAAGCCGATCACTAGCGAGACCTTAACGGGAGTGATCCGCAAGTTTTTTTAAAAGCGAGCGCAGAACTGGGAAGGATAGGATGGGCCGGAAAAAAGGCTTATTCTGTCCTTTTTGCTACGGTATTAGGCGTACCGTTAGGAGAAAGATAAACTGAAATAGTGGGAACACACAGCTCTGACGATCTTCTCCCTCCACTGGAAACGAAGTTCGGATCAAGCAGGTCATTGTCATTTAGAGTGAAATCGTTTATTATGGATAATAAAGGTCTATAATAATGATGATTGTGAGAAGGGAGGAGAGAAGCTTGCAGTTTTCCAAAAGTACAGATTATGCCCTGCACGCCTTAATTCATCTGGGACACTCGGAGCGTTGCAACAACGTCGGAATCAAGGAGCTATCGGGAGCACTTGGTGTTTCTGAAAGTTACTTATCCAAAATCATGTCCAAGCTGAGACAGGATGGAATCGTACGTGCTGTGCCAGGGGTGAACGGCGGTTACGAGCTTGCCCGGTCAGCGGATCAGATTACGTTTCTTGATGTGATTCAGGTGATTGAAGGAAGACAGCAGCTTTTCGAATGTTCGAATTCTAGTTCGCAGCAGCATCAGTTGTTAGCGGATGAAGGAGCTGTGCAGAGGGATCAGAAGCATTCGGAGAAAAATGAATGTTTGGTTGAAAAAGTTATGAACGGCGCGGAACAACAACTTCACCAATACTTGCGGGAACATACGATTCAGTCGGTATTGGATGAGGCGTCCAAGCGTTGCAGTCATGATGTGAACAAGAAGTGATGCACTTCTTGCACTCTAATTATGGATATTATAGATCCATGAAGAAGTATCTGAAACATGAACAGGCGGCAGGTTGAGAGTAGCTGTCTGTTTAAGAAATCCATAAACCATATAGAAAGAGTGAGGAACAACTATGAATAATTTTTTTGATGCAGCTAACTGGGAAAAAGCATGGAAAGACGATTCTGTCTTAAAGAAGATACAGAAGGCGGGAATCGATCCTACCAGATCTTTTGACCATAAAGCCAAGACTTTCAACGAACAATCGTTTAGCGAAGAAGGCAGAAAACGAACCCAACGGATCATGAACTGGCTTGAAGGGCAAGGCGTTACATTCGAAAATACCTCTGTTCTGGATATTGGCGCTGCATCGGGAGTATTCACGGTGCCGTTTGCGGAGCGCGGAGCCCATGTAACCGCCGTAGAAACCTCTCCTCCACAGGTTGAATTGTTGAAAGAAAACATCTCGAAGTTCGCCGAAGACGGGGTGAGGATTGTACCCGAACCTTTTGAAGATATCGACGTGCAGGCCAAAGGCTGGAACGAGGCCTTCGATCTTGTCTTTGTCTCGATGTGCCCGGTCATTCACAATTGGGATAGCGTGGAAAAGGTACTTCAATGCGCTCGGAAGTTCTGTTATATCAGTATGCCAGCAAGTCCTCCAGAGCATAGCCTGGTGAAGGAAATCTGGCCGCTTGTCACCGGTCAGCCCTTCCATACGAAACATATGGAAATGGGATACTTGCTGCACCTGCTGTATCTTAAAGGTTATGCATACGAATCGCTGATCACGCGGGAAACGAAAACAACTGAAGTCACGAGAGAAGCGGCGTTGCAGGAAGCACTGACTTGGCTTCGCAATCACCGTCTGCCTGTAGATGAACGGAATCGGAATATCATTGCTGACTATTTGGAGCAAGCCTATCCGACCGGCAAAGTAGTCATTCAGGAGGGGGGACGCTTTGGTAAAGTACTGATTCGACTACAGGATCAAAACATGTATTCGCGAGAGGATTGAGTCTGACAAGGTGTGTTACGTATTCTTGATTGAGTGAAGCGACAAAGCGTTAAATGAACCTCTTGCAACTGGCTTGATTTTTGATTAAGATAGCAGAAACCAGCGTATAATATGCTGATATACAGGCAAGGACAATGACGAAGAGAGTAAGCGCAAGAAGCGGATCTTAACAGGGAAGGCGTGCCGGAGACTGAGAGCACCCTCATGAGACGACCAGCGCCGAAGTTCACTTCCGAGTCGGCCCCTGAAGTGCCTTTGCCAATCGGCAAAAGCATGGGTAGGGTGGCCCGCACCCCGCGTTACCGGGTGAAAGACAGAATGTTCTTTCGCGGCAGAAGCAACCGCCAGGTTTCTTTGGAAATGCCGATTACCGGAGGTCATTCTAAATAAGGGTGGTACCACGGCTCCTCGTCCCTTGCGACGGGGGCCTTTTTGCGTTTCAAGAAGAGGAGTGGAAGGTATGAGTAATGTTGAATTGGATGAGCTGAGAGAGCGTCTGGATGGAATTAATGGTCAGTTGCTGGAGCTGATTTCCGAGCGGGCAAAGATTGTTCAGGAGATCGGTACCTTAAAGGAAAAGCAGGGCGTGCCGAAGTTCGATCCTGAGCGGGAGAAGCAAATGTTAGAGAAGCTGGTAGCGAGCAATAAGGGACCGTTTACCGACAGTACGATCCGTAGCTTGTTCAAGCAAATATTCTCAGCCTCCCTTGACCTGCAATCGGCAGAACACAAGAAGACTCTTCTGGTTAGTCGGAAAAGCCAGCAAGAGGACACAGTCATTACGCTTCCTGGTGATGTAACCGTGGGCGGCCTGTCTTCCCTGATGGTGGCCGGACCTTGTTCGGTAGAAAGCGAGCTTCAGACCCGTACCGTAGCGGCAGCCTTACAAAAAGCCGGAATTCGCGTCATGCGCGGCGGAGCGTTCAAGCCTCGGACCTCTCCGTATGATTTCCAGGGTCTTGGCATGGATGGCTTGCGGATTCTGCGTGAAGCGGCGAACGAATACGGCTTGCTGACGATCAGCGAGATTGTGGACCCGGCCCATCTGGAGCCAGCCCTGGACTATGTGGATATTATTCAGATTGGTGCCCGCAACATGCAGAACTTCGAGCTGCTAAAAGCAGCGGGAGAACTGAACAAGCCAGTATTGCTGAAGCGTGGACTCGCGGCCACGATGGAAGAATTCCTGCACGCAGCAGAATACATCATGTCGCGCGGCAACACTCAGGTTATGCTAATTGAACGCGGCATCCGCACATACGAAAAGTGGACCCGCAACACACTAGATATTTCAGCTGTACCGATCTTGAAGCAGGAGAGTCATTTGCCGGTGCTGGTGGATGTCACCCACTCCACAGGACGCAAGGACATTCTGGTGCCTTGTGCCAAAGCTGCACTTGCTGCCGGTGCCGACGGCATTATGGTTGAGGTGCACCCTGATCCGGCCACAGCATTGTCTGATGCGCAGCAGCAGTTGAATATTGATGAATTCAACACGTTCTTCGATCAAGTGAAGGCTTCGGGCTTATACAAACAATAATTTATATGTAACGCCATTAAATATACTGGATTTAAGATAAATTTGCAGAATACGAGAGCAATGGAGAGCTATAAGCGCTTACAAGGTGGCAATGTCTTTTTGTGAAGGTGACGGGTAGTCGGGTACAATAATTGGCATCAGCGTTGCACCGGACTTGGGCTTTACAAGAAAAGCCCTTAATACCCTTAACAACATAGGAGGATCACAGAATCTTGAAGCAGCTTACATTGAATAATGGGTGGTTCTCCAACACCCGCAGCGATATTCTTTCCGGAATGACGGTAGCCGTTGCGCTCATTCCGGAAGCGATCGCTTTCTCCATTCTGGCGGGAGTCAGTCCGATGGTGGGACTGTACGCTTCAGTTTGCATTGCAATCATTACAGCATTTGCGGGAGGAAGACCCGGTATGATCTCGGCGGCTACGGGAGCAATGGCAATTCTGGTCGGCACTTTGGTTGCTCAGCACGGGATCGAGTATCTGTTCGCTGCCACCGTGTTGGCAGGCCTAATCCAGATCTTGATGGGTACCCTTAAGCTGGGCCGGTTCATTACTTTTGTGCCACAACCGGTAATGACCGGATTTGTAAATGCTTTGGCGATCCTGGTCTTTATGGCCCAACTCACACATTTCAAAGGACAAGGCTGGATCATGTACGGCCTGGTGGCTCTGACATTGGTTATTATCTATGTGGTACCGAAGTTCACCAAAGTCATTCCGTCAGCTCTATTTGCAATAATCGCAGTTTCGATTCTCAGCATTTCACTGCATTTGGATGTGAAAACCGTAGGGGATATGGGCAATATTACGGCGGCACTGCCAGTATTTCATATTCCCCAGGCGCCTTTTACACTGGATACCTTGCTGATTATCTTGCCTTACTCCCTTTCGCTGGCGGTTGTCGGCTTGCTGGAATCACTGATGACGGCGACGCTGATTGATGATATTACCAGCACTGAGAGTGACAAGAACCGGGAAGCGAAAGGTCAGGGTCTGGCGAATGTTGTGACCGGATTTTTCGGCGGCATGGCAGGCTGTGCAATGATCGGCCAATCTATGGTTAATATGAAATCCGGTGGGCGCACCCGTCTGTCCACATTCGTATCAGGTATCTTCTTGTTGTTCCTGATCCTCGTTCTCGGGGATGTCGTCAAGCAGATTCCAATGGCCGCACTTGTAGGTGTAATGTTTATGGTCTCAATCAGCACCTTTGAGTGGGGTGCGCTCAAGACATTGGCCCGCGTTCCTGTGAGCGATGCGCTGGTGATGATCGTAACCGTGGTTACAGTAGTAGCAACGGACAATTTATCCATTGGTGTGCTGTTCGGCGTATTGCTTAGTGCCTTGTCGTTTGCCTGGAAAATCGCCTCGATCCGTGTTACCGTTCAGGAAGCCTCTTCTTTCAGAACCTATACGGTATCTGGTCAATTATTCTTTGGCACAACAAGCCATTTCGTTCAACACTTTCAATATGAAGCCGACCCGACGGAGATCACCATCGACTTCTCGCATTCGCATGTTTGGGACCAGTCGGCAGTGAGTGCAATTGCGAAGATCATCGGCAAATATGCTCAGCATGACAAGAAGGTTATCATCACAGGACTGAATGAAGAAAGCTCACGCCTGCTTAAGCGGGTTGGCTTATCCTTATCCGGCGGTCATTAGACTATATGAACAACCAGGTGTTGATATTTTCAGACCTGAATGAAACAGCTCTTTCCTTGGAGGAAAGGGCTGTTTTTGTTGAGATCCAATTTATTGAAACTGATCGGTTACAACCACCGTATAGAGGGTTAAGCCAGCAGCTGGGCTACCGGCTGCTCATGATAAGCAGGAGGAGATTAAATGAATGTGGAGTTGAACCCAAAGACAAAGCAGTTCCACCCGGGCAAACTAATTGGTGGTATTGTCGCTGTACTGGTTGTAGCTGTGCTTGGAACTAATGCATACGCTTCGGTGGAATATGGTCATGTCGGTTTGTACAAAACCTTCGGCAAGCTAAATGATAATACCTTGGCGCCGGGTATTCATTTTAAAA
Source organism: Paenibacillus sp. GCM10012306 (assembly GCF_042649265.1). Classification (NCBI taxonomy): domain Bacteria; kingdom Bacillati; phylum Bacillota; class Bacilli; order Caryophanales; family Paenibacillaceae; genus Paenibacillus; species Paenibacillus sp. GCM10012306. The sequence goes on along the minus strand of NZ_JBHRYW010000014.1, from coordinate 63,934 downwards.
TTCCGTTTATCCAGACTGTCATTCAGGTCAATACACAAGTCACCAAATCCGAGACCGATACCTCTGCGTCTTCCAAAGATCTGCAGCCGGTATCAACTCATGTGGCGGTCAACTATTCGGTGAACAAAGCTTCTGTCTTTCACCTGATGAACAATATAGGGGGTAATTATGATACGGTCATCATCAGTCCGGCCATTCAGGAGATTGTCAAGGAAGTCACTGCCAAATATCCTGCCGAGGATCTGATCACACGCCGTGATGTGGTGTCCGGGGAGGTTAGCGACCAGCTCAAGACCCGTTTGGCTAAATACGATCTGATCGTTAATGATATTAACATTGTTAACTTTAAATTCTCCGACGCTTTCAATCAGTCAATAGAAGCTAAGCAGGTCGCCCAGCAGCAGGCGCTCAAGGCCGAGAATGATCTGCGGCGGATCGAGATTGAGGCAAAGCAGAAAGTAGCTCAGGCACAGGCCGAAGCAGAATCGCTGCGGCTCAAGAAGCAGGAGGTTACTCCTGAACTGGTGCAGCTGAAGCAGATTGAGGTACAGGAGAAGGCGCTCGATAAATGGAATGGTGTCCTGCCTACCGTGACAGGAGGGGCTACCCCGTTCGTGGATGTTCAATCTCTCACACAGCAGCAGCCGTAAGGGCGCAGATAAAATTATCGAGAGTAAAAAGGAAGGTTGTCCTGCTTGCCTGAGGAAGGCGCGGGGCAGCCTTTTCTGTTATTCGCGGGAGCTGCTTCTAACATAAAGGTTGGACAAGCACTGCGGCCTGTTGTAACATGTATTCAACCTCTTTAACAGCTGCCTGAAGCATGGGGTGTCAGATGCCCTGTCAGCAGGACTTCCATAATCGGTTCGTGATAGAGTTCTCTTTAAGTGGTGAAAACCTATATTTGTTTGCGCTTTCTTAACCCTTGGAAGGAAGAAGGGTGTTTTTTTGCGAAAAATCAATAATCCATACCGGAATAATGAGAATTTTTTCTTTTCAAATAACAAGGTTTGTGAGAAAATAAGTCCAACCAATTATTTGAAATCATTATTTTTTAAATTATAAGGAGGAAATACCTATGTCAGAAGAACGCAAGCAGTCCTTTGAAACGTTGGCCGTTCATGCCGGCCAAGAGATCGATCCCACTACTTTGTCCCGTGCCGTACCGCTCTACCAGACAACCTCTTACGGCTTTCGCGATGCGGAGCATGCTGCTAACCTGTTCGCGCTGAAGGAGTTTGGCAACATCTATACCCGTATCATGAACCCGACTACTGACGTATTTGAGCAGCGGATTGCGGCGCTTGAAGGCGGAGCAGGCGCGCTGGCAACGGCTTCTGGCTCGGCGGCTATTTCCTTCTCTATCTTGAATATTGCTGGCGCGGGAGATGAAATCGTTTCTTCTGCCAGTCTTTACGGTGGTACATATAATTTGTTCTCAACCACGCTTCCGAAGCTGGGTATTAAGGTTAATTTTGTGGATTCCGATAACCCGGAGAACTTCCGTAGTGCGATTAACGAGAAGACCAAAGCCATCTTTGCAGAGACTATTGGTAATCCACAGGGGAACGTCCTGGATATCGAAGCGGTTGCAGCGATTGCCCATGAGCACGGTCTTCCACTGATTGTGGACAACACCTTCCCGAGCCCGTATCTGTTGCGTCCGATTGAACATGGTGCGGATATCGTGGTGCATTCTGCGACCAAATTTATTGGTGGTCACGGTACATCTATTGGTGGCGTCATTGTAGATGGCGGCAAGTTCGACTGGAAGGCCAGCGGCAGATTCCCGGGCCTGACCGAGCCAGATCCAAGCTACCATGGTGTAGTCTATACGGAAGCTGTAGGTCCGATCGCTTATATTATCAAAGCACGCGTTCAATTGCTGCGTGATTTGGGAGCATCGATCTCGCCTTTCAACTCCTGGTTGCTTTTGCAAGGTCTGGAGACACTGCATCTGCGTCTTGAACGCCATAGCCAAAATGCTCTGAAGGTGGCGCAGTATCTGGAAGCCCATGATGCGGTAGAATGGGTTAGCTACTCCGGTCTGCCAAGCCATCCATCCTACGAGCTGGCACAGAAGTATCTGCCGAAGGGCCAAGGTGCCATTCTTACGTTTGGTATCAAGGGCGGCAGCGATGCTGGACGCAAAGTGATCGAGAACGTGAAGCTGTTCTCACACTTGGCGAATGTCGGCGATTCCAAGTCGCTGATTATTCACCCTGCCAGCACGACTCACCAGCAGTTGTCAGATGAGGAGCAAGCTTCGGCAGGGGTAACGCCTGAACTGCTTCGTCTGTCGATTGGTACCGAATCCATTGACGATATTCTATATGATCTGGAACAGGCTATCGCTGCGAGTCAGCAGTAATCCTCTTCCACCAAGCATCCTGTGCTACTTGGTTATCAGCCTTTTTCCAAGCAGCTGGCAGTCCTCACCCCGGTTCCCTGGGGTAATAGACTGCCAGCTCTTCTCGAAGAAGGGGGATTCTTCGTAGTCGGGATGTTTTTTTTGGTTTTGTCCGTTCCGGCTGGATTTGGCAACGCTTGCATATTTCCAGCTCCATCCCAGTATTTATAAGTGAAGCATGAAACTGCCGGTAATAAGGAAGTTGTCTCATGAGGTACCGGTAGGAACCAAAAGCTGAAAAGGTGGGTGCGGAAATGAAGGGTGAACGTCAGCAGCAGGATCAAAGCCAAAAGAATGAGGAGCGCCCGTTAATGAATAGCGCAGATGAGCAGGTGCATGAAGTAGACCTGTCTCAAAAGGGTCCCGTAATTCCATCAACTACAGAACCTGAAGTAGCCAGCGTACGTAGGGAAGCAGCGCTGCCGCTGAACCGCACGTATTTCAAGCGTACCGGCCTGCAGCCCTCCTTTCTGGTGCTGCGAGACGGTCGAAACGAGCGCCCGGACCCGCGTCCGGAGGTCCGGACTACGCCTGGCGGGCCCTGCCTGATCCGCAGCGAGGAATGGCTGCTGGCTCCAGAGCTGGCCAGCTTATATGACAGCTGGCTGACCAGTGAGGACGGCCAGCCAGCAGAACGTGCGCTCCAGCGCATTTACTATCGGCTGCGGGCTGAAGCCGCCGAGCTGCTGGAGTCCCCGGACGGCGACTGGGCCGCCGTCACCCTGCTATCCCCGCCGGAGCTTGCGGGACGGCGGTCCCGGCTGGCTGCGCTGCAGGATGCGCAGCTGGAAGCGCTGTTCGCTGCGGTGGCGGAGCGGCAGCGCCTAGGCGGCGAATGCCGCCTGGATCTGCTGGCGCTGTCACCCGTCAGCGCGGCCGAATTCGCGGCACAGCGCGAATTCATCGAAGAAGTGGCCGATCAGACACTCGGCCACGCTTTTGCGGCGGCTTGCCGCATCGGGGCGCTGATCGCGCCCGATGCCGAGCGTGCCGCCGCCGGGGAAATCGCGCGTATCGCCGATTTCCTTGTGCTGGACGGCGCGGCGGCAGAAGCCGCGCCGGGGGAGAACGCCGCGCAAGACTTCGTCGCCGCGGCGGGCCAGGTCCTGGCCGCCGTGCGCCGCGTGCGGCCGGCGGCTGTGGTGTTCGCCGCCGGAGCTGCGGCGGCGCCGGCCTTGGCCGATCTGTATGAGATCGGCCTCAGCGGGATCTTTTGCAGCGCCGGTCAGCGGACCGAGGCGCTGCTGCGAGCGGCCTGCCTGACGTGGATCGCGCGGCAGGAGAACATGGATACAGCCGCCGGGGGCGGGCTGTAGTAGAGCAAGAGCAGGTCCGGGCACCATGGACCTGCTTTTTTGCGTTCAACAGTACATAACGCTTATATAAAAATAGGCGCATCTATAATAGAACGCATTAAAAAAACAAACATAGCCAAGAAATAAGAGAGTCTACATAAGAAGAAGCATCGACGTGTAATTAACGGCATTTTTGTACCTTAAATCCTCTGCAGCTAAGGGTTAGTGGAGATTAAGTGCAATATTGTACCTTAAATCTTCCAAAATACCCACTCCAGCGTGCTTTTCGAAAAATAAGATGCAATAATGCCCTTATTTTACTTTTTAGCCTATATTAAAGAAAAATAAGGTGCAAAAATGCCGTTAGTTGAGAAGGTAATTACTCTTTTCAATCGTTAAGACGACTAGTGAGGGGGAATTTACCGCTCCTATTGAAATCGTTGGATTTGAACAGCCATGGATAACAGGTCTTGCTATCGACAGTCTATGTTTCGGTGCTGGCTCTCCTATGCAAAGCGTTCAGGTGAGCGCTTTGCGCCTACAGTTCCTAACTTCCCCGTTCGCTCATCTTCATTTTTTATTAATTTCTTTTGTTCGAGGCATCTACCGCTTTACATATTTTGCGGAAAGGAGTATCATGACCTTAAGTTGCATTAAGGAAATATATTTGGACTGTTGCAACAATGATTATCGTTCTCAATGACGTTCTTTCTCATCAGACTCATGGCAAAATGACAACCTGAATACAATTCCATATTCTTTTTAACATGCTGTCCCGGCTTAGCCGGGGCAGCATGTGTCATTTTAGGGGTCATAAGAATGGCTCTCATTCTCAGTGAGAGGCAGGCGTAAGCTCCCGAAGCAAGTTATGTTGCGAAGGGATTTCCAAGAAGTATGGCTCCACAAAACTAAGCGTAAGCTCCCGAAGCAGTTTTGTTGCGAAGGAGACTCCAAGATGTACAGCTTCACAAAACTAAGCACACGCTCCCGAAGCAAGTTTTATTGCGAAGGAACACAGGAAGCTTATGCTTCACAAAACTTTACAGGAAGGTGATTACTATGCAAGCAACATCTAAACAACTCCCCCGCGAAGGGGCATTATCCCGAGGCGCTAAGCCACCCGGTGCTCCACAGCCCCGGAGGTTCGATCCTCGCGCAATGCTGAGGAACTCAGAAATGCAAGCCGCACTGGGCAGTGGGCTGATCATGCTGCTGGCTTGGGCAGTGGGTGGCTGGTCGCAGATTCTTTCGATTATTCTGTACGTAATTTCATATACCATCGGCGGCTGGATCAAGGCCAAGGAAGGTGTGGAGACACTGGTCAAGGAACGCGACCTCGACGTCAACTTGCTGATGATTGCTGCGGCGCTAGGTGCTGCGACTATTGGATACTGGAATGAAGGGGCGATGCTGATCTTTATTTTCGCCTTGAGCGGCGCGCTGGAGAGCTATACGATGGAGCGCAGCAAAAAAGACATTTCCTCACTCATGGCCTTGAAGCCAGCCACCGCGATTCGGATTGAACAGGGAGCTATGAACGAGGTCAATATTGAGCAGCTTTCCATCGGCGACCTCTTGCTGGTTCGTCCTGGTGAACTGATTCCTGCCGACGGTCTGGTTTGCCGGGGGGAATCGGCTGTCGATCAATCCTCTATTACAGGAGAGTCGCTGCCTGTAGAGAAGTCCTCCGGGCATGAGGTGTTTGCCGGTACGGTGAACGGGGAAGGTCCGCTATATATTGAAGTGACCAAAGCTGCGGGGAACACGCTTTTTGCCAGAATCATTAAAATGGTGGAGGAAGCGGAGACCGAGGTGCCGGATTCGCAGCGTTTCATTAAACGTCTGGAGGCGGTGTATGCCCGGGTGGTCGTAGGAGCAACCCTGGTCCTGATGTTGGCCCCTCCGTTTTTGCTGGATTGGAGCTGGAGCGATACTTTTTACAAAGCAATGGTGTTCCTGGTTGTCGCTTCACCCTGTGCATTGGTGTCCTCCATTATGCCTGCGATGCTGTCGGCCATTTCCAAGAGTGCACGCAAAGGCATCCTGTTCAAGGGCGGGTTGCATTTGGAGAATATGGCGCGGACCGCTGTCGTCGCTTTTGACAAGACGGGGACATTGACCGCAGGCGTGCCACAAGTGACAGATTTCATTGCTGGAGAGGGATATGACGAGAGTGAACTGCTACTGGTTAGTGCCTCGATCGAGAACATGTCCCGCCATCCGTTAGCGGAAGCGATTGTGCGAAAGGCAGATGAAGCAGGGCTAGCGCTGCGGAGTGTGCAGGATAGCAAATCCTTGACGGGATGGGGTATTGAAGGAACAGTTGACGGAAAAAGCTGGCGGATCGGCAAGTCCAATCTGCTGGATGAGCTGTCTTCCTCCCCAGTCAGTGCTGATCTGGAATCATGGATGTCCGCACGTCGCCGGTTGGAGGGTGAAGGTAAGACAGTATCGCTAATTATGGATGGAGAGCAGGTCGCGGGAATGATCGCGTTGCAGGATTCCTTGCGTCCACAAGCGGAGGCAGCGGTTCGGAAACTGCAGCAGCTTGGGATCAAGGTGGCGATGCTGACTGGCGACCGGGCCGCAACGGCTGAAGCCATCGGGGCGAAGACGGGAGTGGACCTGATTTTTGCGGATCTGCTGCCAGAGGATAAAGTGACTCATGTTAAGGCATTGCGCGAACAATACGGGCATGTGGTTATGGTTGGTGATGGTGTGAATGATGCGCCTGCACTGGCAACGGCCACAGTTGGCCTCGGGATGGGCATGAAGGGCAGCGGGGCTGCGCTGGAGATTGCCGATGTTGTTCTGATGAACGACAATATCGAAGAAATTGCATCGACCATTGCTTTGGCCCGGCGTTCTCAGCGCATTGTGAAGCAAAATATGATTTTTGCCGTAATGGTAATTGCCACACTCGTGATCAGCAACTTGATTCAAGGTATCGCCCTTCCACTGGGCGTCGTGGGCCATGAAGGTAGCACCATTCTGGTTATTCTGAACGGACTGCGGCTGCTGCGCTGAGATCAAGAGTGGATGAGATTTTATAATAAGGATCTTTAATGAGGTCTAAATTAAGGCGCTGCCCCAACATCAGTGCTTGCTTTATGGAGCAACGACCCCAGAGGCTTTATTTCCAACAGATTTCACCGTTTAGGAGGATAAAGGACCGTAGGGACCTTATCGGTAGAATACCAGGTCAAAATCCACGGGTTGGGATTGAAATAGCGTCTCCTGAGTCCATTGCATATTCTAGTGAGCAGCTTCAAGTATCAATAAGGACTATACTGTCCGTTGGCTTTCAAGCGTGAGACCGAGCTTTCTAGTCTGCTGCTTTTGGCAAGTACTGATTCTGACATTAATCCTAAATTGAATTTGTAAAAAGCATAGGAGCGTCTTGTTCAGCCTATTAATTTCTAGAAATTGAATTGTTCACAAAATAGTCCGTGAGGGAGGAGTCTGGCATATTGACAGATTCCTTTTCTTTTATCATAATAAGTACTACATTATAATTATTTTAAATAAGAACTGACGCTAATGCCGTCCGTCATAAGGAGGATATAGTCATGTATAAATCTATTATCGTGGGTACTGGACCTGCCGGATTGACTGCTGCAATTTACCTGGCCCGTGCCAACCTGAACCCATTGGTTATCGAAGGACCGCAACCGGGCGGACAATTAACTACAACTACTGAAGTAGAGAATTTCCCGGGGTTCCCGGAAGGAATTATGGGTCCAGAACTTATGGACAATATGCGCAAGCAGGCTGAACGCTTCGGTGCGGAATTCCGCACTGGCTGGGTGAACAGCGTGGAACTGGGCGAGCGTCCGTTCAAGCTGAATGTGGAAGGGCTGGGCGTTCTGGAGACAGATACCCTGATTCTGTCCACAGGTGCAACAGCTAAGTACCTCGGCATTCCTGGAGAACAGGATAATGTTGGACGGGGCGTTAGCACATGTGCTACTTGTGACGGATTCTTTTTCCGTGGCAAAGAGATCGTGGTTGTCGGCGGCGGCGATTCCGCGCTGGAGGAAGCAGGCTTCCTGACCCGTTTTGCCTCGAAAGTAACGCTGGTGCATCGCCGGAATGAACTGCGTGCCTCCAAAATCATGCAGGATCGTGTCCGCGCTAACTCTAAAGTAGAATGGGCATTGAACCGTAGTCCGCTGGAAGTGACCGCTGGCGACAACGGCGTGAACGGGCTGAAGGTTCTGAACAATGAGACCGGACAAGAAGAGATCATCGAAGCTAGCGGCGTGTTCGTGGCAATTGGCCACCACCCGAATACATCGTTCCTCGGCGGACAGATTACTACGGATAGCAACGGCTATATCGTGACCAACCCTGGTACTTCCGAAACAAACATCCCAGGCGTATTCGCTTGCGGCGATGTACAGGATACACGCTACAGACAAGCCATTACAGCAGCAGGCAGCGGTTGTATGGCAGCGATGGATGCTGAGAAATATATCGAAAGCCTGGAGCACAGCGCAGTAATTCTGTAACTTGGTACATTACGCACTGCGGTGCTACAATAGATGATGCTATATTTGGTATACAAGAGGGCTGACGCCCCATTTTGAACAGGAGGAGATCATACGATGGAAAACGTAATTGTGTACACATCCACCAACTGTCCGCATTGCCGTCAGGTAAAAAGCTTTCTCGGCGAGAAAGGTATTTCCTATGAGGAGCGCAACATCGAGCAAAACGATGATTATGCTCAGCAGGTCTGGGATATGGGGATGAGAGCTGTGCCTGTAACTGTGATTGGCGATTTCAAAATCGTAGGCATGAACAAGCTCCAATTTGACAAGGCCTTGGCAACTTTATAATAGACGGCCATTTGGCCGGAGAAAAAGCCGCTTCCGTTATGGAGGCGGCTTTTTTGCGGGCGATGAAACAGCAGGCGGTGGAGCAGACGCAGCGTGTTTCTTTTACCCTATTAAAAGTTAATGGGCTTCATTAGTTCTTCTTAGTTGTTAAACTAAAAACATAATCACTTGAAAAACCACGTATACGGCAACACCGCCGCCGATTAGCATGAATCCGGATTTTTTTCTGGACTGGAATAGGCGCAACACACCGAGACTGACTAAAGGCGCGATAATGAGCAGAAATAGCAGTACAGTGATGAACATTTGTGCCGAAATATCAGACGTATCCACATAGGTCATAGACGCTCTCTCCATTTCAGAAAAAAGGGTGATGGTGATAAATATCACACCGCGTACCCTTCATTATATAGGATTGACATTGTTTTTACTGCACCTGAGACCAAAATAAATAGGCGATTTTACGTCAATTTACATCTATGCGTTTCGTTCGGCTGCCAATCACGGATCTTGCTCGAAGAGATAGCAAGAGATCTCCTAAAGTGTTACACGAGTGTCTCCGAGAAAATGCATGACAGCGGCAAAAGCTGCGCCAATCATGGCTCCGCGGCTGCCCAGTTCGGAGAATACAATTTGTAGCTGCTGCTTGTGATAGGGCAGTGTTCGTTCCGCTACCACACGCTGCAACGGCTCGATCAGCCAGTCCCGGGCCACGGAGAGTGTCCCCCCGATGACAATCAGCTCCGGGTTGAAGCTGTTGATCACGTTGGTTAATCCAATGCCCAGCGCTTCGCCCATGACATTGAAATGACGCAGGGCATCTTCCTGGCCGCTCTCAGCGTACCGGACCAGTTCCGGCGTTGTCCGCGCCGGAAGGCGGAGATCAGGCTGATCATAGGTTTTCTCCGAAGCGTATAATTCCCAACAGCCGCGATTGCCGCAGCTGCAGGGCTGACCATCTGCCTCGATGGACATATGTCCGGTCTCACCGGCATAACCCCGTGCACCCTTGTACAGCTCGCCGCCGATAATAATCCCGGACCCGATCCCCGCACCAGCACTGATATAGAGGAGATGGCGGATATCTCGTGCCACACCAAAGTTCAGCTCCCCTTGGGCTCCGGCGTTGGCTTCATTGTCGATAGTGACCGGAACGTCAAACTCCTCCTCCAGCAAAGCCCGCAACTCAACCATTTCCCAGCCCAGGTTGGGTGCAAACAGGACAACGCCATTCTCATCGACCATACCAGGAACGCCGGCACCGATGCCGACGATTCCGTAAGGGGTGTCGGGTGCCTTGGCGATCAGGCTGGCGATCATGCCCTTCATCTCGCCAAGCACATGTGGCAGGCGGTGGTTGTCCAAGGGGGTATGGATCTCCTCAAGGATCCCTCCGCCCAGATCGCAGAGCACAGCCGTGATCTGCTTGACGCCCAGCTCAATACCGACAACGCTGCCGGCCATGCTGTTGAAGTGCAGGATCAGCGGCTTGCGGCCACCGCTGGAGATCCCTGGCCCGGCTTCCGTGACTAGCTGTTCGTTGCACAGCTCTGCTACCAGATTAGAAACGGTCGCTTTATTGAGTCCGGTCATTTCCGAGACCTTGGCCCGGGAGATGGGGGAATGCTTGCGAATGGTATGGAGCACAATCGATTTATTTATCTTTTTGACCAACGCCTGGTCACCGGTTACCTTCACGAATCACACTTCCTTCTTAAGAACGTTCCCACGAATAACATGCCATTTAGTCTAAAACGATAGTCGGCAAAATGCAACTTCCACCACGGACCCTAGGTTAGAGGAGTCAAGAAATGCAGTTCAAACAGTTAGCATAGGATGAGATAAACAGCAAAATAAAAACTTTGTTTAACCAATATACAAAGTCTAAAAGGTGTGTTAATATGATGCTGTAAACGCTTGCGAGCGAGCATAATTGATGAGGAGGATTACACAATGGCCTATTTTGAAACCGTGAATAAAATCGTTTATGAAGGAAGCCGTTCCACCAATCCATATGCATTCAAATTCTATAATCCCGAGGAAATCGTAGCCGGCAAAACGATGGAGGAGCACCTGCGCTTTGCTATGGCATACTGGCACACATTGACTGCTGGAGGTTCCGATCCGTTTGGCGCGGAGACCGCTGTGCGGAGCTGGGACAAATTGAACGGTCTGGACAAAGCGAAGGCACGGGTAGAGGCAGCATTTGAATTTTTGGAGAAAATGAATCTGCCGTACTTCTGCTTCCACGATGTGGACATCGCACCAGAAGGGGCTTCCCTGCGGGAATTCTATAGCAATCTGGATATCATTGTAGAACTGATCGACCAGGGTATGAAGTCTTCTGGTAAAAAGCTACTCTGGAACACAGCCAATATGTTCACCAATCCGCGTTATATGCACGGTGCAGGTTCCACCTGTAACGCAGATGTTTTTGCGCATGCGGCGGCCCAGGTGAAGAAGGGGCTGGAGATCGGCAAGCAGCTTGGCGCTGAGAACTATGTCTTCTGGGGCGGACGTGAAGGTTATGAGACGTTGCTGAATACAGACCTGGGTCTTGAATTGGATAATATCGCGCGTTTGTTTGGTTTGGCTGTGGATTATGCCAAGGAGATTGGCTTTGACGCCCAGTTCCTGATTGAGCCGAAGCCGAAGGAGCCTACCAAGCATCAATATGACTTCGATGCGGCGACAACGATTTCTTTCTTGCAAAAATACGGTCTCGATAAGCATTTCAAACTCAACCTGGAAGCGAACCACGCTACACTGGCTGGACATACCTTCGAGCATGAGCTGCGCGTAGCCCGTATCAATGGCATGTTGGGCTCGCTGGACGCCAACCAAGGCGATACCTTGCTGGGCTGGGATACCGATGAATTCCCGGTCAATATCTATGATGCTACATTGACTCTGTATGAAGTATTGAAAAATGGCGGCTTGGGCCGTGGCGGAATTAACTTTGACGCGAAGGTCCGCCGTCCTTCCTTCGAGCCTGAGGATTTGTTCTTGGCGCATATTGCCGGAATGGACACGTATGCCAAGGGTCTGAAGGTAGCCGCCAAGTTGATTGAAGACCGTGTATTCGATGACTTTATCGACAAGCGCTACAGCAGCTTCAAGGAAGGCGTCGGTGCTGATATCGTCTCCGGCAAAGCCACATTGGCTTCACTGGCTGAATACGCTTTGAACAATGAGAACCCGCGTCGCAACGAGTCGGGCCGTCAGGAACTGCTTAAGGCGACCCTGAACCAATACATTTTGGCTGAGTAGGAAGGGTTCGAACTCTAACGAGAGCTTTCTGGTAAAAGGCGAGCAACAGGCCGTACTGGCGAAATGTGAGTACCAACCCATACTGGCAAAAAGCGAGCACCAAACCATACTGTTAAAATGTGAGCATCAAGCCATACTGGCAAAACGAGAGTATCAAGCCATACTGGCGAAATGTGAGCACTAAGTCATACAGGAAAAAGGCGAGCACCAAGCCATATTGGCGAAATGTGAGCACCAAGCCAAACTGGCGAAATGTGAGCATCAAGCCATACTGGCGAAATGTGAGCATCAAGCCATACTGCCAAAGTGCGAGCACACAAGCCATATCGCAACGGAGGTTGCCGAAGGGGCATTCTTCGGCAACCTCTTTTTATACCGTATTTTGATAGAATAAACTTGCCTAATAGCAAACTAGGGGGATTATGATGAAATATGTAATCGGTGTCGACCTCGGGACCAGCGCGGTCAAGACCGTCCTGGTCAACCCGCAGGGAACGGTAGTTTGTGAGCATTCGGAAGCTTACCCGCTGAGCCGACCCCAACCTGGCTGGAGTGAGCAGAGTCCCGAGGATTGGGTACAGGGAACGTTTACTAGTCTACGCCGGTTAATGGAGAAATCGGAGATAGACCCTTTGGCGGTAGAGGGGCTTAGCTTCTCGGGACAAATGCATGGCCTGGTTCTGGTGGATGATGCAGGTCAGGTGCTACGTCCGGCTATTCTGTGGAATGATACTCGAACTACAGCTGAGTGTCGTAGGATTGAAGCAACGTTGGGCGCGCAGTTGACCGAGATTTCAAGAAACCGGGCGCTGGAGGGATTTACGTTGCCGAAGCTGCTCTGGGTGCAGAGCCATGAACCGGAGGTGATGTCCCGGGCTAGCCTGTTCTTGTTGCCGAAGGATTATGTGCGTTATCGGCTGACAGGAAATTATGCGATGGATTATTCGGATGCTGCCGGAACGCTGCTGCTGGATGTAGGTGCAAAAGAATGGAGTGCTGACATCGCTGGAGCCTTCGGTCTGCCGCTGTCACTCTGCCCTAAACTGGTCGAATCCTTTGAGCTGACCGGCACCTTGCTGCCCGAGAGCGCTTCAGCTTGTGGACTTCTGCCCTCGACGAAAGTATTTGCCGGGGGAGCGGACAATGCCTGCGGGGCACTAGGGGCAGGCATTTTGGGTGAGGGGAAGACCATGTGCAGCATCGGAACCTCCGGGGTGGTCCTCTCCTATGAGAGTAACAAGGATTTGAATTTGGAGGGGAAAGTACATTTCTTCAACCATGGGGAAAAGGATGCCTACTACATCATGGGGGTTACCCTTGCGGCGGGCCACAGCCTGACTTGGTTCAAAGAAACTTTTGCCGCAGACCAAAGCTTGGACGAATTGCTGCAAGGAGTAGCCTCCATACCGGCAGGAAGTGGGGGCCTGCTGTTCACACCTTACCTCGTAGGGGAACGGACCCCGCATCCCGATGCTACCATCCGCGGCAGCTTTATCGGTATGGATTCCGGTCATACGCTGGATCATTTTACGCGGGCAGTGCTTGAAGGTATCACCTTCTCGCTGCGCGAGTCCATCGAGATCGTCCGGGACTCTGGGAAGGCAATTACCGAGGTTATTGCTATTGGCGGCGGAGCGAAGAATGAGACATGGCTGCAAATGCAGGCAGACATCTTCGGCGCGGACATCGTGAAGCTGGAGAGCGAGCAAGGACCGGCGATGGGAGCAGCAATGCTGGCCGCTTACGGCAGCGGCTGGTTCGCTACACTTAGTGAATGTGCGGATGTCTTCATTCGCCGGGCGGAGGTGTACACGCCACAGCCACAGCAAGTCGAAACGTATGACGCGTTGTTCGGTCTTTATCAGGAAGTGTACGGGCAGACTCGCGAGCTGAACCGCAGCCTGGCTGCATACCGGCAATAATCGAGTCTAGCAAGTAAAATAAAGTCGGCTATAACAAAGGCCTACCAGTACTCTCCGGTTGACCTAATAAAACGAAGAGAATGTCCTAAGAGCCACAGGCGTAGGGACGTTCTCTTTTTGCATGATTCGCTCTAATGAGATGATGATGTGATTGATGGTTTGTGGGCGGTGATTGGTGAGTTGGTTGGTGATTGATGATTGATGATTTGTGGTTGATGGTTGATGGTTGATGGTTGATGGTTGATGGTTGATGGTTGATGGTTGATGGTTGATGGTTGGTGATTGGTGATTGGTGATTGGTGATTGGTGATTGATGGTTGGTGGTTGGTGGTTGGTGAGTTAATGATTAGTGTTGGTGGCTTGTGCGTCGTGACTGGTAAGTCATCACTAGTAGCTCGAAATCGGCAGTTCGGCAACTTAATTGAGCGTGAAATTACTACATCAGGTAAATAGGCTTATTAAGATACTATATATTCGCTAGTAAATCTTCTTTCAGGTTATATAGAACGCATTAAAATAACAAATAAAGCCTAGAAGTGAGTTCCCAAGTGTAATTAACGGCATTTTTGTACCTTAAATTATCAGTATTCAAGGTGATTTGGAAAATAAGTGCAATATTGTACATTAATTTTCCACAATAGCCCTCTCAGCGTACTTTTTGCAAAAATAAGGTACAGAAATGCTCTTATTCTCCCTATATACCTCAATTTCAGAAATATAAGGTACAAAAATGCTCTTAGTTGAGGAGGTAGGGCTATTTTCATTGGATGGAATGGCTCTTCGGCTCAACCTTGGCTTGAATTAGATGTAGGTTAGCACCTGGAGCGGACGCTCTGCGACCAAGCACCTGGGGATTCCGGTAATTTCTGTTGCACCAGGGACCTGGTGGTCTCTCGGGCGATGGTGAAATCCATGGGTTTGAGCGCAAATTCAACCTCCCCAAGATATCCCCTTGATCCTTTGATCTCCTGAGTTGATAATGAGAAGCAAGGGTTGCATAATCTTTTGTGTACATCGTGGAGATTGCAGTCGTGGAAACGGAGTTTCGGGCATTTAATATATAGTCAGGCTATTGAATTGCGTGCGTGCTCTATTTAAGATTAAAGATATACAAGTAATGAGGCGCGGGGGGCAGGAAAATAGTATGAGGAAGATTCGTATCACATTGGGAAAGGCTATTCTCGGCGGGATCATCATTGCTGCAGCTATACCTCCGGCGATTTATTGGGGCTGGGATTATGCCTACGCGGCTGACAAGCCCGCTGCGCTAGGTTCGATATCCCAAATGACCGAGAGACTAACGGGCGCAATGAACAATCGGAGAGAGACAATCACGTTTACTTACGAAGGCAAGACCTCTAATTTGAAAAATGGGATCCAAACTGCACTGGATCAGGCGATGGGCAGTGATCCTTACCTTTATTATATTGTGGATAGCTATGGCTTCACCTATCGGGGAAGCAGCCGCTCCGCTAATGTTACCGTACAGGTCAAATACCGGGAGACCCTGCAGCAGACCGCATACGTCAATAAACAGGTGGCAGCTGTGCTTAAAGATATCATCAAACCGGGAATGAACAATCATGAGAAGGTGAAGGCGATCCATGACTGGGTAGTACTGTATCTGAAATACGATACCTCTTACACCCGTTATACTGCCTATGAAGCGCTTCAGAGCCGTAATGCAGTCTGCCAGGGCTATTCGCTGTTGACCTACAAGCTGCTAAAAGGGGCCGGTATTCCGAACAAGATCGTGGAGGGAACCGCCAAACCAGAGGGAGGCTCGACCCTGTCGCATGCCTGGAACCTGGTCCAGCTTGATGGACACTGGTATCACCTAGATACCACTTGGGATGATCCGACACCCGACCAGGCAGGGGTAGCTAGCCACACCTATTATATGAGGACGGATGCGCAGATGCGCCGTGACCATACCTGGACGAAGCCTTATCCGGCAGCAACTAAGGGGTACCACAAGACACTTGCGGAGTTGGTTAGCCAAGGCGGGTCGAAAGTCGCTGTATACGAAAAGCTGCAGCAAGAGCTTCACTATGAACTGTATGATGAAGGACGAATCATCCGTTCGGTATCCGATCTGAAGGTGTTGGCTGAGAAGACTGTTGCTTCCGGGGAGCAATCGCTGTTGTTCCGCTACCGAGGCAGTGCCAAATCGCTGACAAACGATCTTCAGGTGCTGTATGCGCTGGGCTTGAGTAATCCTTCCTATTCCAGCAGCAAGTTCGATAATACCAGTGATCTTAGAGTGTATGTGGTTTGGAAGTAGCCTTGTATAAGAAATGGGCCGTCGCGGCATTGGTCACAGAATCATTTAGAGTGGACAGAGTCATGAAGAAGAGCAGGGTAATTCTAATGCTGTCCGCCATTGCTAAAAGAAAAGTGTACATGCATTAGCTGCAAAAAAAGGAAGAGGCGCTCGGGCCTCTTCCTTTTTAATATGTTCGTATTCTTTTATGTTCTTACTCCCTTGCGCTGCTTGAGTGAACGGTCGGGATCTATTTGGCCTCAGTGCTGAGGTCGCATTGATCCAGCGGCACGATGGAGCTCTTGCGGAACCAACGATAACCGATCCAGATCAGCAGGAACAACGGCAAGCTGATGTAGGAGACGAGAATGCCGTACCAGTCGATACGTTCACCTGTGAATGCGCCCATATTCTGACCCAGAATGGCGATCATGCACAGTACAAAGGCGAAGATTGGTCCAAATGGGAACCATTTTGCCCGATAGGGAAGCTCATCAAGTGAATGCCCCTGCGCGACAAAAGCGCGCCGGAAACGATAATGGCAGACAGCGATGCCGAGCCAGTTGATGAAGCCGCACATCCCGGAGGCGTTCAATAGCCAGTTATAGACGGCGCCGTCACCGAAAAAGGAAGCAAGAAAGGCCAGCATCCCAATGGCTGTAGTTACCAACAGGGCACCTACAGGTACACCGCGTCGATTAAGCTTACCCAGCGCACGCGGGGCCATGCCGTCCTTGGCCATGGCGTACAAGACGCGGGTGGAAGCATACATGCCTGAGTTCCCCGCCGATAGTACAGAGCTAAGGATGACGGCATTCATGACCGAAGCGGCAATGGCAAGGCCTGCCTTGTTGAAGACAATCGTGAACGGACTGACACCAATATCATCGATCCCGCCACGAAGAAGATCAGGATTCGTATACGGGATCAGCATTCCGATGACGAAGATGGCCAGAATATAGAAAATCAGGATGCGCCAGAATACTTGACGGATTGCAAGCGGCACATTGCGGCGTGGATTCTCACTCTCACCTGCGGCAACGCCGACAAGCTCAGTACCCTGAAAAGAGAATCCGGCTGCCATAAAGACCCCGACAAAGGCGAAGAATCCGCCATGGAAGGAGGTGCCTCCAAGCTGGAAGTTACTGAAGCCGACAACGGTTCCGTCACCGCCCATGATACCGAAGATCATGAGTACGCCTACAGCCAGAAAGACAACGACGGTAATGATTTTAATAATAGCGAACCAGTATTCTGATTCTCCGTAGCCCTTTGAAGACAGGAAATTCAGGCCGAACATCAGCAACAGGAATACCAAGCTCCATAGTACGGATGGGCTGTCCGGGAACCAGTATTTAATGATGACGGTGGCGGCGGACAGCTCTGCGGCGATCGTCACCGCCCAGTTGTACCAGAAATTCCAGCCGATGGCGAAACCGAAGGCAGGACTGATAAAACGAGTGCCGTATGTGCTGAAGGATCCGGAAGCTGGTAGGTACGTAGCCAGTTCACCCAGGCTAGTCATGAGAAAATAAACCATGATCCCAACAGCACTATAGGCGAGCAGCGCACCACCTGGACCTGAGGCGGCAATGGTGCCGCCGCTGGCGAGGAACAGCCCGGTTCCGATCGACCCGCCCAGTGCAATCATCGTGAGATGTCTGGCTTTGAATGATTTCTTCAGTTCGGTCGCAGGGCCGCTTCCGGTCGGTGAATGACTTGTTTCTTGCATGAAATGAACACTCCTTCTATTCGCATGTTTCTGTTCATGAACGGGGAGTGTGAAGGCCATGCACCGGATAACGGGGCATCTGCGTCAAATTATGAACGCAAAGAAACCGCAGACGGTCGCTGCGGCTTCTGGATAGACAGCTTCCGCATCATACTCCCTGAGAAGATAGCGCAACACAGTGCATTCCCCCATGACTATAGGAAAATGCTCCGTGACAGTTCCGTTCCTTTCGGAAACGGTCCCAGCCTGCGCCGCAGTGAGAGCGGCGGCACAGGCTTCGGCGGATAGTCCTTTCGGCGGCGTGTCATCGACGGCTCTTCAACGTCTCTACGCGCGTACTCTTCCTATCCGCGACCTCTACCTCATCCTAGGTATGATGAGGCTATCTTTACTACTTCATTCGTTTATAAACACAACAGCAATCAGTATAGATCATCTTCCAGCAGCGAGCAATGACAAAATACGGAAGTGTTGGCCTTATGTGCGGCGGCGCTCCGACATTTGTTGCCAGACCGTTCCGGCTGCTTCCTCGCCGGAAGCGATACGCTCCAGCGCCATGCGCGCTTGCAAGCCCACCTCAAACTCGGGGTCTTCTGCCGCAAGGGCCAGCGCATCCTGCGCTTCTGCGGTTCCGACCTCATAGAGGAACCGGGCAGCGCGCCAGCGGACCAGCTTGCTGCTGTCCGTCAGCGCCGCCGTCATGACAGGCGTGGCGGCAGGGTCACCGATGTCGGACAAGGTATCGCCCGCAGTACGCCGTACTGCAGGGGCGCTGTCCTTCATCGCTGCATAGAGCAGCTCCATTGCTTCTGGCGTGCGCAGGTCGCCTAAGTAGACTACCGCAAGCCGGCGAATATGCAGCTTGGGATCGTGCAGCGCCGCGCCCAGCTCCGGAAGCAGCTCTGGCGTTGGCGCTAGGGCTTCCAGCGCGGCGTAGCGGACGCGCCAGTCTTCATTCTTCAGGTCTTGCAGCAGTTCATCCCTGTCCTTGTCGGCCCGCTGCTCGACGAACTCGTCAGCAGTGCCGTGCGCGATGGCCTGCTGGATGAGGGAATTCAGGCGTTCCTGCGGGTACGCCGCCTCCAGTTCCTGCTCCACCTCGCGCGCGATATCGGCGGGCTCACCGTAGCGGACGCCGTAATCTGTGAGCTTGCGCTCCTTGATCATCACGGCGCTAGCCACTGCGGTGACCGCCTCGGTGAAGCGGGAGGACAAGCCAATGCGCTCTTCATTCGCGCCGGTCTTGACGCGGATTTGTATCGGAATGCCGCGGAACATTTGCACGAATACCTGGGCTTCCCCGAAGTGGGCCCCGGCATTCTCGTCGGTTAAACTCCAGTCGTCGGTCAAGCCTTCTCCGCCGCCGAAGCGGGATTGAACCTCCCGGAGAATGGCTGCCCAGTCGGCACTGCCCTTGCGCTCCAGCGCGGCAAAGTCTGCGGCATGATAGATGCTGGTTACACCGGGAATAGTCAGCATTTCCCGCGCCCAGGAAGGGGCGGAACGCTGGCTTTCCGGCGTATAGGTTCTGCGGATGCCCGCTTCGAGACTTTCGTCCAGATGAAGCTTCATCGTATTTGGACTTGGCGTCGGTTCAATAAAAGTAATCTTCATACGTAGCTCCCCCTCAAACGGATAGTGTCCTATTGACATTTTACATCATTTCTCCCGTTGAACACAAAGCGTATCAACCTTTCAGGGCAAGCTTAGTCTGTAGCAGGAATGGGTAAAATGAGTAGAATCAAGCTTGAACAGGAAAAGCCCGACAAGTGATCTTTCGAATAAAAGGGCGCACGCTTGTGCTGCAAACTGGATATTTTGCAAATATGTCTGTCAAAACCTATAGTTAATATATATTAGCTTGCCACGGAGTTTGCCCGGCAAACCTGTGAAGGAGAGAGAACCGCGATGGCTAAAAAAATTCGCTACAACAATATTGATAACGTCAGCACCGACAAAAAGCTTAAAGAATTTCGTCAATGGCGGGAAGAACGCCGTCGAAAGATCAAAGATTACTCTTATGTAGTGCCGAATGTTCCCCCTAGATTATCCTATCTGGCGGAGAACCGTCTGGAGACCACGATCACCTGGATTGGGCATTCTACCTTTTTGATTCAATATGAAGGCATGAACATTATTACCGATCCGATCTGGGCCCGGCGGCTTGGTTTTGAGAAACGGCTGGGAGAACCCGGCATGAGTCTGCAGGATGTGCCTCCGATCGATCTGATCCTCATCTCGCATTCCCATTATGATCATTTGCATATTGCTTCTATTCGCAAGCTCTACGGTGCAGGAACGACCATTGTTGTACCTGTCGGATTGAAGCGGAAGATGGTTCGCAAAGGTTTTCGCAGTTGTGTGGAAATGCAGTGGTGGCAGGAGCTCACCATTGGTAATATCAAGCTGTCCTTTGTGCCCACCCAGCACTGGACACGGCGCACTCCGTTTGACACGAATACTTCACATTGGGGAGGGTTCATTCTGGAACCGGCGCAGCCAGAGAAGCATCCTTCTGAAGGTGGCGTTAAGCGTGAACTGCCGCCCAATCTGTATTTTGCCGGGGACAGTGGTTATTTTCCAGGTTTCAAGGAGATTGGCAGGCGCTTCAAAATCCATATTGCCCTTATGCCGATTGGCGCTTATGAGCCGGAGTGGTTCATGACCTCACAGCATGTTAATCCCGAGGAAGCGATGCAGGCTTTTATTGATGTGGGTGCGGAAACGATGATTCCGATGCATTATGGCACCTTCCGGCTGGCTGATGATACGGCCAGAGAGGCTCTCGACCGGATGGAGGAAGCAAGAAAGGCGCATGGTATTTCGCAGGAACGAGTGCAGGTCCTCAGCCATGGAGAGACGCTTGTCGTGAAGCCGGAGGCCCGGACAGTGAAGCAATGAGCACGAAAGTGCATTTTTGGTGTAAACTTCCCGCTGGATACGCCACTTTGACGGGTTATTATAATGGTTTTTATGCTATAATGAGCCGGAAGCCTATGTGAAAAGGATGGTAATGCTTAATGATTAGTACAAGCGGCGTAACACTCCGCTACGGAAAACGCGCACTATTTGAAGATGTAAACATAAAATTCACTCCTGGTAACTGCTACGGCCTGATCGGCGCCAACGGGGCAGGTAAGTCTACCTTTCTGAAAATTCTGTCCGGCGAGATTGAAGCAAACACCGGGGATGTGCATATCACTCCCGGCGAGCGTCTGGCGGTTCTGAAGCAGAACCATTTCGAGTACGATGAATTCCCGGTACTTGAGACGGTAATCATGGGTCACACTCGCCTGTACGAGATTATGAAAGAGAAGGATGCTCTCTACGCGAAGTCCGATTTCTCGGAAGCTGACGGTCTGCGTGCCGGTGAGCTGGAAGGCGAATTCGCGGAGCTGAACGGCTGGGACGCTGAGCCGGATGCGGCAGCAATGCTGATCGGTCTGGGCATCATGCGTGAACTGCATGACAAGAACATGGCCGAACTTAGCGGCAATGAGAAGGTTCGCGTGCTCCTGGCGCAGGCCCTGTTCGGTCGTCCGAACAACCTGTTGCTCGATGAGCCTACCAACCACTTGGATCTCGAATCCATTGGCTGGCTGGAGAACTTCCTTATGGATTATGAAGGCACCGTAATCGTGGTATCTCACGACCGTCACTTCTTGAATAAGGTGTGTACGCATATCGCGGATATCGACTTTGGTAAAATCCAGATGTATGTCGGCAACTACGACTTCTGGTATGAGAGCAGTCAGTTGGCACAGACTTTGCAGCGTGATGCCAACAAGAAGAAGGAAGACAAGATCAAGGAGCTTCAAGCCTTTATTCAGCGCTTCTCGGCGAATGCCTCCAAGTCCAAGCAAGCGACATCCCGGAAGAAGCAACTGGAGAAGATTACACTGGATGACATTCGTCCTTCCAACCGTAAATATCCTTTCCTTAACTTCAAACCAGAGCGTGAAGCTGGCAAGCAACTGTTAACCATCAGCGGATTGTCTAAATCGCTTGACGGTGAGAAGCTGCTGGATGAGCTTAGCATTGTAGTTAACAAAGGCGACAAGATTGCTTTCGTAGGTCCGTATTCCCAACCAAAATCGCTGCTGTTCGATGTGATTATGGGCGAGAAGGAAACCGATGCCGGTGAATATACTTGGGGGGTTACCACCACTCAAGCTTATTTCCCGAAAGACAACTCCAACTATTTTGATGGTGTGGACATGAACCTTGTGGAATGGCTGCGCCAGTACTCCAAGGATCAGGATGAGACCTTCCTGCGCGGTTTCTTGGGCCGGATGCTATTCTCCGGAGAGGAAGCACTGAAGAAGGCGAGTGTGCTGTCCGGGGGAGAGAAGGTTCGCTGTATGTTGGCGAAAATGATGCTGAACGGGGCGAACGTGCTGGTCTTTGACGAGCCTACGAACCACTTGGATCTCGAATCCATTACAGCGCTGAACAACGGGCTGATCGACTTTGACGGCACGATCCTGTTCACTTCGCATGACCATCAGTTCATTCAGACGATTGCTAACCGGATCATTGAGATCACACCGGCTGGCGTTATCGATCGTACCATGAGTTATGACGAGTATCTGGAGAGCGATGAGATCAAGGACCTGCGTAAGCGTATGTATCCTGTAGAAGTTTAATATCATATTGCTGTTCCCCGCCCCAGCGGGGAGTGCTCAAGACGAGGTAGCCTGATCAAATCCCGAGGGATTGAACAGGCTGCCTTTTTTTGAATTTCGGGAAGCAGCAAAAACGGCTGCATGCTCCCAGAAGAGAGTACGCAGCCGTTTGGCTGTAACCTATGTACCTGCCCCTTGAATCAGGCCGAGCATTGACATTGCCCGTGAATCTGATAGGGGATCAGGAGCCCCTAGGACCCGCCAGTGCGACGGCGCTGATTGTTGGGCTTTTTGTTGTTCTGGCTTTTTAAGGGTTTGGCCGAACCTGCCTGGAATGAAGATCCCGGCTTGGCGGAAGATTGCTGCTTCTTCTGCTCAAGTTTTTTGCGGATCGCATCGGCAAGATTGATTTTTCCTTTTTCGGTGTTTTCGCTCATAGTGCTAACCTCCTTGGGAGCAAGTCCTTCACTTTATTTTAATGGTTTTTAAATGCTGCTACAAGGGCGAGAATAGTTGAAGGAATTCTCTACGTACGTTGATGGAGCAGCAGGGGGCGGCAGATATCTGCGGGATATTTATGACGATATACGTCAGGGTAACATGGGGCCTCGCTCAGCATTACAACCCATCTTATTCTGCCGACTATTGAACACATTCTGGACTAGTGGCTCATTGAGGAGCG
Source organism: Paenibacillus sp. GCM10012306 (assembly GCF_042649265.1). Taxonomy (NCBI): domain Bacteria; kingdom Bacillati; phylum Bacillota; class Bacilli; order Caryophanales; family Paenibacillaceae; genus Paenibacillus; species Paenibacillus sp. GCM10012306. The sequence goes on along the minus strand of NZ_JBHRYW010000014.1, from coordinate 40,897 downwards.
CATGTACAACCTGCGTAATATTATCCATAGGAAGGTCACTTGGAACCTTAAGCCTAGGTAAGAATCAGCTTTACCTAATACATTCCATCTTCCACCAAATCCAAGGAGAAATCGCGACTATAGACCTGTATCTTACCATAAAGTGGCATACTTATTTATGAAATTTGGGGCATGTTCTAAATCCCGGTCAAGCCTATAATGAGGGCAGAAAGCAACAAATGTAGCGCGCACACTTGTTGGTTCTTATTTTAATGAACCGGAGGAACGGAATGATCAAGTCACACAAACAGCTTACATCTACATTATTGGTTTCTGCTGCACTTGCGTTGACGCTTGGGGTTGTTAGCCCTCAGCAGGTGTCCGCCCAATCCGAATCGCTAAATTCATCAATGGTTGTGGCTGCTGCCGGACAGTCCGCCAAAATTGAATCCAGTGTTCGTCTGCGTACCGCCCCATCTGTAAACAGCAATGTGCTGAAGTATTTGCAGAAGGGTGAAATCGTCTCGATTTTGGAAGTGACGAACAGTTATTTCTATAAAGTACAGTCTGCTACTGGTGAGGTCGGGTATGTCAGTTCGGGGAGTCAGTATATCTCTTTGACCAGCGCTGGCAGTGCTGGGGCTAAGCCTGCACCAACCCCTGCACCAACTCCAGCTCCCGTTGTTCCCAATCCGAGCAACGCAGTAGAACGGGTAATCAGTGCGGGCATGGGATATTTGGGCACGCCATACGAGTTCGGCTCCAGCCGCAATAATACAGATACCTTCGATTGCTCTGATTTTATCCGCCAGATTTTCATGGATGCAGGTGTTGTGAAGCTGCCCGCAGATTCTCGTCAGCAAGGGGATTGGGTGAAGCAGAACAGTACTGTTGTTAAGAATATCTCTGGTTTAAAACGCGGAGATCTGATGTTCTTTATGAGTTACCGCGGCAATTCCGCATCGGCCTACGCCGGTGTCAACAAGTTGACTGAAAAAATCACACATGTTGCCATCTACTTGGGCGACAACAAAGTACTGCACACTTACTCCGTTGCTTCCGGCGGGGTTAGAGTGGATAATTTAAGCGCTTCTTGGATGAACCGTTTCCTGTACGGAGGATCGGTCATCCGCTGATATAGATAAGTCGATCAAGGCACAGAAGCGGCAGCAAGCAGCAAGAGTATGTGACGGGTGAACGCAAAGCGGGTACAAGGAAGAGGCTATTCCTTCAGTAGAAGTTCTACTGTGGGGATAGCCTCTTCTTTTCATATAGGAAATTCAATAAAGTATAGGGTTCGCTTTGATTTTGCCGAGACTATTCATGCTTCTGGAATAAAAACCATGGACAGCCACCATTTGCTGGGGCTATGGTAGAGTTATGGTATAAATACATACGCTGAAGCAAGGATGTTAATCCAGACTTTGCCCAGCCAGGTATTGGTTTGGAGATTTTTTATTATCGCTGATTGTTGCTATTCAAGTAAACCCAAAGGAGGCCGGTTGAATCAAACGCTTAGGAATAGCGGGTGGTTACATTGATCTTCCTCTGCGTCCGGTAAAGAGCGAGATGACGAAGAGAACAAGAAAGATATAGAACAGGACTTTGGCGATGCCTGCTGCTGCGGCTACCAGATTGAAGAAACCGAAGATTCCGGAAATCAAGGCAATTACTAGCAGGATTACAGACCATTTTAGCATGATGACTTCACCCTTTCGTTGTGTCGATAGTCATTGTATAAACAGTGAGGTAGGCCATTGAAACAAAGGGCTTGTGAATAGTCTTTTGGACGCTTGACATGTTGTTTCGGCTTTTTGGGGAAGGGGTAACTATGCAGTATTAAGGCAGGTTAGCCATCATTCATTTATGATTTTGGAAGGGGTTTTTGGATATGATTATTGAACTTAGCGTAGCCCTTGTGGCTGTCGCATTCGCTGTACTTGTCTTCTTTTTAATCAAAACCTTGCGTTCGGCCAAGGATTCTCTCGATAATGTCAGCCAGACGCTGCAGGAGGTCCAAAAGACCATTGATGAGCTTACGTATGAAGTGAAAACCACAGTCCGGCACGCGAATGATATTACTGTAGATGTACAGAATCAGCTTCAGAAGATCGATCCTATTATGGATTCGGTGAAGAATCTGGGAGAGGTCATGAATGAACTGACGCTAACCGCAAAGCAAGTATCTGTGACCGTCATTGAGAAATACCGTAAATCTCGTGAGTTGAAGGAAAAGAGTAAGGCAGTATCCATTGATTCTATTCCGTTAACCTCATCTGAGGAGCGTACGGTGAAGTCTAATGAGGACACCAATGCTAAAAAAGAAGGGGGCAAAGTCTCCGCCGTCCTGAAGGGTGTGGATGTGGCCGCGACTCTCTGGAAGAAGTTCCGACCTTAGGTACGACGTAAAGGGCAAGACGGAAACGGATCAGAGAGGTGGAACAACAAGATGAATATGATCATTCTATTGCTTAGTCTCCTTTCTCCGATGTTGGATGCGGGTCCGCAGAAGCCGGACTCCGCAGCTGCCTTGGCGCCGCAGGCGCAGGTGATTTCGTCGCTACTATATGCTGCCCGTCCTACAACTTACCTGGACAGCTTTGATTCCTTGGCAGGTGTTTCTTTGGATGCTACAGCGGAAGAACTGCTGCAGATCAAGGGGACACCGCTTCACATTGCACAAGATCCTTGGCCTGACTGTCTGGAGTATCAATATGCAGACATGTCAGCAGGAGTGTATGAGGGAAAAGTGGTCTATGTTCACGTTGCCCCCGAACAAGCGCGGCTATATGGTCTGCTAATTAACGGGGTGAAGATTGAGCCGGAGAAGGATGTTTTACATGAGTTGCTGGGAGCCCCGTATTTTTTGGCTGAGGATGGCGACGTATATATGAGGGGACATGTAGCGCTCAAGATTTATCGTAATCCGGCTACCGGAACGTGGGATGGCATTGACTTGTTCGATGGCAATTCTTCCTAACCGTTTCAATAGGGGGGGATTGCGGTTAATGAAGGTTCAGTTGTCTTTTTGTTACAGTGACCCTTTGTATAAGGAGTGTCCAATAACGTAACCTCCAGAACCACTAGGTGTAGTGGGGCTGGAGGTTACTTTGTTGAATTCCGAAGGCAGACCTACTTCCTAGTATAATAAGGTTGTGAATGGAACCGTCTTAACAAGTATCGTATGATTATGAAGATACAGGTTGTACAGGATGTTACGGTCGATATACTACTCATGCGAGGTGAAGATAATGAGAATTCTAATCGTGGATGATAATCCGACTAATGTGATCATTATCCGTGAGATCCTGAAGAAAGAAGACTACCGGAATTTCATCACGGCCTCTTCTGCAAAGGAGATGCTGGAGCTTCTGGGCATAGACCAGAATAATCCGGAAGAACGCCCCCGTCCCTCGGACATTGATCTGATTCTGCTAGATATGATGATGCCGGAGATGGACGGGATTGAAGCTTGCCGTGTAGTTCAGCAGTACGAGCATCTCAAGGATATTCCAATTATTATGGTTACTGCTGTAGGCGATTCCAAAAAGCTGGCTGAAGCGCTGGACGCTGGGGCAGTAGACTATGTTACGAAGCCAATCAACAAGGTGGAGCTGATGGCTAGAATCCGCTTGGCACTACGTTTAAAGCAGGAGAAGGATTGGCATAAAGAGCGGGATCAGCGAATACAGGATGAACTGAAGCTCGCAGCGCTTGTGCAGAACGCTGTGCTTAGCCTGCCGATTGAGGAGGCGGATTTTGAAGTCCATGCTATTTATCAGCCGTCCTTTGAACTGGCGGGAGATTTATATGCCTGGTACGCCTTAGGGGATGGTCGCTACGGCGTCATTCTTTTGGATATGATGGGTCACGGAATCTCATCGTCACTCTTTTGTATGTTTATTGCCTCCGTGCTGAAAGACACGGTCACGACCTATGTAGAGCCGGAGAAAGTCGTGCAAGAACTGAACCGGCGTTTTAACCAGCTATATATTGAAAAATCGCTCGTGCAGTATTATTTCACAGCAATTTATATGGTTGTGGACACACGTATGCGCCGTATTGATTATGTCAATGCAGGCCATCCGCCGGCGCTTTTCTTCGAAGGCGATAGCAAGGAACCGGTGCTGCTGAAGAGCAACTGTCATCCGGTCGGTCTGTTTGATCGTATGGATGCAGAGCCGCAAAGCCTCAGCTTTGAGAAAGAAGGTCATCTCGTACTGTATACCGATGGGCTCTTGGAGATGGCAGAGGGTGAACAGGAGGACCAGTTGGACTTTATGATCGGACACCTGAGAGGTGGACATGGTTGGCGGGAAGAAGAGATGCAGGCTGCGTTCTTTAATGAAAAGCTGAATCGGGAACGCGATGATGACAAGTGCCTGGTCTGGATCTCACTGAAAAAGGAGCCGGAGAAGGAATGAAGATCAAAGCCAAACTTCTTATCGGTTTCAGTGCGTTGCTGGCAATTATGTTTGCCCTCACTCTTATTGGATATGACCGGTTAAATTATATGAACCACCAGTTAGACAGCTATCAGGACCGGTATCAGAAGGGGCGTAATTCTTCCGGAATGCGCGGAGAAGTAAATGATATGGCGCGTATATTGACAACCTCGATGTTGAATTCAGATTCCATGGCTATCGAGTCGCAAAAGAGCGAGATTAACGAGAAACTTGCCAAGGTGGATCAATATTTGGGCAACATCAAGGAATCGATGACTAGTGCGGAAGAACTTCAGATCGTCAAAAGAATCGAGAACGCCTATTCCGCTTATAAGGATTATCAGGAACGGGCGATGGTAATGCTTGCCGCTGGCGATATCCAAAGCGCCAATGCCTACCGCAATGCCAAAGGTCAGGATGTGCAGAACGAGGTGCTTGAGAGCCTGAACAACTTGTCTGACTATAACTATTATAAGCAGAATGAACAAGCTAATCAGGCGGAGCAGGCCTACCAAAGCTCCATCCAGATGGTTACCCTGATCATGATTACGGGTCTGCTGCTTGGGTTGGGAGTGATTCTGTGGGTCATTCCCAGCATTACGCGCGGCCTGAATGTGATATCGATGATGATCAGCAGCTTCGGCAACGGTAAGCTCAGGGCGATCCGCCGGATCAGAGTTACCTCCAAGGATGAGATCGGCGAAGTGGCTCGGGTGTTCAAGGAAATGGCCGAAGATATCGAGCAGAAGCAGGAGATGGAACAAGCTTACACTCAGGCACAGACCGATCAATCCTGGCTCAATGCTAATGTTGCCCAGGTCACCGAACTACTGCGTGGAGTTAGCTCGCTGGACGGAATCGCCCAGACTTTTATCAATGAATTCACCCCTATACTAAGCGCTCAGTACGGAGCGCTCTATTTGAAGGACCCCAATAATCCAGAGTCCCTGCGCAGTAGCGGCAGCTACGCCGCCGACGGCGAGAAGGAGCCGAAGGGAAGCTTCGTCATCGGCCAGGGGCTTGTCGGGCAGTGTGCTCTGGACAAGAAGCCAATCAAACTCGAACAGGCACCGGATGATTACATCAAGGTGGCCTCCGGTTTCGGTTATGCCCAGCCTGGCTACATTTCCATTCATCCTGTGTTGTTCGAGGATGAACTGCTAGGAGTATTGGAATTTGCTTCGTTTGAACCGTTTACGGCTCTGCAGACGGAACTGCTGCGCCAACTCGCGAACAACCTGGGCATTATTCTCAATAATGTGACACGTCGAATTGTTGTAGAGGAACTGCTCCGTGAATCGCAGGCGATGACAGAAGAGCTGCAATGCCAGTCGGAGGAATTGCAGACCCAGCAGGAGGAGTTGCGTCGCTCTAATGAGAATTTGGAGGAGCAGACGGAGGCACTCAAGCGCTCCGAAGAGCTGCTGCAGCGCCAGCAGGAGGAGCTGGAACATTACAATACGGAGTTGATTGCCAAGACCCGCGCCTTGGAGGAACAGGTGCAGGCAGTCGAGGAGAAGAAGAACGAGATTGAGCATGCCCGTGGTCAACTGGAGAAGCAGGCGATGCAGCTGGCTGTGACCAGCAAATACAAGTCGGAATTCCTGGCGAATATGTCCCACGAGCTGCGGACTCCACTGAACAGTCTGCTGATTCTTTCGCAGCTGCTCACGGAGAACAAGGAAGGTAATCTTAACGATAAGCAGGTTGAATTTGCACACACCATCTATATGTCAGGCGCGGATCTGCTGAAGATGATCGACGAGATTCTTGATTTGTCCAAGGTCGATGCTGGCAAAATGGAACTGAACCACGAAGAGATCCGGCTGAATGATCTGAACAGCTTCGTGAAGCAGAATTTCGGTCCGCAGGCCCTCAAGAAAGGTCTGTCCCTGCGCACAAACTTCAATGATCCGCTGCCGGAGATCATTATTGCCGACAGCCACCGATTGAAGCAGATTTTGCGGAATTTGCTCTCCAATGCTTTCAAGTTCACAAGTGAAGGATTTGTCGAGTTTTCTGTAAGCCCAGTAACAGGGGACCTGCCTCTCTATTTACCTACTGAAGCCGAATACATCGCTCTGGCTGTGAAGGACAGCGGCATCGGTATTCCGGCGGATAAGACGGACCTCGTGTTCGAAGCGTTCCAGCAAGTGGACGGAACGACCAGTCGCAAATATGGCGGCACGGGCCTTGGCTTGTCTATCAGCCGCGAGTTGGCTCGTTTGATGGGCGGGGCGATCGTGTTGGATTCCCGGGAAGGGCAGGGCAGCACATTCACCCTATACCTGCCGGTCCAAGCGAATTACAGCCAGCTAATGGGGGCATCAGAGGCCGCCGCAGCGAGTGAAGCAGCGACGCTGGCCGGCTATGTCGAAGATCTGCTGCCAGTCAAGACCACCAATGCTTTTACTGTCTCAGAGGTTCAGGAGATGGTCGTTGTAGAGGATGATCGGGAGGATCTCAATACCAGTGATAAAGTGCTGCTGATCATTGAAGATGATGAGAGCTTTGCGAAGATACTGCTCGGTATGGCCCGTGGCCGTGGTTTTAAAGGGTTGGTGGCTCTTCAGGGAGATACCGGGATGGGGATGGCCAAGTCCTACTTGCCAGATGCCATTATTCTCGATATCCAGTTGCCGGTTATGGATGGCTGGTCAATCTTGCGGGAGCTGAAAAGTTCCTCACAGACCCGCCATATCCCTGTTCATGTCATCTCCGTCAGCGACGAGGTGAAGCAGGGACTCATGATGGGCGCGATGGCCTATCTTCGCAAGCCCTCTTCCCGCGAGGCACTGGAGCGGGCATTCTCGCAAATCGAGAACTATACATCCAGTACACTCAAGCATCTCCTGATTGTGGAGGATGATGAGATTCAGCGCCTCTCCATCATGGAGCTGATAGGCCATGATGATGTCGCCATCACCGCGGTATCTAGCGGCGGTGAAGCGCTGGCTGAGCTGCGCAAGCAGAAATACGACTGCATGGTGCTGGATCTCATGCTTGAGGATATGAATGGCTTTGAGCTGCTGGATCAGATTCGCGATGATGAGGAACTGAATGATCTGCCGATCATCATCTACACCGGCAAGGATCTCGACAGCAAGGAAGAGATGCGGCTGCGCAAATACGCGGAGTCGATCATCATCAAGGATGTCCGCTCCCCGGAGCGGCTGCTGGATGAGACTACGCTGTTCCTGCATCGGGTGGAGGCTAATTTACCGGAAGACAAGCGTATGATCTTACAGAAGCTTCATAACAAAGAAGAACTATTCGACGGCAAAAAAATACTGCTCGTTGATGACGATATACGGAATGTATTTGCCCTGTCCAGTGTACTGGAAGGCTACAATATGGAAGTTAAATTCGCTGAGAACGGCCGTGAAGCATTGGACCTGCTCGTGGAGCAAGAGGATTTCGACCTGATCCTGATGGATATGATGATGCCGGAGATGGACGGATATGAGGCCATGCGCCGGATTCGTGAGATGCCGCAGTATCAGAAGCTGCCGATTATCTCGCTTACAGCGAAAGCTATGAAAGAGGATCGGGCTAAATGCATAGAGGCCGGCGCCTCCGATTATATCAAGAAACCGATCGAGACAGATCAGCTTCTTTCATTAATGCGGGTGTGGTTGTATTCGTAGCCACGATTTTGGGGTAATAGTTGTAAAGATTAATAAACAGACCATCTCTGGATGGTGCAGTAGCAAGGAGTCAGGATAATCATGACCGCAATGGATCACGGATATGAGAGCCAACCTGCATTGACCGGGGGCAAGAACGAATTAGAGCAAATTGAGATTGAACTGCTCCTCGACGGGGTACATCGTTTATACGGATATGATTTTCGTAATTATGCGCTGCCTTCCTTGAAGCGGCGGATTTGGCATCATGTCCATGCAGAGAATCTATCGAGCATATCCGCTTTGCAGGAGAGAGTGCTGCATGACCGGTCCTGTTTTGAACGTTTTGTCTACAGTCTTTCTATTCCCGTAACGGAAATGTTCAGGGACCCAGGGCTGTTTCTCACCTTTCGTCAGAAAGTCATTCCGCTCCTGCGAACCTACCCTTACATTCGCATTTGGCATGCTGGCTGCTCTACAGGCGAAGAAGTATACTCCATGGCGATTTTGCTGCATGAGGAGGGGCTGTATGACAAGGCGCGCATCTACGCGACGGACATGAATGACCGGTCCTTGCAGCAGGCCAAGGAAGGCGTATACGAAATCAGCAAAATGCAGCAGTATACCAAGAATTATCTCGAGGCGGGCGGGACCCGCGCATTTTCAGAGTACTATACAGCAAAATACAACTCGGTGATTTTGCAGCCTTATTTGCGCAAAAATATTATTTTTGCCGAACATAATCTGGCTACAGATACTTCATTTAACGAATTCAATGTTATTTTCTGCAGAAATGTAATGATCTACTTCAATGATGAGCTACGAGACCATGTGCACGGGTTGTTTAATGAAAGCCTTGGCCGATTCGGCGTGCTCGTGCTTGGCTCGAAGGAATCCATTCATTTCACCAGGTACAGCGATAGTTACGAACCCCTGGACAGGGTAGAGAAAATCTATCGGAAGATCAAATAGTGTGCGTAGGAGGGTCCCATGGGGTTTCAAGAGCCGATTCATATACTGCTGGTAGACGACCGTCCTGAAAATTTGCTGGCGCTGGAGGCAGTGCTTGAGAGCCAGCAATATAAGCTTGTCAAAGCCACCTCCGGCGAGGAAGCGCTGCGGTGTTTATTGAAGTATGAGTTCGCAGTTATTGTACTGGACGTACAGATGCCGGGTATGGATGGCATTGAGACCGCCAAGATGATCAAGGCCAGAGATAAGACCAAGGATATCCCGATTATTTTCGTTTCAGCTAACAGTAGAGAGGCGGAGCATCTGTTTGCCGGATACTCCGCCGGGGCTATTGACTATATGGTGAAGCCGTTCATTCCGCAGATTTTGAAATCCAAGATTGAGGGCTTTGTCGATATGTATTTAACGAGTAAGAAGCATCAGACCCAAACCATGCTGCTGCAGCAGAAGACCCAGGAACTGGAGCGGATCAACGGGGAATTGATCAAGGCCAAGGAAGAGGCGGAGATCGCGGCCAAAGCCAAGACAGAATTCCTGGCCATGATGAGCCATGAGATCCGTACGCCGATGAACGGTGTCGTGGGCATGATCGACCTGCTGATGGAGACAGAGCTTGAGCCAGAGCAGAAGGAATATACCGAAATAATCCGCAAGAGTGCCGACACATTGATTACCGTTATTAACGATATTCTTGATTTCACGAAGATGGAGTCCGGCAAAATGGAGATGGAGGAGCAACTCTTTGAGTTGCGAACCTGTATACAGGAGGTCTTCAACCTGTTCGCGATGGAAGCCGGGAAGAAGAACCTGGAGTTGGCCTATTTCATTGACTACAAGCTTCCAAGATTGTTGTACGGTGATATGGCGCGCCTGCGCCAGGTGCTTATCAATTTGGTGGCGAATGCCGTCAAGTTCACCAATCAGGGTGGAGTGTATCTGGTTGCGTCTGCTGTGCAAAGCAAGGATAATAAAGTTGTAGTAGAATTTACGGTTAAGGACACGGGCATCGGGATTTCCCCGGAGAAATGCGACCGGCTATTCCAGCCGTTCTCGCAGCTTGATTCCTCCATGACACGCAAATATGGGGGAACCGGTCTAGGTCTCGCCATCTGCAAGTCCCTTGTAGGGATGATGGGCGGCGATATTCGAGTCGAATCGATGGAGGAGAAGGGTGCTACGTTTGTCTTTACCATTCAGGCAACGTTACCCGAAGGGGAATTGATAGGCAACGGAGAGAAGGAAGCAGCAGCCCATACCTTCCCAAGTGAGGCGGAGCGGAGCAGGGTACTTATTGTGGATGACCACCCCATCAATCAGAGGCTGATGGTCAGTATGTTGCACAAGCTGGGCTTTGAGGCTGATGTCGCCGAAGACGGCAGACAGGCCGTGTCCCTGGCGCTGAAGCATACTTATGAGTTTATCTTTATGGACCTGCAAATGCCGGTGATGGACGGCCTGGAGGCTACTGCTGAGATCCGGCGTGGAAGCGGACCGTCTGCTGGAACAGCTATTATTGTTGCGATGACAGCCAATGTCATGGAGGGCATACAGAATCGCTGCCAGGCTTCCGGAATGAATGATTACATCAGCAAGCCGCTCAAGATGGGTAGTATCAAACAAATCATTTCACGGTATTCCCGAAAGGATGCTCTGATGAATGAGCATGGGACGTCCATTAATCATGCGTAATTCAGCAAATGCTAGAGTCTGAATAACCGTTTTTTTGTTTCAAAAGTATGCCTTTAGGGTTATTGGTAAAGAAATCATATATCAGGAGAGAATGTCTATGAATACACATAAAAGCGAGAAATTTCATGCAAAGACAAAGACCGAAGGCAGTGTATGTACAGTTTTCCTAAGCGGGGAACTCGATTTGTCGGTTGCTCCTGATTTTCGTCTTGTCATGGAGCCGCTTGTGGGTGAAGCTGGGCTGGACCTCGTCATTAATCTTAAAGAATTAAGATATATCGACAGCACGGGCATCGGAATTCTGCTCTCGATCCTGAAAGCCAGACATGGTATGGATGTTAAATTCATGGTGGAGGAAGTTCCTCCGCAAATTCAGAAGCTGTTTGATATGACTGGTATTGCCAAGTTTTTTGCTCCCCAAGAGAATTCCCACTAGGAAAGGACCGAACAAAGAATGAGTGATGATGTGCAAAGAGTAGTTCTCCAGTTGCCGGCCAGCGCAGAATATGTCGATATCGTCAGATTAAATCTATATGGTATTGCTTCGAAAATGGGTTTTACGTACGAGGACATTGAAGATATGAAAGTTGCCGTATCGGAAGCGTGTAATAACTCCGTGCTGTATGCCTACGGACAGGATGACGGATTGGTGGATGTGATTTTCGAAGTTGGAGCAGATGCACTGTCCATTACAGTCAAAGATGAAGGGGAGAGCTTTGACGGCGTGGATTCGGCTGCTGAGCGCACGACACTGCACGATAAAGAGCTGAGTGACGTTCAGGTCGGAGGTCTGGGATTCTACCTGATGCAGGCATTGATGGACGATGTCAGCGTAGTAAGCGAAGCGGGGAAAGGGACGGTGGTTACCTTGACCAAGCGGCTTCATTTTAGTGAGGAGAAAGTATGAATGAAAAAGCGACTCCCCCCGAGTCCATGAATGAAGCAGTGAACCTGATCTCGGAATACCAGCAAAGCAAAGATAATGAAATAGCCACCACATTGATTCAAAAATACGAGCCTATGGTCAAAATGGCTGCTGGTAAAATCGCCCGCAATCGTCCCGACCTTTATGAGGATCTGTACCAGGTCGGCCAGATGGCGCTGATCCGGCTACTGCAGCAATATGATATCAGTTTGGGAATTCCTTTCGAACCCTATGCCATGAAAAGTATGATCGGGCATATGAAGAATTTCCTGCGCGATAAATCCTGGTACATACAAGTTCCGAGACGGATCAAGGAGAAGGGCGCTCTCGTTCAGCAAGCGATCGACGAATTGACGATCCGGCTAGAGCGTTCGCCTGCAGTGGATGAAATCGCCCACTATCTCGACCTGTCTGTGGAGGAAACAGTAGAAGTACTGGCGGGCAGGGAATGTTATCACTATGTGTCGCTGGATTCACCGCTTTCTCAAGAGGAGACTGGCGCTACACTTGGCGAGCTGATCAGTTCGGAAGCCAACGATTTCGAAACGGTGGAGAAACGCATGGATTTGCAGCAAGCACTCGGCCAATTAAAGGAGCAAGAGCAGCAAGTGCTGCTATTGGCCTTCCAGGATGGGCAATCCCAGCGGGCTATCGCGCAGAAGCTGGGTGTTTCGCAGATGAGTGTCTCGCGGATTCAGAAGCGGGCCACCGAGAAACTGAAGCAAATCATGTCCAATTCTTTCTATTGAACAAGAAGCGGATATTACTTATGATGAATAGAATCGATGACGCCGTCTGCACGCTATTGCTGAAAGAATGATAGGGTATGCTATTCTCCGGAGTGGAGAGAAGCATACCCTTTGTTGTGTCAACATATGAAGGCCATCTGCGAACACCATTTATCGTAACAATTCTTGAAGGAAGTTCAGGCACAGACAGCAGGGGCGTTAATTGTTGGCATCAATATATTTTTTGATCTCGGCCAGGTAATCTCCGATAACTGGTACATTAATGAACAAACTGGCTATATAACCAAGCAGACCAAGGATGATGAATGTTCCTAGTGAAAGTCCGAGTCCCCGGGAAACGCCAGCCATCAGGTTGGTGATAATTCGTTTTTTCGGGTTAGAATAGTTTTCGAGAATATCTTTGATTTCTGATCGTTCCAGCGAATTAGCAATTTGGTCGAGCCGTGTATTTAGCCGTTTGACCTCATGCCTTAGCTCAAAGGGATGCTCGTCCAATTCATAGGTTTTGCTTCTGTTCATTGAATCTCCCATATTGCTTCCCTGCTTTCTTTAGCGGCAATATTTTAAGTTCAATCTATCCTGAAGACATGGCAATAGCCAGCTACGGTGAGCTGGCTATTGAATCAATGGAGCATAGCTGGTTTTCACCGTCGTTCCATTAGGAGGATTTAGAAGCATCTTGCACATCCGAGGCCACGCTGGCGGAAGCTTCGCTAACCGTATCGCCGATCTTTCTTCCAGTGTCCTGCAGAGTGGCTGCGATTTGCTGTTTACTGTCACTGACGGTAGTATAAATGTCGGAGGCTTTGGTCGAGACCGTGCTGGCAAGGTCAGAAGCCTTTTCGCCTACGGAAGTTGCCAGCGCTTTGGTCTTATCCGTCACGGCCCCTGCTACCTCCTTGGTCTTGTCTGTGGCAAGCGATAGCTTGTCCGACAAATCGCTGCGGATCTCGCGGCCAGGCTTGGGGGCGAACAGTAGGGCGGCTGCCGCGCCGATCAATCCACCAATAAAGACACCTTTTAGGAAGTTGCTACCGTTCTCTGTTTCATGCTCTACGTTACTCATCACCGATCACTCCTTATCAGAATAGGGTATTCCAGATCGGAAGACGAACAATTGCCGTCTCCTGCATCGGAATCTCAGGGGAACCTGAAGTTATCTTACTTGGTATATAAACGTTAGTGTATAAGCTGAAACAGCAAATCAGCAAGGGAACGATTAACGGAGAAATCCGCAGATTGGACGCTACAGAACGACTCTTAAGCACATAAACGGCTGTTTTTGCGGCTTTACAAACAACCCGGAAAGCCGAAAGATTATATAGTTTCTTGGGATTAAATATGAATTATTTTATAGAAGTTTTTAGAAAAGAGGAGAGACATCATGGAAACAGTGTTGGTGCGAGAATACCGGTCGGATTTGCTGGAGTGTGTTCATAGTGGACATATCGCCATCGTCGGTGAGGGGGGGCAATTAAAGGGATACGCTGGAGATCCCGGTTTTGTTTCCTTTACCCGTTCAGCAGCAAAACCTATGCAGGCCATTCCCGGTATCCGTGGTGGAATCGCTGAGCATTATGGCCTCACACCGCCGGAAATTGCACTTATGACGGCTTCCCACCGGGGCGAAAGCTATCATGTGTCTACACTGGAGAGCATCTCGGCTAAGGTCGGCATTGAGGAATCTACTATGATTTGCGCGACTAGCTATCCGCTGGACCGCAGCAGTCGGGAAGAAGCCATCCGTGGCTATAACAAGCGAAAAATTTATCACAACTGTGCCGGTAAGCATATGGGTATTCTGTCCTACAGCAAGCTGAAGGGCTTGCCGCTGGATGAATACGACCAGCCGAGTCATCCGGTTCAACGTGAAATTATAGATACAATTGCAGACTTGGCGGACATAGCTTCGGAGAGCATTGGGCTCGGAACGGATGGCTGTGGCTTGCCCGTATTTGCCCTCCCTCTGACGGCACTCGCTAATGCCTACCTGAAGATGGCCTGTCCCGATCTTATTGACGACGAACCAACCCGTGAGGCGGTCAAGGTCATTACTTCGGCTATGAATGCTCATCCAGAGATGGTGGCTGGTCATGGACGGCTGGATTCTATTCTGCTGGCAGATGATAATATCATTGCCAAAGGTGGCTTCAAGGGGGTCTATTGCTTCGCGCTACGCCGGGAGCGGCTGGGGATCTCGTTCAAGATTCTCGATGGTTCTGAGGAAGAGTGGGGCCTGATCGTCTATAGCATTTTGGAACAACTGGGATACAGCGAGCAGACTACGATGGAAAAGCTCCGTGCAGCCTTCACAGGAATGATTTATAATGACGGCGGAACAAGAGTCGGGCATGCAGAGACGGTGTTCAAACTACAGTCTAATCTCGATTAATGCATGATTGACAGCGAATTACAGTGAACTTTGCTTTGTTTAATTGAAAAAAAGCCCCTTGTCTTCATGGCTCATTCGCGGAATGGACCAGAACAAGGGGCTTTTGTCTACGCTGTTACTTGCGGCGAAGACGACCAAGCTCGGACACCAGCGCCTCTACTTGGGAAATGCTGAGTCTGTCGCTACCCATAGCGACTTCATACACATCGAAAATATCCTCATAGTTATCTACCGAGAACGCGGAAGCCTGCATCGCGGCTGCGCTGGCCATTTTCAGCTTATCCTTGATAGCTTCAATCATATATTCAACATTTTCCTGACTTGGCTGTGTCAAATCCATTGGGTTTATTACATCCTCTCTGACCATTGATCCATGTATTTTACCATGTTTGCAGGGGGCACCACCATTTTTTTGTCCAGGAGGATGAAATCGTGTAGAATGATAAAAGCATTTTGGAATAACGGAGCAAGAGAACAAGGAGGTGGGGCAGATGGGAATCAGGGAGCAAGAGGATGGACGCCGCTATAAAAAGGACGCGGAAGGGCTGACCGCTTTCTTTCGCGAAATTGCAGCTCTTCATAGTATGGAACAGGTAACCTTTCTCTGTATTGGAACGGATCGCTCCACCGGAGATGCGCTTGGCCCGTTAACAGGCAGTAGGCTGCTGGAATATGGCTTTCCGCATGTAATCGGCACATTGCCAAAGCCCTGTGATGCAGATAATTTGGCTGCACGGGTGGCTTCGATCCCACCAGAACAGATTATTATTGCTGTAGATGCCTGTCTGGGGACGCTGCTCACACGGGGGAGTTATCTCGCTGCGGTGGGACCCTTGCAGCCAGCACAGTCGGTCGGTCTGAAGCTTCCGGCTGTTGGGCATTACAGTATAGCGGCTATTGTGGATGTTAACGGCCCCAAGCCCTATCATACTTTGCAGACCACGCCGCTGCACCGGGTGATGATCATGGCAGAGCAGATTGCGGAAGCGGCTGCCACAGGTTTCGGTCTGGAAGCTTATGGGCGTTTCAAGGGAAGTAGTTTGGCTTAAATATATATATCTAACGTGCTTCATAATCTTCTACATAGAAAGAAGGAGCAGCCATGGAAAAAGTTCGATATGAAGGAAGCACGATCTGCTACAGTGATCAGGGTAAGGGTGAAGTCATTGTTCTGCTGCACGGATTTTGCGGCAGCGCTGAATATTGGGAGAAGGTGATCCCTCGTCTAAGCAGCAGTTATCGCGTCATCACACCTGACCTGCGCGGACATGGTGAATCGGATGCTCCGCTAGGAGCGTACACAATTGAGAGTATGGCGGACGATGTGCTTGCGCTGCTGGATGCCCTGGAGTTGTCCAAGGTGACACTGCTTGGTCATTCGCTGGGCGGTTATGTTGCGCTGTCCTTTGCCCAGCGGCATGCGTCCCGGTTGACAGGCTTTGGACTGATCCATTCGACAGCCTATCCGGATACGGAAGAGGCGAAGGAGAAACGGCTGAAGAGTGTAAGCACCATTCAGAATGAAGGAATTAACGTGTTTGTAGACGGGCTTGTACCAGGTCTATTCGCCCCCGGTACAGTGGAGTCTTCGCCGCATCTGCTAGAGCGTGCGAAGGAAATCGGTTATAGAACACCTCCACAGGGAGCCGCGGGAGTGGCTCTGGCGATGCGCGAGCGCCCGGATCGCCGGGATGTACTCTCGGCCAGCGAGCTGCCTATTCTACTGGTGGCCGGTGCGGAGGACAGATTGGTTCCTGCGGAGCGAACCTTTACATCAGACAAGCCGAACGTCACACAGGCTACGATTGCAGGCGCGGGTCATATGAGTATGATGGAAGACCCCGAGCGGTTGTCGGAGATTATCGCGGATTTTGTGGACAAGGCTGTGGCTATAAATTAATATCTGATCTCCAAGAAGGCAAAGAGGCAGCACCCGCAGATTTGCGGAGCGCTGCCTCTTTGCCGTTCATCTACCATGCAGTCCGTCCGATCGAGTGTTTTTTGTCAAGCCGTTGTCCATCGTATAAGATGGAAGCAGAAGCACACAGCTGAGCAAGAAAGAGGCAGCGTGGCGGCTGGGAGTTTGTAATCGCGGCTGCGGCAATAGAAAGGAGTGTAGGGTATGTTCCGGAGAGATTATATTGTTCGCATGATTGAGGATATGACAACGATGGTGGCAAAGGTCCTTACGTTGAAGCAGGAACGAAAGACGACGGAAGCCTTATGGGAAGTCGATGAATTACTGAACAGGCATTTCCGGCTCAATTCCCGCCTTTTAAATTCATTGTCTGTGGAGGATGTTATTGAGATGTTCCGTTTAGGCGGCATCATTGAATCCGATAAACTTCAGGGAGTAGCCAGACTGCTCAAAGAGGAGAGCGGAATCTACACGGCTGCAGGCAACAGGGAAGAAGCGCTATTCCGGTCTATGCGGGCACTACATCTGTACTTGTACGCCGATATGCATGGTGCTGACCGGAGCCTTTTATCGATGACAGAGGAAATTGATGAACTCCTGCAAGAGGTCCAGGGCTATCGGATCCCAGCCAAGACAGAGCGGCTTCTGCTGCCCTATCTGGAATCCCAAGGCCGTTATAGTAAAGCGGAGGACAGCCTGTACCGGTTGAGAGAGCAAGGGGAGAATGTAGCTGCTGAAGGGAAGGCTTGGTATGAACGGCTGCTGCTTAAGGACCCCGAAGAACTGGAGAGGGGACAGTTGCCCCTTGAGGAAGTCAAGCAAGGATTGCAGGAATGGAATCGACTGACTGCCCGGGAAAAGGAGTGGGAGCTGCAATGAGCCTGCCTTTATTCATTGTTGATGCATTTGCAGATCAAGCTTACTCTGGCAATCCGGCCGCCGTATGCCTACTGAAGGGCCCTGCCGGAGAGGACTTTATGCAACAGACCGCCGCAGAAATGAATCTGTCAGAGACAGCCTTTCTCTGGCCGGAAGCCGGTGCATATCGGCTGCGCTGGTTCACACCAGTTACGGAAGTGAAGCTATGCGGACATGCTACGCTGGCGAGTGCACATATACTGTGGGAGACTGGAGTGTTGGCTCCCGGTGAGGAGGCTAGGTTCCATACATTAAGCGGACTCCTGGTAGCAAGACGGGAGGCTGAAAAGATCAGCCTCTATTTTCCGCCCTATGAACTTACACCGGTGCGGGAGGTACCGGGACTGACAACTGCACTCGGTATACCAGAGAGACATGTCTCACAGATCATGCAGTACGCTGACAATCTACTGGTTCATGTGGATCAGGAATCCATGGTTCGGGAACTGAAGCCTGACTTTACGCTGCTGGCTGGACTTGCTGTAAGGGCTGTTTCGGTTACAGCTGAGAGTAAGGAAGAAGGCATTGATTTCGTCTCGCGCTTCTTTGCCCCTAAAATGGGTGTGAATGAAGATCCTGTAACCGGCTCTGCACATACCGCACTCGGTCCTTATTGGGCCGCGAGATTGAATCGTTCCCGTCTGAATGCCTATCAGGCCTCCCCACGCGGCGGTTATCTGCTGTTAGATGTCGACACGGATACGATCACCCTAACTGGTCATGCCATCACAATACTCAAAGGGCAATTACAAGTAGAGCCGGTCGGTTTATAACCAGTATTGTTATGACATGCTATAATAGATGAACTATCAGGAGAACATGGTTCTCCATTTTTAATACCGAAAGCGAGATGTGCCCTGTGGAATCTTTGAAAGCTCTTATTGAACAAGTGATCAGTGACCGTACGTTAATTACGGCGACGCTGAGTCAACTGCGCAGCAAAGGCGAAGTCGCCTACAACAAGGTGGTAATCAAACCTGTTGAGTTAAAAGGCAAGCTGCATTATCAGTTCGCCTACTATATTGGACCAAAGGTGGAGCATCGCAACATCCCGGCCGAAGAGGCTGCCGAAGAGATGACTCTGCTACTCCGAGAGACCTTCCGCCAAGGGCTGATCTGTACCATAGAAGCCGATTATCAAGTGCTGATTAGCAAGAAGTACAAGGTCTCCATTCTGACGAAGTCCCCAACCAAGCAGGAAAAGCCGGACCTGGCCCATAACCGCCGCAAGCGTTATGTCCTGGAGGACGGGAAGCCGGTACCATTCCTCGTCGAGCTGGGGATCATGAACAGTGAAGGCAAGGTGTTGGCGAAAAAATACGACAAGTTCCGGCAGATCAATCGCTTCCTGGAAATGGTGGAGGATGTACTGGCCGATCTGCCAACCGGACGTCCGCTGACAATCGTGGATTTTGGCTGCGGCAAATCATATTTGACCTTCGCGTTATATCATTATTTGAAGGTGCGCGAGAAACGCGAGCTGAACATTGTTGGTCTGGATCTGAAAGTCGATGTTATCGCACATTGCAGCGAGCTTGCTGCAAAGCTGGGATACGATCAGCTTCGTTTCCTGGTAGGCGATATCGCCAAGTACGACGAACTAGAACAAGTCGATATGGTCGTCACACTCCATGCCTGTGATACCGCGACGGATGCTGCGCTTGAAAAAGCTGTTCGTTGGGGCGCTTCAGTCATCCTCTCCGTACCTTGCTGCCAGCATGAGCTGTTCGCACAGGTCGAGAATGAAGTGCTGAATCCGCTGCTGTCGCACGGCATTCTGAAGGAACGATTCTCTGCGCTGGCGACAGATGCTATTCGTGCCAAACTGCTGGACCTTCTCGGCTACCGGAGTCAGCTTTTGGAGTTTATCGACCTGGAGCATACGCCGAAGAACATCTTGATCCGTGCTGTCCGCAGTGCTGGAGGCGATAATGCTGCCAAATGGCGCGAGTATACCGCCTTCCGCGATTTCCTTGGCGCCAAGCCGTATCTGGAACGCGCATGTGCAGATTTGCTGCCGTCAGAGGCGTAGGAAGCTGCGTCTCCAAGTCGTAATAGTTGACAATGACGGACTACCTCTTGCCAAGATCATAAGTTCGAATGATATCGTTTTGAAAATGGACGGGCCGTACACTATAGATTACAGCGACATTGTGTTGAGCGTTAACGGGGCAAATGCCATAAGGTTCAACGATATTGTGTTGAAATAAAGTGACCATAGACCATAAGCTCCAACGAAATTGTGTTGAGCATAAAACTGGTCACACCATAAGTTCCAGCGACATTTCGTTGAGCATAAACAGTCTCAATCGTGTCCGCAATCGTTGAGCTCAACCTAAAAATGACCTCAGAATCCACGCTTCAGTGGAGGACGAGGTCATTTTTTGTAGCAAAATTCCGGCTCAATGTTATAATCAGCGCCAGCTAAAGCAACTTCAAATAAGCAACTTCATCATAGAGCTTCATCAGAACAACTTCATGGAGTTAACTTTATGGAACTAACCATATAGTAGGTTGGAGCTCATTAATGAGAGCTACCGGACTGTATAGCCGTTATTTGCCGCATAAAGTTGCTTTGGAGATGTAGTGGACTCAGATGACGCTATTTCCTTCTAGACAGCGGTATTTGGACAGTATTTCTCGCCATAGCGCCTTTGGAGTCCGTTAGCTTCCTGATTGGTTGGATCTATAAGCAATAAGGTCTCTGGAGTCCGTTTCTTGACGAAGCAAGCACTGATTATGAGAGGAATCCCAGATTCCAAAACAAAAAAATCTATCGAATATAAAATTTATATCGAAAGGATTGCGATATCCCTTTTGTATAAAAGCTAGGCTGGGAATACTGGTGAGCATCATGTAGTACAGGGGACTTTCCAAATGTTCAATAATCAACACAAAATTTCAGTGCAAACCACGTTCTTATATCTGTGTGCAGCAATGGTCGTAGCTGCAGGAATAGCAGCATGTCTGCTACGAGGATTTTTTTTCACGCGAGAAATCTATTTTTTTCTGACCGTATGGTTTGTGTTGTGCTGCTTGCTTCTTTTGCTGAAGCTAGTGTTATTAGAGAGAGGTAGGAGCAGAGCCAATAATCGGGCAATGATCTACATTGTGCTTTCCAGCCCTATTATTATTCTTTGCCTTTACGTCATTCATTGGCTGCGTGGTCCGTTGTCGGCACAGGCCAATCTTGATGAAATACTGCGCTGGGCGCTGTACGGTAGTTTTGCTCTGATTGCCTACAACAGCGCGGACAGCAAGGGCGCTACCCAGATTTTGACTGCTGGTTGGCATGGACTTGGTTTGACACTATGTCTTAGCGCATTGCTCCCACTATGCACTAGCTTGACGCTTCCCTTTAATGTAGCCTATACCAGCACCCCGGATGTCAGTGTAACAGGTGCACGGCTCGCTGGCCTGCTGCAATATCCCAACACCTTTGGTGCGGTCATGGCAGTTTTTTTGCTGGAGCGACTCTTTGCAGTCGCGGGGGGGTATGGAAGTGCAGAAAGTGGAGAGGCGCTACTAAGGCAGCAGCGGCGGCTGTGGCAACTCCCGTGTACCGCCAAGTTGCAGCGCCAGTGGGGGCAATTCTCGCATGCCCCCAAGTTGCGGCGTCAACGTCAGCAATTCCCGTACGCCGCCAGGTTGCTGCGCCAGCTGCCGCTATTCCCGTACGCCGCCGCGCTGCTGCTCAGCGAGTCGCGCGGCGCATGGCTGGCGGCGGCTTGCGCATGCGCCGCCGCTCTGGCATTGAAGCGGCGGCTGATCGCGCCGCTTCTGCTCACAGGCGCCGCGCCCGTGGCTAGCGCGGCGCTGTTCTACCGCCAATTGGCCGCTGCCGGCCTGGCGGTAAAGCCCTTGCCCGGCCTGCTGCTGCTGGCCGGGTGCTGGGCCGGCGCTGTGCTAGCCGGCCTGTGGCTGGAGCGCCGCTGGCACAGCGCGGCGCAAGGGACCCGGGCCGCGCTGCTGGCACTCGCGGCCGCGGGCTGGACGGCGGGGGGAACCGCCGTCCTGACGTACATGAGCGCGCGTATCACCGGACCGTCGTCCACGGTCGCCGCGCGCGGCCTGTTGTACCGCGATGCCCTGCGCCTCGCGGGTGAAGCCCCTTGGCTGGGGCGCGGGGGCGGAACGTGGCGAAATATGTATCTCGCCATTCAGTCCCGTCCCTATGTTGGCAGCCAGACCCATAACGGCTACCTGGATCTACTGCTGAACCTAGGCGTTGTCGGTTTGGCAGTGGTTCTGGTCATGCTGCTGGCTGCTGCATATTCTCTAAGAGCGGCACCGCATCTGCTGGCACCATTTCTGGTCCTGGTTCTGCACAGTGCCGTTGATTTTGACTGGAGCTATGGCTTGGTCTGGCTGCTGCTCTTCTGGTTGCTGGCGTTGGCTGTTTCCCCAAGAAGAGAACCGGCCGCCTCGTTGTGTCCAATGTCATACAGCCCGATTCAAAGGCATTCCCGCTGGATAGCAGGGGGATTAGTGTGTATTTTGCTCTTGATATTAGGAGTCAGCTCATTCCGGGCAGACCGGGGCGCATTATTATATCGTGCAGCGCTCAACGCGCCTGGGCCTGCGGAGAAGGTCAGCCTGTTGAAACGATCCATGAACTGGAACCCGTGGTCTTCCGAGACGTGGCTTGAGCTTTCAAGGCTGGTACCAGATGGACAGCGCGAAGCTGTATTACAAGCGGGTCTCCAGGGATCACAGCACCATGCAGGATTGAACTGGGAAATGGCAGAGCTATACATGAGGAGAAGTCAGCCGCGAACTGCGGTATATTGGATTCGCAAAGCCCTGGGGACGGATACGTATAACTATTTCAAATGGACTAAGGCTGTAGAAGGAGTATGGGAGTTGGGACGTAACAGATTTCAGTCCGGGGACAAAGAAGAAGCTGTCCGGATCGCCAACTCCGGTATGGAATTGCTGCGGGAATACAGATTGCTTGAATTGAATAGTGGAGGAAAGGGGAATGATCGACATTTCCGAATGACCGCGCAAGCTGAGGTGGCAGGTCAGAAGCTGCAATGGCTGTTGACAAAAGGTCAGCAAGTCGCTCGGAAGAACCCTCTGTATCCGTAATCGACTAGTTTAGCGTCAACACTCGGATTTTATCCTGTGATGCAGAAAAGAAGCAAAAGCAGCAACAATCCTAAAGGGTAGACGTACAATTCACATCTTGGATCGCTGCTGCTTTGAATTTTTGTTTACACGCTATATAAGACTATATATGAGGAAATTAAGATCTAAATGTAAGGACTGGATTTAGGGATCGGTTGTCACTATGGTGATTGACTGGACTTCCAGACGATTTAGGCCTTCAGCCGCTGCGCCATCATCCACGAATAAACGACGGGAACGAGAGTGGACAGCACCAAAGCTATCACAATCACTACTGTGTTCCATATTCCCCCCGTAAATATGGATCCAATCATCAGAAGTCCGCCAATCATCCAGAGACCGCCTGCGAAACGATGTGTTTTGCGCCATACCTCGGGATTATGCAGTGTCCATGGGGTGCGAATGCCAATGAAGTAGTTATCTTTGACCTGGGGCATATAATTTCCTATAACGATAAAGAGAACCCCGATCGCACCTACTGCAATTTTGCCTACAGGAAGATTGATGTTGAGCCCGTACATGATGACCAGGACAAAAATAAAATCGAACAATAGGGCCATGGCCAGACGTGTCATAGCATAGGCATTTTCAAATTTTGCATAATTTTCTCTTCGCGGATCAATGCTGCGTATAAAATGCATTAGCAGTGGAAAGAGCAAGCCCAGCGCCCCCAGGCAGGCTATAGCCGAATTCTTGCTCCAATATCGGTTAACCTCTCCCGTAACTCCGAATTGGGCCGGAAGCTGGTCCGGCAGGGCATTGTAATTGAATAGGGCAAAACCAATTGAGGCTAGACCCAACACTACAATAAGGGTATCCTGCCATTTCCATTTGATGTTTCTCATCTTCCATCCTCCTTAGTAGCGTGATTACTCTTGCTTCTTGGATTTTTGTCGGATTTCTGTGCGTTTTCCTGCTTGCCCGTCCCCGTCATCTCCAGCAGCCAGCCAACCACCTCATCGAGAACAGTGGTGTTCAGACTATACAGAATGAATTGGCCCTGGCGCTCATCCTGCACGAGCCCAGCGTGTTTAAGGGCGTTAAGATGATGCGAGATGCTGGGCTTCGAGACGTTAAAATAATCGGCTATCTCACCGGCTGTCCTATTCTTCTCCCGCAACAGCCGAATGATTTGGCGGCGGGTAGGATCGGCCAGTGCTTTGAAGGATTCATTCATGTCTACCCAACCTTTCGATATTTAAATAATTATCTAAATATATAATAGCAATAAATTTCCTGTTCCGTCAATGATCCTATCGTCTATTTTGCAGAATTCCCCGTCATGTCCATAATGTATTGTGGAGATACATTTTCCTGTAAGTAGAAGTTGTATCCTTCCATATGCTAGAATAGGCTAAGAGAAGACTGGCTACATAGAGCATAGCGACGCAGTGAGCCCTGCCGCCTATGCAAATAAACGGAGGAGGAGCGCCTACATGCATTACATCTCTGAGCTGATCTCGAATCTTTTTGAATGGATCCAGAGTCTTGGCTATTTCGGGATTATGATCGGCTTAATGATGGAAGTTATTCCTAGTGAAATTGTTCTAGCTTACGGAGGATATCTTGTTTGGACAGGGGATATTAATTATTTCGGTGCAGTGGTATTCGGAACAATCGGGGGCGTTATTGCCCAGATTTTCGTATACTGGATCGGTCGTTACGGCGGCAGACCTGTACTGGAGAAGTACGGAAAGTACATTTTTATCTCCAAAAAGCACATTGATCACTCCGAAGAGTGGTTCAACAAATATGGGACAGGCGTTATTTTCACAGCTCGGTTCATTCCGGTTGTACGTCATGCCATATCCGTACCTGCCGGAATCACCCGGATGCCACTGGGCAAGTTCACCCTGCTTACTACACTTGCCGTTATCCCATGGAGTGCATTATTCGTGTACTTAGGTATGACTTTAGGTGACAAGTGGAAGAACATTGATGAAGTGGCTTCGAAGTATACTCACGAAATTATTCTAGGCGCTATTGCCCTTATTGTTATTTATTTTGTAATCAAGTGGTACCAATCCAAGAAGAAGAGAGGGAATGCAGCATGAAGCAAAATGTAGCTCCTAAATTTGGTCAAGGACTCACGCCCCGTCAATTCGTTGAGGGCATGACCCGCAATCAGCAGGATTTCGAAGCCTGGTATGAGAAGTTTACCTGGGAAGACGAGAGCGACCGGGAATTTTTCGAGAGCCTCAATCACCGTGATGATTTGCGTGTACTCATTCTGGCAGCGGACTGGTGCGGCGATGTTGTGCGCAATGTTCCAGTTGTATTCCATATCCTTGAGACCGCAGGAATCAAGACAGAAGTGCTTATTTTAGAAGAAAATCAGGATTTGATGGACAACTTCCTGACCATGGGCGGTCGTTCGGTTCCAATCGTTATCTTCGCCGATACCGGCGGCTATGTACTTGGACATTGGGGACCTCGTCCTGAGCATGTACAACGTCTGATGAGAGAGTTTAAGCAGGAGAATCCTGACCGCGAAGCTGCTGATTATGACAGCAAAATCGGGGATGTCCGCAAGGCAATGGGTCAAGCCTACGGGGAAGGAACGGAATCCCACGCCATTATCGCTAAAGAGCTGCGTGGCCTGATTTCCGGTTTCTAAGAGTCATGCTTAATATTCGTTCATTTACGCTTGGCCCGCTTCAGACCAATGCTTATCTGCTTACGGGGGCTGATCCAGCACGGGGCATCATTATCGACCCTGGTATGAATCCTGCTGCACTGGTGCGAAGCATAGAGGGGATGGAGATTGAAGCCATTCTGCTGACACATGCCCATTTTGACCATATGGGCGGTGTGGATGAAATCCGCAAGCTGAAGAACTGCCCAGTCTATCTGCATCCTCTGGAGAGTCAGTGGCTGGAGAGTCCCAAGCTGAACGGTTCCCTGATGTGGCCGAATCTGTCCGCTCCTTTAACTACAGCTCCGGCGGAATATGATCTTGGTGAAGGCCAAGTTTTGGACTTTATTGGACATACTTTCCGTGTCTTCCACACCCCGGGGCATTCTCCCGGCAGCGTTAGCTTCCTGTGTGGAGATGACCTGTTCTCCGGTGATGTGCTGTTCAAGCTGGGAGTAGGGCGTACGGATCTAACCGGTGGCCGGGAACGGGATTTGTTTGATTCTATTCGGGGCAAGCTCTACCGGCTGGATGGAGAGGTTAAGGTCTATCCGGGTCACGGCTCACGGACAACAATCGGGTTCGAGCGCGAGCACAACCCATACGTATCTTTATAGTCTACCGTCCCAGAAGTACCGACAAAAATCGGGGAAATACAGATGGACAAGGGACTACAAAGTTGGTACAATATTGTTAATTAAATGTAATATTTACCTCGCGAAGCACGCAGACTGTGGAATAATCCCGGTTTGCGTGTTTTTTTGTCTACATATGGATTTGAATTTCATTTACATGCTAGGGAGGACTTGGAGTGAAGGATGATATATCGGGGCACTTGGATTACGGATCCACCCAATCTCAAGGTACATACGAGCACTTATGCAGCAAGAATTGCCGCTTTTTTTCGGAGTGTCCGGAGAAAGGCGGCTTTTGTTCATTTATGGAGTACAGACAGCATGTAGGGGAAGAAAAGGCTGTTGTTATGCCTGAGGATTTGGTTAGGGAGGCCTGTTTGAGTAGAAGCTACGAAAGTGCTCATGGAGGAAATCTTACGGATCGTCGTCGTGGGAGAGAAACGTTATTCTGGTGTTTTCCTGCCGGGAAAGGCTCCATCCAGCCTTGGCGGCGCAAGCTTTGGGAGTACCAGAATAAAATATGAATCGCTGATTGAACGATGTCTCCTAGATAATCGTATTATACATGAATCAATTTCATAATGCGGATTTCAATCCGATTAGGTGCGATATCTAGTTATACCTAAACCATGTATAACTAGATATCCATGATTAGACGCTCACTTATGGATTTATGAAAATGATTCACTTGCTGACAACTTTTATGGAGGGAAGGGCCCATGGACGATCCAATGAAGGAAAGGGTACGGCAGGCTCAGCAGGGTGATGTTTCATCACTGGCGGTGCTTCTCCGTGAACATTATACCTTTCTTTACAAGTATTTGATCAAAGTGACCATGGACCCTTTGCTGGCGGAGGAAATTGCTCAGGATACCATGGTCAGATGCATGGAGAAAATCCGGGCTTACAATGGCTCCTCATCCTTTTCCTCCTGGCTGATTACGATTGCGACTCGGCTGTATATTGACCGAAAACGACGCTGGAAACGTGAGGAGCAATGGAAGCGGGAGGAGCAGGGTATTCGCTCCATTCGCTGGCAGTTTGAGAGCAAGGATGAGGAATGGAGTGACGTGCTGGATGCATTATCCAGACTGCCTTCCGCTCAGCGGATAGCGGTCCTGCTGAAACATTATTACGGTTACAGTTATGAGGAGATCGGAGAGATTTTGCAGATTCCTGCTGGCACAGTCAAATCACGGGTAGCTTATGGCCTGAATCAATTACGGAAGGAGCTGAGAGAAGACAATGAATAAGGATGCCGGGCAGGAGGAGGCGCTATTGCACAAACTTACTGAGGAGATGGATCGCCTGGATGAGCAGTATGATATTCCCCTTCCATCCCTCAGAGCGCTGGAATCTTTAATTGTGGCAGAGGAACAATCAAGACGAAAGAAGGCTCGCAAGGAAAGGTTGCTATTCTGCATCGTCTCAGTGATTCTGCTCAGCTCTACATTAACTTTACTTGGCTATGTGCCAGTAATCTATCTGACTCTTCAAGGAATTATACCGCTAGCCGCATTAGTAGTTCTGACTGTATCACGCTTCCGGCGCTGGAAAGAAGGTGCCAGGGAATGAACGAACTGCAGGATGTGCCGTTATGGGTATGGATCGTTATCGCCATTTGTTTATTTTTGCAAGGGAACTTGTTGTTTCGGGATGCAAAACGAAGAGGCAAGAAGGCCTGGTTCTGGGGATTATGGGGGATTACCGGGTTTCCCACGCCCACGGTTGTTTATCTGCTGTTCGTTATTTTGCCTGAATCCAGAAGACGAAGAGCCAATAGAAAGTAACAATGAAGGAGAGTGGGTTATGGAGAATGTGAATTGGGGGCTTATACTACCGCTTGTGGTGCTGCAAGTCCTACTTGCGGTCATCGGTTTAATTTCACTTTGGAAGGCGGAGAGTGTCCGGGGGCCCAAATGGCTCTGGATCATCATTCTTGTAGCCGGGAGTTTGTTCGGCAGTATAGCCTATTTCACGGTCGGTAGGAGGGAGGCATGATGCAGCCGTTGCTTCAAGTCTCTAATTTGCAAAAAAACTACGGCAGCCACCTCTCTGTTGGCGGGATCAGCTTTGAGATTGCCCAAGGAAGCTGTGTCGCGCTGCTCGGACCCAATGGTGCCGGGAAGACAACGACGCTGCGCATGATAGCCGGACTGCTCCCGCCATCAGCGGGAAGCATTGCCTTTGCAGGGAGTTACCAAGGAGGAGATTTTCGGCGGGAACTGGGATATCTACCCCAATCGCCAGCTTTTTATGGCTGGATGAGTGGGCAGGAATACGTTGTTTTTGCTGCTAAGCTCAGTGGAATGAACGGGAAGGAAGCCGTAAGCAAGGCTAAGACGGCCTTGGAACGGGTGGGGCTGACAGCCGCCGCACGCCGCCGCATCGCCGGGTACTCTGGTGGGATGAAGCAGCGCTTGGGTTTGGCACAGGCGCTTGTGCACCATCCCCGCCTACTGCTGCTAGATGAGCCGGTATCGGCACTTGATCCCATTGGTCGACGGGAGGTCATGGAACTGCTGCGTGAAATTCGGGAAGAGACAACCATCGTTTTTTCCACACATGTGCTACACGACGCAGAAGAAGTGTGCGATGAAATTATAGTGATGAAGGACGGATTGATTGCAGAGCAGGGGGCATTGTCCATGCTGCGTTCCAAGTACAGTCAGCCAGTCATTACGGTTCGTACAGAGAAGAATGCAGAGGCTATCCAGTGGTTAAACTCTGTTGCCTCTAAGCCCTTTATATTAGAGGCACGGCTTAATGGAGAACACGCTGTGTTCAATGTGGACAATTTGGAGCAAGCACGCGGTGCCATTCTGAAGGAAGCTGCCTCTTTGGATATCCCTCTTCTGCAATTCGAAGCAGGTTCTTCCACGCTTGAGGATATGTTCATGAAGGTGGTCGGGGGATGAGAAATACCTGGATTGTTTATCAAAAAGAAATGTTGGAAGCAGTTCGGACTTATAAACTAATCTGGATACCTGTGGTCTTTATTCTGCTGGGAGCCATGCAGCCTATAATAACCTACTATATGCCGGATATTTTGCAGGCATCGAACAATGTCCCTCAAGGGATTTTGGAAGGCTATGTCATGCCAGGTGCAGGTGCGGTGATGTCCCAGGCGCTGGGGCAATACAGTACGATCGGAATCCTGGTACTGGTACTGGCGGCCATGAACAGCTTGTCCGGAGAACGGTACAACGGAAGTGTTGAGCTTGTGTTATCCAGACCTTTGTCACCTACTGGATTTGTAATTGCCAAGTGGATTGGGTTGTTTACACTACTGTTGCTTGCGCTTGGCCTGGGTGTAGCTAGTGCACTCTATTATACTGAGCAGTTGATAGGGACTCTCCCCTGGATGGATGTCGTGGCTGCAACAGCACTTTATGGACTATGGCTGTTATGTGCCCTTTCACTCACCTTGCTGTTCAGTGCTTTTTTGCGTGCATCTGCCGCTGCATTCCTGTCACTTCTGTCGTCCGCAGGAATGGCGCTTGCCAACAGCCTGATGCCATCATGGTTTGATTGGACGCCAGCGGCTCTCCCCGGACTGTCTACCCAGCTTCTTTCTGCAGGAAGGAAAGCCACTACGGTGGACTTAAGTCCTTGTTTGTCAGCAGTGCTGCTCATTCTCCTTTGCTTTGCTGGTGCTTCCATATTGATGGGGAGGAATAAATTGCCGAAATGAAGGTGAAGCCACTTTATCCGCGACTTTTTTCCAATCCCGAAGCATATTATGGAAAAAGAGCTTGAACGCTTCCTCCTTCCGCTAGACAGCTCTATTATTTTTTAGTAGACTGTTGAAATAAGTAAAATCATCATAGATTTTGGGCCAGGAGGTAGGGCGATGCTGCGTTTAGGAGAGAAGATTGTCATTGTCGCGGACGCTTTCGAGCAGGGTCTTCCTATCGGGGACTACGGCTACCTGATTGCTTACGATCGCAATCCCGATAATGCGTTTGATTATGTCATTCGAGTTCCCCAGGCGAACAGGAATTTTTATGTTCCGGCAGAGGACATTGAAGCAGAAGAAGTTTTGCTGACCGTCGAAGCCGAGCGGGCGACGCATGAAGCGTTGATCGATTATGCCTTGTCCACGCACAATGAGAAGCTGTTCCATTATTTAATGAACGGCGATGTGGCCGATGCGGAAGAGATAGAGACTACAACCAAAGAGAGTCTGTCCCAGGCGGAATTCATTAAGCAAGTGAATCTCCGGGCTTGGATTTAAGAAGGGCCGGCGCAAGCCGGCTTTTTTAACATGCCTGAGGCACAGTACAAGCACATTGAATTGTCCAGGCTTCTACAATATAATTAAAAACGTTATCCGGGCGCTTTAGCCCTTTAATCAGGAGGGATGTTTGTTATGAGCATTACTGTCAAAGATGTGCAGCATGTGGCCAAGCTGGCTCGCCTGCAGTTAAGCCCGGAAGAAGAGGCAACCTTTACCGAACAAATGAATGCCATTTTACAATATGCAGAGAAACTCAATGAGTTGGATACAGAAAATGTACACCCAACCACTCACGTGCTTCAGGTAAGCAATGTCATGCGTGATGATGTTGTGAAGGAGAGTTTGTCTCAGGAAGAGGCGCTGCTTAATGCGCCAGATCAGGAAGACGGACAATTCAAAGTACCAGCCGTACTGGAATAACTACACCTATTTAAGAAGGAGGAAGAATCTTGAGCCTGTTTCAATATCGTTTGCCCGAAGTACATAACATGCTGAACAACAAAGAGATCTCTGTCAGTGAGCTGACTGAAGAATCGTTGTCCGCCATCGCTGAGCGTGATGCGCGCGTGCATGCTTTTTTGACGTTAAATGAAGAGGGGGCACGTGCTGCAGCACGCTCTCTGGATGACAAACTAGCTTCCGGGGCGGCACGTGGTCTGCTGTTTGGTCTCCCTGCGGGGATTAAGGACAACATTTCTACCAAGGGATTGCGTACAACTTGTGCCAGCCAATTCCTGAACAATTTCCAACCGGTCTATGATGCTACAGTAGCCGACAAACTGCGTCAGGCTGATGCTGTAACCATCGGCAAGCTGAACATGGACGAGTTCGCTATGGGCGGCTCCAATGAGAACTCAAGCTTTGGTGCTGTACGCAATCCGTGGGATCTTGAGCGTGTTCCTGGCGGTTCCAGCGGTGGCTCCGCAGCTGCTGTTGCAGCTGGCGAAGTATTCTTCGCGCTGGGCTCCGACACTGGTGGTTCCATCCGCCAACCCGCTTCTTATTGCGGCGTAGTGGGTCTTAAACCGACCTATGGCCTCGTATCCCGGTATGGCTTGGTGGCTTTCGCCTCCTCGCTGGATCAGATTGGCCCGATTACTCGCAATGTGGAGGATTCCGCATATGTGCTGCAAGCTATCGCTGGCTATGATGCCAAGGATTCCACATCCGCCAAAGTAGATATTCCAGATTATTTAAGCGCGCTTACTGGCGATGTATCCGGACTGCGTATTGCAGTACCGAAGGAGTATCTGGGTGAAGGCGTTGATGCTTCTGTTCGCGAGCCGGTTTTGGCAGCACTCAAAGTGTTGGAAAGCTTGGGAGCTACCTGGGATGAAGTATCCTTGCCGCATACCGAATATGCGGTTGCTACCTATTATCTGCTGGCTTCGTCGGAGGCATCCTCCAACCTGGCCCGTTTTGACGGTGTCCGTTATGGTGTTCGTGCGGATGATGGCAGCGGCCTGCTCGACCTTTACCACAACTCGCGTAGCCTTGGCTTTGGACCAGAGGTGAAGCGCCGGATTATGCTGGGTACCTATGCGCTCAGTTCAGGTTACTACGATGCTTATTATCTGAAAGCTCAGAAGGTAAGAACTCTGATTAAACAAGACTTCGATGAAATCTTCCAGAAATACGATGTTGTGATTGGGCCAACTGCGCCTACAACAGCCTTTAAGCTGGGTTCGCAGACCGAAGATCCACTGACTATGTATTTGAACGATATTTTGACTATTCCTGTAAGTCTGGCTGGTATTCCGGCTGTCAGCGTTCCTTGCGGTTTTGCTGAAGGACTCCCAGTGGGTCTGCAAATTATCGGTAAGGAATTTGATGAAAGCACTGTACTGCGTGTCGCACACGCATTTGAACAAAATACAGATCATCATAAGCAGCGTCCACAGCTTTAATCGGATTTTGAAGCTAGATTGGACTTGAAAATATACAAGAAGGGGAAAGTGGCGTAGGGGAATTTTGGAACTGTAGGAGCGAGAGCGTCCGCCTTTGTCTGCGGATTTCTACCGCTAATAGCGGTTAAAATCAAGAAATCTGCAGACAACAGCGGCCGAAAGTCCAAACATTCTCTGGAGTCACGGCTCATCCCATAGTAGAAAAATCACAAGTTCAATCTATATAGTGAAGAATAGGCTCACAAAACTTTTAAGGGAATGAGATAACTTATGTCTAAATATGAAACGGTTATCGGGCTGGAAGTCCATGTGGAGCTTCATACAAAGTCCAAAATCTTTTGCGGCTGTTCCACTGAATTCGGTGCTCCGCCTAATACACACACATGCCCAGTCTGCCTGGGCCATCCCGGTGTTCTGCCGGTACTGAACCGCCAAGCGGTGGAATATGCAATGAAGGCGGCAATGGCGCTGAATTGTACCATCGGTGACGTTAGCAAGTTTGACCGCAAAAACTATTTTTATCCTGATTCGCCGAAGGCTTATCAGATTTCCCAGTTCGATCAGCCAATCGGTCTGAACGGCTGGATTGATATTGAAGTGAACGGGGAGACCAAGCGGATTGGCATCACCCGTCTGCATCTGGAGGAAGACGCTGGTAAGCTGACACACGTAGATGGCGGTTATGCTTCATTGGTCGATTTCAACCGGGTCGGTACGCCGCTGATTGAAATTGTCTCTGAGCCGGAGCTAAGATCGCCGGAAGAAGCACGAGCTTATCTAGAGAAGATTCGGGCGATCATGCAATACTGCGATGTATCCGATGTGAAGATGGAAGAGGGCTCGATGCGTTGTGATGCGAATATCAGCTTGCGTCCATACGGACAAGCTGAGTTTGGTATCCGGGCCGAGCTGAAGAACATGAACTCCTTCCGTGGTGTACTGCGTGGATTGGAGTATGAGGAATACCGTCAGGCTGAGATTCTCGACGACGGCGGTGTGGTTGTACAGGAGACGCGTCGTTGGGATGAAGCACAAGGCAAGACCTTGTCCATGCGTGGTAAGGAAGAGGCGCATGATTACCGCTACTTCCCAGACCCGGATCTAATTGTGCTGCACATTGATGAGGAATGGAGAGAATCCATCCGCGCGGGTATCCCGGAGCTTCCCGATGCACGGAAAGTCCGTTACAGTGAGGAATTTGGACTCCCGGCTTACGATGCTGGTGTGATCACTTCATCCAAGCTGCTGGCTGATTTCTTTGAGGGAAGTCTGGCCTATACCCAGGATGCCAAGGCTGTAGCCAACTGGATCATGGGTGACTTGCTGGCTTATTTGAACAGCAACAATCTGGAGCTGTCCCAAGTGAAGATCACCCCTCAGGGGCTCGGCGAGATGATTGGCCTCATTGCGGCTGGAACTATCAGCAGCAAGATTGCCAAGACTGTCTTCAAGGAGATGCTGGAATCCGGCAAATTGCCAGGCGTTATCGTTGAAGAGAAGGGTCTTGTGCAGATCAGCGATGAGGGAGCCATTAAAGGAATCGTCGAAGCCGTTGTTGCAGCCAATCCGCAGTCCGTAGAGGATTACAAGGCGGGCAAGCAAAAAGCGATCGGCTTCCTGGTTGGCCAGGTAATGAAAGAAAGTAAAGGCAAAGCGAATCCGGGCCTTGTTAACAAATTGCTGGCTGAGGTTTTGAATAACTAATGTACTTGTAGCGATATATAACTTGGGGCTTGTCGGCAACGGCAGGCCCTTCGCGGCATATAAGGGGACGGCGGGAATGAATATAACAAGACTTGATCTTCAGGATGAGATGACTGTTGATGATCTGTGGAGCCTCCAGCACAAGGCTTACCGTTTGGAAGCGGAGCTTATCGGGTTTCACGAAATTCCTCCACTAATGGAGACGAGGGAGATGCTTAGACGCTCCCCGGAGGTTTTTTACGGCTGTCATGACCATGCCTATGAGCTGATGGGTGCAGTTGCTGTTGAAGAAGAATCACCTGGCAAGCTGACGATTACCCGGATGATGGTGAACCCGGGGCATTTCCGTAAGGGAGTTGCCGGTGCGCTTTTAGAGTACGTATTTGGAAAATACAGCGAGATGGAGCAGTTCATCGTCTCCACTGGCAAACTGAACTTTCCTGCAGTTGCTTTGTATACGAAGCATGGATTTGTTCAGGTGGGAGTAGAAGAAGTGGTTCCCGGTGTTGAACTGGTCGAATTTTATCGGAGGGGTCACGTTTGAAGTGGGACAAGCAATCTTGGCGAGAGGAGGAGCCTGGAATGACAGACAAGCCGGAGTTCGTGCCCGAAGAAGAGCAGGGCGAAATGGATATGCAAGAGTCACTTCAGGATGATGATCAGCCTAAAATAATTCCGCCGCGGCCCAAACGGCGCAGACGTAAGCTTAAGTTTATTGCGGGCTTGCTGGCGGCGATTATTCCTGGGTCCGGGCATATCTATTTCGGGCTGCTCCGTAAAGGGATTTCGTTTATTTTTGCTATTCTTTTAGATATCTCTGCACTAATATACTTCTCCTCAATAGGCATGCAGATTAATGTGCCGTTGCTTATCCTGCTGGGGCTACTGATCCCTGTTCTTTATTTCTATAATGTATACGATGTGCTGCAATCTGCAGATCGGATTTTACGATTTCCGGTAGAACAAGACCCCGGACTTGCCCCAGTACCATCCAAACGCCGGACCTTTGTTACCGAACCGGGCCTATCCTTTGGCCTGATGCTGTTATTCGGCGGGGCACTACTCTTCCTTTTCCGACAGAAACCCCCATGGTTACAGTATTTCATTGAGCATTATGCGGAGGCTACTATCGCTATAGTTTTAGTAGGCGCAGGCTTGCTGATGGGGATTAGGGAGATTGCCAATGGCACTGATCGGTGGAGACGGAAGGAGCGCCGCAAGCGTCGTGTCGGAAGATATACAGCTGTCGCTCTGCTTGTTAGTGTCGGTATCCTTCTTTTCCTCGACTGGAAAGAAGGGACGGAACGGATGCTGCTTCTGCTGAAGTGGTGGCCGCTGATCCCTGTACTTTGGGGTGTGGAGTACCTGGTGATATATGTTGTTGCCCGCCGTGTGAACGCTGAGCATGCTGCAAGAGCGAGGCTTGATCTTAGAGGCTTGTTGTCTGCCATTGTACTGGCGGCGAGTGTCTTTCTTGTAGCGGAGCAGGGTCATTATCTGCATCTATGGAACCGTGTAAGCTTAAATTTGACCGCTGCTGCCGTTGATTACGGGGAAGCAGAAGGAAGGCAATTTGAGAAGCCAACGCTAATTGTACCGGTTGAACTTAATACCGCGAAAATTTCTATAGACGGGATCAACGGAGATATTCTATTGCACCGTGCACCAGTCCAGAATATTGAGATCAATACTACTGTATGGGTGGATCAATTGGAAGGCGCAGTGGCTGAAGCAATATCCGAGCAGTCCTTTGTGGATGTAGCGGTAGGCCCCAACATCAAAATCACCCCCAAAAGCAAAGCATACGGCGATTCGGGAAAACGTCAACCGCGGATGAACCTGGACATATCACTTCCTGAGGACCGGCGGTTTGACATCGAAGTCCGCACCATGAACGGTGGCATAACGCTCCAGAATGTAGAAGCGATCAAGGACATTTCCCTGGAGACGGGCAACGGTCAATTGATTCTTCACCGAATCTACGGCGATGTCAAAGGGAAAACGCTGAATGGCGCGGTCCGTGCCAGAGGGGTGCAGGGCAGCGTGGATTTGACGACGAACGGTGGCGACATGAATGCCTGGGATGTGAATGGGGCCTTGAAGCTGTCGACGGTAGTTGGTAACATCAGCGCCATGAACAGTAATGACAATATTGATCTTACCAGCAAGAACGGAAATCTGGAGATTGATGGTGCACCGCTGAAGCTGCATGCAGAATCCCTGAATGGAGGTATCATTGTCCGTTCACCTTTGGTTGGCGGGGACTGGGATATTTACAGCGCAGTGGGTGATATCAGCTTGTATCTCCCCGAGTCTGGAGATTACCAGCTGAGTGGCTCCAGCGGTTATGGAGATATCATCTCGGATTTGCCAGGACTGGTTATAGACAAGAAAACAATCTCCGGAGAAGCGGGAATGGCAGAATTCAAGCTGCATGTGGAAGGAAACAGCAATCTAAATGTGAGGAAATATTGAATTAAGTAATTTTTCTTATATAATAATAAATATAATGTACAGACCACATTGACAATATTGAAAGAGCGGTCTTACAATTGTAAATATACTTTTACAGAAGTTTTTTAATTTAAAGGCGGTGGCAATTATGGGTAGTGGCGTACAACATGCATTGGAACAATTAAAAACAACCGGTGTCCGTATTACACCCCAGCGACATGCAATACTTACGTATTTGATGGAAGCGATGAATCATCCGACGGCGGACGATATTTATCGGGCGCTGGAGCCTAAGTTTCCAAGCATGAGCGTGGCAACCGTATATAATAATCTCAAAATGTTTATGGAAGCCGGCATGGTTCGTGAATTGACCTACGGCGATAATTCCAGCAGGTTCGATGCCAATGTCTCCGATCATTATCATGTGATCTGTCAGACATGCGGCAAGATAGAGGATTTCAGTTATCCGCCGCTTCATGATGTGGAGCATCGTGCAGCAGAGGAGACGGGATTCAGAATTACAGGACTGCGTATGGAGCTTTATGGAGTATGTGAAGAGTGTAATGACAAGAAGATCCAGCAATAGAATTACAGGCAGCTGAATAGTAAAAGGCGGGAAAGCATGGCGCTTCGGATGATCCGGGAGACCTATGGCCTGTCTGTTCATAACGTGTGGAGTCCGGTCAACGGAAGCTGCACGTTTTATTTTTTATATCATTTTTACAGAATGAGGGAGGTATGCCAGCAGTTTTTGAAACAAAACAGGCATTTAACGCGTATACTTAAAGGCAGTGTTAACCGTATTTATCAATAATTCAAAAATGCTATAGTTGGAGGATGCATCTTGGACAGAAGACATGGACAAAGACATGTTAAAAAACGCGGAAGCCTTTTTCGCCGCTTACTTGGGCTCTTGATTGTCGTGGCTGCAGCTTACTGGGTGATCTTTTATATAATGCCGAACCGGCAGCATGTTGACCCTGATTGGAAGGGGCTGGAGAGACCTGTATTCGTCAAAGGAGAGCTGACAGGATACTCTGCCACTGGAACTGGAGATGGCCTTCTTTTACCGCTGCCGCTGCTTCAGGAGTATGTAGATTCGTCTATCCGCTATGAAGCGGCCACGAAATCAGTGATCCTTTCCACAGGTAATGAACTTCTTTATATGCAGGAGAATAAGACAGATGCCAGTCTCAATAACAAGCCCCTGCAGCTTCGGCTCGCCCCGGAAGTGAAGGATGGTGTGACCTATCTGCCAACGACTACACTTGAGGATCTGTACGGGTTTGAAGTTCAGGAGGACAAGGATACCGGTGCTGTCTTGTTGATGAGTGCAGGAGAATCGGTTCCGCTTGGAAAAGTGAAGGGTAAAGTAGGGGGCAAAACAGTTGCCATGCGTACGGAAGCCACGATTCACGCCCCAATTGTAGCGGACATGCCTCCCGGCACTTCGGTGAGAATCTGGAAAGAAGCCGAGGAGGGCTGGCTGTATGTGCAGCTGGACAGCGGCTATTCGGGGTATGCCAAGACGAGCGACATTATCCCTGATGGTGATAAAACCGTTGAGCTGAAGCCCGTAGTTCCTTCAAGAGCCGAGCGTAGCTGGAAGGGTAAGCCTGTTAACCTCATCTGGGAAGCTGTCTATGAACGCAAGCCAGACCCGAATGCAATCGGCAAGCTGCCGGGAGTAAATGTGGTCAGTCCAACATGGTTCCGGATTGTGGATACTGATGGCAATGTTCGCAGTCAGGCGGATAGCGCGTATGTACAGTGGGCTCATGCTCAGGGGATGGAGGTATGGGGACTGCTCAGCAATAGCTTTGAGGCTGATCTGACAACGGAGGCTTTGTCCACTTATGAGAAGCGGATGAGGACGATCGTGCAGATGCTGGAATATGCAGATCTATACAATCTTGACGGGATCAATATTGATTTTGAGAATGTGTATACGAAGGACGGAGAGAACGTTACGCAGTTTATGCGCGAACTGAAGCCGATGGCGCAAGCCAAAAATCTCATCGTATCTATAGACGTCACCCCCAAATCGAATAGTGAAATGTGGTCGTTGTTCCTCGATCGCCGAGCCCTGGGGCCGCTTACGGATTTCCTGATCGTGATGGCGTATGATGAACATTGGGCAGCCAGTCCCAAAGCAGGATCTGTAGCTTCACTTCCATGGGTCAAGAATGCGATGAATCGTATTATCAATGAAGATGAGGTACCTCCTGAGAAGCTGATTCTTGGGGTGCCTCTGTATACACGTATCTGGACCGAGAAACCGGTTGATGGCAAGACGAAGGTTAGTTCCAAGGCAGTGAGCATGAATACAGTGGACAAGATCATTAATGAAAAGAAGTTGAAACCAACCCTGGATGCGAGTGCAGGGCAGAATTATGTAGAGTACAAGGAGGAAGGCGTTCTGCGCAAAATATGGATCGAGGATAAGACTTCGTTGCAGGCTAGAGTGGAACTTGCCCAGTCCCTCGGACTTGGAGGCATTGGTTCTTGGAACCGCAGCTTTGCTAATCAGTCGGCCTGGGAAGCTTTGCAAGGAATTCATAAGTAATATTTTATAAAAATGATCTAAAAAGGGACTCCGCTTTTTCGGAAGTCCCTTTTTCTATGCATATCTAGTTGGAGTATCGTTCAGATGAGCCTTCACGCATTTCTAATTCTGATTAAGCTGCTGTTGCTTAAGCTGTTCTGCAGTAATATTCGCCTGGTTTGGGTCCAGCGTGAGAATGGTGTGACAGAACATACAGCGGTCGGTTTTGCCGAGCATTTTGGTGAGCTTATGACATTCCGGGCATTCTAGCTGCACAGCGCTTGTAGAGAGCATGCCAGCCCAGAAATAGATGGCCATACTGGCCACCATCGAAATTAAACCGATTACAAGCCCAATTCCGGCAAATACTTTACCGGCAGGGCCCCAGAATACAATTCCGGCAGTCCCCAAAATCATTAGTCCCATTCCAAGCATTGTGAGCAAAAGTCCCCATGTACGGAAAGCGTTGATTTTGGCCGATTTGAATTTCATGAGTATTAACTCCTAACCTAAATATAGTTCGGTTGACCAGAAGGAACTAACTTGGATATGTAGAATTACATTACTAAGTAAATTATACCTGAATTATAACTGAATTGACGCAAAATCGCCAAATTTGATGGAGGGAAGTATGGAACTGTCCAATTTGACTTTGTTAAGTGGAGAAACGTTTGATGATAGTGTTCTCGGCGCTGTGGCATTTCGGCGGAAGGGGAATGCTCCTTTTCAGAGCGCGCTGCTTCACGATTTTGATATGGTCGTGCTTATGCTACATGAAGGGCAGGAGAAGGAACGTCTGGTTAGTCAGACAATTGCCGGTGAGAGACGCACCCATTCGCTCCACGTAGGTATGTCTGCTCTCGAACGGGCGGTTATGGCGGGCGATAACAATGAACTGCTTACTAGTCTAATGTCGGGAGAGATAATCTGGGATCCGAAGGGTATCCTTGAGGATATGCGTCAGGAAATCACTCGATTTTCGGCACCACTTAAGGATCGGGTACTGTTAATGGAGTTCGCCCGCTTTTTGCATATGTATGTGAAGGCCAAGCGCTATATGGATGCTGCATGTATTATGGATGCTTACAATTGCATATTGATGGCTTTGTATCATTGGGCACGCATTGAAGTGAGCGAAAGTGGCAGTTTTCCCGAGCCTGCTGTATGGGATCAGGTCAAAAAAATGAACACACCTGTTCATAAGCTGTATGAGGAACTCACTGTAAGCACAGAGACGCTGGAACAAAGAGTGGAGCTGATCTTGTTAGCTTGTGATTTCTCAATTATGTCGAAGATGGTGGATTGTTGTAGTCTACTCCTCTCCATTTTGCAGAGTCGCAAGGAGCCATGGGGCATCGCGGAACTCCTTCAGCAGTCAGGACTGAAACCACTGGAAGCTGAACTTCCGCTTGTTCTACGTAAACTAGCCTCCCGTTCACTCCTTCGAGAGATCACCTCCTGGGGTGAAGCTAATCCTGGGGAAGGTCATGCTGTTCGCTATACTGTATAGAGATAAGAAGAAGCACACCGCTACAACATACTATAGATAAAAGCTGTGGGTAGGGAGAGGCGAAGCACTCTCTTTTTTTGTTTGGTTGTAGCTTATAAATGGGAAATACGAAGTAAGAGAAAATTTATAGTTGACTCATCGTATGAAGATGTGATAAATTATAACTCGTCCCTCTGAGACAGAGATTTGTTGAAAAACAATCGATGAACAACCTGAAAAAAGAAATTAAAAAAAGGGTTGACGAAAACGAGGACAGCATGGTATAGTATAAGAGTTGCTGCTGAGACATTAAGCGGACAACGAGAACAGCTTGATCTTTGAAAACTGAACAACGAGTGAGTATCGAATTCACGCAAGTGAATTCACAAATGAGAATTTAATTCTCGTCAGATGTTTCAAAATGAGCAATCGCTCTTTCTAAATACCAATTTGGAGAGTTTGATCCTGGCTCAGGACGAACGCTGGCGGCGTGCCTAATACATGCAAGTCGAGCGGGGTTGATTTGAAAGCTTGCTTTCAAATCA
>NZ_JBHRYW010000013.1:0-213162 GCF_042649265.1 Paenibacillus sp. GCM10012306 | reverse complement strand
ATTTATAATTTTTTATCTGTGATAGATGTTGTAGAAGTAAAGGTTGTAATATTTTTTAAAATAAAAATAAATATAATTATTTTAATAAAATACATATTATCTTTAGTAGCAATAACAAATGATAACTCTTTTGAAACTAGTGGTGCAAATACAGAGAATCTGTGCAGTAGCAACCCATTTGCAAATTAAATGATGAGCAGGCGGTATCAATAAAACAAAGGAATATACTAAAGGTTGAACTCTTATACATAAAATAAAAAACCTCACGATAGAAGTGTGGAATTATCTAAATATAAGGAGGCTCAGATGCTAGAAGGATTACTTCTATCTCTATTATTCGTGCAACCAACTCCAAGCTTTCAACAGCCAGATAGTTTGCAAATCATTAGAGAAATTAAGAACACATATGCTATTAACCAAGATGTGAATACAGATATAAAAGAAGAGTTTTTAAAAAAAGAATTACATAATAAGCAAGGTACCTTAAAGAATATATTGAAACAGCAGCAATTTGTTAAAGAGACTAAAGTAAAACCAGAAAAGAAACGAATGAAAAATGAAGAAATGTGGTTGTCCTTTGAAATATCTGCCTATACGAACGGGAAAGAGTCTACGGGCAAGACGAAAGGGAATAAGGACTACGGCATAACTTCAAGTGGAAAATTGACTAAAGAGGGACGTACAGTATCGGCAGATATAAATCTATTTCCTTATGGCACCGTTCTGTATATAGATGGGGTTGGCGAGCGTATCGTTGAAGATACTGGGAGAGCTATTAAAGGTTATAAACTAGACCTGTTCATTGAGGACTTACAAAGGGCCAGAAATTTTGGTCGGAAACACAATGTCAAAGTAAAGGTTTTAAAGATGGGGGAGAAAAAGAAAAAATGAAAAAAGTGTTTCTGTTAATGGCCTATTCCGGGGCAGGTAAAACAAAGATTGCTAAAAGGTTAGAGGATTATGGATACAATGTATTACAGCCATATACGACACGACAGCCATGTTCTGAGGATGAGTGGGGCCATATGTTTACAACGATAAAAGAATATGAAAACTTCAAAAAGAATAATGATATTGTTGCCTACAGTCTATTTGAGGGCAATCATTACTTTAACACAAAAGAGCAAATGTACGAAGCAGATATATATGCGGTTGATCCCGATGGAATTGAGGACTTAAAGAGAAACATTGAGGACATAGAATTTGTAACTATCTATATCAAAGTAGATAAGAAAACAAGACTGAGAAGAATGCAAGAACGTGGAGATAACTTTGATAAAATTCTCGCGAAAGTAACAACAGATGGAATTAAATTTAGAAATAAGAAATTTGACTATAAGGTAGTTAACTACGATTTTCAAAAGGCAGTGGATATTATTGATTTCATTATCAAAACTGAAAGCAGAGATTCATTAAATAAATCAAAGGAAGTGAAAAGCTATGTTTCCTATTAATTTAGAAATCTATAAACAACTTCTTGATGATCTTACAAATGATGAACACACCTATAGTGATTTACTGGAACTAAGAGATAAAACTAATGATGTGTTGGACTATGTGGAACAAAAAATTGGCGAAGAAATTGATTAATAAAACGTTCGTTTCGTAAAGTGAAAGAGGTAAAAAGTTGAATAATTAAAAGGAGATATTAACATGCAAAATTCTTACGATGACATAAGCAACTTAACTCTTGCTAAAACAGAGGAAGAGGCAGAATACATCAAAATCATAAAAGAGCTTTACAAGGGAGGTAACATAACAGTAGGGAAGATATATAAAGTAGAGAGGATGCTTTACAATGACAACCCGGCCGACTTTTTGAATGGAGAAGCATATGTTGTTAATGATGCAGGGAAAGATTTTTTCGGGGTATTTAATATGTGTGTAAGCGAAATGTATAAAAAAAATAGGAGCGCAGACTCTTTCAAGGACATACAATACAGTTAGAATTGCCTGCGGTGAAATTCAGCTTATGAAATTTAACACTAATCGAAAGGATATGAAATTAAAGATAAAATACATATATAAACATAATTATATAATGAGTACAAGTGAAATAGCTTGTGCTTTTTTTATTAGGAAGAAATCTAAATCTAAACCAAAGAGGTATTGTTTTCGCCAATTATAAAGCTCATTGAAAGGGTGAGGAAAACATAGTGAATTTTAAGAGATATATGAATCGATTTATTATTTGGTTGTTTTGGTCAAAATTTTTTAAAACTGTTCGAGATAATCTGTACTTTGTAGCTTATAAGCAGGGTAAATATGACGAACGGATAAACAGTAAATATGCTCACTGTGAATACGACATGAGAAGGAAATGGAAAAATATATAAATAAATAAAAGAAATAAACACTAA
This sequence comes from Paenibacillus sp. GCM10012306, assembly GCF_042649265.1. Lineage (NCBI taxonomy): Bacteria > Bacillati > Bacillota > Bacilli > Caryophanales > Paenibacillaceae > Paenibacillus > Paenibacillus sp. GCM10012306. Next base: position 210,802 of record NZ_JBHRYW010000013.1, on the reverse strand, counting down.
ATGAAAGTCGCTGCAGAGATTAATAGATGAAAAAGAAGGAGAAGGTGCGCGCTATACAGAAATGTATGCAACGAGTATAATCAAATCGCTAAAAGAATTAGAGGATAAATGAATATTACATAATAAAAACTAATCCATAGCTAAGTCCATGTAAGATCAACGTGGACAATTTATCCTCATTTTAGCCGGATATTCCAGCGAGATCGATTATTTTCTGATGAGCAATCCAGGACTTCCTTCCCGGTTCCCGATTCAGGTCGAGTTTCCCGACTATACCACCGATCAGCTGCTTGAAATCGCGGGGCTGATGGCTAAAGAACGCGATTATATTTTGATGCCGCAGGCGATACTCAAACTAAAGCAGCATCTGCTGCTGGAGAAGACGGAAAGTCTTCATGCGTTCAGTAATGCGAGATATGTGCGCAATGCAATCGAAAAAGCGGTCCGCAGCTAGGCTGAAAGGCTCTTGTACCAGTATGAGAACAATAGTCCCGGCAAGCAGGAGCTAATGACACTGCGAACAGAGGACTTTAAGCTGTAGGGCCTGAGTGAGCGGACAGGAATACCGAAACGGGCATAAGGAGTATGCATACATGGCAATCGTAACACATAACACAACAACGGAAGTACAAGACCGGGCGATCCTGGTCAGTCTCGTTACGGACAAAATCAAGCGCACAGGCGTTGACCCAGAGCTATCCCTGCAGGAACTGGTTCAATTAGCGGAGACAGCTGGAGTCGAGGTGCTGGATGTGCTTCGTCAGAACAAGGAAACTCCTGATCCCAGATGGTTCATCGGTAAAGGTAAGGTGGAGGAGCTGCGTATGGCGGCAGACGGCCTAGGGGCTAACACCGCTATCTTCGACCAAGAGTTGTCGGGCGCTCAAGTCCGCAATCTGGAGGAAGCACTGGATCTCAAAATCATTGACCGGACCCAGTTGATTCTGGATATTTTTGCTGGCCGGGCGAAGACGCGAGAAGGGATTATCCAGGTGGAGCTGGCTCAGTTGTCGTACTTGCTACCCCGTCTATCCGGGCATGGCAAAAACCTGTCGAGACTGGGCGGTGGTATCGGGACGAGAGGACCGGGGGAAAGCAAGCTTGAGACCGACCGTCGGCATATCCGCGACCGGATTACCGAACTGAAACGCCAGCTGGATGAGGTTGTCAAGACACGCGAGCTGCACCGTGAACGCCGCCGGAAGAGCGGAGCCGTGCAAGTGGCATTGGTGGGGTATACAAACGCTGGAAAGTCCACGCTGTTGAAGCAGCTCACCGACGCGGATGTTTATATCGAAAACCAGCTGTTCGCCACGCTTGATCCCACTTCCCGGGTTCTTCAACTACCTGGTGGCAAGGATGTAGTGCTTACTGACACAGTTGGTTTCATCCAGAACCTGCCCCATGATCTCGTTGCTTCTTTCCGAGCGACGCTGGAGGAAGTGAATGAAGCCAATCTGGTGCTGCATGTAGTGGATGCTTCTTCACCGATGCGGGAAGAGCAGATGGATGTCGTGCAAAGCATTTTGCAAGATCTTGGCGCAGCAGGCAAACCGCAGATCGTGCTGTTCAACAAATCCGATATTTGTGAACCGGGACAGCTCGAAATGCTGCCGTCGGGTGATGGATATTTGAAGATCAGTGCGTTTAACCCTGAGGATTTGGCCCACATCACGCAAGTGATTGCCGATGAACTGGCCGGAGATACACTGACCTTCCGCATTCCTGGGGAACGGGGAGATCTGACCTCCGTGCTGTACCGGGTCGGTGAGGTGTTGGAGCAGGATTTTGATGAGAATGATATACTATACACGGTTCGGCTGAATAAAGAAGATTATGAAAAATGGGGTTACATGCTGGCTGATTTTGTGGACCCGAAGTAAAATGAATTTATGCATTGCTCAGGAAAGCGTCAGGCAACTGTCGCTTCCTGTTATTTTAATGGCAAGTAAATGTAAGGAGAGAGCAGAGAAACATGGCAGTATTTGCAGAGGATATTCTACAGGCGGCAGAAGCCGCAGAGCTTGAGATCGAAAGTGCAGTAAAGAACCTAGAACGGATTGTGGACAAAAACCAATGGAAAATCATTGAGGCGTTTCAGCGTCATCAAGTTAGTGATTACCATTTTGCCGGTTCTACTGGCTATGCTTATAATGACCGGGGCCGTGAGGTGCTGGATCTTGTTTATGCGGATGTATTCGGTGCGGAGGCAGCGCTGGTGCGCCCTCATTTTGCTTCTGGTACACATACCATTTCCACGGCTCTATTTGGTGTGTTGCGACCGGGGGATGAGCTGCTCTATATCACAGGAACCCCATATGATACCTTACATAAGGTTATCGGCAAAACCGGTGACGGAACAGGTTCCCTTGCGGACTTTGGTATTGGTTACGGTGAAGTTGCATTGACCCCTGAGGGCGGGGTAGACTGGGATAAGGTGGCACTGTCCATCAATGACAATACCAAAGTCATCGGCATTCAGCGTTCACGCGGTTATGACTGGCGCTCATCATTCACGGTGTCTCAGATCGGAGAGATGGTGCGAAAAGTGAAGGAGCTGAAGCCGGATGTCATTGTTTTTGTGGACAATTGCTATGGTGAATTCACAGAGGAACTGGAGCCGACACAGGTCGGTGCAGACCTCATTGCCGGTTCGCTTATTAAAAATCCTGGAGGCGGCATTGCCGAGACTGGGGGCTATATTTGCGGTCGCAGCCATCTCGTGGAGCTAGCCGCATACCGGCTGACTGCGCCGGGCATCGGCGGTGAGGTGGGAGCGATGCTGGGAACCACTCGCGGCCTGTATCAAGGTCTGTTCCTCGCGCCTCATACGGTGGGACAAGCAGTTAAAGGTAGTATTTTCGCAGCTTCTGTCTTTGCCCGCTGTGGTTTCAAGACAAAACCTGCGTGGAATGAACCTCGTACAGATCTTATCCAGGCCGTGGCTTTTGACGGACCGGAGCATCTGATTGCCTTTGTTCAAGGTATTCAGCGCGCTGCGGCTGTAGACAGCCATGTGGTTCCAGAGCCATGGGATATGCCGGGGTACGAACATCCTGTCATTATGGCGGCAGGTACGTTCATTCAAGGCGGCAGTCTGGAATTATCGGCCGATGCGCCGATCAGAGCGCCATATATTGGCTATATGCAAGGTGGCTTGACCTACTCTCATGTGAAATATGGCGTATTGATGGCTCTCCAAGGTATGAAGGATCGCGAATTGTTGTAAGTTTATCTAACATACTATTGACGCGCTGGATTAGGGAATGTACAATGATAATTAGAAAAAGATCATTGGAAGGTTGGATGAGTCATGGGTGATGAAATCCGCAGAAATATGGCATTATTTCCTATAGGAATTGTAATGAAGCTAACCGATTTATCGGCAAGGCAGATTCGCTATTATGAGCAGCACAGCCTGATCGTACCAGCGCGTACTTCCGGTAACCAGCGTCTATTCTCTTTTAACGATGTAGAACGTTTGCTGGAGATCAAGGCTTTGATTGAGAAGGGTGTTAATATCGCCGGGATCAAACAGGTGATGAATCCTGTATCCAAGGAATCCGAAGAGGCGACGGTGATCACCCCTGATACAGAGGTTAAACGAAGAGAGTTGTCCGATTCCCAGCTTCACCGCTTGTTGAAGCAAGAACTCGTTTCCGGAAAAAGACCGGGACAAGTATCTCTCATTCAAGGTGAGTTATCCCGGTTTTTCAATAAATAATATATAGATACGTGAAAAGGAGAGGTTATTGTGAGCTTTACTAAAGAAGATATTCTGCGTATTTCCAAAGAAGAAAATGTTCGTTTCATTCGTCTTCAGTTCACCGATTTGCTGGGTACTATCAAAAACGTTGAGATTCCTGTAAGCCAATTGGAAAAAGCACTGGACAATAAAATGATGTTCGATGGTTCTTCCATCGAAGGTTATGTACGTATCGAAGAGTCTGACATGTATCTGTATCCTGACCTCAGCACTTGGGTAATCTTCCCTTGGGTAACTGATAGCCGTGTAGCGCGTCTGATCTGTGATGTCTACATGCCAGATGGTACTCCATTTGCAGGTGACCCACGTGGTATCCTCAAACGCTGTCTGAAGGAAGCAGAAGAACTTGGCTTCACTTCCATGAACGTTGGTCCAGAACCGGAATTCTTCTTGTTCAAGACAGATGAAAAGGGTAACCCGACAATGGAGCTTAACGACCATGGCGGATACTTCGACTTGGCACCTATGGACCTTGGCGAAAACTGCCGTCGTGAAATCGTATTGACTCTGGAAGAAATGGGCTTTGAGATCGAAGCTTCCCACCACGAAGTGGCTTCCGGCCAGCATGAGATTGACTTCAAATACGCAGACGCGATCAAAGCGGCTGACCAAATTCAAACCTTCAAGCTGGTAGTTAAGACTGTTGCCCGTCAACATGGTCTGCATGCTACCTTTATGCCGAAGCCGCTGTTCGGAATGAACGGTTCCGGTATGCACGCTCACCAATCGTTGTTCAATGGCAACGAGAACATGTTCTATGACGAAAGCGATACGCTGGGCCTCAGCAAAACTGCACGTCATTACATGGCAGGTATCCTGAAGCACGCACGTGCTTTTGCCGCAATCACTAACCCGACAGTGAACTCTTACAAACGTCTGGTTCCTGGTTATGAAGCTCCTTGTTACGTGGCATGGTCTGCAAGTAACCGTAGCCCGATGATCCGTATCCCGGCTTCGAGAGGTCTCAGCACACGCGTAGAGGTTCGTAACCCGGACCCTGCCGCTAACCCTTACCTTGCACTTGCTGTAATGTTGAAGGCAGGCCTTGATGGCATCAAGCGTCAGCTTGAGCTTCCAGCTCCAATCGACCGTAACATCTATGTGATGTCCGAAGAAGAGCGCATTGAAGAAGGCATCCCTAGCTTGCCATCTGACCTGAAAGAAGCATTGGGCGAACTCATTCGCAGCCAAGTGATCACCGAAGCACTCGGCGAGCATGCGCTGGCTCACTTCTACGAGCTGAAAGAAATCGAGTGGGATATCTACCGTACGCAAGTACACCAATGGGAAAGAGATCAATACATTACCCTTTACTAAATGAAGTAGCCCCTGACGCGTTAGCGTCGGGGGCTTTTTTTGTGGACAGAAGTAACACGCTCAGCATTATTATCTTATTAAATAACTAAATATTAACTTTGTGTTGATTGAAGGGATTAACATCATTTACATAATGTTCCCAACAAAATATAATGGTTTTCATGCTTGTCGATTAACCAGAATATGTAACTGGATCAGAGCAGCGATCAAATAGAGTCGTAGATGAAGCTAAAAATATTATAGGCGGTGCTACTGTATGCAAGTTAAGTTTTATGATTTGAATACAATAGATGATTCTCGGTTGAAATATGCTGTGATTTTCGCTAGGTACCAAAATAAATCCATCTATGTAAAACATAAAGAACGGAATACTTGGGAAATTCCAGGTGGGAGAAGAGAAATAAATGAAGATATTCATGAGACAGCTCGTCGTGAACTTTATGAAGAAACCGGAGCCCTTACGTTTAATATAGCTCCATTATTAATTTATTCTGTTACAAATGACAATAGTGAGGAAACTTTCGGGGGGTTATATTATTCTGAGGTTACAGAACTAGGAGATTTAATGCCTGAAAGTGAAATAGGCGAGATATGTTTCTTGGAAGAGTTGCCAAGAGAACTAACTTATCCAGTAATCCAGTCAGAATTGCATAGAAGAGCAATAAAAGAATTGTCTTCAAAAAAGAACTTCGATATTGCATTAGGTCAGTTCGTTGCCAAACTCAAGATGGACAAAGCCATTGTAGCAGCCATTGCTTATGGCAGTTATGTCAGCGGTACCCTTTGGAAGAGGTCAGATATTGATTTGATACTTGTGGTCAATGATGAGAAGACTGCATTTGATTTTCGCAGTTTTTTAGAACATGGCATTATTATCAATGCGCTGGTTTTCTCCAGAATGAATTTCAAGAAGAAGCTTCAAAGCCTTGTACAAGGCGATGATTTTCACTCTTTAATTCACCAAAGCAGGCTTTTGTATACTACAGACCCCAGTATGGAGACTTATTTTTCTGACATCCAGGAGATGGGGGATAATGACATAGCTTTACAGTTGGCTATTTATGGAATAAATGCGGTTGCCGGTTATTATAAAACACTAAAAACACTCACGGTTTTAAAGGATTTTTCATACGGCTACTATAAGATGGGTGACCTCATTGATAATATTGCTCATCTTGTCGTAATCATGAACGGTAAAGTCCCTTTACAAAAAGTAGTCCTTCAAGCGAAGGAGCTTGAACCTGAACTATTTGATGTTCTATATACTCGATTTATCCGGGCATTACCGGATGAAGCCCAGGTAACCTCTGTCATGGAGACCATCTATGAATTTCTTGTTAAGCATAATACTCTATTTTTCCATCCCATCTTACAGTTTCTACAGGAAACAGGAATGCCCCAACCCGTATCCTATATTCATGAACAATTGCTTAAACGTACAGATGTCAGTATTCCGCATTTTCTCGAAGCCTGTGAATGGTTATCTGACCTGAACATGATTACAAGAGTTCCACATTCTATTCGCTTAACCAGCCGGAGCAGGGTCGAAGTAGATGAGCCAGCATATGTTCTCGTTCAAGGAGGAATAATATGAACAATCATATTGTGGTAAAAGGGGCTAGAGAAAACAACCTTAAAAATATAGATGTCGAGATTCCCAGAGATCAATTAACGGTAATCACCGGTGTTAGTGGTTCGGGGAAATCTTCTCTTGCATTTAATGTTATTTATGGGGAAGGGCAACGCTTGTTTTTAGATACTTTATCCACCCATGCCAAACGGTATTTGTCTCAAGTGAATAAACCTAAAGTAGATTATGTCCATGGATTATCACCTGTTGTTGCCATGGAACAAAAGAAAGGCCAATTCAATCCAAGGTCTACAGTGGGAACGATGACAGACCTTTCGAATTATATACGATTATTGTACAGTACGATGGGGGTAGCCCAGTGTCCACATTGTACGCAGCGAATCTCTCTTCGAAGCGCTAATCAAATTGCAGAACGGATTCAAGCATTGCCTTCTGGAACAGAAGTTACTCTATTAGCGCCGGTATCCAAAATTTATAATGAGAAGTACTCGTATTTATTCGATGTATTAAGAAAGCAGGGATATCGTAAGGTCAAAATAGAGGGTGAACTCCACGATACAGGTAGTTTGGTGGGTCTAGTGCTCCATGATGGGCAAGAATACCAAATCGAAGTCATAGTAGATAGAGTGTATGCTAAGCAAGATTACAACAAGCAGCTAATCGCCAAAATCAAGGAGGCTCTTCAGCTCGGTGAGGGCTTCATTAAGCTGGAGTTAGAACAATCAGTTTTACCCGAGAAACAAAAGCAATTATTTTATGAAGGGTTTGCCTGTGCGGAACACCATATTACGATTGGAGATCTGGAGCCTAAATATTTTTCGCCTAATGATCCCGCAAGCTGCTGTCCTAGCTGTGGAGGAATGGGGATCTATCTCAAAGCAGAAGAAGTGTTGGCAGTAGATAATGACAAGAAGAGTATTAACGAGGGCGCTCTTACTAATACATTACTTAGCGTGAAGCATCCATACAAATACATGCTGTTATATAGTATGTCTGTTCATTTTGGCTTTAGCTTGGACACTCCGTTTAAGGATTTACCCCGGGCAACGAAGGAGCTTATTTTCTATGGTACAAAGGGTGAATCCTTTCAATTACTCCATCCTCCGGGTGCGAAGACTGCTCATAACAATGCTGGGGATTATGTTGCATTCCCTGGAATTCTGACACAATTGGATCAACAGTATGCTCAGTCACGGAGAAGCAAAGTAAACGGCTCTGTACAGGAAATGATTTTCAAAAAGCATATGGTGCAGCAGCGTTGTCCAGACTGCTTAGGAACCTGTCTCAAACCACAACGTTTGCTAGTGAAGCTTAAAGACCTTTCCATTCATGAATTAGGCGAGCTCCCCTTGGAGGAATTGCAACAGATCTTTAGACAAATAGAACTCCCAGTTGAGAAACGTGATGTAGCATCATCCATTCTTGAAGAAATAGCCAAGCGTATCGAAATGCTAAATGACATTGGCTTAGGTTATTTATCGTTAAACCGGCGGTCGGATTCTTTATCTGGCGGAGAATGCCAACGAATTCGCCTGGCAACACAGGTCGGGATCGGTCTCATTGGCATGCTCTATATTATGGATGAACCAAGTATCGGCCTGCATCCCAGAGATAACTCTAAAATAATCAAAATGCTTAAACGTCTTAAAAACATTGGCAATACTATCATTGTAGTGGAACATGACTTGGAAACGATCAAAGAAGCTGACCATATTATTGAGATTGGCCCAGGACCGGGCATTCATGGTGGGCGTATTGTGGCACAAGGAAATGCCGGGGTGATTTCTCATCATGCCGAGTCCATTACAGGGCAATTTATTTCGGGTCATCGGCGGATCGATCGTCCCGCTAACAGACGAACATGGAATGGAACAAGTCTACGCATTAATGGGGCAAGGGATAACAATTTAAAAAATATCAATGTCGAAATTCCGTTAGGAATGTTTGTGTGTGTAACCGGTGTATCAGGCTCGGGTAAGAGTACGTTGGTCCATGAAATTTTATATAAAAAATTACATTCTATTGTAAATCCTCATATTATCCCGGGAGAACATGATTCTATTGAAGGGATTCAGCATGTGAATCACTGCATACATATCGATCAATTACCGATCGGCCGAACGGTAAACTCAAGTCCGGCTACATACATGGGGATTTTTGATCGTATCAGGCAGCTCTTCTCTGAGACAGACCAAGGACAAGAGGCGGGGGTTACGCCATTTGACTTTAGCTTTACTCAAACGGGAAGCGGAAGATGTGATGAATGTAATGGAATAGGATTGTTAACTACAGAGCTACAATTTATGCCCGATGTCGTAGTCACGTGCCCCTCATGCCAAGGCTCCCGTTATAAAGAAGAAATCCTGGAAATTACGTATAATGGAAAGTCGATTTCAGAAGTATTACAGCTTTCGATTGATGAAGCAATCGAGTTTTTTAAGTCGGTGCCTTACATTCATCATAAATTAGTGGTTATGAGCGAATTAGGGTTAGGTTATTTGCGATTAGGGCAATCATCATCCACCATTTCAGGAGGGGAAGCTCAGCGTGTGAAGCTTGCGGCTGAACTATCAAAAATCAAAAAGGGTGCAAGCAATATTTATATATTAGATGAACCAACGACAGGGCTGCATGTCGCAGATATTCAAAAATTGTTACAGTGTATCAATCGCTTGGTGGATTTAGGTCATACCGTGTTAGTCATCGAGCATAACATGGATGTCATTAAAACGGCAGATCACATCATCGATATTGGTCCGGGTCCGGGGCGTGACGGAGGAACTGTAGTCGCATGGGGGACTCCTGAAGAAGTAGCCATGGTAAGCGAATCATATACAGGAATGTTCTTAAAGGAAGTGTTGTAAAAGCGAAATTATCAAAGCATTTCCAGGCACACCGACATGGCTCAATTACGCAGCCATGTCGTGTTTCCTATTTCATTTTACTTGTATACCATTTTTAATTGCTCTAGCCAATCCTTTTGGGTTCTCCCAGGCCATAGAGTGCCCAGTATTATTTACAATTTCGATATTAATATTATGTGCACTAAGTACCTCTAAATCTGAAGCTGGCAATGAATTTTCTCCAAAGATAAAGGTTCTAGGACAATCGAGAGAGTAGAGCTTTTCTCTCCATGATGGTTCTTCCCCTTTTGCTGCCGATTGAGATACAAGATAGGCGGCTTTAGGTGACCATGAAGATAAAGCTGCTGCCCACATTTCGTTTCCGTTTGTCCGACTATCTTGAACCAATTTGCTAAATCCATTTTCTAAAAAATCGTGCATCTCAAAGTCCGCAATATACTTGCTGGTTGAGCCTACGCTACTTTTGTCTAAATTTGCTTCACTCAGAATTATTCTATCGATTTGATTCTGGCATTTCGTTGCTAATGACAGCGCAATGGCGCCTCCTAGACTGTGGCCAAATAATACAAATGATTTCAAATCTAAGGACTTAACTAACTCTGCGAGATATTCCGCATGCTCGTTGACTGTGTAAATGAAGTCTTCCGGTTTGTCACTGTACCCTGAACCTAATAGGTCAACTAAAATACAACGGTGGTTTCTTGAGTGTTCCTGGGTGGCCACTTGCGGATAATCAAACGAACCAGCACATCCAAGACCGTGAATAAACAAAATGGGTATTTCCTTACCGGGGAAATCGTTATAACGAAGTATAGAATTCGCTTTTTTTACAAAAAACTCATTCATTGAAAAATTACCTTTCTATGTTAAATTTCTTTAAAATTATACTATGATGATTGGGACCATTTAACTCAAATAAAACAGGGGACCCCCCGTTATCCGCATGTAGCAATTGGCTACATTAGACAAGGGAGGTAGTGGAGTGAGCAAGAAATATGGTTGGCGAACAGCAGTTATTCTTTTATTCATCCTTGCTGCATGTGTTATCGGATGGGTCGGACTCAGGTTCAATTCCTAAACCTCTAGGAAGGTGTTTCTAAGTATAGTTATTTGAAGCTTATTTCACTTTCTCCAGCTTAAAAGTAAACTGCCACTTCGCAGTGTTCCCGGAATAGCGCCCGCGGTTCTCGACAACGGTCACATTCAGCTTCTTGGTCACGCTAGTTTTAATGGAGGAGACTTTAACGGAGGCGCTGGCTTCGCCGTCATCCGGATACTTGTCCTGTTCCTGTGCTTCTGCGTGAAGCTTGATTGATCCGGCGGCATCGGCGTTGATCGTTACACTTTCCCCGTCATTGAGTTCTTTGCCATTGACAAAGCCACCCCACCACCATTCATTGCCCACGTGATTATTTTCCACTAATTTGGCTTCTACAAAAGTAACTTTAATCTTTACAGTTTTACCAGCTGCGAACAGGGGCTGGGTACTGAGCACAAAAAATAAGAACGAACAACAAACTAAATCTAGCAATTTTCCGGAGCATAGTCTCACCTTTCCAATTATAGGGTTTCCCTAAATATAGCATCTCTACGTCTATAGTTCTATATACATAGGAAAATATTCTGAAATGATAGGACTTTAGGGTGAGTTTGCTAGTCGGAACCGGGAAACGGTGAAGAAGATGAGGTTTTGCGAGAGAAATACTGATAAAAGGGCATGCCGCGAACCCCTCAGGGCTGGACACTGAAGGGTTCCTTTACATGGAACGGTAGTTGTTAATCCATCAGGTCATACATTGTGTTCATAAAATAAGCGACTTCCATCTCCGCGTCCTGTTCATCCATGCCGAGCAAATCCACCAGAAACGAATAGAAGCGCTCGTAGATATTTCCCGGCTTGAACTGCTCCTCTGGATGTCGCATGCAGTAATCGAGGTATTGGCGAATCATGATTCCCCACATATAACCTGCACCTCCTCATTCTCAGGAGTAATTTGATGTAAACGTGACACATAGTGTTATCAATGCTTTTTCTTGTCACTAGTTTTTTGCAATATACTATGCACACAATACAAGAATTTGTATGCGCAGCGGTATATTTTTGAAGAGAGGCCTTGGATTATCGAGCATGTACCGCAGAGGAGAGGAATAGGAATAGAAGAGCAGAAAGGGGAGAGGTGAATGGAGAATCAGAATTTAAGTAATGTTCTGGCCTTTGCATCTCTGTTGTCTGTCTTTGTGTTGACAGGAGTACAGCTGGTAAAGGTCACGGTGAAGGTTCCTAAAAATATGGTGCCGCTTATCGGTGTAATTGTAGGGATGCTTATCGGAGCGGCGGCCTATCCGTTCACAGACATGGAATTGGTGCTGCGATTATGGGCGGGGGCATTGTCAGGTTTATCCGCGACGGGGCTGTTCGAGCTGGCTTTTAACAACCGGATTGGAAATACCAAAGAGTAAGTAAAGGGGGCTGCTACTGGGCAGCCTCTTTTAATAGTTCAGGATAATCATTTTTGACATTGCCGACTGCAGGGGCTACGGGGTATGCTCTCATTTTGGCAGAATCATAAGGCTTAAGCAGCTTTAATAAATTTTGGACATCATGGTTGTCCCGTCCGAGCCAATCGCTTTCGTCTTCCGGTCGCAGAATAACAGGCATACGATCGTGAATTTCAGCCATCAATGAATTAGGTGTGGTCGTGATAATCGTGCAGGTGGCCAGCTTCTCGCCTTTCGGGTCCAGCCATATATCATATAGAGCAGCCATTGAGAAAATACTGCCGTCCCGCATGCCAATTCTCATAGGCTGCTTGCGACCGTCTACCTTTTTCCAGTCATAGTAGCCGTCTGCAGGGATCAGGCACCGCCGAGAGGCAACGAGTTTCTTGAACGAGGCTTTTTCCAATAAAGACTCCCCACGGGCATTGATCATTTTGCTGCCGATCTTATCGTCCTGCGCCCATGATGGAACAAGGCCCCAACGAAGCTCACCGATTCGGTTGCCGGTACCTGTGTGAATCACAGCCGGAATATGCTGCATGGGAGCGGCATTATATCTGGGAGCATAATGAAGGATGCTGGCATCATTCGTAAGATACCTCAGCATTAGTTCTTCTATAGAGACTGTAATGGTATAACGTCCGCACATGATGAGAATCCTCCGAACATTGGTTTGTTACCAGTGTACTATACTTCCCCGATAGAAATAAATAAGATCCATCTTAGTGTGGACCTTCTAAGTCCCCTCAAAGGTAAGCTTTTACCTTCGTCACAGGAGTACATTTCTTTTCCGGTTTGCCCAAACTCAGTAGGATACTGTTACATATTCTGTTCTGTAGTCATTAATCTGAAGGAGGAATTCACATGGGTGCAGAACATTGTGGACCAGTAGTTAGTCCTTTTACGTCAACAGGAACGATTTTGGTGCTTTACATTCTGCTTGTAATCATTTTGAGTATTTGCTGGATCTAATCAAGGGGCCTGGACTATTCGGGCATTAAGTTAGCGGAGAAGAAATCTCCCTTTCCTAAGGGCCGATCTTTTGTCGCTGCAAATCCTGGTGTCTTCATAGAAAAGGAGGAATTACTCATGGGTGAATTTGCTGGAGGATATGGTCTTGGCACATCTACTGCTGCAATCTTGGTTCTCTTCATCTTGTTAGTTATTATCTCTAGATCTTTCTTGCTGTAATTTGAATTATCCCCATGACCAAGCCGCCAGACACCGTCTGACGGCTATTTGCACGTCAAATCATCCAGTACCAGGCGGTTAACGCCGGATAGTCACCCGCGTCCCAATTGGAACCAGCGCAGCAAGTGCCAGTACATCTTGGTTGAACATTCGAATGCATCCGTGCGAGACCAGATGTCCAATGGAGGAGGGGTCATTCGTCCCGTGAATGCCATAATGCAGCTTGGAAAGTCCCATCCAGAACACACCGAATGGACCTCCGGGATTAGGCTGTTTGTTAATGATCGTATATTCTCCCTCTGGTGTTGTGGTTAGCATCGTTCCGATTCCGACAGGGTAACCTCGGACGACAGTATTGTTATCCAGCAAATACAGCATTCGTTGTGTTAAATCGACGACAATTCGGTAATTGGGCATGGGATCAGCACTCCTTTAAATTAGGATATGTGCGGAGCAAGGGTGCCGTTAATCCGAAATCGTGAGTAAAAATAAAAAAAGTGTGGCCCTATCTAAACTCAGAGGATACCTCAGTACTTATTTGACGCAAACTATCGCGATAGTTTTGTTCTGAATTCTTGCTTCTTTATTCGAGTTAGGGAAAAGAGTTTAGACAGAAAAAAGACTGCACCGCTGAACGGAACAGTCTTCTAATAGAGACATTAATGATAGATTAGTGGACATCCCGGAATAATCCGATGACTTTACCCAAAATGCTTACCCGATTCAGGCGAAGTGGCTCATAGGACGGGTTCTCCGGCTGGAGGCGAATATGATCACGTTCCTTATAGAAAGTCTTAACGGTAGCTTCATCATCTTCAGTCATAGCGACAACAATATCACCATTGTCTGCGGTCTGCTGCTGGCGCACAATGACATAATCGCCGTTCATAATGCCAGCATCGATCATACTGTCACCAAGAACAGAAAGCATAAATACCTTGTTGTCACCAACATAATGTGTTGGGAGCGGGAAATAGTCCTCGATGTTCTCTGTTGCGGTGATAGGTACCCCGGCGGTAACCTTCCCTACTACAGGAACGCGAGTGATCGTCTGGGCAAATTGATGGACATTCTCCGAGTCTTCCTGGCCAAGCAGTTCAATGGCACGCGGCTTTGTCGGATCCCGGCGGATCAGGCCTTTCTTCTCAAGGCGGTCCAGATGACCGTGTACCGTGGAGCTGGAGGCGAGGCCTACAGCTTCTCCGATTTCCCGTACGGAAGGAGGATAACCCTTGCTGCGGACTTCGTTACGTATAAATTCCAGGATCGCCAGCTGGCGACTCGAAATCTTTGACATCAGAATCAACCCCATATAGTAATGTTTGGGAAAATTATAACATAGAACTGCCGTTCGCACAAACATAAGTTCTAACGTTATCGATAGTTTAAGAGAAGGGAACAAGGATGAGAACAGGAAGGAGAATGATATCTTCAATAATCGGCCTCTATGTCGAAGGAATACGCAAGAACGGCAAGGGAGATGAGCACATCAAGAGCATTTTTTTCACTCAGAAAGGGGATTTTATAAGAGGGGAACAATTGTTCGAAAATAGTATTGATCAAAACACATGTTCGTGTTATATTGATTTTGCAAGTAAGAACAAGTGTTTGGAGGATGATGAATTATGTTAAAGTACAGTACATACCATAGCATCTATGACAAGGACACAGAAGTTAGCTCTGTAGGACAAACTTTAGGTTCTGGACTAATAAATAGAATTCAAGAAATCACCAATGTGCTATCGAATGGATTAAGTCAGTTGATCAGAACATTTAACTTCTATAAGATCGCTCTTTTTCTGCTGCTGATTGTTGCGGGCTTTACAGTAGTAGGTAATGTGTTTGCTGGACCTGTTAATCTTGCGAAGCAAGAGAAGAGGGTTGTGGTTGAACAAGGAGATACTCTCTGGAGCATCGCTCTTAGATATAAGCCGACCAATATGAAGACAGCTGTATATATAGAAGGAATTAAACGATCGAGCCAATTGACCGACAGCACTATTCATGCAGGAGACGTTTTAACAGTCCCGTTATTTTAACAACTTTATGTTCAGAGATAGGAACATTAGAGAGCTTGCAGGGGGTAAACCTTGACAAGCTCTTTTTCTCATGGCAAAGTTAGAATGAATTTATTAGGGAGGCGAAAATATTGAATATAGATGAATTGATTGCACGAATTAATGAACTGGCACACAAGCAGAAGAACGAGGGTCTGAATGAAGAAGAACTGGCTGAGCGCGCCAAGCTCCGTGAAATTTACTTGGGCAACATTCGCCGCAATTTCCGTGCCCAACTGGACAACATTGAATTCGTAGATAAATAAGCGTTGAACAAGGAGCAGAGGCTTAACATGAACCCTCTGTTTCTTTTCATAGATATTTCAGGATGACTAGGGGGAAGAGACATGGCCCGTTCTTGGGAAAGAATGGTTCAACGCAATTCACAGCAACTCAATAAGCAAAGAAAGAAACAAGGGAAGGATGCCATTCAATCCTCGGCTTCCAGTACAAAGACTAGCGATGTATTCAAGGGGCGCAATATCGTATTGCCCGTTGTTCTCGTTGCACTAGGTGTGCTTTATTGGCTCATCGGTACACTGGATCAAAGTGGAGGAAGCGTCTTCATGCACTGGCTGGGCGTGGGGTTGTACTTGCTGCTGGCAGCTATGCTGTATTTCCGTCGTCCTTACCTGAAGGTAGAGCGGAACAGATTGTCCACTATCAAATTCAACCGCGAACGTTGGCTGCCTGCTACCGATATTGAGAAGATCACAGTTTCTCGCAGTGCTGTCACGATTAAGTATAAAGGCAAACGCACCACGTGGGTGTTCTCCAAGCTGATTAACCGTTATGACACGGCTGCGATGGGCGAACGACTGCAAGAATTCGGTAAGGTCAACAACATTCCGGTAGAGCAATTGTAAACAATAGAGAGCAGTTCACTTCAGGGAGAGGGAGTTACTTAAATGCCGATTACCGCTGTACTTTTTGATTTGGACGATACGCTGCTTTGGGATGAACGCAGTGTAGAGGAATCGTTTCGCTCTGCTTGTGAGGCTGCAGGAGACGCTGTGGATCCCCATGAGTTGGAAGCTGCTGTACGCAGGGAAGCCAGGGGTTTGTATGAGTCCTATGAGACCTTTCCGTTTACCAAAATGATTGGGATTAATCCGTTTGAAGCGCTTTGGGCTAACTTTAGCGCTGGTGAACAGCCTGAATTCCGTCAGTTGG
Source organism: Paenibacillus sp. GCM10012306 (assembly GCF_042649265.1). Classification (NCBI taxonomy): domain Bacteria; kingdom Bacillati; phylum Bacillota; class Bacilli; order Caryophanales; family Paenibacillaceae; genus Paenibacillus; species Paenibacillus sp. GCM10012306. The sequence continues at coordinate 194,344 of NZ_JBHRYW010000013.1, read as the reverse complement.
AGCAACTGGCACCGGTTTACCGCAAAGAGTCTTGGCGCCGGGGACTGGCGTCGCTAGGTGTAGAGGATGAGGTTCTTGCTGAGACGCTCGCAGCCAAGTTTGCAGCCGAACGCCGCAGCCGTCCTTATATGTATGAAGAGACATTGCAGGTACTGGATCAACTGCGCGGACAAGTGAAACTACTGTTGCTAACCAATGGTTGTCCTGCACTTCAACAGGAGAAACTGGATGGAGTACCGGAACTGATTCCTTATTTTGATCATGTTGTGATCTCCGGCAGTTTTGGTAAAGGCAAACCGGATACTTCGATTTTTGAGCATGCCCTTGGCCTGCTTGATATCACACCGGAGCAGGGAGTCATGGTCGGTGATAAACTGACAACCGATATTCTCGGCGGCTTGAGCACGGGACTTACGACCGTCTGGATTAACCGTACCGGTAAGGAAAAAGATCCGGCGATTACGCCGGACTATGAGATCGGGCATCTAGCGGAGCTTCTGCCGTTGGTACAAACTCTGTAAGGAACTTATTTTTTGAATAGAGCCGTCTTCTGAAGTAGGTTTCCTACGGATGAGGCGGCTTTTTCTATTACTAGTATGTTGATAAAACAGGCTTTCCTTCCTGAAAAAATGAGAATAATGTGTATAATAGAAAGAGAATTATTACACCTAGGGCTCCATGCAGCAATGTTTGATTCTATTTAAGATGAACAAAAGAGATTAACAAAAAGCGAGAAGGAACGTAGGGGAAGATTGGAACTGTAGGAGCGAAGCGCTCGTCTTTGTTTCCGGATTTCAACCGCTACTAGCGGTTAAACAGAAGAAATCTGGAGACAACAACGACCGAAAGTCCAAGCTTCACTGGAGTGACGCCAAGCCTTAAGTTCGTATCTTAAACTCATCTTAAATAGCAACTCTAGTAATAGGATAACCATTATATCAGGAGGGCTTCAAATGTTGAACCCGAGGAAAAAGGTCTCATTATTAGGTATTGCGTTCACATTGCTACTGGCAGGCTGCGCCTCTGGGACAGCTGGGGGAGGGCACGCTGGTCATTCGGTAGATATATCGATGGAGCCGATCAAAGTAGAGCTGGAATGGAGTCCAGCTGAAGTTACAGTGAGCAGCCCGGTTACATTCGAAGCTAAGGTGACCCAGGAGGGTAAACCTGTGGATGATGCCAAGGAAGTGCTTTTTGAAATCGTAAACAAAGATGGGAAGACCGAAAAGATGGAACTAAAAGGGACTTCGGCAGGAGAAGGAAAGTACACCGCAGAAGGAACTTTTGATAAGGAAGGGCTTTACAATGTGACCTCACATGTATCGGCACGGACACAGCATTCTATGCCAAGCAAGGAGCTTACTGTTAAGCCATTGCCATAATTATGACAGCATGAGATGAGCAGCTAAGAATCGGCAGAGACGGAAGGAAGACTTTCCGAATTCCCTTTATTCTGCTAAACTTACTCTAATGTTTTACTGGGGGGATAGGAACATGGCTAAATATACACTTGCTGAGAGCTTACAGCAACGAATTTTGATTCTTGATGGCGCGATGGGGACCATGATCCAACAGGTCCCGCTGACTGGAGAAGATTTTGGCGGAGAAGAACTGGACGGATGTAATGAGATGTTGGTGCTTACCCGGCCAGAGGTTATCCAGACGATTCATGAGCAGTACCTGGAAGCAGGCGCTGATCTCATCGAGACCAATACATTTGGAGCTACATCAGTTGTTCTTGCGGAGTACGATATTCCGCAGCGGGCACGCGAGATTAACCTGGCAGCCGCCAAACTGGCGCGCAATGCTGTTGAAAAGTATGATACTCCAGACCACCCGCGTTATGTAGTTGGTGCTATGGGACCTACAACCAAGACCTTGTCGGTAACCGGCGGTGTCACGTTTGCGGAACTGGTGGAGAGCTATGAGGAACAGGCTGTTGCCTTGATTGATGGTGAAGTCGATGTACTGCTGCTAGAGACCTCACAGGATACCCTGAATGTTAAAGCGGGCAGTATCGGAATTCGTAATGCTTTTGAGAAGACCGGTATTACATTGCCTGTCATGATTTCGGGTACGATTGAGCCAATGGGCACAACGCTCGCTGGTCAGAATATCGAAGCCTTTTACATCTCACTGGAGCACTTGAAACCGATCTCTGTCGGCCTCAACTGTGCGACCGGACCCGAGTTCATGCGCGATCACATCCGGACGTTGTCGGATATTTCATCATCCGCTATCAGCTGTTATCCGAATGCGGGTCTGCCGGACGAGAACGGGCATTATCATGAATCGCCAGATTCACTGGCCCGCAAGATTGGTGCTTTTGCCGAAAAGGGCTGGCTAAACATCGCTGGCGGCTGCTGCGGAACGACACCGGAACATATCCGGGCTATGGTAGATGAATTGTCCAAATTCCCGCCGCGTGCGCTGAACGGTACTCATCCGCCTGCCTTGTCGGGTATTGATCCCGTCTATGTCGAAGATGGTAACCGTCCATACATGGTCGGAGAGCGTACGAATGTACTGGGTTCACGGAAATTCAAACGTCTGATCGTTGAAGGAAAATATGAGGAAGCTTCTGAAATTGCCCGAGCTCAGGTCAAGAGCGGTGCACAGGTAGTTGACGTTTGCGTACAGGACCCTGACCGTGACGAGAGCGAAGACATCAAGCAGTTCTTGGAGCTCGTGGTCAAAAAGGTTAAAGTTCCGCTGATGATCGATACCACAGACCCGAAGGTTATTGACCTTGCCTTGCAGTATTGCCAGGGCAAAGCGATCATTAACTCCATTAACCTTGAAGATGGTGAAGAAAAATTCGAGCATGTTACGCCGTTGATCCATAAATATGGTGCTGCTATTGTCGTTGGAACAATTGATGAGAGCGGGCAAGCGATTAAGGCGGTTGACAAGCTGGCGGTAGCGGTACGTTCTCATGACCTGCTCGTGAACAAGTATGGACTGTCATCGGAAGACCTGATTTTTGATACGCTGGTGTTTCCGGTTGGGACGGGGGATGAGCAATATATCGGTTCCGCGAAGGAGACGATTGACGGGATACGCATGATTAAAGAGGCACTGCCATCTGTTCATACGATTCTCGGGATCAGTAACGTTTCCTTTGGTCTGCCTGAAGCAGGGCGTGAAGTACTGAACTCTGTGTTCCTGTATGAATGCACCAAGGCTGGACTCGACTACGCTATTGTGAACACCGAGAAGGTGGAGCGTTATGCTTCCATTCCCGAAGCAGAGCGGATCTTGGCCGAGCAATTGATCTACAATACTAACGATGATACGCTATCCGCTTTTGTCGCTGCCTTCCGTGGCAAGAAAGTCGAGAAGAAGGAGAAAATCTCCAATCTCTCGTTGGACGAGCGCCTAGCTTCGTATGTAGTTGAAGGGACGAAGGAAGGTCTGATTCCCGATCTGAACGAGGCGCTAACCAAAGCGTCCCCGCTGGAGATTATCAACGGTCCGCTAATGGCCGGGATGTCTGAGGTCGGAAGATTGTTTAACAACAATGAGCTGATCGTGGCTGAGGTGCTGCAGAGTGCGGAAGTTATGAAGGCTTCGGTTGGACATCTGGAGCAGTTTATGGAGAAGGATGAGACTGCGGTAAAAGGAAAGATCATGCTGGCCACCGTCAAAGGGGATGTGCATGATATTGGGAAAAACCTGGTTGAGATCATCCTTTCCAACAATGGTTACCAGATCGTCAATTTGGGTATAAAAGTACCACCGGAAAACATCATCGAAGCGTTCCGGCGTGAAAAAGCAGACGCTATCGGTCTCTCTGGCCTTCTGGTGAAGTCGGCCCAGCAAATGGTGCTGACTGCACAGGATTTGCGGAACGCCGGTATTGATGTGCCGATCATGGTCGGCGGTGCGGCGTTGACACGCAAGTTTACCAAGACGCGCATTCGTCCGGAATATGACGGACTGGTGTTGTACGCCAAGGATGCCATGGACGGATTGGACATTGCCAACCGGCTCATGAATCCGGAAGAACGGGCCAAGATTGAAGAAGAGGTTCGTGCCGAAGCTGAAGCGGGTGCTACTGTAGCGGTGAAAACAGAACTGCCGAAGCTGACCCGTGCGGTCCGCTCTAATATCTCACCGGATGCACCAGTCTTTACGCCTCCGGATCTGGAGCGTCATGTCCTGCGCAATTATCCGCTAGGGCATATCGTACCTTATGTGAACATGCAGATGCTACTGGGCCACCATCTGGGACTTAAAGGCTCGGTGGAAAACCTGCTTGCGGCAGGGGACAAGCGTACAGTGGATCTAAAGGCGACGGTTGATGATATTCTGCATCAAGCGATGGTGGACGGGACGATTACGCCGCATGCGATGTACCGCTTCTTCCCGGCTCAGTCCAAGGGCAATGATATTCTGATCTATGATCCGCAGGATATCTCCAAGGTGCTGCATACCTTTACCTTCCCACGCCAAGGGGTTGAGCCATTCCTGTGTCTGGCCGACTTCTTGAAGCCGGTAGATAGCGGCATTATGGATTATGTAGGGTTCCTTGTGGTGACGGCAGGACACGGCGTTCGCGAAATGTCCACGGAGCTGAAGGATAGAGGAGATTATCTGCGCTCCCATGCACTGCAGGCAGTTGCTCTAGAGGTGGCGGAAGGTCTGGCGGAGCGTGTCCATCATATGATGCGGGATACTTGGGGCTTCCCAGATCCGGCGGATCTGACCATGAAGCAACGTCATGGCGCTCGTTATCAAGGGATTCGTGTTTCCTTCGGTTACCCGGCTTGTCCAGATCTTGAAGATCAGGGGCCGCTGTTCAAGTTAATGTCTCCTGAAGACATCGGCGTTCAGCTGACCGAAGGCTTCATGATGGAACCTGAAGCTTCTGTATCTGCGATGGTATTCGCGCATCCTGAAGCGCAGTATTTTAACGTAGAGAAGCAGTAATTTCTTTTGATGATAGCCGGAATGAGGGTGTATATAAGCCCTCATCCGGCGAAGCCTCCCGGTTACGGGAGGTTTTTTGAACTATAAGGATTTATATGTTTTACGCTAACAATCATCCTTATATTTCTCGCTGAAACGGATACCGTCCCTTAGAGGACGGCAAAGCCGTTTCTGCTTGCTGGAATAATAGAAGAACGGAACAGACACAATGCACAGAAAGGAGGAGAGCTATGGAAATATACTTTTTAGGAACCAATGCCGGGGTGCCAACCTTGCAAAGAAACGTGACATCGATTGCCTTGCGTCTGCTGGAAGAGCGGCGCAGCTTCTGGATGTTTGATTGCGGGGAGGGGACACAACATCAGGTACTTAGTTCCCCACTGCGATTAGGCAAGTTGGAGAAGATCTTCATCACTCACTTGCATGGTGACCATTTGTTTGGCCTGCCCGGGCTAATCTCCAGTCGTGGCTATCAAGGAGGCACTGCTCCACTGACTGTATATGGACCTCCGGGGTTGAAAGATTTTCTTGAGATCTCGTTGTCCGTGAGCCAGTCCCGCATCCCTTATAAGCTGGAAATTGTAGAGCATACCGGGGGTGTTGTGTTTGAGGACGAAAGCTTCCGTGTGGAGGCGGGCCTGCTTGAACACCGGATTGACAGTTACGGATACCGTGTTACGGAGAAGGATAGCCCTGGCAGCCTCAATACAGAGCTTCTGCTGAGCTATGGCCTGAAACCGGGACCACTGTACGGCAAGCTGAAGAAAGGGGAAGTTGTAACAACACCGGATGGTCTCGTTATCCAGCCAGCTGATGTTGTTAACGAGCCGAAGCGTGGTCGTATTGTAACAGTGCTTGGAGATACAAGGCCCTGCAAGGAAGCCCTTCGACTTTCACTGGATGCCGACCTGATGATCCATGAAGCTACCTTTGCTCATGATCTGGCCGACATGGCTCATCAGTATCACCACAGTACGGCAAGACAGGCTGCGGAGACTGCCCGCGAAGCCGGAGCGCGTTCTCTGCTACTGACCCACTTCAGTTCCCGATACATTTCATTTGATGAGCTAGCTCCGCTTCAGGAAGAGGCGCAGGCCGTCTTCCCGGAGACATTACTAGCCGAAGAGTTTGGTACATTTCCTGTGTATCGTAGAGCGCCCGGAAAATAATTATTTTCCGGGAAAGCGCAGGAACTGACAGCCTTGTCCAAAAAATGCCGGAACTCAAACCAGGTTCGATTCTCATCGACAAAGTGTGTTTGAATATAAAGACTTAATGGTGAAAGTTGTATTGGAGTTATCTGGAAGCCTTATAACATAAGGGAATATTTAATTCATAAGATGATTAATTCACATTATTAAATATAGTTTTTGCATTTAGCAAAGGAGAAGTTATGAATAAAACCTCAGGATTGCTAATCGATCTCGATGGTACGTTGTATCATGGACATACGATGATTGCGGGCGCAGATACCTTAATTGCTGGTTTAAGAAAAGCAGAGATCCCTTTCTTGTTCGTAACCAATAATTCATCACGTACAGCGGAGGACGTAGCGGCACATCTGCGTGGCATGGGCATTGAAGCCAAGGCGGATGAGGTGTGCACGTCCTCACTGGCGGCTGCCCGTTATATTGCCGAGGAATCGCCGGGGGCATCCGTGGCGATACTTGGAGAAAAGGGGTTGCACCAGGCTTGTGAAGAGGCGGGTCTGAATATTGTGACAGAATCGCCCCAGTATGTCGTGCAGGGAATCGATCGTTCCTTTACATATGACAAGCTGGCACAGGCCCAGCGCTGGATTTTGGGTGGTGCCACATCTGTACTGACGAATCCGGATCTGATGCTGCCAGGTGACGGCGGAATCATGCCGGGTGCAGGAACGATTGGTGCCGCTATTGAAGCAGCCACCGGGATTGCTCCAGTAGTTATTGGCAAACCTCATTCCCATCTGATAGCATATGCAACAGATCGGCTGGGAATTGAGCCTGGAAATGCTATCATGGTTGGAGACAACATGCGGACGGATATTGCGGCAGGTGCCCGTGCAGGTTGTCAAACCATATTGGTCTATACAGGTCTCACCAATGCGGAGAACCTGGAACATTATAAAGAGATCACGGGAATCACCCCGGACGTCATTTGTGCCGATTTAGCTGAACTTCAAACATTTCTCGGTGTATAATGGTATAGGCGCGGGCCATTCCACCAACCTAGAAGGGAAGATTGAGATATGCCGGAACTGCCGGAAATGGAGAACTATAGACAAAGGCTTGGACAACATATTATCAACGTGCCGATTACAGGCGTAACTGTGAATAGAGAAAAATCCATTAATCTGGAGACTGAGGCATTCACTCAGGCTCTGGTTGGCGCACGTGTAGTATTTGTGGAGAGACGGGCCAAGCATATTCTGTTCCACTTGCATGACGGACGCAGACTGCTGCTGCACTTAATGCTGGGCGGGTTATTGTTCTACGGCACGGAGGAAGAAAGACCGGACCGCAACACTCAAGTGGAGATTGCCTTTGGCGATCATATCCTCTATTTCATGGGTCTGCGGCTTGGCTACCTGCATCTGCTGTCGGTTAAAGAAGCGGAAGCCGCCATGGGCAAGCTTGGACCAGAACCGCTGGATCGGCGGATGACCCTGGAGCGTTTTACAGGGATGCTCAAAGGTCGGCGTGGCGCACTGAAGAGCCTGCTGGTGAACCAGCAGTTCATCGCCGGTATTGGCAACTGCTATGCCGATGAGATCGCTTTTGAAGCCAGATTGTTGCCGTCTGCACTCGTGCAGAACCTGACCCCGGATTCCATCGCAAGATTGTATGAGGCCATCCGTAAGGTTTTGATTGACGCGACAGAGATCGGCGGCTATATGGAAATGCCATTTATGAATGGCGATACCGTCACAGGATCGTATAACGACCGGTGCATGGTGTATGACCGTGAAGGCGAGCCTTGCCTGCGCGGAGGGGGAACAGTTGTCAAAATCGAGCTGTCCGGACGCAAAGTGTTCTATTGCCCGGACTGCCAGCATGAACAATAGCCCTAAAATTGGGGCACATGTCAGCATTCGTGGTGGATACGGCCGAGCGGCCCGTTTCGCCTGGGAGAGCGGTGCGACAAGCTTTCAGTATTTTCCGAAAAATCCGCGCAGTCTGAAGCTCAAGCCGGTCGATGGCCGGGATGCCGAGGACTGCGCATCCTTTTGTCGAAAGAACGGAATCGTCTCTATCGCGCATACGCCTTATCCGACCAATATGGCGGCAGGGAAGGATGCTGCAACACCTGCAGCCGTGATGGTGGCTTCACTGCGAAATGATCTGGAGATTGCCGAAGCTTGCGGCTCACTGGGGATTGTCGTGCATTTTGGACAATTTGGCGGGATGGAGCCGTTACAAGGCTATCAAAATATTATACAATGTATGAATGAAACCTTGGCGTCTTGGGAAGGCCGAACCAAGCTCTTAATCGAGAATCAAGCCGGCAATCACGGCCGGGAGGGCATGACGCTGGAAGAAATGGTGAAGGTACGTGAACTGAGCCGATATCCAGAGAAAATTGGCTTCTGCTTCGATACTTGCCATGCTTATGCAGCTGGAATCTGGAACCCGGAAGATACAGAGGCACTGCTCCGCCGCGGAGAAGACCTCGGCTATTGGCCCCATCTCGTTGCCGTACATCTTAATGATTCAAGGTACCCCTTGGCTTCGCGCCGGGACCGGCATGCTGCCATTGGGCAAGGGCATATCGGAGCGGAAGGTCTGGCAGGACTATTGACGTCAGAGCCGCTGCAGGGTGCAGCGCTTGTAATGGAGACGGCGAAGGGACCGGACGGGAGTCATTCCCATGAGATTTCCCTGGTAAAGGCCTGGTTTGGAACGGAGGATTGACCTTGATTAACGTATATATGGATGATTACCGCAAGCGGCCGGAGGGTTTCGCACTGGCCCGTACGACTGAAGAATGCCTGATGCTGCTGCGGGATTGCGATGTTGATATTTTGTCGCTGGATTATGATATGGGCCCTGACGACCACAATGGTGATGAAGTGGCCAAGCGGATTGTGCTGGAGGGTCTGTTCCCCCGGTCTATCTTTCTGCACACTTCCAGTCCTTGGGGGCGCAAGGAAATGTTCGAAATCTTGTACCCGGCCAAGCCTGAGGGAACGGCTCTGCATAACGGCCCGCTTAGTGTGGAGCAACTTCAGAAGATCGCCGCTAGTAAGGGTGCTTCATGATGATGCAGGAGATGAAGGAGCCGGAATTGCTGAAAGCGCTGGAGGTTCCCGGTGATCCTCTGATAGTCTTTCTGCATACACCACTGTGCGGAACCTGCAAAGTTGCCCGTCGTATGCTGGAGGTCGCAGGACATTTGGTGCGGGATGATCTTGTGATTCACGAGGCAAATGTGAACATGCTGCCAGAATTGGTGAGGAGTTATCGTATATCCAGTGTGCCCGCCCTTCTAGTGGCACAAGCTGACCGCCTGACACCACCAGAAGTTCATTATTCGATGGGTTCAGTAGAGCGGGTGCTGGAATACATAAGGAGGGGGATTACGCCATGATGTCATTACAACATCTTACGCTCCGTAGAGAAGAAAGTCTGATCCTGGACGATGTATCGCTGGAAATCAAAGAAGGTGAGAATTGGGCAATTCTTGGTCGCAATGGTTCCGGAAAAACCACGATTCTTGAGATGCTGACCGGTTATATGTTTCCGAGTAGTGGGACAATTGATGTTCTTGGCAACCGCTATGGACAATGCGATCTGCGCGAAGTAAGGAAGGAAATCGGTTATATTGGACCTTCCTTGATGGAGAAGCTGTCGCTCAGCGATCCGGTGTGGGAAGTCGTGGCAACCGGGGCGTTTGCGTTTTTGCGTTTCTATCAAAGTATCCCGGAGGACGTAAAAGAACGGGCTCTTGCGCTGCTAAAGGATATGAATATCGGGTCACTTGCCTTCCATTCCCTTGGGACACTGTCGCAGGGAGAACGTAAAAAGGTCATGCTGGCTCGTTGTCTGATGGCTAATCCCAAGCTGCTTGTCATGGATGAACCTTGTGCAGGACTCGATCTGTACGAACGGGAGAAAATGCTGGATGAAGTGGACAAGCTGAGACAGCGCAATGTTACAGTGGTCTATGTGACGCATCATATTGAGGAGATCGTGCCAATGTTCAGTCATGTGGCGTTGATCAAGGACGGGAAGCTGGCCGGCTCCGGCCGCAAGGAAGAAGTATTGACGGACGAGATGATTAGGGCGACCTATGATATCCCTGTCCATGTGGAATGGGAAAACGGTCGTCCCTGGATAAAAATTAGACCTGGAGGCAAATCCATTTGAACAACTTGATAGAAGATAGAGCGGAGCAGGTAACTGCTTCGGAAGAAGTGATTTCACGTTATATTTGTACGGCCAATCATGGTTTTGCACCCTATGCGCAGGAAGAATTGCGCCGTTTGTTTGGGGCTGTGAAAAGCACGCTGTTGCTGCCAGGTGAAATCTTCCTGGCCACCCTTCAAGCAAGTCCTGAGGATGTGGCCCGATCGCTGGCACAGCAGCCGCCAATTTTTCTGCGGCATATTCAGCCTGTACAATTTCAGGACGAGGGTGTTATGGAAGCATTGCAGCGTCTGGCTACCTATTTGAGTCGCCGCAGTGAGCTAGAAGGCGTGAAGGTGGCGCTGCATGTCCGCAAGAGTGCGGATTCCTTCTGGGAGGAGAGTCCAGGTGAGTTGCGGGAATGGCTTCAGGGAGAACTGCACAGCCTTGAAGCTGAGTTCACTGTTCAGGAGCCGGAGTGGGTCATTTCCGTTTACGCAACCAAGGATGCTCTGTACGCTGGGGTTTCACGCCCGGAGGACAACCTCTCCAGTTGGAACGGTGGAGCGATCCGTTTCCGCAAGGAAGACGGGCAGATCTCCCGCGCCAAATTCAAGCTGATGGAAGCGGAGAAAGAGTTCGGTATTTCTTTTGCTAACTTCCGAAATGCCGTTGACATCGGCGCTTCGCCGGGCGGCTGGACTTCATTCCTGCTGGAGCGCGGTGTGAAAGTCACAGCTGTTGATCCGGCCTTGATGCACGTTTCCCTGCGTAACGCTCCTGGTCTTAAAGTGCTGCGCAAGAACGCCGGAGATGTAAAATTCAAAGATCATGAATTTGATCTCTTCGTCTGCGATATGAGCTGGAGCCCCAAGCTGATGGCTAAGCTCGTGACAGGGCAGTTGCACAGTCTGGCTCCGGGCGGAACAGCCATCGTGACGGTGAAGCTGATGCACAAGAAGCCACTGGCGCTAATCAAGGAGCTTATCGCCATGTTCGAGAGCGAGCGCATGCAGATCCAGCGGGCGAAGCAGCTGTTCCATAACCGTGACGAGATAACACTTTATATGATTAAATATTAATTAGATTATTATATATTTTTGGGAAAGCATCCCGTTGACGACCGGCGTACCGCCGGTATTGAGTCATTGGTGGTGCTTTCTTTTTTTATATTTTTATTCTGGCTCAATATCATCAACCGGGTTTGTCAAAAGAATTTGCTCAAAACGACTGACTTTATGAGAACACCCATTTCGTAGATTAAAGCTCATTTAATAGAAGTGAACGGACTGTATAGCCGTTATTTCCGGATGAAGCTGTTCTGGAGCATCTAGCGGACTCAGATGACGTTATTTCCTATTGAATAGCAAGTTTTACTCAGGATTTCTCCCCATAGCGTCTCTGAGGTCCGTTAGCTTCTTGAATTAGCTTGTGGAATAGGCATAGCGTCTCTGAGGTCCGTTAGCTTCTTGAATTAGTTTGTTGAATAGGCCATAGCGTCTCTGAGGTTCGTTAGCTTCTTGAATTAGCTTGCTGGATAAGGCATAGGCCTTTGGAGTCCGCTCCTTGTGTAAGTAAGCACTGATTTTGAGTTAGGTCCTTTATTCTTTCACTGAATTTATAATGAGCGATCTTAAAGGGAGAGATGTGTATATGCGATATCCATCAAAGCTAGCAGTAGGACAACTGCTTGGAGAACGTTATCGGGTCGTAGACCTGATTGGGTCTGGGGGAATGAGCCAAGTGTATCTGGCCGAAGATCTGCGGCTGCCGGGCAAATGGTGGGCGGTGAAGGAAAGTGTAAGTCCAGACGTCATGCATGCTGCTGGTGATATTGAAGCCGAGGCGGAATTGCTGATTTCCTTGAATCATCCCAGACTGCCGAGAGTCACTGATTTCTATCCACCCGACAAAGAAGGGTATTCCTATCTGGTGATGGATTATATCGAAGGGGTAACATTGAGTCGTTATCTAGAACTACATCCCGGGCCAGTACCTTGGAATCTCCTGATCCAGTATGCACTGCAGCTGCTGGAAGTGTTAAAGTATCTACACAATCAGCCCACTCCGATCATCTATCGGGATCTGAAACCATCTAATATCATGCTTACTGGACAGCACAATCTGGTGCTGATCGATTTTGGCATTGCCCGAAGCTATGGACGCGCAGGGGATGGGGATACGAGCAAGCTGGGAACTGTGGGTTTTGCTGCTCCTGAGCAATATGCCGGGCAGAGTCAGCCGGTCTCCGACCTCTACGGACTTGGGGCACTGCTGCTCTACTTGGCAACGGGGGGCGAATACTGTAGTTGGGAGCCGGGTATGGAGTCCAGGCTGCAGGGAGACGTTCCTCCAGAATTCATTCCGGTTCTGCGCCGCCTGCTCAGGCAACTTCCTGAAGAGAGGTACCCCAGCGCCGCTTTAGTTCTGGAAGCACTGGCTTCACTAGATCTCGGCAAGCGTATCCGAGTTGAGGAGATACCCGAACGGCCCACCACATGTGAATCGGAAGCCGTTGTTGTATCGCTGGCTGGTACAGCGAATGGGCTTGGGACGACGCACACCTCATTGGCTGTAGCTGCTCGTCTGTCCAGGCACGGTCTCACAGCTTGGGTTGACGGCTCCTCGGACGGAGCAGTGTTCCGTAATCTTTTTGCGATGGTACAGGGGCAGGAACTTGTTCCAGCCGATATGTGCGCTGCTCTATCCTTTGCCTGGAGCAATGTTCATTACTGGAGTAGTCCGGGTAAAGGGAATAGCAGGCTCCCACATGGCGAGTATTCCTTCATTGTACTGGATCTCGGAACTCTCAGCGAAGAGGGAGATATGGAAGCATTCAATCACTGTGATGTGCCGCTGCTGATTGCTTCAGGGGCAGACTGGCGGCTCGGGGAGCTGCTGCATTGGCTGCGCCGGCGTCGTCTTGAGCCGAAGAAAGGCTGGAAAGTAGGTCTGCCGCTGGCTGGAGATAGCGCTGCTGTTCTGTTGCAGAAGGCGCTGGGCACAGCTGAGGTGTTCGCTTTGCCTTTGCAGCACGATCCTTTCCGGTCTAAGGGAAGACTTGGAAATGTGCTGGAGGTGATGCTGAAGGAGGCAATTGCTATGCGACGGCCGCAGCGGCGCAGTGCTCTTTTTCGCGGCAAAATGCAGTGATCTCTCTGTTTAGAACTGATTGGTTGCTCTTATTCGTTATATAAGACGAATAAAAGAAAGTGACTTAAAACGAGAAGGAACGGAGGGGAAGATTTGGAACTGTAGGAGCGGAGCGATCGCCTTTGTGCCCAGATTTCAACCGCTAGTAGCTGTATAATCAAAGAAATCTGGGGACAACAGCGACCGGAAGTCCAAACATTCACCGTAGTGACGATCTAGTCATAAATAAGGACCTTAAGTTCGTATTCGTTAATTTTCCTTGTCAGAGTGACGCATACTTATGCTACAATGAATCATTGTGTGTTACGTATTCTCGCTTTATTTTAAAATATAGATAGGAGCTTGCAGAGAAGTTATGGGTTTACTGACAGTAGAAGAAGTTGCTCACAATTTTGGTGAACGCCAGTTGTTCAGGGATGTATCGTTCCGGTTGTTAGCCGGCGAACATGTTGGATTGGTCGGAGCAAATGGTGTGGGCAAATCGACATTGATGAATATCTTGACAGGAAAGCTGCTGAAAGACAGCGGCAAGGTGGAGTGGACGCCGCGTGTCCGTTATGGTTACCTGGATCAGCATACCAAACTGACGCCAGGCAAGACGATACGTGATGTGCTGAAAGATGCTTTCCTCCCGCTATTAGAGCTGGAGCAGGAAATGATGGCCATTACTGACAAGATGGGTGATGCCACGCCTGAAGAGCTTGAAGTGCTGCTGGAGAAGATGGGTGAGATTCAAGAGGAGCTGGAGATCGGCGACTTTTATCTGATTGATGTAAAGGTAGAGGAAATGGGGAATGGTCTCGGATTGTCCGCGATTGGTCTGGATCGAGACGTAGCTTCCCTGAGCGGGGGTCAGCGGACTAAGGTGCTTTTGGCCAAGCTCCTGCTTGAGAAGCCTACCGTACTGCTGCTTGATGAGCCTACCAACTATCTCGATGTAGAGCATATCGACTGGCTGACCAACTACTTGAAGCAATATCCGTACGCCTTTATTCTGATCTCCCATGATACGGAATTCATGAACAAGGTCGTGAACGTGGTCTATCACCTGGAATTCACGAAGCTGACCCGTTATACCGGGAACTATGAGCGTTTCCTTGAGATGGCTGAACTGAACAAGAACCAGCATATTGAAGCTTATGCGAAGCAGCAGGAGTACATCAAAAAGCAGGAGGATTTCATCCAGCGCAACAAAGCGCGGGCTTCAACTTCCGGCCGGGCCAAGAGCCGCGAGAAGCAATTGGATCGGATGGAAAGGATCGACCGGCCAGAAGAAGCAGCTAAGCCAACCTTCGTCTTCAAAGAATCTCGGGCCAGTGGCAAAACGGTCTTCGAAGGTATTGATTTTGAGATCGGCTATGATCGCCCGCTTCTGCCGAAGCTGAATATGACCATTGAACGCGGCGAGAAGATTGCCATTGTCGGCTGCAACGGTGTCGGTAAATCAACATTGCTGAAGACGATTCTCGGCGTAATTCCGGCATACAGTGGCAAAACGTATCTCGGCGATTATCTTACACCAGCCTACTTCCAGCAAGAGGCCAAGGCGGCGAATATTACGCCGATTGAGGATGTGTGGAGCGAATTCTCCAGCCTGAGTCAGAACGAGGTGCGTGGACACCTGGCTCGCTGTGGCTTGAAGAATGAGCATATCACCCGTCCGCTCAGCATGTTGAGTGGGGGAGAACAGGCCAAGGTGCGTCTGTGCAAGCTGATGATGCGCGAGAGCAACTGGATTCTGTTTGATGAGCCGACCAATCACCTTGATGTGGTTGCCAAAGCAGAGCTCAAACGTGCATTACGGGAATACAAAGGGACTGTACTGCTCGTTTCCCACGAACCGGATTTCTATGAAGACTGGGTTACGAAGACTTGGGATGTCGAGCAGTGGTCGACACAATCTGTATAAAATAATGGGAGGCTAATAACATGAATAACGGAATTCTTCGGCACATGGTTTACTTTAGCTTGAAATATCCTGTGGATGCACCTGAGACAGAAGCTTTTCTGAAGGATGGGGAGAGAATCTTGACCTCCATTACAGGAGTGAAAGAATTCGAGGTTCTGCGCCAAGTCAGCCCGAAATGCGATTTCCATTTTGGTTTCAGCATGGAGTTTGATGGCCAAGAAGCTTTTGAGACTTACATGAATCACCCGACCCACCAGGAGTTCGTACAGCAACGCTGGGAGACGGAAGTTGTGAAGTTTCAAGAGATCGACGTTGTAAAAGGAAACTAAGCGTATATTACAGAGGGGGCATTTCATCGAGGATGGAATGCTCTTTTTGTATATGGGGAACGCTACGATTATCTGTGCCGGAATACCCGGAAGCCAAGAAGTCGTGACGCGGAGGACGCAGCGGTGAACGAGATAATCGTGTGGTTTAAAGAAGTTCGGGAAGACAGTGGACAAGAACCGAACGGCGGAACTTATATTCAGGAAAAAGCAGATCATGACGCTGTCCTACAGGCCTTATCGGAAGCCGGTTTAAAAATAACAATGAGCGAGGATCTCGAAGATCTTCGCTCATTGTTAATCGAAGGCGAGCCCTTGCTGCTCCTGGCCGAGCTGGAGCGGGCGAATGAATGGGATGGCTGGCAGCTCATTGCCGAGCTACGTGACCAAGGGATGGAGCTGCCCGTATTCGTCATATCCGGCGCAGGTGCTGGAGAAGGCGCGGTAGCAGCCTTCAAGGCCGGGGCAAATGATTATCTGTCCCGGCCTATCCATACAGGGGAACTGACCTGCCGGATCATAAATTTATTAATTCTCAGCGGGCGGCGCCGCCGAAAGAATCATCTTTTAAAAATTGACGGTCTGGTTCTGGATCCTAGCTGCCGGCATGTGAACCGAGATGGCCAACAGCTGAAGTTAACAGGCAAGGAATTCGACCTGCTCTATTACCTGGCAGCACATGCAGGGCAAATATGCCCCAGAACCGAAATCTTGCAGCAGGTCTGGGGCTATAATTTTGAAGCGGACACCAATGTCGTAGATGTGTATATCCGGCATATCCGCCTGAAGGTGGACAAGGGCTATCGGAACAAACTCATTCATACGGTAAGGGGATCCGGCTATGTAATGAGGGCGTCTCCCGGAGACGCCACATGCTGAACCCAATCCTCTATCATAGTCAAAACTCTAATCTTTAGAGCTGTTACAGTACGCGGCGGGCGAATAGATAAGTTCTTTTCCAGTTACCGGAATTCAGATCTGAGACTGTGACGCCTGGCGAACCGTACGTGTGCAGAATCTTGCCATTACCTGCATATACAGCTACGTGAGTTACATTCTTGCCGGTAGCTCTACCGCCGCTGGAGAAGAAGATAAGGTCTCCGACACGAAGATTAGCTTTGGAAACGGATTTACCAACTTTGGATTGGGCTTGAGAAGTACGGGGTAGATCTACACCATATTTACCGAAAATATACTTGGTGAACGACGAGCAGTCAAAAGTACGAGTGCTTGAAGTAGATGCTCCGAATTCATAACGAACGCCCATATATTTTTTACCGAGATTTATAATACTTTGTCCTTTGGACGCTGTAGCTGCGGCGGCGCGTGGTGTGCCGATTTCAGTTGCAGCCAGTGTGGACAGGCCAATAGTAGTGCACATCCCGATGACAATTGATTTTTTGAACCATTGTTGTTTATTCATGTTGTATATCCCTCCAAGGTGTATTTCTTTATTTCGTTTTTTTCTTTTGTTTCTTTCGCTGATTCGTAGTATAGCAGGTAATCTACCACCTATTTATTGGAATAGATGAGTCAAATCAAGGCAGGGTAAGGGATGTAAGCGTTTTATTAAAAAACGATTAAAAGTTACAAAAAATTAATATTTACAGCGAATGATAGAATGAAAAGGCCGAAAACCCCTTGAACAGCAAGGGGTTTTCGGCCTAATCGATATGCATTTAAAAGTTACAGCCATGTCTCTAAATCTCGTATGTAAATCAATCCTTACTCTGAATAATCAGCAGCAGACCGCTCTCGATGGTTACGGTCCCGGATGCTGAGAGCAGTTTGTTACTTACACCAAGTGACTGTCCAAGCTTCAATGTGGCGTTGCTCAGCGGATATTGAAAGCCCTCGAGCGTAATTCCTGTCACTTCAGGCGTTAGAGGCAGCAGGGATACATAGGTGTAGCCGCGATCCTCAACAAGGGCCTGTGACCCTGTTAGGCTAATATAATTATGGCTGTCCATAATGGAACAGCTCACCTGACGCTGCATCGCCAGTGTCATCATTTGAATGCTGGCCAGCATGTGATCAACCCGCGATCCGGTCACGCCCATCATGAGGATCGATGAGGGAGATCTGTTCAGCGCCAGGTCCAGGGCTAGCTCACTGTCAGTCAGGTCTTTGTCTACCGCATCGCAAGTAATAATCTCCCGGCTTCCGTTCTTAATCTCTTGCAGCGCTTCTGGGGATACAGAATCGAAATCTCCTACTGCAAGATCCGGCGTTATCCCATGGTTAATGAGGAACAAGGCACCCCGATCGGCACCGATAATAAAATCCTCTTCATCTAATACATTCAAATGTTCCGGAGATAGCTCTCCACCGGCCCAAATCACGATTCTTCCGGATGGCATCACTAATCCTCCCCTTCCTTACAATTCTAAAGTTCTGATCCAGAACCAAGTCTCAAGTATAATGCAGTTTGAAAAGTTGTACAATTGCCCCAGACAGCGCTAAAATAAGAATAGCGTGTCCAGCGTGATGCTGGTAACTGCTTGGTTTTGTAGAAAAAGAATTGGAGGTGAGAGAAATCGTTAACGTACTGTTTGTTTGTCTCGGCAATATTTGTCGATCGCCAATGGCTGAAGCTGTGCTACGCCATAAGATCAACGAACGCGGCTTGTCCGGTTCAATTATTGTAGACTCTGCAGGTACAGGGGACTGGCACATCGGCAACCCTCCACATGAGGGGACACGGCGTATCCTCGACCAGCATGGAATCAGCTATGAAGGCATGAAGGCTCGCCGGGTGTCCAGCGATGATTTTGAGAACTATCAATATATCATTTGTATGGATAATTCTAATGGAACCAATGTGCGGAAGCTCCAGGGTGGAGAAGAGGCGGAGCTGTTGTTCTTTATGGATTTGCTGCCAGAGGATGAACTGCGCGAAGTACCGGACCCTTACTTTACCGGAAACTTTGAACAGGTTTATGATCTGATGGATGCTGGTTGCGATGTACTGCTCGACACCATCGTGAGAGAAAAGCTCTAATCCATGCTTTAAGATTCGGAACAACCGTCCTTGTGAAGGGCGGGGGGCCGTTTCTGCCCCTCACGCCCTGAAAGCGTCATCACACATGGATTGTACATACTGTTCTCAAGATGTTCATTTTTTCTTGTCTCAAGCCTGTTTTAGCTGTTTAAAAAATAGAGTAGTGATTCGGGCAGTTCCTTCTGCCAGAATCCCCAGAGGTGAACGCCGTCTTTCTCACGATAGGATACTGTGGCTCCGCGTTCTTCAAGCAGCGCCCTCGTCTTGCGGTTCATATCAACAAAGTCATAGACGCCTGTATCCGTCTTGTATTCCGTTTCTTGCAGTCCAACCACCATATTAATAGTAAGCCAGGAGAGATCCACTTCATCTTCAATCATTTCACGGGTCTCGGGATAAAAAGCGCCGGAAAGACTGAGGATACGGTTAAATATGGATGGATAAGCTAAGGCAAGGTGGAGGGAGACGCTACCTCCCAAAGAGTCACCAGCTAGAATGCGCTCAGCAGGCGTACGCCGTACCGGATAATTATGTTCAATGAAGGGAATAATTTCTTCGGCAAAGCAAGACAGGTATTGTTCAAAACGATTGCCGAATGGTGCGTATTCCTGGGTTCTAACTTTCACATCAACTTCAACGCCTACAATAATGAAGGGTTCGACATCTTCTTCGAGAATAAGTTGGCCCGCCAGTGTGGCGATTCGGCCGAAGTTGAAGAACTCCTCACCATCCTGGCAGTACACGACGGGATAACTGAGAATTTCATTGTAGCCGGGCGGAAGGTAGATTCGCAGCTTACGTTCCTCCTGCAGCGATTCGCTCCACAGGGTTTGTTTCACTATTGTACGTTTCAGAAAAACAGGCTCACTCATAGCTGTTCTTGTCACCTTTCTTGTCGAATTTTGCATTCCCGACGGCAATACGATAATATTACCAAGGGGTAAATGTGTCATACATCATTTACTTGCCAAAATGTATGGCGTCTGTTATATAATAAAATTAGACCTGTTATACATACAAAATTTATGGAAACATAAATTTTATGCGTATTTCTTTGACGAAACGGATAAAACAGGTGTATAATAATTCTATAACAGAGGCAACTGATATTCAAATTTTTTTGTTGAGGTGAAGATGATAATGAGTAAAGTTCCTTATGAAGTGTATACAGAGGACGTCGAGGCTCTTTCGGTACTTTCCCCGGATGGAGAAGTTATCAATAAAGATAAACTGCCTGCTCTTACTGATGATCAATTGAAGGAAATTATGTACCGTATGGTATTTACCCGTACTTGGGATGACCGTGCGGTGAACCTGGGCCGTCAAGGCCGCCTTGGTTTCTACGCACCGGTATCCGGTCAAGAAGCTACAATGATCGGTAGTGAGTTCGCGCTGCAGAAGGAAGATTTCATCTGCCCGGGCTACCGTGATATTCCACAGCTTGTATGGCATGGCCTCCCGCTGTACCAAGCGTTCCTGTATTCCCGTGGACACCAACATGGTGGACAAATTCCTGACGGTGTAAACGTACTGATGCCACAAATCATCATCGGTGCACAAATTCTGCACGCTACAGGGATTGCAATGGGCTTCAAATTGAAGAACCAAAAGAATGTTGCTATCACTTACACTGGTGACGGCGGTTCTTCCGAAGGTGACTTCTATGAAGGTCTTAACTTTGCTGGACGCTTTAAATTGCCTGTTATTTTCTTTGTTCAAAACAACGGTTACGCCATCACCACGCCATTCTCGAAACAAACAGCTTCCAAGTCTATCGCTCACAAAGCGGTTGCAGCTGGTATTCCGGGAATCAAGGTTGACGGTATGGACATTTTCGCAGTAATCAGCGCAGTTCAAGAAGCTGCTGAGCGTGCTCGTAACGGAGAAGGCGCTACTCTGATTGAAGCTGTAACTTACCGTTTCCGTCCACACTCCCTTTCTGACGATGCGAGCAAATACCGCTCTAAAGAAGAAGAAGGACAATGGAGCGAGAAGGACCCAATTGCCCGTCTTGCTAAGTATTTGGAGAAAAAAGGCCTTTGGACCGAAGAAGATACAGCACGCGTGAAAGAAGAAGCAAAAGCTACTGTTAACGAGCAAATCAAAAAAGCAGAGCAAACCGAAAAAATGACCGTTTCCGGCTTGATTGACAGCATGTTCGAGGCAACTCCGAAACATCTGGAAGAGCAAAAAGCCGATTTTGAATAAGGGGGATAACAGGCATGGCACAAATGAACTTGAAAGAAGCGATCCGTGACGGAATCCGCGTTGAACTGAATCGTGACCCTAACGTTCTCGTTTTTGGGGAAGATGTTGGTAATGTAGGCGGGGTATTCCGCACAACTGAAGGTCTGCAAAAAGAGTTTGGCGAAGATCGCGTATTCGATACGCCGCTGGCCGAGTCCGCTATCGGTGGTCTGGCTGTAGGTCTTGGTATCCAAGGCTTCCGTCCAATCGCAGAAATTCAATTTATCGGCTTTATTTATGAAGCTCTGGATCAAATCGTAATCCAAGCTGCACGTATGCGCTACCGTTCCGGCGGCAAATACAACTCTCCAATCGTATTCCGTACACCATTTGGTGGCGGTGTTAAAGCGGCTGAGCTGCACACTGACTCCCTGGAAGGTTTGATTGCTCAAAGCCCGGGTATTAAAGTAGTAGTTCCTTCTAACCCTTACGATGCTAAAGGTCTGATGATCGCTTCGATCCGCGACAACGACCCGGTATTCTTCATGGAACACCTTAACTTGTACCATGCTTTCCGCGCTGAAGTGCCTGAAGGTGAGTACACAGTTGAACTTGGCAAAGCTAACGTAGTTCGCGAAGGTTCCGATGTTACCATTATCGCTTACGGTCTGATGGTTCACACAGCTACTAAGGCTGCTGAACAGCTCGAGAAAGAAGGCATTTCTGCCGAAATTATCGACCTGCGTACCGTTAGCCCAATCGACATTGACACCATCATGGAGTCTGTGAAGAAAACAAACCGTGCAATTGTGGTACAAGAAGCTCAAAAGAGCTCCGGCGTAGCTGCAGAAGTTATTGCACAAATCAATGAAAAAGGTATCCTGCACTTGGAAGCTCCAGTGCTTCGTGTAGCTGGACCGGATACAATTTATCCGTTCGCTCAAATCGAAGATACTTGGTTGCCTAACCCTGCTCGTGTTATTGCAGGCGTGAAGAAAGTTCTGGAATTTTAAATAAATCACATCCCATAGTCTATTACCATTAAGGAGGTACTTGAACGTGGCTAAATACAACTACCCGTTCCCTGAGCTTGGCGAAGGCCTGCATGAAGGTGAAATTATTAAAGTGCATATCAAAGTCGGCGATAAAGTAACCGATGAAGATATTATTTTGGAAGTACAAAACGACAAGGCTGTAGTAGAAGTTCCTTGTCCAGTTAACGGTACCGTTCTTGAAGTATTTGCTAAAGATGGCGACATATTCCACGTAGGCCAAACTGTAGCTGTAATCGATGCAGAAGGCGATATTCCAGATGACGGAAATGCAGAAGCAGAAGCTGACGCAGCTCAAGGCAGTGCAAACACCACTTCTTCTCCTGCGGCAAGCAGCCCTGCTGATGCTAAAGAAGGCGGAGCAGCACCAGCAGCTGTACCAGCTCCTGACCGTGACGTTCTGGCTACACCAAGCGTGCGTAAATTCGCTCGTGAACAGGGTGTAGACATCTCCAAAGTCAATGGCACTGGTAAGAGCGGCAAAATCACTCGTGAGGATGTTGAAGCCTTCCAAAACGGTGGTTCTGTAGCAGCACCGGCAGCAGCATCTGCTGAAGCGCCTAAGGCTGAAGAGAAAGCTGCTCCAGCAGCAGCAGCTTCTGCAGGCAACGTGAGCCTGGAAGAAGAGCGCGTACCATTCAAAGGTATCCGTAAAGCGATCTCGAACGCTATGGTTAAATCGGCTTACACTGCACCTCACGTTACGATCATGGACGAAGTGGACGTAACTGAACTGGTAGCATTCCGTGCCCGCATGAAACCAGTAGCAGAGAAAAAAGGCGTGAAGGTAACTTACCTTCCGTTCATCGTGAAGGCACTCGTTGCAGCTTCCCGTCAATTCCCTGCGCTTAACGCTTCGATTGACGAAGAGAACAACGAAATTGTCTACAAGAAATACTACAACGTTGGTATCGCAACAGATACTGATAACGGTCTGATCGTTCCAGTTATCAAAGATGCTGATCGTAAGAGCATCTGGATGATTGCTAGCGCCATTAGTGACCTTGCACTGCGTGGTCGTGAAGGCAAGCTGACTCCGAACGAAATGAAAGGCAGCTCCATCTCGATCTCCAACATTGGTTCCGCTGGCGGTATGTTCTTTACTCCAATCATCAACTTCCCTGAAGTTGCGATCCTGGGTACAGGCCGTATCACTGAGAAACCAGTTGTTAAGAACGGTGAAATCGTAGCTGCTCCTGTAATGGCATTGTCCCTGAGCTTTGACCACCGTATCATCGATGGCGCAACAGCACAGAATTTCATGAACTACATTAAGACCTTGCTTGCAAATCCTGATATGCTAGTTATGGAGGTGTAATAATATGGTAGTGGGAGACGCTTCACTCGATATTGATACATTAGTCATTGGTGCAGGTCCCGGCGGATATGTAGCAGCCATTCGTGCAGCTCAGCTTGGTCAAAAAGTGCTTATCGTAGACAAATCGGAACTCGGCGGCGTGTGTTTGAACCGTGGTTGTATTCCGTCCAAAGCACTGATCGCAGCAGCTCACTCTTATGAATCTGCACAACACGCTGACGTTTACGGTGTAACAGCTGAGAACGTAAAAGTAGATTTTGCTAAAACACAAGAGTTCAAGAACAAAGTAGTTAAGCAAATGACTACTGGCGTAACTGGCCTCTTGAAAGGCAACAAAATCGAAATCTTCAACGGTGAATGCATGTTCATCAGCGAAACTGAAGCACGGGTATTCAACGATCACGAATCTCCGCGTTACCGTTTCAAGAACTGCATCATTGCTACAGGTTCCCGTCCAATCGAACTGAAACCATTCCCGTTCGGCGGTCGTATTCTGTCTTCCACTGAAGCGCTTGAGCTTCCGGAAATTCCGAAGAGCCTGATCGTTATCGGCGGTGGCTACATCGGTGCTGAGCTGGGTCAAATGTACTCCAAGTTCGGTACTAAAGTAACCATCATCGAAGGTATGGACACTGTACTGCCTGGCTTCGACAAAGACATGACTCGTCTGGTTGCCAAGAACATGGCGAAGACTGGTATCGAGATCGTGACTAACGCTAAGGCTGAAAGTGCAGAGCAAACGGACAAGGATGTAACCGTGAAGTACTCCGTGAACGGTGAGTCCAAAGAAGTTACTGCAGAGTACCTGCTGGTAACTGTTGGCCGTCGTCCAAACACAGATGGCGAGCTGGGTCTTGACCTGATCGGCGTTGAGCTTGACGAGCGCGGTCTGATCAAAGTTGACCACCAAGGCCGTACCAACATTCCGCACATCTTCGCGATCGGCGACATTGTTCCTGGTCTGGCTCTGGCTCACAAAGCTTCCTACGAAGGTAAAGTGGCTGCTGAAGCGATCGCAGGACACACATCCGTGGTTGACTACAAAGTCATTCCGGCTGTGGTCTTCACAGATCCTGAGTGCTCCAGCGTTGGCTTGACTGAGAAAGAAGCTAAGGATAAAGGCTACAAAGTGAAGAGCGGTAAGTTCCCGTTCGCGGGCAATGGCCGTGCAGTTTCCCTGAACGGTGCAGACGGCTTCATCAAGATTGTAGCTAACAGCGAGAACAACCTTGTACTCGGCGCGCAAATCGTCGGTATCGAAGCTTCCAACTTGATTGCTGAGCTGGGTCTGGCAATTGAAATGGGTGCTACGCTTGAAGATATCGCATTGACTATCCATGCTCACCCAACCCTTGGCGAAATCGTCATGGAAGCGGCTGAACTGGTTGAAGGTCATCCGATTCACATCTTGAAATAGTATTATAATCGGCCTGCATGTCAGGCTGTTGAAGAGAGCGAGGACGCAATATGCGTCCTCGCTTTTTTTTGTCATTTATTTGTTCGTGATTAAGTCTGAAATTAAAATACCGTTTATTTTTAATCCTGTAATATCACAATCGGTGATCTCAACATTTGTTAAATCACAATTTCGTAATTGCCCATTAGAAAGGTTGCAGTTATGAAAACTTACTGATTTATACTGCCCATCGGGATTATAATTTCCGTCCCCCTCCATAGGAAGAACAACATTATGAAACTCTGTTCCAAAAAGATGAACGTGGTCAATAACAGCGTGGCTAAAATTAGCATCCTGAAGCCTTAAACCTGACATATTCACATCATTAAAAGTCATTTCCCCATTCTCATATCTCCTTTGCTAATAAATTAAATGGCGTTCGTAACTTCGACACATATTGTGCATATTCCTTTATTATCCAACTCTTTTATCTTTGTTGCTTTGAGAAAAGAGTCTTTCCATTTACTAGTAAATAGGCGGTGTTATAATAGAGGAATTAATTATGATTGAATGTCAGTAGGAGGCAACTATATGTCGCAAGAGAAGAGGAGATATCTATGAGACCAGAAAAACTGCAGCCAGGCGATGAAATTCGCATTATTTCACCTTCGAGAAGCTTATCTCTAATCGCACCAGAACAAAGGGAAGAGGCCAAACAGCAGCTTGAACGGCTGGGCTTCACTGTTTCATTCTCCAAACACGCACTAGAAGCGGATGAGTTTGTATCTTCATCCATTGAATCACGGGTTGCCGACCTTCATGAGGCCTTCCTGGACCCGAATGTCAAAGGCATTTTGACAACCATCGGTGGGTTTAACGCTAATCAACTGCTTCGGTACCTGGACTATTCCTTGATTGGGGCTCATCCTAAGCGCCTGTGCGGTTACTCTGATATTACGGCATTAAGTAATGCGATCTATGCCAAAACTGGGCTGATTACCTATTCAGGGCCACACTTTTCCACGTTTGCTATGCAGCAAGGCAACCAATACACCGTTGAGTATTTCCAAAGGATGATGTTGCTGGATCAGAAAGTAGCTGTGGAGCATGCGGAGGTTTGGAGCGACGATGAATGGTATTTGGATCAAGAGAAGCGCGAATTTATCAAAAATGAAGGGCCGTATGTCATCAATGAAGGCCAAGCAGAGGGTACAATTATCGGTGGCAATCTCTGTACCTTGAATCTCCTGCAAGGAACCGAATATATGCCGAGTCTCAAGAACGCTATCCTCTTCCTGGAGGATGATTATGAGTCACAGCCAGTGACCTTTGATCGGGATTTGCAATCCCTTATCCATCAACCCGGTTTTGAGCAGGTAAGAGGCATAGCCATTGGCAGATTTCAAAAGGGTTCAGGTATGACAAGAGCGCTACTAACCAGAATAATCAAAAGTAAACAGGAGCTGAGACATCTTCCCGTTGTAGCCGATGTAGATTTCGGACATACTTCTCCTATGATTACTTTTCCGGTAGGTGGTCGGGCAAGCCTGCAGGCTGGCGTACAGAAGCTTGAACTATGTATTGCTGAATGAAATTGGTTCAAGTTCATCTACATAGAATTAATTTAATCACTCCGGGGTCGTTCATGAGCCCTTCCCAGCACACTTTTCACGGACGTTAATGAGACAGGGGGCCCCTAACTTAGGTTGGGCAAAAAGAGGCTTACAGACAGCTCTGAACGGGTGAATAATCAACACGAACGATATGCGAGGACTTAATGATGAGTATATGGAGCTACAAGGGCGATTTACACCTATTGTTACAAGGGTAAGTGGATAGTTCTGTTATCTTTAGTGCTTTTCTCAAAATCCTGCAATAAAGGGAGCGAGACAGTTCTGTTTTTCTCGTTTTCTACAGTTTGGCAAGTTACAAGCAGGATCAGGTCGTGGTAAACTAATAGAACGGACGAAATGATGAGCTGCTCCTTTGGGAGTGGCTTTACGTTTCTCGATAGACATATTCAAGGTTAGATAATGGTTAATGAGAGAACCTTATATGTAAGTTATCAAGGAAAAGGGGCGTTAAGCTTTGCGCAATTATTTGGAATTACTTCAGGATGTTTTGGACAACGGGGTGGAAAAAAGTGACCGGACAGGGACTGGTACTCGGTCTGTTTTTGGACGGCAGCTGCGGTTTGATCTTAGTAAAGGTTTCCCGCTCGTAACGACGAAACGCATTCACTTGAAATCGGTCGTACATGAGCTGCTGTGGTTCTTGAAAGGCGAGACTAACATCTCCTACCTCAAAGAGAACGGAGTATCGATCTGGGACGAATGGGCGGACGAGAACGGCGATCTGGGGCCTGTCTATGGTTCGCAGTGGAGAGCCTGGGAGAGCGCGGATGGACGCCATATTGACCAGATTACGAGCGTTATCGAGGCTATTAAGAACAACCCGGATTCGCGCCGGCATATCGTCAGCGCCTGGAACGTAGGCGAGATCGAGAATATGAAGCTGCCGCCTTGCCACTTTGTGTTTCAATTTTATGTTGCGAACGGCAAACTGTCCTGCATGCTCACCATGCGTTCGGTGGACACGTTCCTGGGTCTACCATTTAATATTGCCAGCTATGCGTTACTGACCCACATGGTCGCCCAGCAGACTGGTCTGGAGGTTGGTGAGTTCATTTGGTCGGGTGCGGATGTGCATATTTATACAAATCACTTGGAGCAGGTTGCAACTCAGCTGCAAAGAGATCCGTATCCGTTGCCAACGCTGAAAATTAACAGAAAACCGGACAGTATTTTCGATTATGTCTTTGAGGACTTCGAGTTCGAAGGGTATCAGCATCATCCGGGAATCAAGGCACCGGTAGCGATCTAACATCGAAGCAAAGGAGAGATGGAAATGAGCATCAGCATGATCTGGGCTATGGACGTTAAGGGTGTGATCGGCAAGGATAACAGCATGCCTTGGCATTTGCCACGGGATTTTGCCTTCTTCAAGAGCGAGACGATGGGGAAAACGATGCTGATGGGCCGCAAAACGTGGGATTCGCTGGGCGGTAAGCCGCTGAAAGGCAGAACGAGTATTGTGCTGACCAGAGATCACAGCTTCACTGCTGAAGGGGCAGAGGTGGTGCATTCGCTGGAGGAGGCGCTTGAAGCTGCGAAGCGTACGGATGAGTTGATGGTCATCGGCGGAGCTGAGATTTACCGGATCGTGCTGCCTTATGCAGACAAGCTGATCGTGACCCGCATAGAGCATGATTTTGCCGGGGATACCTTCTTTCCAGATGTGAATTGGGATGAATGGAAGGAAGTCTCCAGTACACCTGGGATCAAAGATGAGAAGAATCCGTATGATTACCGTTTTGTAGTCTATGAACGTACGGAGCTGGCGTAAAAGCGTTTTCTCTAACACAACATGTGAAATAGTACAAATAATCAGCAGATTAATCCATTACAGTGCAAAAGTCTGGAATGCTAATATAATTAAAATTAGAAATTGCTAAACGATAGAATGCACAGGACTAAAGTTGCACTGTTCACGACATCATTAAGCCACAGGTATGCTACAATATACTATAGATATCAACACGAAGAGAACGGATGGGGGAAACGTAAACATGTCTACACCTACAGGTTTTATGGAGTATAAACGCCAGCTCCCAGGTGATCGTGATCCTGAGCAGCGGGTAAAAGATTGGGAAGAGTTCCACCACCATTTATCCGAGGACGAGCTTCGGACACAGGGTGCACGCTGCATGGATTGCGGAACCCCTTATTGTCATACCGGTATTGATATGGCTGGCGGAACCTCAGGTTGCCCTGTACACAACCTGATTCCGGAATGGAATAATCTGGTTTATCGCGGGTTGTGGCAAGAAGCGCTGGAGCGCCTGCACAAGACGAATAATTTTCCTGAATTCACTGGTAGCATCTGTCCTGCTCCATGTGAGGGCTCATGTACGGTCGGCCTGATCGGCCAACCGGTAACGATTAAGACCATCGAGCTAGCAATTATCGACAAGGGTTTTGAAGAGGGCTGGGTGGTACCGACACCTCCGGAGAAACGTACTGGCAAGAAAGTTGCAATTGTTGGTTCTGGTCCGGCAGGTCTGGCTGCTGCTGCACAGTTGAACAAAGCGGGGCATACCGTTACGGTATACGAACGCAATGATCGTATCGGCGGACTTCTGACCTACGGTATTCCAACCATGAAACTGGATAAACGCGTAGTGCAGCGTCGTGTGGATCTGCTTGCTGCAGAAGGTGTGAACTTTGTGGTGAACACTGAGATCGGCAAGGATATCCCGGCACAACAGCTGGTGGACGAGTTCGATGCAGTTGTACTTTGCGGCGGAGCGACCAAGGCACGTCAGTTCAACGTAGAAGGCAGTGACCTGAAAGGCGTTATGTACGCAATGGATTATCTGAATGGAACGATCAAGAGCTACCTGAATTCCAACCTGGAAGATGGCAACTTCGTATCCGCAGCTGGCAAGGACGTCATCGTTCTGGGCGGCGGGGATACCGGTTCCGACTGTGTTGCTACATCACTTCGTCATGGCTGTAACAGCATCACCCAGTTTGGTACGCATGAGAAGGCTCCACTGGAGCGTGATCCGATTGCTAACCCTTGGCCGCAGTTCCCGAATGTGTATACCCTTGATTATGCACAACAGGAAGCTAAAGCAGTATTCGGTGATGATCCGCGTGAGTTCTCAATCATGACGACCAAATTCGTCGGAGATGAGGAAGGCAACCTGAAGGAAGTACACACGGTGAAAATTCATCGGACGGTTGATGAGACTGGACGCAAAATCTATCAGCCGATCCCGGGTACAGAAACTGTACTGCCTGCACAATTGGCACTGATTGCTATCGGATTCGACGGACCTGAACAGGATCTGGTTCAAGCGTTGAACCTGGAAACGGACCGTCGCACGAACGTGAAGGCACGTTATGGCAAGTTCAACACTAACGTGGAGAAAGTATTTGCTGCAGGTGACATGCGTCGTGGACAAAGCCTGGTGGTATGGGCGATCAACGAAGGGCGCGCAGCTGCCCGTGAAGTTGATAAATTCCTGATGGGCTCCACTGTACTTGTCTAAGAATACTATTATAAAAAAGTAATTTACTTATACGAAGAGACCGTCTTCTCAGTTCTCAGAACTGGGGAACGGTCTCTTTTGTGTTACACAGCGGCTTTAGATACTGGATGCTTTCGTTTAAAAATAAAATCCTCTTCTTGACGAATTCCATGTCATCGTATAAATTAATTACAATCTATGTAAGTTGAACTTTATTCAGCTTGTAACCATATCGAAAAATGCATGGACCAAGGATCTGCAGTCCCATCATCGTTGGAACAGAGAGGGAACCCACCGGGTGAAAGGTTCCTCATAACGAGCGGAGTGCATCCTGCCTTGGAAGCAGCAGCGCGTGAGAAAGTACAAACGCTGCCGGACTCGGCCGTTATCCGATGGAGGACTGCCACGTTTGTTTGCGGCAGTTGAAACAGGGTGGTATCACGACGCATTCGTCCCTGACGAATGCGTCTTTTTGTTTTTTCTGGCGAAGGTTATGGCAGGTGTCAGACAATGAACAGCTTTTTTTATAAGGAAATCAGGAGGACGATGAAAATGCGCCAAAGCAATCTGTTACTTAATACTTTACGAGAGGCTCCGGCGGAAGCGGAAACAGCTAGTCATGGCCTGCTGCAGCGGGCCGGTTATATCCGGCAGCTGGCTGCCGGGATTTATAGCTATCTGCCGCTTGGCCGGCGTGTTCTGCACAAGTTGGAGAACATTGTGAGAGAAGAGATGGACAAGGCCGGAGCCCAGGAAGTGCTGCTGCCAGCGATGCAGCCTGCTGAACTGTGGCAGGAATCAGGCCGGTTCGGGGTATATGGCAAGGAGTTGATCACTCTGCAGGATCGCCATGACCGGGAATTCGTGCTCGGTCCAACACATGAGGAAGTTATCACTACATTGGTACGTAATGAGATCAGCTCTTACCGGAAGCTGCCGGTTACGCTGTATCAGATCCAGACCAAGTTCCGTGATGAACGACGTCCCCGCTCGGGACTGCTGCGGGGCAGAGAGTTCTTGATGAAGGATGCTTACTCCTTCGATAACGGATGGGAGAGCTTGGACCAATCTTATCAGACGATGTTTAACGCGTACCATCGGATCTTTGAACGTTGCGGACTGATCTTCCGTGCGGTGGAGGCGGATTCGGGGGCGATTGGCGGTGAAGGCGGCAGCCATGAATTCATGGCACTTGCAGATATCGGCGAAGATACCGTTGCTGCCTGTACGGCATGTAATTATGCAGCCAATCTGGAGCAGGCCGAATCTGCAAAGACAAGCGAGCAATTGGCGAAAGTGGAGGCAGACCTGCCAGCCGTAGAGAAATTCCATACGCCAGGCCTACGCACCATCGAACAGCTTGCAGCAGCGGGGCTGCAGCCTCAGGAGATCATCAAGACCCTGATCTACTCCGGCGGAGGCAAAGTATTTGCCGTTCTGGTCAGGGGCGATCATGAAGTCAACGAGATCAAGGTGAAAAAAGCGGTGGGAGCTGAGGAGATTGCGCTCGTGAGCTACGAGAGTGTCGAAGCGGCGGCAGGGACGGAGAGTGGCTTTATTGGTCCTGTCGAGCTGCTGATTCCGCTGCTCGTCGATGCAGAGGTAGCAGCTATGGCACATGGAGTAGCCGGCGCTGGCGAAGTAGATTACCATCTTCGTTATGTAGTGCCTGGTCGGGATTTTAGTCTGGGTCAGGTAGGTGATTTCCGAAATGTGGCGGAAGGAGACAGCTGCCCACGCTGCGGCTCAGGAGAGCTAAAATTCCATCATGGGATTGAAATCGGACATGTCTTCAAGCTAGGAACCAAATACAGTGAGAAGCTGGGTGCACGCTATCTAGATCCTTCTGGTAAAAATACGGATATGATCATGGGCTGTTACGGCATCGGTATTTCCCGGCTGCTCGCCGCCGTAGTGGAGCAGAACCATGATGATCATGGGATAAGCTGGCCTGCGGCGTTGGCGCCATTCCAGGTACACATTTTGCTGATGTCGGTGAAGGATGAAGCCCAGCGCACAGCTGCGGAGAATCTCTATACGGCGCTGAGTGAACATGGTATTGAAGTGCTGCTCGATGATCGGGATGAGCGTCCAGGCGTGAAATTCAAGGATGCCGAGCTGATTGGCCTTCCATTCACCGTTGTGATCGGTAAGGGAGCTGCCGAAGGTCAGGTCGAGCTTATTGAGCGCAAGGTGCTGACGAAGGAAAGCATGGGTCTTGATGATGTTATTCACCGTATCACAAATAGTGGTACAGCGGTGAATTAAGCTTTTGGCGAGATTGAAAGGGAAGAATAGTTAAAATTAATTTCCTATTTACAGTAAATATTTGTAAACTGTATACTAAGTTCAATTAGAATATGATTAAACGCAATGATTGGGAGTATTAAGGATTAACTATTGCCCAGAGAGCTGTCGGTGGGTGCAAGACAGTCAATGGTTCCCCCAACTCACCCATGAGCGGTAAGGTCGAACATTTGTAGATCTTAACGGTTAATCTCCGTAATCGGGTTTTAAGATTCGTTGTCTTTTTACTTATAACAACGATCAAGAAGAGTGGTACCGCGAAGGTTAAGCCTGTCGCCTCTTTGTAGGCGATAGGTTTTTTGTTTTTCTGCAAAAAACAGTTAATGAGAGGTGTTTGGTCAATGGATAATATTATTGATTATTACTCCCAATTTGATGAGTGGGGGAGGTTGGATCGAGAGCCGCTTGAGTTTATTATTAATCTGCATTTTATAAAACAGTATTTAGCTTCATCCGGAACTGTATTAGATAATGGCGCAGGACCAGGTAAATACTCAATAGAGCTAGCGAAGCTTGGATATAACGTAACTCTATCTGACCTAACACCTAAGTTAGTTGAAATAGCGAAACAGAAGGTATCCGAATTAGGATTGACAGAACAGTTTAACGGTTTTCATGTATTAAATGCAACACATTTAGAGGGGATACCAGACGAGACCTATGATGCTTCTTTGATGCTTGGTCCTCTATACCATTTACAAAAGGAAGAGGAACGAATATCAGCAATTAGGGAGTTACATCGTGTAACAAAGCGGAACGGCATCGTTTTTGTCGCTATCCAAAGTCGGATGAGAATGACAATTACATCTTTACAATATCCACAATTTTGGAAGCCCAATGATAACTTGGATACAATAAATGAGTTCTACGAGACCGGGGTGTTCAATCATAACGATAAAGGTCGATTTACAGGAGCGTTTTATTTTAACATTGATGAAGTAAAACCTTTTATGGAGAAGAATGGATTCGATACGATAGATTTAATTGGTTCTTCAAGCATCGCTGCAATGCTCTCAAATGAACAAAAGCAGTATTGGGTAGACCAAGGTGAATATGATAGAATGGTTAATTTTCTCATTTCCATTGCTAAAGATCCATCCGTATTGGGAATTTCATCTCATTTGCTATATATAGGGAGAAGAAAGTAATATGTAAATAATTATACAAACTCAACATATCAGGAGGTCGTGAAATCAAAGAGGAAAGTGGAATAGACACCACTGTCAGCCATTTAATTAGTGTTGTTTCCAACACGGCGATTCATAAATGGTATGACGGTGTGACTGATGTTCCGACGAAGGTTATGTTTGATTTTGTGTGCAAAGCTGTGGGCGGAGAGTTAGCTACTTCTGATGAAACGAGCGAGTGCAGGTGGGTTCCCAAGGAAAGTGTTCTGGATTTGATTACTTTACCTGCAATCCGCATGCGTTATGAAGCTTATTTGAACTTTAACGGCTCTGTGAATTATATGGAGTACGTCACTGCAACAACATCTGAATGTAGTGTTGAGCTTCAAAGACATATTTAGTTTAGTCGCACAAGAGGTCTATATGCGAGTTTTATCATTTCAAAACGGACATAAACTCCTGATCATCCCAGACATCTGAAAATTCTGGTTGTTCCTTAAACATTTCAATATAGCGGCCTCTCATGTTCAGGTTGTCGACGATTTCATTTTCAGCCATGGCCAAATGATGCAGAGTTTGCATACGATCTTTTTTCGATGACCAGATACATATTGCCAAAAAATAATGCGTGATCCCGCCGGAGCCGTGTTTTATGATAAATTCGAATAAAGGCTGTGCTTGCTGATATCGACCAGCCCATAAAAGACAGGCTCCGAGATCATTAGCGATAAACTTCTTCTTGTCGATATCAAGCGAGTCCGTTTCAAGTAGAGCCATAATATGCTGTACCTGTTGATCGTAGCTTTCCCAATCTTGTTTTTTTCGGAAAACCTCCAGCTTTATTGTGGTGGCGCCCAGCCAAAAAATAACCCGCTCTGGCCATTGTGCAGACTCATCCACGACTTTCATCAGACGTTCTGACTCTTTCATTGCTTCATCCATTTTATTGTGGAATGCTAAATGTTCGCCGGCTGTCCTAATATAGGACGCTCGATTTTTACGGTTCTCTTCAGTTGGCTCTATTGAATTGATGATATTGTAATAAATGTCAAACCATTCGGTCATTCTGTTCACGCACGCCCAGCAATGTGCTTGTGTACCATCGAACATAACAGCTGGCCATTCTTTTTGTTCACAGTTCGCCTTTGTCCAATGTAGAAACATGAGTTGTTCGTCTACTGTCTCCTGACATTTTTTTAATAGTGCCAATGTATCAACTAGTTCCCAGTGAGCCCAAAACCGTTCGTCTCGCTCCAGAGGTTCACGCATGTAAACTCTTAAGTGATCTTCACGTTCCTTTAACCCTCCATCACCTAAGAAGCTCAAGATTCGGTGCATTAGTCGGACTGCTTCCTTTGTGTATCCGTTCAAAGCGATGTCAGACAATACTTGTTCCCGGGCAGTCATCAATAGTGTCTCGTCCATATCGAGCGGGTTGATTTCCTTGAAATGACAGTACTCATCAAACAATGAACGTGCAGAACCAATTGTCATTCATTCTCCCCCTGTGTGCATTTGGATTAATATGGAATATTACAGATATTATATTTGAGTGATATTAGACCGGTCAACACTGGAGGTTTGGTGTGAAAAAAAGATATGTTATTATTTTACTATTGATTTTTGGTATATTACTGTTAATTGGCTATAATAGGTACTTTTATAATTTCAAAAGCCTTGATAACGCAACACAATTTCTAGATCCCATAGAATCACCAGACGGTCAATATAAAGCTAACGCGTATTATTTAGAGTATGGCGGTGCAGCAGGTGGGGTAATGTATATTATCGAGGTTGAACAAACTCAGACTGGTAAGAAGAAAAAGGTATATTCAAGTAACCATAAAGATGATTTTTCGCTATCTTGGAAATCCTCTGACATCCTTTCTATAAAGAATGAAAGTCCTAAATATAATGACTATAGAAATATTGATTTGAATGTAAATACAGATATCTATGAAGAATCAGGAGCTGCTTGCCGAAGTCTATTGCTTAAAGGGAACTTCGAAAACTGCTACCAAGCGGAGGGCATTAAGGTGGGTCTTATTTTTAAATTGCTTGGTTTTTGAACTGACGAGTAGAGGAGTTTAATTCATACTTAAGTTAGATGAAGTACTAATACGGTAAAATCACGCCTATAGGGGGCTTGGGATGTATCGGAAAAAGGCATTTATAATACTTGCTATGGGACTTTTAGTTTTACTGGTAGTGTTCGTCTATGTAACTCCTTTTGCAGGAAACCTTGTAGCAAAAACAAGGCTTGAAGGATATGCTAGGAGCGTTGGGGTTAAAATTATAAAAAAATCCCCACCGCTACCCAGTGTTACTTCGGGGCAAACTCAAATTCCAGTTATTCAGAGAAGTTATTGTTGGGGCAATTTAGGATGTGTGGATTATGTAGGGGGAAGTACAATGTTAAAGGGGGTTACTCCTACTGCTATAACATCTGAAGGGGATATTAAAGTTTCTTTTGCTTATAAACCAGCACCTAATGAGTTGGATGTTCAGCAATTTATCGATGATAAAACAATACAAATCCCTTTAAATAAGGGCTCTTTTAATGCTCCCAAAGAACAAGGTACTTATTACTATTGGATTCGAGCGCTCTGGAAAACAGATGATGGTAAATCTTCGAAAGGTGATACTTCAGCAGTTTTTGTTATTGAAGTTAAATGATTGAACTTACGGGATATGAGAACTAAAAGAGCATTAGGAGAAGCGATCGATTTAAATAATCGTTTTCCTTTGTTGTGCTTATACGCAGGAAAATTGAATAAGGATGCCACGGCAGCTGACCATAAATCAGCTGCCGTTTTTATTAGGCTAAGAACAGGTTCGTTTAGTGCTATTATCTGCGCAAACTCATTTTACACTGTAGTTCAAAGCTTTAAGAATATTAAAATCAGACGAAACAAT
This sequence comes from Paenibacillus sp. GCM10012306, assembly GCF_042649265.1. Taxonomy (NCBI): domain Bacteria; kingdom Bacillati; phylum Bacillota; class Bacilli; order Caryophanales; family Paenibacillaceae; genus Paenibacillus; species Paenibacillus sp. GCM10012306. The sequence goes on along the minus strand of NZ_JBHRYW010000013.1, from coordinate 158,298 downwards.
ATGGAGGAATTTACAATATTATCTTGTATATCATTCCCATTAGTGTTATACATGTAATATAACAAATATGGGGGTGATGCGAAATGAAATTGCTTCTACATGTCAACATCGCACATACTTAATGATCGCTTGCACTAATGCTGATGTGCTGCTAATGCGCCTCTTTCCTTGAAGTGCTATCGAAGGCCAAGAAACCGTCGGTGTTGCTGTTCATATGGCTGCGTCATTATCATAACCGTTCCGGTGATCGAAATTAGGGAAGGAGAATTCAAATGATGAAAAGCCGATGGAAAATCGTAGCTATGCTATTCTTGTGTCTGCTTATGCTGTTAACCGCCTGCGACGACAACACACCAGTGGCTGAGATGCAGAACGTAGCAGAGGCACTGAATACGTCTGAGGTAACCGAGCCGATCGCTGTCCCAACAACCGTGCCGACGGCGGCAATGGACTCACCTTCGAATGAAGCTTGGCTTACATACGAAATTACCCGGAAGGTTGCAAAGGAGAAGGCGGATCTCCTGACGAAAAATTACGATACGAACAGCGTGCAGTACGCTATTATCGATCATGGCAACATCGTCGTATCCGGCCAAACTGGCAAGAATGATGAGCAGGGACAGAAGCCGCTCACGAAAGACACAATATACGGGATCGGCTCGACGAGTAAAATGTTTACCACGGTTGCCGTCATGCAGTTGGTCGACCAAGGGAAAATCGATTTGGATACGCCTGTCGTCCAGTACATCCCCGAGTTTACGATGACAGATGAACGCTACAAACAGATTACGCCGCGCATGCTGCTTAATCATTCTTCCGGTCTGAACGGATCATCGTTTATAGACGCCGTTTTATTCGAAGATAACGATACTTATGCCCACGACACACTGCTGAAGCAACTGGCCGGGCAGACCTTGAAAGCAGACCCGGGTGCTTACTCGGTTTACTGCAATGACGGGTTTACACTGGCCGAGATTCTGGTCGAGCGTGTCAGCGGTATGAACTTCACCTCTTATATCCATCGATATATTACGGAACCTCTAGGTATGATCAATACGAATACGCCGCTCGATTCTCAGGACAAAGCGCAGATGGCGGGGCTCTATTATCCTACTTACATAGGGCAACTTCCCAACCAGTCGGTTAACGTGATTGGAACGGGAGGCATCAATTCCACGGCAGAAGATTTAGTTCGATTCTCGCAAATTTTCACAGGGCGAGCAGAGGAAGTCTTGTCGGGCAAATCGGCTGCGGCCATGACGCAAGAAGAGTATAAGACACCTTTGTGGCCTGACAATGCGGATAACTCAATCGCATACGGTCTTGGCTGGGACAGTGTCAATCTGTATCCCTTCAGCGAATACGGAATAAAGGCACTGACCAAAGGCGGGGACACGCCTCTCATTCATTCCTCGCTCGTCGTGCTTCCCGAGCAGGACATAGCAGCAGCTGTCGTCTCTTCCGGCGGAAGCAGTACGAGCAACCAGCTTCTGGCGAACGGAATCCTGTTACAAGCGCTTAAGGAGAAAGGGATATTTGCCGAATTCAAGCCTGAGAAATCGTACGGCGCTCCGGTAAAGGCTGATATGCCAGAGGCCATGCTGGAGTATTCGGGAATCTATGGTATGTATACTGGGACGTTAAACATCGATATTAACAAAAGTGGCGTCATGTCCATCACTTCGGAGCAATCGCCTGATCATCCAGCTGAAATCTACGAGTATTCGTCAGACGGTACGTTCCTCAGTGCAGATGGGAAAGGGATGATTAGCTTCGTGACAGAGGAGAACGGCCGCACCTACCAATGGCTTCGTCGATACATTTCGTTACCGGGTCTAGGGCAGGGGGCAATATCCATGTACAATGCTGAGAAGCTTCAGCCTCAAAATCTTCCGGAAAAGACAAAAAAAACATGGATGCAGCGTGACGGCAAGAAGTATTATTTGCTGAATGTGAAGTATACATCGATCTATTATTTGGTGTCGCCGCCCATCCCATTGAACATGTCAAAACAATTGCCGGGATATGTGCTCGATAAGCGAATAACCGGCCAGAATTCAGCTGTCTCCGAACTGCAAATCCCGGGATTGAACGGGCGTGATCTCTCAAGTCTTGCGTTCTTTACACAAGATGGCGTTGAGTACTTGAATCTTGGTGGATTCATCTTAGTGAACGAGGATGCCGTGAAGCCTTTTAACTTTGCTAAGAAGTCAACCGTTACGATTCCACCCGATGGATATGCCAAGTGGTATACGATAAAAGAGGAAGACGGGGGCAAGACCGCCCAGGTGAACATGTCCTCGAACGCCTCCTTCGCTGTTTATGATGCGAAGGGAACATGCATTTACTTCAGTGTCATCGGAGGCAAGGAACAGGTCGAACTGCCTGTGGGAGGATCGATTGTTTTTGCCGGGGATGCCGGTACGAAGTTCGAGATTTCCGCGCAGTAACGTCGCAATAGGAGTTTCATAACTTGGGAGATATAGTCCTGCGTATAAGAAAGAAGATTCTTCAAGAAAAGTTGGACGAATTGGAGGTGGAAATATCAGGAATTTGAAACTCAACATTTTGGAGTGATTAAATGTATAGAGTCAAAAAGGTGATTTGTTTTTCTTTATTGCTAATAGTCCTTTGTATTGGGTATTCATTGTATTATTTTAATCAATATTATATTAAAGATGCAAATGTATCTATTCAATCTAATTTGAATGAGTGGTTAAACAGAGGGAAAACGGAACATATTAGTGCTAACCTTATAAAGGTTGTACGAGTAAATCATTCAAATTCATATATCGCATTATTTCGTTTGGAAAATGATGATATAGGATACTCGCACTTAATTAAAGGGTTGAATGGAAAATACAAGATTGAACTAGCAGGATACGGGACTAATGAAGTATCGTACGTAAATATAAGGACAAATGAAGGTGAGTATGGAATTTTAATCGGGAAAAATCCTGGTTTAAAAATTAATCATATAGTTACTAAATTAGTATATGAAGAAGTTAGTTTTACAACGGATGTTTCTAAAGAGGAAATGTTTGTAAAGTATGAGAAGCTATCAAGTGATTTTAAAAAAACATTTCCTGCCGAATTAATTTATTATGATGAAAACAATATAATAATCAATTAAAAATCTGAATCAAAATATAATCAGGTGATGTAACCAATACGGTAAAATCACGCCTATATTTATGTTAAAGGGGCTTGGGATGCGTCGAAAAAAAGCATTTATTATACTTGTTACGGGATCTTTAGCTTTACTGGTTGTGTTCATTTATTTAACGCCTTTTGTAGGAAACCTTGTAGCAAATACAAGACTTGAAGGATACGCTAGGAGCGTTGGTATTAGAATTATAAAAAAATCCCCACCTCTACCAAGTGTTATTTCAGATCAAACTCAAATTCCAGTTATTCAGAGTAGTTATTGTTGGGGCAGTGTATGCGCGGATTATGAAGGCGGAATTACAATGTTAAGAGGGGTTGCTCCTACTGCTATAACACCTGATAGAGATATTAAAGTTTCTTTTGCTTATAAACCAGCACCTAATGGGTTGTATATTGAGCAATTTATCGATAATACAACAATACAAATCCCTTTGAATAATGACTCTTTTAATGCCCCAAAAGAACAAGGGACTTATTACTATGGGATTTCAGCGGTCTGGACAACAGAAGATGGTAAATTTTCAAAAGGCAGTACATCAGCAGGTTTTGTTATTGAAGTTAAATGATTGAACTAACGGAACAAGAAAGCTCAATAAGCATAATGCTACCAACGATAATTATTGGGCTATAGTTATTTTACTTTCTTCCCGCAACATTAACGAAATAACAAATAAAATCCATGCAGTCCTCGCTTAAGAACAATTTGATTCATCCGAAAACGAAGTAAAGCATTGAGCAAAAGGAGAACGACAGTTGAATCAAACAAGGAGAAGTTTGCCAAGGTAGCTGATCATAAAAATCAGCTGCCTTTTTTATTAGACTAAGCGCAGGATTGTTTAGTATTATTGCCTACGCAAACCCAAGTGACACTATGTTCAAAGCTTTAAGAATATTAAAAATTATACGAAATAAGATGGAAGAATTTACAACGGAATCTTGTATATCATTTCCATGTGTGTTATATATGTAATATAACAGATGCGGAGGTGATGCGATATAGAACTACTTCGACTCCCTCATTCTATTACATAAGGCAAACGTACTTGCGGTCGACTTGCATTTGTATAGCATTATCGACCCCACTTGCATCTTGAAGACACACAGCAACTGTCATAAGGAGGGATATTTTTGTTTATAGAGCTCGATCTGCAATCGGAAACCCCCATCTACACACAGCTGGTTGACCAAATCATCGAGGGGATCGCTTCTGGTGCTTTGCAGCCGGGGGATCCGCTTCCGTCGATCCGGAGCTTGGCGGAGGACTTAGGAATCAATCTCCACACCGTCAATAAAGCCTACAATTTGCTCAAGCAAGAGGGCTTACTCCAAGTACACCGAAAGAAGGGCGTTATCATTCAGCCCGACGGGATGCCTGGCGTGACGGAGGATTTCGAAGAGAAGCTCAGGCGGCAGCTGCGGTCTCTTGCAGCCGCCGCCGCGGTGCGGGGCATGTCGGAAGAGGCATTCGCAGAGGAGAGCAAATCGGTGTACCGGGATATGATTACAAATCGTGGAGGGGAACAACGTTGAAACAAGAAGCCATGATCATAATGTCCGGCAGTTATTTTATGCTTACGCTGATGCTCAGCTTACAGGCCTTTATCGGCTTGCGGACCCTGCTGTTCGGCATTGTCTTGCCGGTTGAGGCCTTGCAGGACGCGGCCGTCCGAGTCATTCGTCGGAATTACGCTTTGCTTACCAGCGGTTTTGCGGTTGTCATCGGAGGCGCTTGCTTTTTATGGGTGCGTCATCAACCGGTGCGGAGTCTCCTAATTTGGACGACAGCCCTCTTGCTTTTAATATTTGCGTCTTTCTTCGCTACGTGGATCAGCCGAAGGTCCGCAGAGCGCTTGAAGGCAGCAAGAGGCTGGGAGGTTGTCGTGCAGACGAAGCGCGCAGCGAGCCTCGGGATTGGCCGGACGCATGGAGCGGTGCTGAATTCTTGGTGGTATTCAGCAAATGTCGCCGTGATGGCGTTATGCATTTTCTTTGCTATTGCGAGGTGGGATACGATTCCGGGGTGGTTGCATCTCGGAAGGCATGACTTTTACAAATCCGTATGGACCGTGTTCGCGTTGAACATCGTGCAAGCGCTGAATATCACCTTTTTCGTTTGTTATAATCTGGTGATCAAGCGAGCCAGGACATCGCTGGATCCCCAGGACCGGAAGGGTTCTTTGGAAAAACAGTTGAAGCACAAGAAAATCCATTCCATTCTGACTTGGACTGCTTCGCTCCTGATGGTTATATTCGTAGGGGTGGAGCAAGCCATAACGTTGTATGGCTGGAAGGAGAACTTGCTTTTCCTCTCCGGTATGCTGCTTTGTACAGTACTCTTCTTGGCACTGATCGGCGTTATGCTTTACCTGCGAATCAAAGGTATTGATCAGGTAAGGGACGTTCCGTCGATGGAGGAGAGGCACTGGAAGTGGCTCGGCAGCATTTATGTGAACCCAGAAGATCCGGCGTTGATCGTTCCGAACATTCACGGTTTCGGCTGGACGATCAATATGGCCAATCCGCTCAGTAAGATCATAGTCGCTGCGATCCTGGCTGTGCCGGTAATTGAATATATCCTTATGTTTCCTATTTTAAACAAATAAACATTGGGAAGGAGCGTTCAAATGAGAAAAAACCGATGGATCATGGCAGCTGTGCTATCCGCGTGTTTGCTACTAACCTCCTGGGGCGAAAACACTGCACTGGCAGACATGCACAACATTGCAGTGGCACCGAATACATCTGAGGTGATCGAGTCAGGCGCTGTATCTTTAACTGCGAAAACGGCAGTAAAAGATTCGCCTTCGAACAAGGCTGTGCTCACCTACGAAGCAACCAGGAAAACTGCAAAGGAGAAGGCAGATCTCCTCACGAATGCTTACGGCACGAATAGCGTGCAGTACGCGATTATCGATCATGGCAACATCGTCGTATCCGGCCAATCCGGCAAGAATGACGAGAAGGGACAAAAGCCGCTCACGAAAGACACGATGTACGGGATCGGCTCAACGAGTAAAATGTTTACTGCGGTTTCCCTCATGCAGTTGGTCGACCAAGGGAAAATCGATTTGGATACGCCGGTCGTTCAGTATATCCCCGAGTTTAGAATGAAGGATGAACGCTACAAGCAGATTACGCCGCGCATGCTGCTGAATCATTCTTCCGGTCTGAATGGATCGTCGCTAACGAATGCTTTTTTATTCGAAGATAACGATACTTACGCCCACGACACACTGCTGGAGCAATTAGCAGGTCAGACTTTAAAGGCTGCCCCGGGCGCTTATTCGGTTTATTGCAATGACGGATTTACGTTAGCCGAGATTCTGGTCGAACGAGTCAGCGGCATGGACTTTACCTCATATATTCATAAATTTATTACACAACCTCTAGGTATGGCTAATACGAAGACGCCACTTGATTCTCCAAGCACAGCGAGGATGGCGGGACTCTTTTATCCCACCTACCCAGGACAACTTCCGAACGAGACAGCCAATGTGATCGGAGCGGGAGGCATCTACTCCACAGCGGAAGACTTGGCTAGATTCTCTCAAATTTTTACAGGTAAAGCGGAAGAAGTTTTGTCAGGAAAATCGGCTGCGGCCATGGCGCAAAACGAATACGAGACGCCTTTGTGGCCTGACGATACGGCCGCCTCATTCGATTACGCTTACGGTCTCGGTTGGGACAGCGTCAATCTGTATCCATTCAGCGAATACGGGATGAAGGGGCTGACCAAAGGCGGGGACACAATTCTCTATCACTCTTCGCTCGTCGTGCTTCCCGAACAGAACTTGGCGGCAGCGGTTATCACTTCTGGAGGGAACGCTACGTTCGACCGGCTTATGGCGAACGAAATCCTGCTTCAGGCGTTGAAGGAAAAAGGGACAATAGCCGAATTCAAGCCTGAGAAATCATTCGGTGCGCCGGTCAAGGGGAATATGCCGGAATCCGTGCTGCAGTATTCGGGAATTTATGGCGCGACCAATGTAACGATAAAGGTAGATATCACCAAAGGCGGCGTCATGTCTATCACTTCGGAGCAGTCACCCGGTAATCCGGCCCAAATCTTCGAGTTCTCAGCGGACGGCACGTTTCGGAGTGCAGACGGGAATGCGAAGATCAGCTTCGTGAACGAGGAGAACGGCCGCGTCTACTTATGGATTCGTCAATACGTTTCGTTGCCAGGCCTTGGGCAGATGTCTATATCAGTGTACAATGCCGAGAAGCTCCTCCCCTCAAATCTACCAGCAGAGACAAAAGCAGCATGGAGTCAGCGTGACGGCAAGAAATATTATCTGCTGAATGAGAAGTACACGTCGATTGGTTATCTGGGTACAGGAATCATCCAATTGAATGTGTCGAAGCAATTGCCGGGGTATGTGCTCGATAAGCGAATTACAGGCCCGAATACGGCCGTCTCCGAATTGCAAATTCCGGGAATGAGCGGGCGTGACCTCTCAGGTTATACGTTTTTTACAGAGAATGGCGTTGAGCACCTTAATATTGGTGGAAGCATCTTGGTGAACGAAAACGCCGTGAAGCCTATCTACGTCGCTAAGAAATCAATCGTTACGATTCCGCCCAGCGGATACGCCAGGTGGTATACGATAAGTGACAAAGACGGGGGAAAAAGCATTAAGGTGAACATGTCCGCGAACGCCTCCTTTGCCGTTTATAATGCGAAGGGAGCATGCACCTACTTCAGTGTCATCGGAAGCAAGGATAAGGTGGAACTGCCGGCGGGAGGAACGATTGTTTTCGCCGGAGATGCCGGCGCGAAGTTCGAGATTTCGGCGCAGTAGCATCGCAATAGGTATTAAGAAGGCAGTCGATCTAAATGGTCGGCTGCCTTTATTCAGCTAACAGGCATCAGGGAGAGTTTACTTATAATAAAAAAGCACCCCAAATATTTAAATTTCTTAAGTTAAACTTATAGAGATCTTATATTACCTGGAGGTGTGTTTATGCGAAATATAGATTACATAAATTATTATTGGCAAGATGATGAAGTTAGATTGCGTTCAATACAGGCTGATGATTGGGAGAGTTCGTATCTAAGTGGATTCGATACCCCTGCTAGACGTTTTCTAGAATGTACTATTGAATTACCGCCTACAATTTCAGAAGCAAAGAAGTTTGTAGAAGACAACGCTGGATTTTCCTCCACTAATGGGCGAATCATGTTTACAATTGAAAATTTGAACGGTGAAAATGTAGGTGGGATCAATCTAAATAGCATTGACGAAAGAAACGGAACATTCAGTATAGGTATAGTAATAGATAAAGAGTATCGTGGTAAGGGTTATGGTACAAGAGCTATGAAAATCCTTCTGAAATATGCTTTTCTGGAAAGAAGACTTAATAAATTTAATGACTACGTTCTTGAAGGGAATGAAGCATCTGCGAAAATGATGCAGAAGCTTGGTTGCGTTCAAGAAGGTGTACGTCGGCAAGTGGTTTATATAAATGGTCAATATTTAGATTTTATTTTGTTTGGATTAACTAAAGATGAATATATCGAGAAGCATAAAGAGATTAACCACCTTACTTGAAGTGGCTCTATGTTTATATCCTGATATAACCACAATAGCTGTATAGAAGAGACCGGATAAGCTGGCTTCAGCAGCTTATCCGGTCTTATTTTGAAATTAACTAATCATGTTTACGAAGTAAGAAAAGGCTACCGTGGATCCCGCTAATCCTAATTCTGGCTTTGCTGCTTCTCCTGCATCTCCATATAGTTGCGCATCTGGCGCATATTCTCGGGAGCGTCCATGTGATCGGCGGAGATCATTTCAATGATACAAAGTCTTCCGGCCTGTTCCTTCTCAGCTTGGATTATCGCCTGGTCAAGCTCTCCATAGGTCCGAACAGTCACGGTAAGGGCATCGCCTCCAAAAGCTTCGGCCAGCTTGGTGTATGACCAGCGCGGAATTTTGTTATATTGCTGATCCTCTGTTTTGACATTTAAATATTTTTCGATCGTATAACCATCGTTATTCAAAATAAAGATAATAGGTTTGCATTCATAAAAAAGCATGGAGCTGATCTCCTGGGCGGTCAACTGCAAGGAGCCATCACCTGTAAATAACAACACCCGTCGGTCCGGGGCAGCGATACAGGCACCGTATGCCGAGGGGGTGGCATAACCAATGGACTCCCAGCCTCCCTGAGCAATATACGTCACATTGCGCGGCAGTCTAACTTGTGCCATTCCGTTGTAAAATGTACCGGTCTCCGCAATCACAATATCCCCCTCTTGCAGCATCTGCTGAAAGCGCGGATAATAATTGGCCGCTGTTAGTGGATCATCGGCACTGCCCGTGATTTGGTCGTACGGGAATGTCGGTTTTCCAGCTAAACCTTGGCCTTTGTATCCAGCCTTTTGTAACGCAAGCAGCATGTCAGCAGCGTACACATTCGGATATTCTGCTTCTCCGACCTTGACCATCGCCGGTTGAATATCGACGGTCACCAGTGGGTTCAGCTTCGCGGTGAAATTTGCAGTGTTATTGTCTGCCAATACCATGCCTATCGCAATGATACAGTCTGCATTTTCTACCGTGGTTTGAACTTCAGAACTTCCGAAAGAACCTTGGTACATCCCAATATAATTAGGATGGGTTTCGTCGAATGCCCCTTTGCCGAACATCATTGTCGCAACAGGTACGTGCATGGCGTCGGCCAAGCGACGAACCGCTATCTCTAGACCAAACCGCATTGTTTTGACATCAACGAGAATGACCGGTCGGTGGGCCCGCTCCAGTAGCTGGCGGACATGTTCAGTTGCTGCCTGAAGAGTTTTCAGATTGGATGCTGGACGCGGCGGTACCGGCTCTTGGCGGGCAATAATCGGTTTGGTCACTAAATCATTAGCCACAACGAGGTATACCGGCTTTTTCTTTTCTTTGGCAATGCGAATGGCGGTAGGAATTTCTAGCTCGGCATTTTCCGGCGTCAGCACTGTGGTATAAGCTGTAATGTGATCATACACTTTGTGGAAGACGTCGAAATCCCCATTCATGAGGCTGTGATGCATCAGCTTGTGTGCTTGTTGATCCTTTTCGGGAGGTGCACCTACGATGTGAATCAGCGGTATATGCTCGCTGTTAGCGCCCGCTATCGCGTTGCAGGCACTGAGTTCGCCGACTCCAAAAGTCGTGATAAGAGCAGATAGACCTTTGATTCTTGCGTATCCATCCGCTGCATAACCTGAATTCAATTCATTCCGTCCACTAATAAACCTGATGCCGTTATATTGCTCCAGCGCGTCCAATAGTGTGAAATTATAGTCTCCGGCAACGCCGAAAATTTCGGTAATACCCTCCAGCTTCAAGCAATCGAACAAATACTGGCCCAGTGTCTTTGGAGTGGTCCCAGTTATTGAATTAGAATTACCAGCCGCTACTTTGATTCCCATCTCTTGCTCACTTCCTGTCCATTCAATTTTTTGTATAAGTTTCCCTTAACAGTGCTGGTTATTCACTATTTATGAGTAGAATCATATTTTCGTAATTGTGTCGTAATTTTATATAGTAGGTGTCGCATATTCCTATTAAAAATGCCCAAAGGATGTGATACCTTATAGGTGGATGTCAGAATAATATATACTTGGAGGCCAAGCGAAATGACCATTAGAATTGGCAAAATCAGTTTTTGGCATGTTCATGCCTGGGACTATGTCAAACAAGCCCAAGAGCATGAAGATACCGTTATCGCTGCGGTGTGGGATGAAGATGCTGAGCGCGGGGCAGAGGCTGCTGCGAAGCTGAATGTTCCTTTTTTTGAATCCCTGGATGAAATGTTGGCACAAGAAGACATTGATGCCGTAATTGTAGATGCTCCGACAAATCGTCATGAAGAGGTTATGATCGCTGCGGCCAAGGCGGGCAAACATATTTTCACGGAAAAAGTGATCGCCTCCACGCAAAAGGAAGCCAATCAGATCCTTGCCGCTGTTAACGACAATAAGGTTAAGCTGACAGTCTCGCTGCCGCGTCTAAACGACGCATATACATTGAAAATACAAGAGGTTCTCGATCAGAAGCTGCTGGGTAAAATCACATATGTCAGAGTTCGTTTGTCTCATAATGGGGCCACGGCGAACTGGCTGCCGTCTCATTTCTATAATTTAGAGCAATGTCAGGGCGGTGCATTGATCGATTTGGGCTGTCACCCAATGTATCTGACCCGGTTGTTCCTGGGAGAGAAAATAACCGGTGTAAGCGCTAACTTTGGCTATGTGACCGGTAAAGAAGTGGAAGATAACGCGGTGGCTACCCTGCATACTGAATCAGGTGCAATTGGTGTGGTGGAAGCCGGATTCGTGAATAGTCACTCGCCGTTTACCATTGAAGTGCATGGCATTGAAGGTACCCTGTTGTTCGGAACCCCGGAAGCTAAACTTCTGCTTAAGACAAATGTCGGTTCACCGGAATCGCCTGTATGGAGAGAGCAGGAATTGCCGGATAACGGGGAGAGTGCTTTCCATCAGTGGGTTGCCCATATTCAGGGGGATACGCTGGCTGAAGAGAACCTGGCAATCGCAACCGAGCTTACAAGCCTGATGGAAGCGGCGAACCGTTCAGTCCAGGAGGGACGTAAGATTAAGCTGGAAGAACTCGATTCCTAAGGCCTTTGGGAGGAAGCTTACAATGAACAGATTTCCTTTCGAGATCATGTTCGAGAAGCATGAACTGCTGGAACGGCTGGATCTCAGTATTCCGTGGGGAAATTATGAGCTTCGGGTGCTGCGGTTTCACCTGACCTCTTTTCCACCAGGCAAGGTCATTGATTTCCATGTTCATGCCGAATTCGAATTTCATTTTATCCCGAGGGGAAAAGGCAAGGTCATTCTCGGCGATCAAATGTACCCGTTGTCCGAAGGGATGTTATATATGACTGGACCGGGGGTCGTGCATTACCAGGAGGCTGATTCTGAAGAGTCCATGGAAGAGCTATGCCTGCATGTGGACATTGTAGAGAAGCCGAGGGAGGATGTTGACCCATGGGAGGCTGCGGAAGCAGAGGAGTTCGTCGCGAAGCTCCGAGCGCTGCCTTTGATACCGGCATATGATTATCATCAGGCGATGAGGTGTTTTTTGGAAGCCTATACTGCCTGCGACGGGAAGCTCATCGGCTACTATACTTCGATTAGGCATCTGGTCATCAGCATTCTGATCAAAGCAGCGAGAGCGTATGATACGGGCGAGATTCGCAGTGAAGCGCCTGTGAGGGACATGTCGACATACCGTTATGAGTATGCTGTCCAATACATGGAAGCGAACCATTCTGCGGCTGTCACATTGGACAACGTAGCCGAGAAGCTGAATATCAGCAGCAGGCAGTTGCAGCGGATTTTCAATCAGGCGAATCCGAAGCGGCCGTTCAGCAAAGTTCTGGAGGACATCCGGCTGCAGGTGGTATGTCGTAGGCTGGAAGAGAGTACGTACCCAATAGAGCAGATTGCGCAGGCCGCGGGCTTTACGAATGCGAACTACCTGCATGCCGTTTTTCGCAAACGGATGGGGTTGACACCTGCAGTGTACCGGAACATGAAACAGCAAATTACCAGTGAGGGAGAATGAATATGAGCAAAATATACAAGGTTGGAATTATTGGCTGCGGCGGGATTGCTAACGGAAAGCATTTGCCAAGTTTAAGCAAGCTTGAGAACGTTGAGCTGGTAGCTTTTTGTGATATCGTAGGGGAACGGGCTGAAGAAGCGGCAGCAAAATACGGAGCTATCGATGCCAAGGTCTACACGGATTATCAGGAGCTATTGCAGGACGCTTCGATTGACATTGTGCATGTGCTTACACCAAATATCTCTCATGCTGAAATCTCCATTGCTGGTCTTGAAGCTGGCAAGCATGTGATGTGCGAGAAGCCAATGGCCAAGACCTCCGAGGAAGCCAAAGCGATGGTGGAAGCGGCCAAGCGGACTGGCAAGAAACTGACCATCGGTTATAATAACCGTTTCAGAGAAGACAGCTTGTATTTGAAAAAACTTTGCGAAGAAGGCGAGTTGGGCCATATCTACATGGCTAAGGCTCATGCGATCCGCCGGAGAGCTGTTCCGACCTGGGGTGTTTTCCTGGATGAGGAGAAGCAAGGCGGCGGACCGCTGATTGATATCGGAACTCACGCACTGGATCTGACCCTTTGGATGATGGACAATTATAAACCGAAGGTAGTGCTTGGCACCAAGTATCATGAGCTATCCAAGCGAGAAAATGCAGCCAATGCCTGGGGTCCTTGGGACCCAAGCAAATTCAAAGTGGAGGATTCGGCTTTTGGCATGATCGTGATGGAGAATGGAGCGACTATTATGCTGGAATCCAGCTGGGCGCTGAACTCCCTCGAAGTAGATGAGGCCAAATGTAGTCTGAGCGGAACCGAAGCCGGGGCGGACATGAAGAACGGTCTGCGCATCAACGGCGAGAAATACGGCCGCTTATACACGAATGACATCGATTTGGGCACTGGCGGAGTAGCCTTCTATGAAGGTCGTGCAGAAAGTGCGCCAGACCTTGAGATGAGAAAATGGATTGAAGCGATCGAAGAGGACAAAGATCCGGTAGTTACGCCGGAACAGGCTTATGTAGTGTCACGGATTCTGGAAGCCCTCTACGAATCTGCACGCACAGGCCAAGCGGTATACTTGGACTAGAAAACATCGGATAAACACAGAACAGTACGTCTCCCGTAGGTTGGAGATGTGCTGTTCTTTTGCTTTTGGGGCAAAAAAAGAGGCTTGATAAACATGCAGGACGAAAGTCCTGACCTCGAAAGCTGACTTGCACTGTGAATCGGCATGTTTCATACTATATAAGCAATTCATCTTGGAGAATGGAAAGGAATTTATTTAATATCGTTAATTATTGGAGGGTTAGAAATGCGAATTGGAATTTTTGATTCCGGGGTGGGCGGCATTACGGTATTGCATGAGGCCTTAAAGCAGCTTCCCATGGAGGATTACATATATTACGCCGATACATTGCATGTTCCCTACGGTCCGAAACCGAAAGAAGATGTGAGAACCTATGTTTCGAATGCTGTAAAGTTCATTGTTGAACAGCAGGTCAATGCAGTTGTGCTTGCCTGCAATACAGCTACAAGCGTCTCGATCGATGAGCTAAGAGCGCAATATGATATTCCGATCATCGGCATGGAGCCAGCGGTCAAGCCAGCGGTTGAACACAACAGACGGGGAAATACACGTGTGCTGGTAACCGCCACGGCTCTTACGCTAAAGGAAGAGAAGCTGCAAAATTTGATAACCAAGCTGGATAACGAACATATCGTTGATTTGCTGGCCCTCCCGGGTCTCGTTCAATTTGCGGAGGAGTCGGAATTTAGTGAAGAAGCAGTTCTGCCTTATCTTAGAGAACAACTGCAAGGTTATGATTGGAGTCACTATGAGACGGTGGTTTTGGGCTGCACCCATTTCTCTTTCTACAAGGATATGTTTAGGAAGCTACTTCCGGAAGAAATTCATATTATTGATGGAAACAGAGGAACAGTTAATCATCTTAAAAGAAAGCTGGCAGAAGGTGGTGATCTGCATCAGGGCAGCGGTAATCTGGAGTTGTATCAATCAGGAGTCAGGGTGGAGGCAACGTCTGAGCTGGAGAAATACAGCAATTTTTTAAAAAGATTGGACCAGATTCAGAGCTGAATCGCTGAAAAGTAGAGGGACATAGTGTTATAATAGACTACTGGACGTATTGTGGAGGAAACGAGAGACGTAAGGAGCGAATATTTTTGAAGACACTTATTATTGCGGAAAAACCGGATATGGGGCGGAATATCGCCGCCGCAATAGAACCGAAGGCCAAAAATCACCGTTCCTATTTAGAAGGGGAGCAGTACATTATTACCTGGGCGATCGGTCATTTGATCGGACTGGCTGAACCCGATGCCTACGATGATAAATACAAGAAATGGAATATTAATGATCTGCCGATTATTCCTGATGAATTCAAGCTGGTGCCAAACGCAAGAACGCTGGATCAGCTCAAAGTGATTTCGGAACTGGCGAAGCGGAGCAATCTGCTGGTTAACTCTTGCGATGCCGGGCGGGAAGGGCAGCATATCTTTTCGCTGATTCAAAGGCACCTCAAGCTTAAGCAGCCGGTCAAGCGGCTATGGATATCTGATTTGACGCCGGAGACGATCCGCAAGGGCTTTCAGGAGCTGAAGGATGGAGCGGAATACGAGAATCTCACCAAAGCAGCCAAAGCTCGCAGTGAAGCCGACTGGCTGATCGGAATGAACGGCTCCCGCGCATTTACGACGAAGCACAATGTTTTGTTGTCGGTGGGGAGAGTGCAGACCCCGGTGCTGGCGCTTATTTATGACCGACAGAAGACGATTGAGGCGTTCTCGTCGCTGAAGTTTTTTGAAGTGGAAGGGCATTTTACACAGGGTGAGATGACGTATAAAGGCATGTGGCAGGGCGAGCGCATGACCGACGGGGCGAAGGCTGAGGCACTAGCCGCTAAGGTGAAGGGCAAGCCAGGACGTATTGCTTCCTATGAGGTCAAAGAGACCAAGGAGTACCCGAACAAGCTGTATGATTTGACGCTGCTGCAGCGGGAAGCGAACGGAAAGTATGCTTTTTCGGCCAAAAAAACGCTGGATGTCGCACAGGCGCTCTATGAAAAGCATAAAGTGATCTCGTATCCGCGGACGAACTCCAACTATGTGACCGAACAGAACATTCCCGAGATGCACAAGACCTTGTCTGCACTGCAAGGCACAGCCTATGACGAATGGGTGAAGGGAGCCAACCGGAATCTGGTGCACAAAGGCAACAAGTTCATCTGTAATCCGACGAAGGTCGAGGACCACCATGCCATCCTGCCTACCAATCGCAAAGCATCGGGACTTAGCGCGGATGAGCAGAAGCTGTACGATCTTATTGTGCGCCGTTTCCTGTCACAGTTCTACCCGGCGGCGGAATATAAGGTACATACAGTCATTACAGAGGTAGAGAACGAGAAGTTCAAGACCACGGTAAAAGAACTGCTGAGCCTGGGCTGGAAGGTGATTTATGCTGACCAGAAGAAGGACAAGCCGAAGACAGCCAAAGGTAAGGGCAAGGATGAGGAAGAAGAGGAAGAGATTGAAGTGAATGAGCCGTTCTCGGTCGTTCCCTCCAGTCCATTGACCTGCAGTGATGCCATCGTGAAAGAGAAGGATACGCAGCCGCCCAAGCACTACACGGAGGGAACCTTGCTTAAAGCGATGGAGAGTGCCGGGAAGCAGATTGAGGATGAAGAACTGCGTGATGTCATGAAGGATTCGGGTCTGGGGACACCGGCGACACGAGCGGCTACGATTGAGCGTCTGAAGAATGTCGGATACGTGGAGATGCAAGGAAAGAAAATTGTCATTACGCAAAAAGGCCGGACTGCGATCGAACTGATCCGTGGTGCCGGTATTGAGCTGCTGACCTCGCCAGAGATGACCGGACAATGGGAACGGCGGCTGAATGAAATCTCGCGCGGTACAGCGTCGGATGATCAGTTTATGGAGAATGTCAAGAAATTCGCCACGATGATCGTGACGAAGGTTAAGGTGCAATCTCGAGCCGACAAGACTTCTTTTGAAGGAGAGACACCCGCTGCAAGTGGCAAAAGCCGGAGCGGAACCGCTCGGAAGACTGAGAGCAAAGCGGCTGCGGCGCCGCGCAAGCGCAAGACGGAAGGCGAGGGTGGAGCAAGCGGTAGCCGGACAAAAGCGACTCCTGCCCAGACGTCCGGTGACACCGGGCCGAAAATCATCGGCCAATGCCCAAGCCCGGGCTGCGGCGGTATGATTTTTATGGGACGCAAAGGATATGGCTGCTCTCATTACAAAGAAGGCTGCAAGTTCGTGATCTGGAAAGAATGCTATGGACGCAGCCTGAGTGATACCCAAGTCAAAGCCTTGATCGAAAAAGGTAAGACGGGTAAGCTGAAGCTTACCGCCGAAGATGGCTCTCCATTGGAGGGCAAGCTGGTGTTGGCCAACAGTGCCACGGGGCAGTTGGTTGTGGAATAGCACTATGTAAAACATATCTGGCATGCGGAATTTCACACCTGTGGCGACCTATAAAGCTTGAGATAATCCTCCTCAGAATGATTTGAGGGGGATTTTTTCATGGGATACACAAAATATATTGACTGTTCGAGCAAACAGTTTTAAGATAGATGCATAAGAACTGACTGTTCGATCAAACAGTATTGGAGTGAGCGTGTAATGACTAAAACACAACCGTCCAACCAGGACGAACGAAGAAGTGCCATCATGCAAGCGGCATTCACGTTATTCGGGCAGGTGGGCTACACGAAAGCGACTATGAAGGATATAGCGGCCAAGGCTGGTGTGGCACAAGGACTGATCAGTTACCATTTCAGCACCAAAGAAACACTGCTGGTTGAAGTGGTCAGGGAGTGGATGATCAATCAAGGAATGAAGGCGGCCTTTGCAAAGTTGGATCTGCAGGTATCTCCAGCGGAGATTCTTCAGCAGGGGTTGCACCATGTGGTTGAATTTCGAAAAGAAAACCCGGAGTGGTTCACATTACTGATCAGCCTTTGGACGGAGAGCGTGAACAACGAAAAGCTCGCCAAAGAGCTGCTGGAACTATACAAGGAAATGAAGGCGGGCATTATAGAGATCATCGATCGCATGGAGCTGCAGCTGAACCAGAGCGAAAAGGAGACTTTTGCGTCACTGATCCAGGCCGTTTTCGACGGATTGATGCTTCAAGCTCCTGTACCGCTGTCTCCTGAGCCGCTCTCCCACGAGCAGGTGTCGCGGGGAATCGGATGGATGCTTGACGGAATTCGATCCGCAGCCAAGGAGAAAGGAGAATAAAACCATGACTAAGACATTGATTAGAATCGAAGGACTGGTCGTTCTGGTCTTAGGCATCTATTTGTACTTTTCCAACGGATATAACTGGGCCGCCTTCCTGTTGCTATTAATGCTACCCGACCTGTCCATGATCGGATATGTGGTCAGCAATAAGACAGGAGTGTATACGTATAATTTTGCCCATACGTTCGTTACACCCTTGTTGTTGTTGCTGCTTGGACTGGTTTTCTCGGTCGATTTTCTAATGATGATCGGCTTCATCTGGATGGTTCATATCGGCATGGATCGAATGATGGGCTTTGGATTGAAATACGAAACGGATTTTAAAGACACACATATTCAAAGATTATAACGCATTGAATTTATCTCCTTGAAAGACGTGAGGCATAGTGGATATAGAAAAAAGGGCAGTTACATTGCTTGATGGGGACAATCCAATATCTGGGGACTTGTATGTTTACGAGGAATCACCTAAAGATGCAGATATGGTACTTCTAAAAGTTGTAATTGGTGAAAGAAGTTTTATTAGTGAAGAAGTAGACTGTTTTTCAGCATTTGTATCGATAAGAAAAGAATTAGAGCAAGAGAACCTTCAAATTGCGTGCAATGGTTCTGCTAAAAGTGTTTATCCTTCAAGGATGCAACTAACAATGGGATATGGAAGAAAAGCATACAAATTATTCATTGGACAACAGGCGAAAATCGAAGATGTAGTAGACATATTTGATTGCGATACTGATTTAGAGTTTGTTACAGTTGAAGAACAATCCAACTTTTATGCCCAATGGATAAAAAGTGTTGTGGGATAAATATAAAAGAAGTTTTACGAAAAGAAACCACTCAATTGTTAGTTTTTTAAATAATGACTGTTAGCTCATAAAGTAGACGAACCGATTTTCTTGTACGCAAACTTAAGTAGTAGATATGCATTTATTTATGGGGAGATTAAGAGGAATACATGATGTTAGAAAAAAAGTGACCCTCCTAAGGGTCATTTGTATTTTAGTCGAATGATCAGAAAAAGCGGATGACGAACATATGCCTTCCGGATCATAATTTAATAGGTTATTGCTGCTTAATATATACCCAAGCTCTCTCATAGCTTATGCATAAAATATATAGAGCTCATTTGCATCAGTCTCGCAGTTTGCAAAGTTAATGAGTAGGGGGGACGTTTATGAAAGGACTAATCTTGTGCGCCGGCCGGGGGACGAGACTGCAGCCTTCGACTTATACCAAACCAAAGTGCATGCTACCTGTTAACGGGGAGTATATTCTCGTCTCAATCATTAACGAACTTGTTGCGGCCGGAATTACCGATATTGGAATCGTAGTGAACCATTCGCAAGGAGTGATCCGGGAAATGATCGGGGATGGGGAGCAGTGGAACGCCACTTTAACCTTTCTACTGCAAAAAGAAGCTAAGGGACTGGCTGATGCAGTCAAAAGCGCGCAGTCTTTTGTGGCGGATTCCCCTTTTTTATTGATGCTTGGCGATAATTTGTATGAGGGTGATTTAGAGCCATTGATTCGATCACTGGACGCAGATAAATCTGCGGCTTCAATACTGCTTCAGCGGGTCGAGGACCCCCGTCAATTTGGTGTGGCCGTGATCAAAGATGGGCAAATTGTCAGTCTGGAAGAGAAACCTCGCTATCCCAAATCCAATTTGGCTATTGTCGGTGTGTATGCTTTGACTGCAGCCATCTGGCCGGCAATTGAGAGACTTACACCTTCTCCACGGGGGGAATACGAGCTAACGGATGCGATTCAAATGTTGGTTTCGGAAGGCGGGCATGTTGCGTACAGCGTAACGACCGCACCATTTTTTGATATCGGGACCCATGAGCGCTGGCTTGAAGCGAACCGCTACAAGATGGATCAAGATCCCAAGAACTTTGTGGTGCCTTCCGGCATTAACTTCGTTCAGTGGATCCCTCCGGTTAGGGTTGATCCGACCGCCCGCGTAACGAACAGTGTAATTGGACCTCATGTGTATATTGGTCCGGATAGCGTCGTCGAAGATTGTATTCTGACCAATAGCATTTTGACGGATCAGGTGCAATTGTCCCATGTTCATGCGGAGGGAAGTGTTTTTGGATCACATGTTCATCTAGCTGAACAAGAAATTCAGGAGCAGCCGGCCCGTCATATCCTGGGAGATCGCGCAACGGTTACAAGATACAATCCTGACTTGCCGAACGTTTCAAAATAAATCGGCTGCTTACTGGGGATTGGTCCAATCCAGTTACTGGGGTAAACATACACTTAAAGTAGTCAAATGCATTAGACGACTATGCAGAAGTATACTTTTAAGGGTAGGTGGTCCTCGAGAATGATTGAGCTGGTTTTGACGATCAACGATAAAGACGGGAGCTATACGGCGCATGCGGGTGTTGTTCTTGCATCGATTTTTTTCAATACCCAGCAAACGATCAATGTGCACATTGTGCATGACGATTCCTTAAGTGAAGAGAACAAGTTAAAGCTCACCCAGTTGGTGGATGTATTTCATCACAACATCTTTTTTTATCATGTTACAGTTCCTGGGGATATGCTTGAAGTTGCAGCCGGCGTTCATAAAATTGAATATTGGACTATGGCCAGTATGTACCGTTTGTTGCTTCCGAATTTTATTCAGGCTGACAGGGTTATTTATCTGGACTGCGACATTTTGGTCAATATGGATATTAACGAATTGTGGAGCATCGACCTGGGAGAACACTATTTGGGCGCAGTGCTGGACCAGGGCGAAAACTTGCTTGAGTACTTTACCTCACTTGGGCTAAGTGCGGAGCTGTATTTTAACTCAGGGGTTATTCTGTTTCAACTGAACAATATCCGCAATAAACAGAATTGGTATGGAGAAATGCTCGATTTCTTGCGTAATTTTCCAATGATGACCATGCCGGATCAGGATGTTCTGAATGCCGTTTATAGCTCTAACTATTTGCAAATGGATCAGCGCTTTAATACGTTCGCTCATAGCGAACTCGATGTAGATAATAAAATTGTTCATTTCGCCGGAGACAGCAAATGGTGGGAGACAGACTCACCCGCAGCACCGCTATACAATAAATTCCTTGCCATGACTCCCTGGGGCAGAGAATTTACACCAGCGCCAGTTTCTGAGCCAGAGCAGGCCAACATCCCGCCTGAGCCGCCCGCTCCAGAAATTCAACCTGTAGAAATACAGCTTCCGGAAAACCCGGTCCCTGAAGTTGCAGCTCCGGCCCCGGAGAATATTCCCGTAAAGCGGCACAGACGGAAACGCCGCAGATCGTTACGGTTACGGATAATAAGTAGACTGAGAAAGAAAAAAAAGATCCGCGCCAAATATCGTTCTATAAAGCGGATAAAACTGATCAAGCGTCTACATGTAAAGAAGAAAAAAGCATTGCAATTGAGAAAGAAGAAACTGCCGCTGGTCAGAAAAAAGAGCAAACATGTGATGAAAAAGCTACCTCGGAAAAAAAGCACATACCCTTTGAAGCGTACCTCATAAGGGTCTGTGAGAGCGATCCGCCCGATGATCCGGGTGGATCGTTAAGGTTAGGTGTTATACAAGTCTTTAATACACTATTGCTAAGAAGCTGAGTCAATGGCCCGCTAATTCGTTCCTCTGCAAAACTTGCTGCTTCAGCCGGCGCGGGGAACCGTATCATAAATAAGGGCAAGTTTTTTTTGCGGATATTCATAAGAAAACAAAAACGTACCAAGACGAAAATTGGTAAAATGGAGGTACCATTACTCGCCCAAAGATTTCCTTGTTTCGGGAACTGGAACGGTAGCTTAAAGAGTCTAAAACCAAGCGTGACGAAACTTTATCGGGGTGCCGAACATTGCCAAGGACCGATTCACATCGACTTTGTCTGAATGGAGATTATTATGAAAAGAGTTGGAATTGTTACTGTTTACTACAAAAACTATAATTACGGTGGCCAGCTTGGAGCTTATGCACTGCAAAAAGCTATAGCTAAGTTAGGATTTCATTGTGAGCAAGTTACATTCAAGTGGCAAAATGAATACTACTTACAAGCGTGTGAAAGTGCTAAAAGTGCTGAACATTTTAGGATTTTTTCCGAAAGCATTCCCCACAGCGAACGTTTATATACAGTATCTGATATTGCAGAATGTGTTGATGATTACGATATTTTTGTTTGTGGTAGCGACCAAATATGGGGTTTACCATGGGTTATTTCCGATGACATTTTACCCTGTATGGCACTTTCTTTTGTTCCAGCATCAAAAACGAAAATTGCATACGCACCAAGCATGGGAGGAGCAGAAATAGGGCCCGATCGAAAAAATATCCTTGCTCCACACGTTAATTCTTTAGACTTTGTTTCTGTTCGTGAAAAAAGTGCAATCCCTTTTGTGAAAACGATGAAGAATGGAGAGGTTACTCATGTATTGGATCCTGTAATGCTTCTTGATGAATCCGAATGGGATGATATATCTGCTACTCCGCCAGAAAAAGCCTATATTCTGACTTATGATTTACGAGATACAGGGGTTCAGGAATATGCTGAAGCACTTTCAAAAAAGTACGGATACGAGATTATATCTCTTGCAACTGCTGGAGCAGCTACGTTTGGTCCGAAGGAATTTGTAGGATACATAAAACACGCTAAGTATTTTATTACTAGTGCTTTTCATGGGGCTGTCTTTGCCATTTTATATAAGGTTCCATTTTTGGTTTTCCCTGTATCTGATAATCCACAAGACCCCATATCAATGGATTCAAGACTGATAGCTCTGCTGGATACGTTTGGCTTATCTTCTTGCTATGTTTATGATACATCAAATATTCCAAATATTGATGATGTTACTTTTCATCATATAGACGAATCAAAAACAAGTGCTTTTCGTCATAATTCACTTCAATTTCTTAAAGATGCTTTGGAATTTTAAAAATAAACCAAAGCATGTGTGCGCTAGGCGAGGGCATTTTACAAATGCGGATGAGTGTTGTCAAACATGAAGGAAGGGTATCCCCTGGTAAGGAATTCGGTGAGTTATTGAGTTCAGGTGTTTGATGTTCATTAGATGTACTAGAAGGGCCATCCCTACAAGGGATGGCCTAAAAACTTGCCGTTACAGACAGCGCGATGAACCTTATCATAAGTAGTGGCAAGTTTTCTTGGGAGATCTTGCAAGAGTCTGTATTGGCATTATATCGACTTTAGGAGTAGGATGGGGCACGCTCCGATAGAAACGATGCGCAAACAGGCTTCTGGGGGCTTTGCTTTGGAAAAGCGGCTTCTGTATTTAAGTCGGACTTCCTACTAATTTGCTTATGTTACAAAAATGTTTATCAGATCTTTAGAATGATTCTCTATGCTGTACTCTATGAGGGGGAGTACGATAATGAGAACAAGATGGAAGACCGTAAAGAAAATGCTGAAGCAACTGACATTAGCTGCTATCGGCCTGCTTATTGTAGGGACCTTGGCCATTTATTTGAACCACCAGTATCAGCTGCGCGAGGAGTCGGGACTGTTTGCAGGCGAAGGGCAAAGAGTAAGGGTAAACAACCATGAGCTTAATGTATATAATGAGGGCAGTGGCGAGGACACCTATGTGTTCATGGCCGGTTCTGGTACTGCCTCGCCAATGTATGAGCTTAAAGGGCTTTACAGCAAATTCTCGGCAGACCACAAAATCGCGGTCATTGAAAGAGCAGGGTACGGGTATAGCGAGATCGCTGGTGACGATAGAGATCTGGATACGATCCTCGAACAATCAAGGGAAGCGCTGCATGGAAGCGGCAACAAACCGCCCTATATTCTGGTGCCGCACTCTTTGTCAGGACTGGAAGCGATCTATTGGGCGCAGAAATATCCGCATGAGATTAAAGCAATCATTGCCCTGGATATTGGTCTTCCCGAAGAATACGTGGAGCACCCGTGGGGAAGGCTGGACAAGCTGTTCATGCGAGGCATGAATGTGTTGACGCGCCTGGGTTTTCAGCGTTTGTCGCCTTATATGACCTATGATCCCGAGATCATCCGGCAGACCTTTCTGACCGAAGGGGAGAAGCGGAAATTCAAAGCGATTTCTTATAAGCAGGCTTTCAATGAAGATATGATGCGGGAACTCCTAAACGCAGCGACCAATGCTGGACGATCACTGAAGTTACTTTTTCCTAAGGGAACACCGATCCTGTTTCTATCCGCCTATACGGAAGAGAATCAGGATTCGAAATATACTCTCCAAAAGGAAGAGCACTATCAAGTAATCGCCGGACAGTTGGATGTTGCGGAGGTAGTTCGGGTAAAAGGTAAGCACTCTCTCTATTTGTACGCACCAGATGAAATCTTCCAGCTTGCGGAGAATTTCATGGACAGACTGTAAATCAGACAAGCAGAAAGGCTGCATGATGAAGGAATACAACCTGCTCATTATAGAAGACGACCACATAATCGGCTCATTGCTAGAGAAAATATTACAGCGCGAAGGGTATAAGGTGCACTGGAAAACAGACGGCAAAGACATGCTAGAGATTATTAAACACATAGATCTGGTCATTATGGATGTGATGCTGCCAGATGGGGACGGGTATCTGTTGACCCGCATGCTCAAGAATCAGGGACTTCCTATCCCCGTTATTTTCCTATCTGCCCGGGGTGATATGGACAGCAAGCTTCAAGGACTGGAGATCGGAGACGAGTATATGGTCAAACCGTTCGATCCTAGGGAACTATTGCTCCGGATACGGAAAATGCTGGACTGCACTTACGGTACCTTTGTTCAGATATTGCATCTGCATATCGACGTGGAGCGGAAAAGGGTGTTCAACGGCAGCCTCCACCAAGAGGTGCTCTTTACTGCGACGGAGCGTAAGCTGTTCTTCTATCTGTACGAGAACCGGGGTCGCATCCTGTCCAAAGAGCATTTTCTCGAATACGCATGGCAATTGGAAGACCGCAATCCGAATCTGATCCCGGTGCATATAAAGAAAGTAAGGGCGAAAATTCAGGATGAACTGGGCGAGATTATTGAGACTATATACGGAGAAGGGTATCGACTGAATACCTATTTTAAATCATGACGTTAAAGACTAAATTCCGGCTGCTGCTGGTATCCGCGCTCGTCACGGTGCCGGTTATAATGCTGGTGGTAGGCGTGCTTGTTTCGCTAGTGTACGATGCGGTGTTTAAGACAGCTAATGGGGGGATACCTTTTTACGCTTCTTTTGCTTACCCAGTGATGCTCGGCCTCTTCTTGTGCTCACTGCTGCTAATTGCTCTCTTGTTCTCAAGGTCCATTCACTCCCTGCTGAAACGAATTAATTTGCTCAATCAGACGGTGCGGGAGCTCGCGAGCGACGAGAAGATTCCGGATACGCTGAGCGTTTACAACAGGGATGAAATTGGAGACTTGATCCGGTCGGTGAATCTGTTAATTGAACGTACGACTTATCGGGAGCTTCAGCTCCGCGAGCAGGAAGAACTTAACAAGGAGATGATGAACAAGCTGCGACATGATATTAACACTCCACTAACCGCGATGCGTCTGCAGCTGTTTGATCTGGAAATCGAGAATCCAGAGCATGCCAACTTAACGTGGTCAATGTCCCGGCAGATTCAGTACATCTCGGAATTGACGACTGAATTCAGATTTCACTCCGCCAGCGCGCCGGAAAGCTCGTATATCTTGAAGGACCGGGTGAATTTGCATGAATTACTTGAGACAATGGTGAAAAAGTGGGCTTATCTCTACAGCGTTCAGAGTATGAATCTGCAGTATGCATGCTTGAACCGGGAGCTGAACTGGACAAGCAACGTCCTGTGGCTGCAGCGGCTTTTCGATAATATTTTTCAGAATGCGCTCAGACATTCAAACGCGAGTATAGTCAAGGTAACGATTAAAGACAATATGGTGACGATCCGCGATAACGGAACAGGATTTGATGTACATGGCAGCCATTCCGGTCTTGGTCTGAAGATCATTGAGGACCTGTCCCAGGTCCTGCACATAGCTTACACGTTGCAATCCGACGGGAGCGGAACACTGTACCGGTTCACGGCGGAAGCTTTTTAAAAACATATCGTTTGCTATTCATCATTCTTATATCTAGCTTCTATATCCTAATTTTTTGAAAAAAACCATTGTCTATCGTATTGATCTGACATATGATATATTCCGATATTGGAGGGAGAGGCGAACATGAAAAATAGGATAGAAACATTTAGAGGCTCCGAGCATTTTCGGTTGAATCACATCGCAGATAGTGCAATTGCAGCGATTGCGATTCCAGGTACCGGTTCTTTGGGAAATGCAGCAATCATTGATCTGGGTGATATAACTGTTGTCGTGGACACCTTCTCGACCATACAAGCTGCTGAGGATTTGAAAGCAGCCGCAGAGTATCTTACGGGAAACCCTGTATCCTATGTAATAAATACGCATTGGCATAGTGACCATACCTCTGGAAATCAAGTGTTCATCCCTACGGCTCAAATTATTTCGACATCAACGACTCGTGAGATTATGGATTCTTTTTCCAGAGATAGGTTAACGAAATATAAGGAAAATATGGATGAAATGTATCAGGCTATCGACGAACATGAAGTGCAAATACAACAAGAGACGGATGAAAAGTTAAAAAAGGAAATGGCATGGGAAAATGCTAGTGACCGTGAGTTTATGAAGATGCTCCCCGATCTGGTACATTCGCTGCCGACGATAACTTTTGATCAACAGATGACCATACATGGCAGTAATCGTAGCATTCAACTCATCACATTTGGCGGAGGTCACACGCAATGTGATGCAATCGTGTACATCCCTGAAGATAAAATAGTCGTGATCGGGGATCTGGTGCTTTCAAAACATCACCCGGTTTTAACGCATGCCAATCCTCAGGAATGGCTGAATATTTTGGAGCAGGTTGAACTGCTTGATGTTGAAATTATCGTACCAGGACATGGCGAAGTATGCTCTTTACACGAACTTCACGAGGTGAAGGGGTACATAACCGATATGATGGAAATAGTGACAAAAGCCGTTCAAAGTAATAAAAGCATTGATGAGATTGAAGTACCGAAAGAGTATCATGACTGGTATTTTACTACATATTTTAAAACGAATTTGAGTAAAGTGCATGCGATGATCACTAAATTAGAGGATTAACGAAGAGTATTTAGGGCAGAACTGTTTTTGAGTTAAGAAATAAAGAGCAGATCTTATGAATGATCGTTTCTTTAAAACTTGCCGCTTCAGACAGCCCGGAGAACCTTCCTACTAGTAGCGGCAAGTTTTTGTGACAGCATTAAGTTTCAAGGAGGGCAGCCGATGAACAAAACAGACCGTTTACTAGCCATCGTTCTGGAGCTGCAAAGCAGAGAAGTGGTACGGGGAGAAGATTTGGCGGACCTATTCGAAACCAGCGTGCGGACTATCTATCGTGACATTCAGGCGCTTAGTGAAGCGGGCGTGCCGATTATAGGTGCCCCAGGCACAGGATATTCTTTGATGACAGGTTATTTCCTGCCGCCGATCAGTTTCACGGTAGAAGAAGCCGTGACCTTGCTTATCGGAACGGATTTTATCGAGCAACGATTTGATGATGAGTATCGTGTCAGGGCTCAAGCCGCTCGGAGGAAAATCGAGGCCACTTTATCGGAGAGCGTTCGCAATGAGACCTCTCGTGTGCGCAAAGCGCTGCGCTTGCTCACTCCTGGTAAACGGGTCACGCTGTCAAAAGAAAGGGAATATTTCGGAAAGATCCGCCTGGCGATATTAGAGGAACGAAAGATCAGCTTTCATTATTCGAAAGGGATTGGGGATTCCAAGGGGAATCACCATAGTGAGCGTACCGTCGCTCCTTATGGTCTGGTATTCGTTGAAGGAGCTTGGATGCTCGTGGCCCGTTGCGATCTGCGCGAAGACATCCGCCATTTCCGTTTGTCCCGCATGACCGAGCTTATCGATCTGGAAGAATGCTTCGATCTACCGGCGCATTTTAACTTAAAGGAGTATACCCCTCCGGATGATCGCCACTTGCGAGTTCGCCTTCGATTTAACCATGACATCGCAGATAAGGTGAAGGAATCGAACTATCATTACATAGAAGATATGGAAGAGCATCAAGATGGATTGCATGTGGTCTTACGTGTTCGTCAACTGGATGAACTGCTGCAATGGGTGCTTGGCTGGGGAGCGGGTGTGATCGTGTTGGAACCTGAATCATTCCGAAATAGGATTACTGAGGAAGCTACAAAAATGTTACAGCGCTACTGACATAACGTTGTCAGTAGCGCTGTTTTATAATTGGGTACGTAAAGTCGCTGGTTCTGGTCCGCGATCTGTTACGGTATTGTTTCATTTATTACTAGGAAGGATGATATCTTGTGAATTTTGCTTCTGTACGCATCATTACCGACGACGTGGATCGTCTCGTCGAGTTTTATGAGAAAGTCTTGGGTGTTTCGGCGGAGCGCCCCGCGCCCGTTTTTGCCGAACTCGTTGTGCCATCATGCACCCTGGCAATCGGCCACTCCCAGACGGCGGGGCTATTCGGCGCTGGTTCGGTAGTGGCGGCTAACAATCGCACTGTCATTATCGAGTTCCGCGTTGACAATGTTGAAGCCGAATACGTGCGCTTAAAGCCAATTGTTGAAGAATGGGTACAGGAACCGACCACGATGCCGTGGGGAAACCGTTCTATGCTTTTCCGCGATCCTGACTGCAACCTCGTTAACCTCTTCGAGCCGGTGACCGAGGAAGCGATCAAACGGTTCAGCGGTAGGCGTTAAGAACCAGAGATTTTTGTAGTATAGACTTTGCCCCCCTCAAAACTTTTTAATATTTAAGGGGGCAAAGCATATCTGAACCAAACAAACGACGAAATCCGTAATAATTTTTCAGCCTGTGTGGATGTAAATCAACTATCGGATCAATTCTGTCTTTCTTACGACAGCATTAAAAAAACGTTTAGTCAAAAAATAACCTCTTATAGTCACGTAGGGAATAATCCCTCGTGACTATTTTCTTTTCTTTAGAAAAAAGGAAGTACGTTAATAAGCAGTACAAAGTTCAGGAAGTCATTTTATCATCACCTCTCTTGATTCATGTGGCCTTAATTTATCCGATAGGTAAACGTAAAGTCGCTGGATACGGATTCGAGCTATATCCGGAAGGAATCTACGACTGGTCAGATGATAGTTTGATTCAGGAGATACGATTGCACTGGGTCATCAAGTAAAAGAGCCGTTCTCAGATAAGGCATTTCCATCGACCGACTATGAGTTCATTTTGGAGCGTTACGACACTATTAAATTCCGACATATGCTATAGTAAGAGTGAGGTTTCCTTGGGAAATGAAAAAGTAATTTGTATATTGAACATTTGAGGGAACAGTCTTTTTGGAAAAGGGAGAGGAACCAATGTCGCAATCATTTATCTTTGATATGGATGGAACACTATTTCAAACAGATAAGATTTTAGAAATATCTCTTAATGATGCTTTTAACCGTTTACGGTCGCTAAATAAATGGGCTACAGCAACGCCTATTGATAAATACCGTGAAATAATGGGTGTACCTTTACCAAAAGTATGGGAAGCCTTGCTACCTGATCATTCCATTGAAGAAAGAGAGCAAACGGATGCTTTTTTTTTGGAAAGATTAATTGAAAATATTAAAAGTGGGAAAGGCGCTTTATATCCTAATGTAAAAGAAGTGTTCAGTTATTTAAAAGAGAATAATTGTTCAATTTATATAGCGAGTAATGGTTTGACGGAATACTTAAAAGCCATCATCAGTTATTTTAATTTGGATCATTGGGTGACTGAAGCATTTAGTATCCAACAAATCGAATCGCTGAATAAATCAGACTTAGTTCGGATTGTTATTGAAAAATATGGTATTACCAATGGGGCAGTAGTAGGTGACCGCCTATCAGATATAAATGCGGCTAAAGATAATGGTTTAGTTGCAATCGGATGTAATTTTGATTTTGCACAAGAAAATGAACTTGCCCAGGCTGACTTCGTAATCGATGACTTAATTGAATTAAAGACGATTTTGCATAATTTGAATGGTTTAGACCCTAGTCGTGATGGTGTCACTAAACGCTGAGTGGAGTTTTAGATTGAAACGGGATTTAGACTCCGATTATAGTCAATAACAGCAAATGTACTACAGAAAACCATTCCATACGTCAGGAGTGGTTTCTTTTTATTTGTTTATGTGAAATTTTGTGTTAATAACTGTCCTTTATGTTTAAGTATATTATGGTGAACCGTATCCAAAACGATGACGAAAAATTCAGGTGAAAAGTATAGCATATATCAATGTGAATTCACCTTAGTTAAAAGAACTGAAGGAGGTCATTTTGTGGGAAGATCATTTGCTAATTTACATATTAAGTCGAATAACCTTGAGAAGACGATCGATGCACTAAGAGAGCTAAGCCACGGGCATACCGGAGTATTAGGTGGAAAAGAAGCTCAGGAGCCCAAAATTGTCATGTATGTTAGCAAAAGCAACGAGAACTGGGTCAGCGTTCTCCATGATTATTTTGTATGGGGTACGGTGAAGGAGGTTGGCAAAACGCTGTCCCAGCTTATCAGGGAGCCAATCATGACCGGCGGGTACATAAATGAGGAAATATTCGAGTTGTCGATTTTTGCCGATGGAGAGATTCAAGCCGAGAGAACCTTTTGTGAACAGTGGACAAGAGAAGAATACGAGCAGCTCAAAGAAGAACGTCTTAATGATGACTACCTTAGAGAAGTGCTGGGTATCGACAATGAGACTCTGACCGATCTCATCAGTATTACTAGCCCTGAACAAGCCGTTAATAAGCTGTCGGAGCTCGCAGGATTGACTTTGTGGAGCGATTCGGAGTGGATACCGTACGAAGAAACGCTCAGAGAGCAATTTGAAAAATATGAATTTTAAAAATACATAGTGTATCGGCATGGCTCCTTGCATTAGACGGAGATGATACAGTGGCTTGAAGTTTGTCCCAAGGAGGCATTGATGAAGCTGGATTTCTTATTAGATACACATGGAACATGCGTCGGTCAATTGAGAGATGAACTGTTGCCTTTGGAGGAATTAGCAGAGACTTGGGAGTTTCCGTATGATATTCATTTTGTATTGCGTATTTTACCTGAAAGTTACGGCCGAAAAATATTTAGACGTTTTGATAGCAGGGATCACGCTTTATATTTAGACATCAGCATCGTCTATGAGCAGTATCAACGGATGTCTAAAAGTGAACAACGCGAAGCTTTAGGTATCTTTCTCTATGAGTATCTGCTGGAGTCTATTGCGAAATATAAAAAGCACGCAGATAAGGAAACACAAGATCAATTATCGATCCGGGTAAAAAATTGGATGTTAGAAAACAATTGGTTGGATGGAAAGATCAATAGAGCAAGGACGCTACTAGCGCAGGATGTGGGACTTTATGAGGTCAGCCGGCAATTGCAAATGCTATTAGAAGAAGTGGAGTATATCCTTCTCCGTATGCATGACTATGAGCCAACTGAAGCTCATCCGGACAACATCGCAGCTGAGAAAGCCCCGCCGTATCAATTGTAGAAGGCATATGGATAGAGATCCATAGTGACGAATCCGATATTTAAAATGAAAAGTGGGCGATGATCAAACCCCGATGCAAGAAATAGAGAAGCTGGCAGCAGAGATCGCCGGCGGCACGCCGGGATCAACGATTGCGCCGCGAGAGTCTGTTTGCGTCCTGGTGAAAGTCATGCCGCCGGATGAGATTAACACTGAAATCACCCTGCGTTTGAACCGGGCGGATTCTTCGGCTATGCAAGCATGGTTGGCGGAAGCAGCAGAATAAGGGGGCATTAAAGGAGATCAAGCTATGAAAGATTCGTTAATGGAGAGATTAAGGATTTTTCTACATAAGGAAGATAATAGAACACTAGTAGGCATTCCGGCAGTCAAGAGAAAATTAGCAAGGCCCAGCAGGTGCTGAAAGTAACCTTTCATGAGGAGTACTTACAATTTATCAGCATGTTTGGGGGAGCATATGCGGGTCTTGCGATATATGCCTTCTCTAATGGCTCTAGTCTCGGAAATGAAACGGTTGTCGATTTGACGCTGGGATTCCGGGAGCAATTCAAGGAACCTCCTTTTGAAGAAGTTTTACGAACCAGTTTTGTCATTTCCATGGATGGATCGGG
Source organism: Paenibacillus sp. GCM10012306 (assembly GCF_042649265.1). Classification (NCBI taxonomy): domain Bacteria; kingdom Bacillati; phylum Bacillota; class Bacilli; order Caryophanales; family Paenibacillaceae; genus Paenibacillus; species Paenibacillus sp. GCM10012306. The sequence continues at coordinate 126,092 of NZ_JBHRYW010000013.1, read as the reverse complement.
TGATCCAATTTTCATCAATCCGGCAGGTGAGGTTTTTATTGGTCATCACGATAACGGGGAGATCAAGTTGTTAGCGAATTCATTCGCGGAGCTGATTGAGGAAAATTTTTATGAATGGTGATCGCGTCAGGTCTTCATTTACGTGCAACAAGCATTTTTGACTCCCTAAAAGGGTGGTGAAGTAATTGAGTGGATTAAAACACAGCGGATTCTATAAACTTAAATTTTTTATAACACCAGAGGAATTTAAAGATGTTTTAAAACTTTTCGAGCAGCAGCAAGTACAATTTAGTCATACTAATTATGCCCGGACAAAACATGACCACGCACAAGTGTATGAGGCTTATAAAAAGTTCTACCAGTATTTCATAACGCAAGCAAAGCCCGATTACTACCCGTTCTTTGTATATTCTATTTCTTTTACTGCTGGTAATGAAAGTTCTGGTTTTTTTGCCAGAAATGAGAGTCTCAGATTTCCATATCGCGAGCAGTGGGCAGAAGATGAACTGCCATACATCATGTTGTCCTTACCGAAAGGTTTTCAAATGGAGTTGGAGGACGAAAAAGGGAAGTATTATATATACGAGGATATTCGGGAACATCAGCCATTAACGTATACGTTTTTTAACGAAGTAGCAGACAATATTAAAATAATCACAACGCCGCTTCGTTTTTTGGCGCATACGGCGGATGGTTTGAAAGAGCAAAAACCGCCGGTTCGCATAAGCAAAAATGCGGTAAATGACATAATGAACTCTTGGATTTTCAAAAAATATAAACTTGTTATGAATCACAGGTAATCATAGACTTCTGCTTCATGCCAAAAAGGAGGTTACGAATGCGCAAGAAATGGAAAAGAAGGATTCTGATCAATGATCCTGTTGTACTAGACCCGGTGCAGATCAAGCAGGATTTGCTAGGTGGTAACCAAGTGATTGTCCAGTTCTCCCACCCGGATTTTTATGGCTCTATCTTGGAGGAAGTCGATGAGCTTTGCGCGACTTTGGATGAGAATTTCGGAGTGCGTTTCTACGGGCATTATTCTCTTTCATTTGATGGTGACACGCTTTTGCGGATTCCCCATGTCAAGATGCTGCATCTTAATAGTCTCACTCAGGCACATAATACCGATACGTTGGCTACGCTGGAACACTTGTACAGTTTGCACATGGGCATATATGAGCTGGAGAACTCGGATATTCTGGGAATAGACTCTCTACGGTCGTTAAGAGAATTAACGATTATTTCGGAGAAAAAGAACCTTAATCTGCTATATTTAAAAGAGTTCTCTCATCTAGAACAATTGCATGTTGGGGGTAAGGTGAAAAACCTGGATGCGGTAGGCCATCTGGAACACTTGAATTCCCTCGCGCTGCATTCGATTAGCAAATCACCCTTGCATTTTATTAACCAATTAAAGAAGTTGAAGCATTTGCGCATTCTTCTTGGAGGCCGGGAGCATATTCAGGAAATCGAAGAGAATGAGATCGACGACATGGAGATCGTTAGAGTCCGTGGATTCCATGACCTGAGCAATATTACTAAATTCAAAGCATTAACAAGGCTCGTAATTGAGGATCAAATTCAACTGCAAGAAATCAGATTTGACCGGGAGATGGAAGCGCTGGAGGAGCTAACTATATCAAATTGTAAAGGCTTGACTTCTTTGTTGAAAATGAAGCACCTGCCTACGCTGCACAAGCTCCGCATTTTTAAAACAGCCCTCGATTATGATTCCTTTATCCATCAAGAGCTTCCAAGTGCTTTAACCGAATTTGAATTCGCGACCTCCAAAAGCAAAGTTGATCAAGAAATAGAAGAATCCTTATTAAAGCTGGGTTTTCAAAAATGGAGCATAACTTGATAGGGGGATTACATAAATGTCAAATGATAACCAGGTGCGTCCCTCTGCTGGCTCCGTTAGAGAAGTTGGTCGTTATCCAATCGACCTGACAGGTCCTCGCAGTCACACTCTTGTCATTCAGCCCGGTGTGGGCAGCCTGTCTATTGGACCACCGCAATTGGGGAAAAAAGCAGATCTTCACGTCGCACCAGACGCGCTCATCGATTGGACCGTATTCGATGCCTTTGCTACACCTGCAGGCTCGCCCTGGCCGCGGTTTCTGCACTATACAGGCAGTGATGCGGGCTTCTTGGATTGGGCACAGCAACGTCCCATTGAAGAGATGACCTGGTCTCCGGTCCTGTCTGCTGATACGGTGGTAGACGCCAGCCAGTCCATTTTGCATGGCTTACATATCGAGCTGGGCCAGTCCGGCGAGCGCCTGACCCTGAGGCTTCCGCAGAGACCCTTCCGCCTCAACGTGTCTGGCGATCTATCACGCTTCTTGGCTACTGGCAATCTGCCGACTTCACTGACACTCGCGCCGCATACCGGCCGACGCAAGAATGATCCTCCTTTTATACTGCCGGAACTCGGTGAATTGCACCAGGTGACGAGCCTTATGCTGCACAACGCGCCGCTGGGACAGCCCATCTCGCTGGGCTGTCTAGAGCGGTTCCCAAATCTTGACTCACTGAGTTTGTGGGGGAACTTCTGCGACATGGACTCGTTGGCTCGTCATACCGGGTTAACGAATCTGGAGCTGCGCTTCATGCCTGATCTGGCGGACTTACCCTCCTTGGACACGTGGCCGTTGCTTGACAGATTTATCGCCTACAATGTGGAAGAGACTGTAGGCAAGCGCCTAAGGCAGCAAATGAAAGCACGCGCTAAAACCCGCCCGTGGACCGGTCATGCTTCAGTGAGCCAATTGCGAAAGCCTGAATGGTGGATGACCGAGTTCGGTCGGCCGTTCTCGTCCTGGCCTAAACGTCAGGCCAAGCTGGCTAATGAAGCATACAACATTGCACAGGCAACCTTGGCCCAGGCCCGCAGCTTTGCCGATGCTGAGGCGGCTATTACGGCTTTCACCATGCGCTTCAATACCCTCAAAGGTATCGAAACTACCGAAAGAGAAGACCTTGGCGAAGCAGTATGGCAACTCAGCCAGTCCAATCATCTGATTGGTCAGCCTATAACGGAAGAGATGGCGCAAGGCTGGTTTGACGCAGCCCGCGATTACTGATTTGAAAGTATTCATGAATGGGTATTTGAAACAGTGAATCACTAATTGGCAAAGGAGTGTTGACCTGTGGTCACCGTTTATGAGGAACGGCGGAAAGGAGCTGTAGCGGAATCGATCGAACATACTGAGGCATCGTTAGCCTTGAGCTTATTGAATCTATGCTTCACCAATTATTGTTAAATACATCTGCTGAAGTGGGAAGTGAGTGATAAGTAAGATTCGATCTGCTTGGGGTATGTCGTAACAAAGAGGGTGCATACACTGGAGGCTTACCATGAGTTTAACAAGGCCCTGAGATACTTGGATGCAGCGAAAATGGAGCAGGGCGAGCATTGTTTGAAAAAAGCAATAGAAACAGCGAAGATCGCTGGTGACAACGCCGTTTTCATACGGGCGGTGATCTGCTACGGTGACTTATTGTCAGAGACGGGGAGGCTCGAACCTGCCGCCGAATGGCTAAAGCTGGCCCTTGAAGAAGCTGCTTCTATGAACTTGGATACGGAAGTACTGAATTTTGAGCTTGGTCGTGCCCGGGTGATTTTGGCTCAATTAGAGGCGAAATAAGGAAACTGGAGGAGAATTCATGTACATAGTATCTCAGCAAAATCCGCTGTCTGAGGCCCAAAACCAAGTGCTCGCGAAGGAAGATGCCGCTATTTATCCCCAAGGCTACCTCCTGTTTTTACGGCGATTCGGCGAAGGGACTTACAGAGGATGGATGAATGTCCAACTGCCTGATTCGGAGGTGCTACAAGCTTTTGCCGAGTATGGGTTGTGGGAGTTTGACGACGACAGCCCCATTCGTGAACAACAGATCGGCGAGTGCATCGCTATAGGTACGACGGTGGACGGTGACTTTCTGGCGGTACATCCCGAGACGGCTGGGCTGCTCTGGCTGCCTCGGCATGCGGAGCACATAAAGGCCATTTTGCTGCAGGCACGGGAGCAGGAGGACGAGAAGACGTATGCCTTGGTACTGGACGACATATACCGTCAGGTTTATGGACGGAGCCTAGAGGAAGAAGTCTATTATGAACCGTGGACGGCCACTCGGAGTCATCTTTTTTTGCGATTGCCACCAGGACAGAACCAGCCTTCACTGCCCGAACTAGCTAGGGTGTGTCAAGCGGATTTTCCGCCGGATATGTCCATTGAGACTCCTTATGCCTGCTTCCTGTTCTATCGGCAACTGGGTGGCTATGTACGATTGAATTATGCTTATCAACAAGAAGTGGCCATCTTCTATGAACAGGATGCTCAACAGACGTTTGCTGTTATGAAGCAATGGCTCTTGTCGATAGGGTGCGAAACGATTACATAAGATTATGAAGCAGGAGTGGTGTGAATGATCGTCCTGAAAGATATCGGGAGATTCGAGGAATTGCCAGAAAGGGCGATGCATATATACGAAGGAAATATTCCGGCTTTACAGGCTGCACTCGCATCAGGTTGGAATATTGAAGAGAGCATCGTACTTAGCAAACATATCACCGTTAGTCCATTAGATCTGGCACTGATATCGCAGCAAAAGGAGGTTGTGAAGCTGCTGGTAGAGCATGGCGCCAACCTGAATGTCCATCATAATCCATCTTTTTTGCGAGCCGTTCGCTATTGCAAGGAGGATGCCGTTCGTTACCTTGTTACGCAGGGAGCCAAGATGGACAAGCTCAACCGAACAGGGGCAGGTGCATATTCACAGGCCTATTATGGCAATAAAAAGAACATTCCCCTTATTCATGAGCTGGGATTAGATATCAAGCTGCATGGTGGTGCTGTATTGCGTCAAGCGGTGACAGACCATGACTATAAGACACTCACATATTTACTAGATCAGGGAGTAGACGTCAATTATAATAAACCGGATATGGTCTATCCTTATGAAGCAACTCCGTTAACCGTGGCGGCGCGAATGGGGGCTATGGACATGGTCAAATTTCTGATCGAACACGGCGCGGATGTTACTTTGGCTGAAAAAGATGGTGAGCGGCCGTATACGATTGCGGTCACCAATAAGCATGCCGTTTTGGCGGATTATCTGAAATCGCTGGAACCGGTCAACTTTCATAATGTGGCGAACAAGAAGCATGAGCTTAAAAAGTATAAATTAACAGATGAACTGCTCAGCTTTCTTACAGAAGATAACCTGCGTCTTGAGCTTGAGCAAAATGAATACGACATCGGGTATATCGACTTTTTTACATTGACCGATACGATTCAGATGAAAGTAGGAAGGCAAAAGCTGCTGCGTCTTTCCGCCGACATTGACAATTACTCTGGTCTGCAGCTGCTCTGGAATCCAAAGAAAGGAGGTTTAGTAGGCTGTTATGACATGGAACACCAGGTCTATGCTGATTTATGCACCTTTACAGAGTTCCTCGCGCACCCTGAATTGCACCTCATAAAGTTTCTTGAGGGAGAGTTGTCCGATGACTAATGAAAATCAAATGAACATTTAACCCAGAGAACAGACAGTATTCTTTTACTCGGGCATTTGGCCCCAAATTCTATCTAAAATAGTATCTTTGCTTGAGCGTTAGAAGAACTTCAAAGCTGCCCATTTATCCAGCACATACTCATACTGCGTAATAACCCATCTGATAGAATCAGAATTATTTTTTACATAATATATTCTATCGGGATGAGCATATCGAGGGTATTTACCAGCATTGCAGAGGGGTCATTCCTGACGAGCATATGCCGCAGCTGATTGTCTTAAACCATCCGCATGACGACTATATGAACGGCCTAATTGCGGTTACGCTGGAGAGCCTTAGTTATAATCTGCAGCTTGTCGAGAAGAGACGTTAAGCAGAAAAATCATTGAAAAAGCGACTTGCTCCCGGCATGACCGGGGCAGGTCGCTATTTTTTTCTGAGTATTTCTATTCAACTTAATATTATTTGTGTATATGAAGGGGAGGTGCAAGCAGCCAGCCTTTTTTCTTATTCATATGTAGGATCTTGATGCCGATCGCTGCTTTGGTGGCATGATATTTAGCGAACAACGCACCGATATCTTCACGGATAGACTGGCCCATAATCGTACTGCATCCCACTAGTCCGGCAGCGTTATCCGCGCCAATCTTGGCTGCAATCTCCATATCGCTATACCGGGCCCCTGCAGGAATGTCTTCCAGTTTAACCTCCGGTCTGTCTGGAAGCGAAGGGGCGGGTGTGATGCCGACCTCCTTCAGCAATTCATCGCATTCGCTGCTTTCTAATTCAGCCTGATTGATTAGATCACCCAGTACGCTTTTAAGATCATCATCTCCAGCATGATTCTGAAACAACCGGTAGAGCGAGATAAGCCCTTTCGCTGCCGTTGAATTTATCCATATGCTGAAAATCTCCCCGTAATGCATCGGCTCATCCTTGGAAGCGCCACCCAAAATTCCGTTCATTACAATCCCCTTCTCTATGTTCGGCATGTTCTGGAACTAGTATGGGATATATACAAGGAAAATATTCCTGATTATTGATTTAGTCTCTAGTAGCATATGTCTTTATCTGAGTTCCAGCCGTTTCATCGGTAACGGATAAGTGTGGTATAATTTCAAGGATGCGCCGATCCTGTCGCCGCAGCTTTTCACTTGAAAGGAGGTGATAACGATGAGTACCATTCATATGCTGACCGGAATTCCCGGCAGTGGTAAGAGCACGTATGCGAAGCAGCTCTGCCGCAGCGAACGGGCTGTGCTAGTAGCTACGGATGAGATCCGAGAGCGGCTGTTCGGTAGCGAATCCAAGCAGAAGAACAACTATCTGGTGTTTGATACGGCTTTTGCAGAGATAGAGCAGATGCTGGCTAGCGGCCGAAATGTTGTTTTTGATGCTACGAATATTGACCGGGGACGTAGACTGAAGTTCCTGAAGCGATTCAGCGAGTTCCCTGTAGAATGCCACGTCTGCGATGCTCCTTACGAACTGGCCCTTGCGCGGAACAAGCTGCGGAAGCGTCGTCTGAATGAGGGAATCCTTATTAAATACGCCAAGAACTTTGCGTTTCCGGTGCCAGGCGAAGGCTTCTCTGCCTTGCATATTGTACATGCTGAAGCTGATTCCGGGATCGTGCGTGAGGAACTGGAACAACTGCTAGCAGCCGGCCCGGGACATGACGAGCTGTTTCGCTATCTGTCTGCATCCCCTTATTTTGCATTGATGGTGGGATTTGATCAGGGAAACCCTTACCATTCCAAGACGTTGTCTGAGCATACCTATAGTGTGCTGGAATATATCAACGAATGCTATGAGGGAGAACATTTGCTGGCAATGCAGCTGGCAGCGCTGTTTCATGATACAGGCAAACCGCTCTGTAAGGTGTGGAAGCAGACCCGGGAGTATTACTCTTACTTCGGTCATGAACATGTCTCCGCGATCATTGCTTGTCATCTGCTGAAAGCGCTGGGTTACGATGACGATTTTGTCCTACATGTCGTCTATTTGGTCAGCTTCCATATGGAGATTCTGCACGGCGGCGACGCAGGAGCTTCGAATATTTATCATCTGCTGGGCGGCGAGCTGCTGGCCGAGTTGTATTTTTTCGCTGAAGCTGATAGCTTTGGCAAGTAAAGAGGTGAACAATCATGAAAGTAAAATATCCGAAGACGATGCACCTGCCCTGGTCGAGAGGGTACACCGATGATGACAAGATTCTGCGGAACACCGAGCATTTCAAGGGCCGAGAAGTGGTCATTACGGAGAAAATGGATGGGGAGAACACCACGATGTATAGTGACTTCATTCACGCCCGTTCGCTAGATAGCAAGGATCATCCGTCACGGCATGTTGTTAAGACGCTGCATGGTGGTATCAAGTATCTGATTCCCGAGGACTATCGATTATGCGGGGAAAATATCTATGCCAAGCATTCGTTGTACTATTCGGCGCTGCCTTCCTATTTTATGCTCTTTTCTGTGTGGGATCACAGTAACCAATGTTTGGCTTGGGAGGAAACTGAAGTATGGGCGGAGCGTCTAGGGCTGGTAACTGTCCCGGTACTGTATAGAGGGATTTGGAACGAGGAAGCAGCAAAGGCTTGTTATACCAAGCAATCGAATTGCGGGGGAGAGCAGGAAGGGTATGTCGTGCGGCTGGCTGACGCTTTTGCGTATGAGGATTTTAAATATAGTGTCGCCAAATTCGTTCGTAAAAATCATGTCCAGACCGATGACCACTGGCTCAGCAAGCCAGTTGAGCCCAATCTATTGCTACCTCGTTAATCAGACGTAACGAAGAAGATATCATTTACATTTTAGAAAAGGGGTGTTGATCATGTAATCAGTAACGTAAGATCTTATTAAACAGTAGATGCAGTTCCTGGTTCATACCGAAAGTTCTCCGATTTTAACTCTAATTAATAGCTGTATATACATATACTCCACCTCATTTAATCTTCATTTCTATAAAATTCCAATTGAATATGAAAAAGGAGCGTCCACCGTCAGAATGACTCTTGTGGGACAGCTCCATTACCTTCCTATTCCTTCAAAGCATTATCAATCGCCTTAGTAAGACCCTCATAAGAAGAATCGGGCAGTAGCACCCCATTCACCATGAACTTGGGCGTGCCGTTAACTCCGTAGGCGCCGGCAATTTTGAAGTCCTCTTTTACATCGAACATGTAGGTATGATTCTTGACATCCTGCTCGAACCGAGCGTAATCAATGCCGTCGATGTTATCCTTGACGAACTTCAGGATGAACTTCTCGGTGGCCCAAATCTTGCTCTCATCGCCTTGATTGGCGTACAGCTTGTGAACGTATTCCCAGAACTTCTCGTTGCTCTGACTATAGATAGCCTCACCTGCGCTCGCGGCCAGATAGGAGTCTCGGTCAATAAAAGCAAAGTTCATGAAGAAAAACTCCGCCTTACCGGTATCTACATAGTCCTTGATGAAAGTGTCAAGATACTGCTCGGTCCATTTTTTGCAAGCAGGGCATTTGAAATCCGCAAATTCTATCACTTTGACTTTGGCCGTGCTGCTGCCCAGATGGGGCTGCTTCTCATATTTTAAACCGTCAACCACAATCTTGCCTTTAACCTCAGTGTAATTAGGCAAGCTATCGAGCTCGGAAGTGCCGCTCTTACTGGTGAAGAAGAAGGTAATTGCTGCAACCAGAACAACACCGATCACCGTCAAGAGCATGGGTAGCAATTTGTTGTTGGTATGTTTTAAATTTACTTGTTTATTCATTTCTGACTTCCTCCTGCACACTTGATCATTCACTGGTACAGTATAATCAAATCCGCTAATGGCAGCCTATGGCATTTCTAACACTATGTCGTGTTCATCTCCAGGATAGAGGGAGCGCAAACTAAAAAAAGGCTATTCCAAGCAGCCTATACATAGCTTTGGAACAGCCCATTTTTATGGAAAATATTTTATACGTGGATTTGAACCTTCTGCGCGGCGGAACGGATGACCGGAGGGACCTCGTAAATCGAAGAAATGGTCTTGACGGCCTGTTGCATTTCGCGCTGAAGCTCAATCATGTTGTAGAGCCATTCGTTCTGTTGTTTAAGATAAATACTGTTGATCCCGGCCGTTACGGCCGGCAGTACATCTGTACGCAGAGAGTTCCCGATCATCCAGGTCACTTTGCGGTCAAAGGCACCACTGGACAGGATGTTCTCTAATGCCTCGACATTTTTATGCTTGCGGATAAAGATACGGTCATCAAAATAAACGTCCAGCTTCATCTGTTCAATCTTGCGTTGCTGTATGGTATCGTCTCCACCTGTGTAGAGGTATAGATCATGACCTTCCTGTTTCAAGGTATCCAGCGTCTCGACCATGCCGGGGTAGGCTTCAATCTCTTGATCATAAACACTCATGCCCAGCTTCATCAGCTGCTGTTCTTCAAAAGCATCGGCTTTGCGTCCGAATTTGGTACAGAAGAAACGATAGGTCCCAATCAAAGATTTAGGGAAGTTATCACTGGCCAGTCCGCTTGAACTCACCGTTTCCACATCAATTTCAGCTTGCTTGCTTCGCACATCGCTGGTAGGAAGTCCATAATCCTGGAACCATTCTGCCATCAGCTCAAAATATTGTCCCAGAATGAGATCGAAGTATTTGTTGCAGTGGACGAGGGTATCGTCCAAATCGAAGATGACTTGTTGAGTCAAATATTTCACGCCACTCACTCCTTGTTCTGTATCTGTCTATTTCAGTCTTTGGTCTTTCGTCCATTCTATTATAAACGTATATAGGATTCCAGGAACATCTGCAGCTCGGAGGCTCCGTCCGGACGGATGCTGAAGCGTTCATTATGCTCGCCGCGCAGATGGATGCGTAGTAGACCAGCTACCCGCAGAATCATCAGATGATGCATAAGCATCTCCCGCGACTGGTTCAAGTCGGACTGTATCTCCCAGAGTGTCTTTGGCTCATGTGCTACATGCCGCAGCAATCTGAGCCTTGTGGGATTAGCTAAAGCTCGGGTCATGCGAAGCAGCACAGTAGGCGGCTCGTCCTCATTGTCTAGGGGCACGTCGACCGGATATTGAATAATGACCATAGTGTTATAGAAGCAATAGGTGTTGATCGGTCGATTGTGCACGGTAGGGAGCAGAACAATGGTCTGCAAATTCGGTAGTTCCTCAATAACGACGCCGCCAGAAGCATATTCAATCAGGGCGATGGGGTCCATTTTGCTCTGGAGCATTTTTTTCTCGGAGGCGTCTTCGATGAGCAGCGGCAGGATTTTATGCTCCACATGGCGGAAATATTGACTGTACCACAGCCGCAGCAGTGGGATGTAGCTGTCCTTGATACGCTGACATTCTTCCAGGGTTAAGCCCGTGATAAGCGGAGCCACCTGCCGGAAGCAATCCTCGAGCGGAGTGGATTCCAGATCATCCAGAAAGTTAAGCACCTTATCGGCTGGCCCAAGGCTGTAAGCCCAGGCATACAAGACATCGTAATCGTTGAATGGCCATTCAGCAGCTTGCATAATCTCCGCAGCCTGGTGCGGCGGAAAGCGGTTTTCCACATCATTGACCCAGTCAGGACCGATGTCCAGATTGGAAATCCATTTTCGCGTAACATATAACATAAAGCTGTCAATCAGCTCATAGACCGGTGAGACATCAATTTTCAATTCATAGTTCATGAAGCTCGCACCCCCAGGAAATCCGTCACTTCTATATATTATCTCTTGTTTTGAAGAGGCTTGTCCACTATAATGTTCGGTGTTTGTCTTTTGAGTGCAGTTCGGATAACTTTTGTTTTTGTTTGCTTTTATTTGTTTTGTAGGAGGATTTCACCTGTGTCAGACCCGCATTCTATCGCTATACGACGTAACAGCAACGTGAATTACCTGATTCTCATCACAGTTATTATTGCCGCCGGACTCAGCCAAGGGCTGCTGCTTCCGGTGTTATCCATTCTTTTGGAGCAAAAAGGTGTTTCTTCGTCCCTGAACGGTCTGAACGCGGCGGCGCTGTACATCGGCTCGTTCGGTATGACGCTGATCGCCGAACGAGTGCTGGGGGCCGTCGGTTTTAAGAAGCTCATTGCCGCTGGCCTCACGCTCGTACTGGTGAGCCTGCTGCTGTTCCCGCTACTTCCGGGCATTAAAGCATGGTTCGTGCTTCGACTCCTTGTCGGCATCGGGGACTCGGCCATCAATTATGCTGCCCAGCTCTGGGTGCTACTGATGACCCCAGCACAGAACCGGGGCCGTAATCTTTCTATTTACGGTATGTCTTACGGCCTTGGCTTCAGTCTTGGTCCTGTGGGGATCAGTCTGTTGCGTTTCGGGCAGGCCACGCCTTTTCTGGTATTAGCTGTGCTGTTCCTGATGACTCTACTACTGACATTGATCAAGCTCCCGGAATCCCGTCCGGAAACCTCTGAGAGCAGGGAGGGGCAGGCGCGCCGCTTTGGGCGAAGTTACAGTCTCGCTTGGTATGCCTTGATTCCTGCGCTGTTATACGGGTATATGGAGGCCAGCCTGAACAGCAACTTTCCAATTTATGGCTTGCGTATTGGTTACAGTGCGGACCAGATTGCTGCTCTGCTGCCTTTTGCCGGTATCGGGGGGCTTGTTCTTCAGCTTCCGCTCGGGATGTGGAGCGACCGATTCGGCCGCAAAAAAATTCTCATGCTTGCCGGTATCGGTGGCGGTCTGGGCTTCGCTCTACTGCCGCTGGTCGGGGACCATTTCATGCTGTCACTAGTGCTGCTTGCCTGTGCCGGCGGTTTTGTCGGCTCGTTCTTCTCACTTGGCTTAGCCTATGCAGCAGATATTCTGCCGCGTAACTTGCTACCGGCGGCTAATGTTGTGGCATCTTTTCACTTTAGTGCTGGCAGTATTCTTGGTCCGGCTTTGGGCGGGCTGCTGCTGGAAGTCGGCTCGGGCGGCGGTGTATTCGGGCTCATGGGCTTGCTCTATATCTTGTTTGGGCTGCTGGGATTATTGTTCTCGCCACGATCACAAATTTGAAGTAAAATAGGAACAGGTGCTCGCATGGAATTTAATCTCACTTTCCAATACACTATAGTATAGAGATGAGGACAGGAGAGCTGAACTATGATCACAGTTGAACATTTAGCCAAAGCAGTCGGGGAGACTAAGCTTCCGGTACTGCAAGACATCGGTTTTCAGTTGGAAGAAGGGGAATTTGTTGCGGTGCTCGGGGGGAGCGGCAGCGGTAAATCTACACTGTTGCGATGTTTGGCGTTACGGGAAAAATGGGATCGAGGAAATTTTCGCGTAGATGGAAAAGATATATTGAAGAGCGGTTTCTCCGGCAAACGGAAAATCCGCCGTGAATGGGCCTATCTTGAACAGAATGCCGAGCTCAATCCCAATCGGACTGCACTGAAGAACGTGCTGATCGGCCAATCCGCCCAAACCCCAATGTGGCGTATGGTAACAGGAATGGTCCGCTCGGATGATTATATGGGAGCCATGGATGAATTGGAGGCCTTGGGTCTGCTGGACAAAGCGAAGCTTAAAGCAAGCCAATTAAGTGGTGGCGAGCGGCAGCGTGTGGCAATTGCCCGTGCCCTGGTGCATGGCGCCAAGGTCATCTTGGCAGATGAGCCCGTGACAGGGCTTGATCCGAAGTCCGCAGAGCGGGTCATGGAGAACCTTCGCAAGCTATGCAAGGAAAGTGGCCTAACGGTCATCGCGGTTCTGCCTATTGAGCTGGCGGAGCGTTATGCCTCGCGAATGTGGGTATTGAAGGATGGTCGTATTAAGCATGACGTTAACGGCCGCCGTTTGACCTCACAGGAGCGTCTCAGCCTTTAATCAAGGAAAAGAGTGATGATATTGAATAGAAGAATCATAAGCCGGTTGGCCGCTGCGTCACTGGCGGTGTCGTTGCTCTCGGGGTGTACGTTCATCAACGACCCGGTAGCTCAGATGAAAACGCCGCGGTTGTCGGCGGACAAGGCATCATTGATGACTGCGATTACATCGATGATACCTTCGGGTTCTTCGCTGATCCGGCCAAAGAATGACGATGACAGTTCGATCCGTACAGAGGATTTGAACAAGGACGGGATCATGGAGACGATCGTTTTCTACGAGACACCGGGAGAGGCTGTGCAGATTCATGGCATGCTTCTGGAAAAGCAGGGAGATGCCTGGGTCAAGAAGCTGGTCTTTGACGGTGATGGTACAGTGCTTGAATCCCTGGATCTGAAGGATGTTACGAACGACGGGAAGCTGGATATCATTGCCGGATATTCTCGTGGTGAAGACAAGGGAATGGTAGTCTATAGTTATTCTAACGGTACGCTGGAAGAAGTGCTGCAGGTTCCTTATACCAAATATATTATAGATGATTTGAATCGCGACGGTATCCAGGACATTACCGTGGTTTCTTTCAAGCGCAATGAATATGCAACTATTACGACTTATCAATACGCCGATGGAGGCTTCAAAATTCTAGATAAGCTGGATAACATCGATCCGTATTTTAATAATTATTACAATATTGTCGCAGGTAAAGTAGCGGAGAACAAAGAAGGTATCGTACTGGATGCAGCCGTGGAGTCCAATTCCGCCTACACCTCTGTGGTAGTCATGGAGAACAACAAGCTTCGGGTAGTTGTGCCTGGGGATGATCGGACCCTGAAAGACCGAAAAATTGTTAGCGAGGACATCGATGGCGATGGTATTATTGAAATCGGTTTGCTGGAGAAACCTAAGGGCTGGGAGTATTTTGAACCCAACACGATACCGTATTTCAATTCCTATTATAAATGGGACGGCAAGGACGGCCTGACATTTGCCATGCAGCAGTATCGTGATCCCGCCGACCGTTTCTACATCAATTTTCCGCCGGAATGGCATGGAAACGTCACGGTGGATACGAAGTCTGTCTTGGATAAATACCTGAAGTTTATTCTGGCGGATACCGGTGAGACGGTTGCCGAAGTATCGTTCTTCTCTCCTCAGGAATGGGAGCAATTGAAGAGCAGCAACTGGGAGCTTTGGGCCCGCGACGGAAATACATTCATAGGTTACCGCGGCAAGCTGGATCAGAAGACCAACGGGGGAAGTAGCAACAAAATTACCACCCCGATCGAAAGGAAGGGAATAGATGAGTAAAGTGCTCATACTGGAGGACGAAGAGTCCATCCGCAGTTTTATTGTCATCAATTTGAAACGTAATGGGTTCGAGGTATTGGAGGCGGCGGACGGCAACGAAGCGCTGCACAAGCTGACTACGATTCCTGATATTGATATTGCGCTCCTGGATGTAATGGTTCCCGGCATTGATGGTTTTGAAGTGTGTCGACGCGTACGGGAGAGCAACGAGCGGCTAGGCATTATTTTCCTCACAGCCAAAGTTCAAGAGCAGGATAAGGTCTACGCATTGTCCGTAGGCGCTGACGATCATGTCAGCAAACCGTTCAGTCCCACGGAGCTGATTGCCCGCATTCAATCGCTGCTGCGCCGGGTTAACGTTCACCGAGAGCCCTCGGCCAAAGTCTCGTTCCAATCCGGGCATTTTACGTTGGATTTGATCTCCAAGCAATTCAAGCGTAGTGGGGAGCTCGTTGAATTGACTCCAACCGAGTTCTCGCTGGTGCAATTCTTCCTGGAAAAAGAAAACACCCCACTTAGCCGTGATCTGCTGCTCGATCATGTGTGGGGCAAGGAATATATGGGAGATCCCAAAATCGTGGACGTGAACATCCGCCGTCTGCGTCAAAAGATCGAGAATAATCCGTCTGAGCCTGAATATCTGCAAACGGTGTGGGGCCACGGCTACAAATGGAGAGGCCAAGGACAATGATTAAGAAGGGGATGCGCAGACAGATCGTACTGCATTACATTCTTGTAGTCTTCTTGGCGCTTCTCCTGGTGGAAGTGATTTTCCTGTTGGCTATTCGGACCTATTACTATGATAGCATTTATAATAAGATTGCTAATCAAATCAGCATGGCGGAGATCTACTTTCAGAAGTATCGGGTTAATGACACGGATACTACGATTCGCCTGAAGGATCTGCTGGACAGCTTCCCGTTGAATAACACAGAGCTTGAGGTGCTGACACTTAACGGTGATATTGTTACCAGTTCTACAGGCTTTCAGCCAGACCGGACAATCACCACCAGCGATGTCCCAGAAGCAGCAGGAGGGAGTATTGGCCGCTGGGTCGGCAGACAGCCAGGAACCAACGAGAGTGTTATGGCAGTTTCCAAAATGCTGCAAATTCATGGTCGTGATGCCTACATCCTGAGATACCTCACTTCGGTGGAGTCGGTTAACAGCGGACTGCTGAACCTTACCCTACTCACTGTAGGGATCGGCGCAGCCGTACTGGCTATTGTTGCGGTATTCAGCTTCGGACTTGCCAACTCCATCGTTAAGCCGCTTAATAACATTACAGCTGTATCCGCTCAAATGGCGAAAGGCAAATTCAATACCAGGATTAAGGGTAACTACAGGTACGAAATTGCGGAACTGGCCTCCACGCTCAATTATATGTCCCAGGAGATTGTGCGTAGCAATCAGATCAAGGATGACTTTATCTCGTCAATCTCTCATGAACTACGCACACCGCTCACCAGTATCAAGGGCTGGAGTGAGACGCTGGTGTCCGGTGGCTATGATCCGGAGGAGACGAAGCTTGGCATGAGCATCATCTCCAAGGAAAGCGATCGATTGATTGGGCTGGTGGAGGAGATTCTTGACTTCTCCAAGCTGCAGCAGAATGAAATGAAGCTGTCTATTGGCATTGTCGATATGAAGGTGCTGCTGCAGGAGACCATCCTGAATATCTGGGCGAAGGCAGAGAAGAAGAGAATCCATCTGGTTCTAGAATGCGACGAAGCTGTATTTGTAAAGGGTGACGGTAACCGACTGAAGCAGGTATTCCTGAATCTTGTGGATAATGCCGTGAAGTTCTCCCATGAGGATTCCAGCATTGTGTTGACTGTGCAGCATCTGTCTAATCAGGAAATCGCCATTATTGTGCGCGACAGCGGAATCGGGATCAGCGAAGCCCATTTGGCCAAGGTTAGAGACCGCTTTTTCCAGGTGGATGCACTCAATGGTGGAACTGGACTCGGGCTTGCCATCACCCAGCAGATTGTCGAGCTGCATAACGGCCGGATTGAAATGCATAGTGAACTGGGCAAAGGGACGCAGGTCACCGTTATTCTGCCGCTGGCTACAGAGCAAGCATTAGTCTAATACAATTCGATCGAGATTAGATAAATATCAGGATAGGGGAAATTGGACATGGCGATACCAGCTACAGGAGAGAATGGGGAGAACAAGGTCTCGCAAAATCCAATTCGCATCGAACGCGTGGGTGTGGACAGGACGGAGGATATTCTGCAGATGCTGAGGGCGGCCGCCCAATGGATGATCGATATCGGCATCCGCCAGTGGTCCCCGGATCAATTCACGGCTGAGGAGATCGCGGGTTATTTTGACGCGAGAGAAGTGTATTTGGCACTGGATGGGGAGGCTCCTGTAGGGCTGTTCACGCTCCAATTCAGCGATCCCCAATATTGGGGGAACAAAAATGATGATGGCTTTGCTTACCTGCACCGTCTTACCGTGGCTGGGAGTTATCGGGGTAGCGGTCTTGGACAGCAAATGATTATGTTCGCCGCCAAACAAGCGCTGAAGCTGGACCGTAAGGGACTTAGACTGGATACGGTATCACACAATGTCAAGCTGAATCGTTATTATCAGAGCCTGGGTTTCCGTTATCAGGGCACGAATGATGCGGGGGGCGGACGTCTTGTGAATCTGTATCAGTACCATGAGAACAGTGAAGACCGGGACGATATTCTGCTTCGCTATTTCTCGGAGGCTGACTTCCCGCTGCTGCAGAGCTGGAGTCAATCGCCGGATTTTCTGAAGCAATGGGCAGGACCTTCACTGACGTATCCTCTGGACAACGAACAGCTGCACAAATATATGAAGGATACCAATCATCCGGCACAATCGTCGCTACTGATTTATAGTGCTGTGCACAGGGCTACCGGAACAGTGGTTGGACACGTCAGTCTGAGCCAGATTAATCGGGAGGACAGCAATGCTCGGATTAGCCGACTAGTGGTTGATCCGCAGTTCAGGGGTCGGGGAATTGGGACGCGTATGCTGGAGGAGACCCTGCGGATTGGCTTTGTAGGACTTGGGCTGCATCGGCTTTCGCTAGGTGTATTTGACTTTAATACCGGGGCTCGCAAGTCTTATGAAGCGGCAGGCTTTGTCCATGAAGGGACACAGCGCGAAGCAGCCTTGATCGCTGGACGGTATGCAGATTGCCTGGAAATGAGCCTTCTTAACCGGGAGTGGCAGGAGCGTTCACGTTAAATTTAGTATATCTTGCATGCAAAGCTGCTTTTGGCGCGGAGTGTCCGTGCTGAAGGCGGCTTTTTTAATATTGTCGGGGTACAGAGCAGCTGGCCAGGTGACAAATCCGTCGAATAATTCAACTTCACTCGATAGGGCATGGGAATAACGGGAATAACTCCTGTTGTTTTTATTGAATTCTCTTCTTTTCTGAAGAAAACTGGAAATTATCCTGTTAAGTTACCTCGTGACTACCCATTTACGGATAATGGAGGTTTTTAACTGGAGAAATTCCCGTTATTTGTGACAGATAAGGTGAAAGGAGAGCATTAACGGTATATTTTCCTGTTATCCAACTTCTTAGGCTCGAACGTGGGCTCGGCGTACGGGAGCAATTGTCTATTGTCGCTGACTTGGATGTTGTGAAATAGTGGTTGGTTATAAAAAGTTGGCTAAACGCTCATTAGAGTGGAGGGTTAGATCACAAAGCACATCAAAAAACGCGCAGCTCTTTAATGAAGAGGAAGCGCGTTTTATAGTTGTTATAGGAAAATATACTATTTTGAGCTACCGTTTAATGCAATTCTACAGCCTTGAACCAGACAACGAACACAAAATGTTGATCTGATCAAAAGTAATGATCTGGTAAAAGTGTTGATCTGGTATGCCGGACTTAGGAAGGAAGCCCTTCAGCGGTCCGAAGACGGCCGGTCTTCTCATAGACATCCTGGAGCAGGCGTGAGGGCTGGGTACGAATCACCGGCTTCGCAGCGACGATCTCATGTGGTCCGACGACAACGATGTTATCTGTACTACCTTTGATGATGGCCCCGTCCTTGATGACAGCACCTTCGCCGATAATCGCGTTCTCAATATGCACTCCACGTCCAATGCGGGCACCAGGCATGACTACACTTTGCTTGATGACCGATGTTTTGCCGATCTCAACGCCTCCGAAGACGACTGAGCGTTGCAGACTGCCTTCCTGTGTGCAGTAGTCGTTCACTAGGCAGTCGGCCGCTGACATTTGGCTACGTGGCTTGTGAACGGAGATCTTGGCGCGGCGGGCTCGACTGTACATCGGCCACACTTCATTTTCAAGATTCCAACCATTGTCTGCTGTCAAGAGGTCCATATGCGCTTCCCAGAGACTGTCCACAGTACCTACATCTCTCCAGTATCCTTGAAAGCGATAAGCGAACAGGTCATCATTGGTATCAAGCATGCTTGGGATGACATCCTTGCCGAAGTCATGGCTGGAGTCAGTATTGGCCGCATCACGTAGCAAATGCTCTTTCAGATAGTCCCAGCGGAAGAGGTAAATGCCCATCGAAGCAAGATTGCTTTGTGGCACTTTGGGTTTTTCGACGAATTCAGAAATCTTCAGCGCTTCGTTCACGTTCATTACACCAAAGCGGCTGGCTTCCTCCCAAGGCACCTCCATCACAGAGATGGTGGCTTTGGCCTCTTTGCCTAAATGGTATTCCAGCATTTTCTGATAATCCATGTGGTAAATATGATCAGCG
Source organism: Paenibacillus sp. GCM10012306 (assembly GCF_042649265.1). NCBI lineage: Bacteria > Bacillati > Bacillota > Bacilli > Caryophanales > Paenibacillaceae > Paenibacillus > Paenibacillus sp. GCM10012306. Next base: position 106,698 of record NZ_JBHRYW010000013.1, on the reverse strand, counting down.
GAGAGAATCAGCACATTCTCCGGGTTCTGATTGTCAATAAAATCAATGTTCTTATAAATAGCATCGGCTGTTCCTGAATAAAGGTCTCTGCCTTCAGTGCCGGAAGGGAGTAAAGTCACACCTTTGCCATTCTTTGTATGGAGCCCCCAAGGCTCACCTTCCCCAATATGACTGTGCAGTGACTCTGCTTCATATTGCGTAAGTACGCCTACAGTGTCAATATTGGAATTGACACAATTGCTGAGGGGAAAATCAATGATTCTATACTGTCCGCCGAAAGGGACAGCCGGTTTAGCCATACTGGACGTCAGGGGTGCCAATCTCCGTCCTTCCCCACCGGCCAATAACATGGCGATACATTCTTTTTTACTCATTTGTTATCCCTCCCATATTTTTGTCAATGCTTGTAATATACACTGCCGATCCCGTCTTGAAACGACATAGGTGAAGTATATTGCTGTGAAACTGTAAAAATTACATGAATTATTTTCTTTATCCATAAAAAATTTCTTTTCAAATCAAATCATTTTCAAATGGATAATTTTCGGGTAATGTTATAGGTGCATCCTATTTATAAAGGTGGTGATGAATTGGCTGAGACACCAAGAACAGAAACCCTCCCGTCAACGGATGATATCGATATTTATTTGTTTCATGAGGGCACGCACTATCACAGCTATAACATCCTGGGTGCGCACATTGCCGCTTGGGAAGGGACTTCCGGTGTGCGCTTTACCGTGTGGGCTCCTCATGCGACATATGTAGGTCTGGCCGGCGATCACAATGGCTGGGACGGAACGCAGGACATGGACACGTTATATAAGATACCCGATTCGGGATTTTGGAGTCGGTTTTTCCCGGGGATGAAGCTGGGAATGTTATACAAATATAGAATTATTGCCGCTGATGGTACAAGCTTCCTCAAAGCCGACCCTTATGCGTTCAAGGCCGAAGTTCGTCCGGCAACGGCTTCGGTTGTGACTGATCTCGGGGGCTATCGCTGGGGTGATGCATCCTGGCGGCGCAAGAACAAGACTCCGTACAACAAACCCCTCAATATTTATGAAATGCATCTAGGCACATGGCGACAGAAAGAAGACGGGCAATTCTACACTTACAAAGAACTTGTTGATCAATTGATACCGTATCTGGTGGAAATGAGCTATACCCATGTGGAATTTATGCCGCTGGCAGAGCATCCGTATGACTTGTCCTGGGGCTATCAGGGGACAGGCTATTTTGCAGCCACAAGTCGATATGGCGAGCCACATGAGCTAATGTACCTGATCGACCATCTCCATCAAGCAGACATCGGTGTGATTCTGGATTGGGTGCCTGCCCACTTCGCCAAGGATGCCCATGGTCTGAGACGTTTTGACGGTTCTCCACTATATGAGTATACCGACCCGCTGTTGGCCGAAAAGCCGGGCTGGGGAACACTTTCCTTTGACTTCAGCAAGCCTGAAATTTCTTCGTTCCTGATCTCCAATGCGCTGTTCTGGTTTGACCTATACCATATAGATGGGATGCGAGTGGATGCGGTAACCAGCATGCTGCGTCTTGATTTCGAGAAACAGCACCATCAATATCGCCCCAATGCTAATGGAGGGCTGGAGAATCTGGAAGCTATATCCTTTCTACAGCGCCTGAACAAAGCAATTTTCCAGCATTACCCCCATGCCTTAATGATGGCCGAAGAATCCAGTGCCTGGCCGGGTGTGACTGCACCTGCTCATGAGGGAGGACTTGGCTTCAATTACAAGTGGAACATGGGTTGGATGAATGACACCCTTGGATACATAGAACATGACTTCGGGGCACGGCCCTACCATCATAATTTGCTTACCTTCCCGATCTGTTATGCGTATTCTGAGAACTACACCTTGCCCCTATCACATGATGAGGTCGTGCATGGTAAGAAATCGCTGCTGGACAAGATGCCTGGGTCTTATGAGCAGAAATTTGCCGGTCTTCGGCAGCTGCTCGGTTACCAAATTACTCATCCTGGCAAAAAGCTGTTATTTATGGGTGGTGAATTCGGACAATTCATCGAATGGAAGGATCAGGAGCAGCTTGATTGGTTGTTGCTCGATTATGAGCGTCATCGCCAGATGTTGGCCTACACCGCAGCTCTGAACAAGCTGTATCGGAGTGAAAAAGCATTATGGGAGCAGGACCATACCATAGAGGGATACCAGTGGATCGATGCCGATGACAATGGTCAGAGTGTCATTTCTTACATTCGCCGGGGCAAACGTCCTGTCGACACGCTCCTCATTATCATTAATTTTCAGCCGGTGGAACGCAGCATGTACCGTATTGGAGTACCGCGTGCGGGAGTATACGAGGAAGTATTCAGTTCGGATTCTCCGTCTTATGGCGGCTCCGGTATCCTTAATGCACCCTTGAAGAGCAGCAAGCTGAAGTGGCACAATCAGACCAACAGTATTGAACTGGTTCTTCCGCCGCTGAGCTTTGTGGTACTGAAGAAGGCACCTCGTGCAACTAAGAAGATCGAAACGTCCGAGTGACCGTGAACAAATACAGAAGCCGAAGGGGGAAATAAACATGAAGGTTTTATTTGCCGCAGCCGAAGCGCATCCGTTTATCAAAACGGGCGGTCTGGCCGATGTTATTGGTGCTCTGCCCAAAGCACTGAAGGGTGCAGGGGTAGATGTCAGAGTCATTATGCCAAAGTATCGCGGAATTCCTGAAAAATTCACTTCACAGCTACAACCCGTTACCGTAGTTAACGTTCCGGTCGGTTGGCGCAGCCAATATTGCGGCATTGAAAGACTCGTGCATGACGGGATCACGGTGTATTTTATCGACAATGAGTACTATTTCGGACGGGATGCCATTTACGGATATATGGACGATGGGGAGCGTTTTGCCTTTTTTAACCGGGCAGTGCTGGAATGCCTGCCGGCCATCGACTTTCAGCCAGATGTGCTGCATTGCCATGACTGGCATGCCGGGGTGATTCCGCTGCTATTGCAGGGGCATTATCGCCACAACCCTTTTTACAGTGAGATCCGCACGGTGTTCACGATCCACAACCTGCTGTACCAGGGAGTGTTTCCGTATGAGGTGCTCGGAGAGCTGCTTGGCCTGGACGACAATTATTTCCTCGGTGTGGAGTACTACGGCAACGTGAACTATATGAAGGGCGGCCTTGTATATAGTGACCATATTACTACCGTGAGTCCGACCTATGCCGAAGAAATCCGCACACCTTATTATGGTTATGGCCTGGACGGGTTATTGAATGAACGAGCAGGCCATTTGAGCGGTATTGTGAACGGAATTGACACCAAGAGCTACAACCCAGCGTCGGACCCTAATCTCTTTACCCGTTACCGCTCCAATCTGGCTAAGAAGACGGAGAATAAGGTAGGGCTACAGCAGGAGTTAGGACTACCCGTGAATCCGCAAGTTCCGATGGTTGCCATGGTTACGCGCCTCGTGGATTCCAAAGGCCTGGATCTCGTGACACGGGTGCTGGATGAGCTACTCTATACTGATGATTTGCAATTTGTCGTACTGGGGACGGGGGATGAGGCCTATGAGCGCTGGTTCCGCGAAGCGGCCTGGCGGTATCCTGACAAGTTGTCTTCACAGATTACGTTCAGCGAGGGTCTTTCCCGCAAAATATATGCTGCTAGCGATCTGTTCCTGATGCCCTCCAAGTTCGAACCATGCGGCATAAGCCAGCTGATTGCCCTCCGCTATGGCAGCATTCCGGTGGTGCGGGAGACGGGTGGACTGAATGATACCGTGCATTCCTATAACGAAGTGACAGGGGAAGGTAACGGGTTCACTTTCAAGGATTACAATGCGCATGATATGATGCACACCTTGCGCCGGGGGATCTCTACCTATAACCAACCTGAGCATTGGAAAAGAGTCACAAAGAACGCGTTCGCTGGCGATTACAGCTGGAACGTATCTGCACAGCAGTATATTGATATCTATAAGAGGATTACAGGATAGCCTCCAAGTAATTTTCCTGGTAGAACATAGATTTTAAACTCCAATAAACCGTTTCTTAAGATCAAGTGATCTCTAGGAGCGGTTTTTCACCAATTCGGGAGGCTTTTCACATTCTGAAAGTGTATTGAAGATTTAAAGGAATTAAATACGCAGTTTGGAAAAGCTATTAAGAACGGCCAGCCGTATCAGGCCATGGAGCTGGATGAACAGTTTCACAATCTCATTGTGGAAGCAGGAGATGAATTAATTTAACGAAAAAGGGTGAGAACATGACAAAAAGCAAAGATCTGAGAATACGCAGCAAAGTCATCAGCGAAGGTGTCAATCGTGTGCCGAACCGGGCGATGCTGCGGGCGGTAGGTTTTACAGATGAGGATTTCAAGAAACCGATGATCGGCATCGCCAGCACCTGGAGCGAAGTCACCCCGTGTAACATGCATATTGACCAACTGGCGGTTCAGGCTAAAAAAGGAGTGAAGGATAACGGCGGTGCACCGCTGATCTTCAACACCATAACGGTTGCAGATGGAATTGCAATGGGGCATGAGGGCATGTCTTTCTCTCTGCCTAGCCGGGAAGCCATAGCCGATTCCATCGAGATTGTTATGGGCGCGGAACGCCTGGATGCACTCGTCGCCGTGGGTGGCTGTGACAAGAACACGCCTGCCTGTCTAATGGCGATTGGTCGGCTGAATCTGCCCGCAGTCTACGTATACGGTGGAACGATACAACCGGGTACGCTTGATGGCAAGAAGGTGGACATCGTCACGGCCTTCGAAGCGGTCGGACAGTATCATGACGGCCGAATGACCGATAAGGAGCTGCACAAGATTGAATGTAGCGTCTGTCCGGGTCCAGGAGCCTGTGGCGGCATGTACACCGCTAATACCATGGCTTCCGCTGCCGAAGCATTGGGCATGAGCCTGCCGGGATCTTCCTCGACACCTGCGATTTCCCCGGATAAAGCAACGGAATGTGCCAAGGCTGGCAAACAGGTGCTGCATCTGCTGGAGAAGGAGATCTACCCGCGGGATATCATGACGAAAAAAGCTTTTGAGAACGCCATAACACTAGTCATGGCCCTTGGTGGTTCCACGAATGCTTTCCTGCATCTTATTGCGATTGCTCATTCGGTAGAGGTTGATTTGACCTATGATGATTTTGAGCGTATCCGCGTCAACGTTCCGCATATTGCTAATCTTAAGCCGAGCGGCAAATATGTGATGCAGGATTTGAATGATATCGGCGGCGTGTCCGGCGTCATGAAAGTGCTGCTGGATAGAGGATTGCTGCATGGGGATTGTCTGACTGTCACTGGCAAGACGCTGGCAGAGAATTTGGCTGAGGCTGCGCCGCTTCCGGAAGATCAGGATATAATCCGCCCCTTCGACCAGCCGCTCAAGCCTGACGGACCGCTGGTCGTGCTCCGGGGCAACTTGGCACCAGAAGGCGCGATCGCCAAGATGTCCGGGATGAAGAAGCTTCGCTTCACTGGCCCGGCAAAAGTGTATGACAGTGAATCTGAGGCTACGGATGCCATTTTGAACAATGAAATACGCGAAGGCGATGTTGTCGTTATCCGTTATTGTGGTCCCAAAGGCGGACCCGGTATGCCGGAGATGCTCTCGGTAACCGCTTTGATTGTTGGAAAAGGGTTTGGCGGCGATGTGGCGTTGATCACTGACGGTAGATTTTCCGGTGGTTCCCACGGCTTTGTCGTGGGCCATGTAGCCCCGGAAGCACAAGTTGGTGGACCAATCGCACTGCTGCAGACTAATGATCTGGTAACGATCGACAGCGAGGTTCAGGAGATCTCATTCGAGGTTACACCGGAAGAATTGGAGCGCAGGAGGGCGGCATGGAAGAAGCCAGCGCTTAAAGTCACAAGAGGCGCACTCGCCAAATATGCTCGTCTGGTCTCTTCAGCGGCGAAAGGTGCTGTAACAGATCTGCCGGAGGAATAATAGAAGCGGGCTGTCCCTGCCATAAATAATGGCACAAAGGACAGCCTGTTTTTTCAATCTAAATTACGAGACAGTATCCGGTAGCCGTATGGCTCCAGCCGAATATTCATGATCCCGTTCTGCGGAAAGACCGATTCTCCTGTCAGGGCGTCCTGCCAGTCGTCTGTCTCCATGGGATGACTCAACGTGCGCTGCTCCGGCATATTGTTCATCCAGATCGTGAAGTGCAGCTTATTATCAGCCCGTTCGTAGACGATACAGGCATCGTCCCTACTTGCATGCAGCAGGCGGAACCGCCCTTCGCGCAGCGCCTTATGTTCCTTACGGAGGGCAATCATCGTCCGGTAGAAATCATATAATTCCCGGTCCTGCTTTGCGGGGTCCCACTCCATGCATTTTCGGCAGTCCGGATCTTCGTAACCGCTAAGGCCAATCTCATCCCCATAAAAAATACAGGGCGTGCCCATGAATGTGAACAAGAAGACTACAGCGAGCTTCAGGCGGCGTTTATCTTCACCTACACAGGTCAGCAGGCGAGGGGTATCATGACTACCAAGAAGATTAAAGACGACCTCGTTCGTCTGCTGTGGATAGCGCATCAGCAGTCCACCGATTCGATGGCCGAACGTCACCCCATTCATGCCGCCGCCAAAGAACTCCAGCACCGTTCCCGAGAAGGGATAGTTCATGACCGAATCAAATTGATCGCCGAGCAGCCAGGTCAGTGAATCGCTCCACACCTCTCCGACAATATAGGCTTCGGGGTTGGCGTTCTTCACGACTTTACGAAAGTCCCGCCAGAAATGATGGTCCACCTCATTGGCAACATCCAGCCGCCAGCCATCGACTTGGATCTCCTTAATCCAGTATTCGGCAACCTCAAGCAGATAGGATCTGACCTCGGGATTAGCCGTGTTGAATTTGGGCATATTGCCAAAAAAACCGAAGGTGTCATAGGTGGGAATCCCATCGACAATCTCGGCTGGAAAAGAATTAATATGAAACCAGTGCCTGTACAGTGAGTATTCGCCTTTTTGTAGTACATCCTGAAAGGGAGGGAACTGATCGCTGCAATGATTGAAGACCGCATCTAACATGACGCGTATACCGCGTGAATGGCATTCTTGTACCACACGCTTCAGAGTAGCATTATCTCCAAAATGGGGGTCGACTTTTTTATAATCCACAATGTCATATTTATGGTTGGAGGGAGAGAGGAATAGCGGGGTAAAATAGATAGCATTAATGCCAAGGTCTTGAAGATCGTCCAGATGCTCCAGCACCCCTTGTAGATCTCCGCCAAAAAAATTGTCCAGCTTCGGTCGGCCACCCCATTCCTCCGTACCCTCAGGACTGATCGAAGGATTGCCGTTTGCGAACCGCTCCGTCATTATTTGATAGAAGACCGCATCCTTGGCCCATTCGGGTACCTTGAACACATCGATCTTGTGAATGTAGGAGAATTCATAATAATGATTCGGAGGGGTGGGATATTCGTGGCGAACGATGCCGTTGTCGAGCAAATAAATCACTTCGGAGCCAGAACTGATCCGTATCGTGTAACATAACCGCTTGTATTTGGGCCTGACGGCCGCCTCCCAATAGTCGAACATGTCGTCGGAAGCGGCTTTTTCCATCCGGACCTCATAATAAGTGTGTTTCCAGTCATATTTGTCGCCGGTCAGGGCTGTTACATAATCTACATCATTCCGTTTGGTGCGGACACGCAAGTGTATTGTTTCAGTATCGTAAGCGTAGGCCCACTTGTCGCGGGGAACATGGTACAAAGCTTCCAAAAGCATGACAGCACCTCCTAAATGAATAAGTTCGGAGCAAGGCTTATGCGCTTGGCATCAGTGTGTTTGCATGTTAATACCCTTTGAAAATGTGAAATGAATCAACTTCTTGATGGGCGTCCTGGATTCAAGTTAAGTATATACTTTTTATGTCAATACTGTGCAAAATGATTTTAATTTGCTGAAAATTACACATAATAATATGCATTTGTAGCAAAAATGTCTTTGCATATTCATACGAACTGATTTATAATAAATCGGTCTAATTAAACAGCGTGCGCTAAATACAGAAAAGGGAGATATAGAAATGAAAAAATGGGGTACACTCTCACTAACTTTGCTGCTTGCAGTAGGACTATTGACGGCCTGCGGTCAAAATAAGAATGGAAATGATTCCGCAGCCAGCGGCGAAGCCAACACTGGATCTGCTGCCAAAAAAACACTGACACTGGGTACCAGCGCGGATTTCCCTCCTTATGAATTCCACAAGGTAATTAACGGGAAAGACAGCATCGTTGGTTTTGACATCAACATTGCTCAAGACATTGCCGCCGACATGGGCGCAGAGCTTGTCATCAAAGATTTGCCCTTCGATTCCTTGCTGAATGAATTGTCGAGCGGAAGAATCGATATGGTCATCTCCGGTCTTAGTCCAACGGAAGAGCGTAAGAAAGCTGTGGATCTGTCCGATATCTACTACAAAGCCGAGCAATCCGTAGTTGTTCGCGAAGCGGACAAGGACAAGTTCTCCACGATGGACTCGCTTAAAGGAACGAAGATCGGTGTTCAGACTGGGTCGATCCAGGAAGAGCTTGCTAAAGGTATTGAAGGTGCACAATTGACTTCCCTTGGCAAAATCTCCGAGATCGTGTTGCAGCTGCAATCCAACCGCGTAGATGCTGCAATTATTGAAGGTCCTGTTGCGAAATCCTTTGTCAAGAACGTCAAAGGAATCGTGATCACAGATGCCAAACCAGAAGCTGAAGATGACGGCTATGTGGTAGGGATCAAGAAAGGCAACACGGAGCTTCTGGATCAAGTCAACAAGACACTGAGCCGACTGAATTCCGAAGGTAAGATTGATCAATACGTAACAGAAGCAAGCGAACTGGCTGAGAAGTAATTAATCTGTTATCAACTTGGAATGAACAGCTGTACTTACAGAAAATAGCGGTGCTTGTTCCGCTGTTTTCTATTTTTTTGGAGATTGGAGGTTGTGCAGGTATAATGAACATTTTTAATCTAGCTTATGATTACCGGAACTTTTTCCTGTCTGGTCTACAGTACACCCTGCTGCTGGCTGTGCTCGGCGTATTCTTCGGTTTTGTACTGGGGATTGCCATTGCGCTGCTTCGCATGTCCAAATTGGTTGTACTTAGATTTATTGCCACGGCATGGGTAGAGTTCCTACGGGGTACACCGATGCTGGTGCAGCTCTTCCTGATTCACTATGGTCTGGCCAGCTTTGGTATCGAGTTTAGCGCAGTACAATCGGGTGCGATTACACTTTCCATTAACAGCTCCGCATATCTGGCCGAGATTTTCCGGGCGGGGATTCAAGGGGTAGATCGGGGGCAAGTGGAGGCTGCTCGTTCACTCGGTATGAGACAGGCAATGACGATGCGCCATATCGTGCTGCCACAGGCTTTGAAAAGCGTACTGCCAGCCATCGGCAACGAATTTATTACGATTATCAAGGAATCCTCGATCGTTTCTTTTATCGGTGTGGCAGATCTTATGTTCCAATCCCGTGCGGTAACTACGATTACCTATGACGGGTTTACACCGTTAATTGTTGTTGCTGTAATGTACTTTGTGTTGACCTTTACTATGTCCAAACTGCTTGGCAGACTCGAAAGGAGGCTGAACACCGATGATCGCCGTTAAGAATCTGGAGAAGCATTACGGAAAATTGGAAATCCTGAAAGGCATTGATCTGGATATTCATAAAGGGGAGGTTGTCGTGGTGATCGGCCCCAGCGGTTCTGGCAAAAGTACCTTTTTGCGCTGTCTGAACCTGCTTGAGCAGCCAACCGGCGGTCAAATCACCTTCGAGGGTGAGTCCATTACCTCTCGCAATCATGATATCAACCTTACTCGTGAGAAGATGGGTATGGTGTTCCAGCAATTTAATCTGTTCCCGCATATGACTGTGCTTCAGAACATTACTCTGGCACCGATCAAGGTGAAGAAGCAGTCGCAGCAGGAAGCTGAGAAAATTGCGTTGAATCTCCTTCGTACCGTAGGCTTGGAGGATAAAAAGGATGCCTATCCGAATCAGTTGTCCGGAGGACAGAAGCAGCGGATCGCGATTGCTCGTGCCTTGGCCATGCAACCGCATGTGATGCTGTTTGATGAGCCAACCTCAGCGCTTGACCCCGAAATGGTCGGAGAGGTGCTTGAGGTCATGAAGAAGTTGGCTGAAGATGGCATGACCATGGTGATCGTGACGCATGAGATGGGCTTTGCCCGTGAAGTCGGAGACCGCATTCTGTTTATGGATGGGGGCTACATTGTTGAGCAGGGCACCCCTGCGGAAGTTTTCGGTAATCCCAAGCATGCGCGGACTCAGGATTTCCTGAGCAAAGTGCTGTAATGCATGACATATAAAACGGCCCCGGTGAATTACCGGCGGCCGTTTTGTTTTAAAGTTCATTTATGCGCCCAAACCATGTATAATAAGTGGTTAATGAACCTGAAAAGGAGTACATACATATGAAAGATGACCTCTGCCGGATCGGCATTATTGATATTGGCTCCAACTCCATTCGTCTGGTAATCTATGACACGACGCCGGCGGGAGGCTATAAGATCATAAAGGAATGCAAATACTCTGCCCGTCTGAGTGAGAAGATCACAAGAGACGGACGGTTGGATCGGAAGGATATGGAGACCGTTGTGCCGGTACTGCGCCAGTTCAAGGAGATCTGCGACGGATTTGGTGTGGAGAGGATCCGGGCAGGTGCGACAGCTGCCATTCGTAATGCTGCCAATTCAGCGGAAATTATATCCTTCCTATCAGAAGCTTCAGACATTCCGATTGAAATTATCAGTGGTCACCAGGAGGCCTATTTTGGATTCCTTGGGGTGATTAATGCGTTTAATGTTGACGATGGGTTTGTGATCGATATCGGGGGCGGCAGTACAGAGATCACGCTGTTTAGAGGCCGGCGGTATCAGCACAGCATTTCTTTCCCGTTCGGAGCTGTGAATACGAATATTATGTTCGGCCACGGCGGCAACTGGACTGCGGAGCAGGTTCATAAGCTTCAGGCTTACGTGCTGGGGCGTCTTGTGGAGCATGACTGGCTGACTGAAGGGGAAGGACTACCTCTGTTCGGACTGGGCGGTACACTACGGTCACTGGGCAAGCTGGATCAGAAGAAAAATGATTACTCGCTGCCGAATTCGCACGGATATACGATCTCATCCGAGACGATTGAGCAATTTGTGGCTACGCTACCGGCATTGCCGCTTGAGAAACGTAAAGATCTGGATGGCTTGTCCAAAAGCCGCGCCGATATCATTGTCTCCGGCTTGATTATTTTCCACACCGTATATAAGTATGTCGGTGCTGTGCAGGCTGTTATCAGCGGAGAAGGCTTGCGGGAAGGCATGCTGCATGATCTGCTGAAGCCGGAGCAGCCGGTGCGAGACAGTGCTTTGGAATTTAGTCTCGATACGATCATCCGCTTTGATATTCGCACCTCCAAGGCTCATCTGGATCATATATACAAACTGGCTAGCAACCTGTTGTCCATTCTGAAGATCGAAGGCGATACCCGGGAAATCGAGATGCTGGTCTACGTCTCCATTATGCTGCACCGAACGGGATCGAATATTAACTATTATCAGTCCAAGCGGCATACAAGATATTGGCTAATGAACTCGCCCATCCGCGGTCTCACGCATCGGCAGCTCATCCTCTGCGCCCTGATATCTTCGTATAGCACAAAAAGCCGGAAGCAGAAATTGTCCACTGAACACAAGGACATTTTACTGGCTTCCGACGAAGAGTGGATTCACAAGCTTGGAACGCTTGTTCAGCTGAGTATTGCACTGGACAGCACCGAGATTGGTGTTGTCAGGGGCCTGGAAGGCCATATGCAAGGCAATACCCTCCATATGAGCCTTCAGGGCAACTCAGACATTCTGATCGGTCTAGAAGATATTGAGAACGCTCTGAAAGCATTCAGGAACGTTTGGGGTTTGAAGGTAAAGCTCGACTTCCCTTCCAACGTGTAACATCCATAGCAGCAAACTGGCTCCGGAAAGGGGCCTTTTTGTCGTCTGCACGTTCATAATATCCATTAGGCTGGAGGAAACTTGATTTGGTGTTATCACTAAGTGTCAGCTCGAGAATCTTGATAATCTGCGCCCGAATGTTGCTGTCATGCACGGGGCACATCAGTTCGATTCGCCGGGTTAGATTTCGTGTCATCCAGTCTGCACTGGAAAGATAGACCTCTGGCTTGCCGCCGTTCTCAAAATAATAAATGCGTGAATGCTCCAGGAAGCGGTCCACGATGCTGCGCACTGTAATCCGTTCGCTTAATCCTTCAATCCCCGGCCGTAAGCAGCAGACCCCGCGTACAATGAGATCAATGGATACGCCGGCCTGGGCTGCAATGTAGAGATCGTCGATAACCTGCTGGTTGGACAGGGAGTTCATCTTGGCGATAATGCGGGCCGGACGTCCAGCTGCCGCATGCTCAGCCTCACGCTGCATCAGCTTCTGCAAGGACAGGCTCATGTTGGTTGGCGCGACGATGAACGAATTCCAGTCATGATTGGCAGAGTAGCCGGTCATTTGATTAAACAGCTCGGAAGCATCCAGACCAATGTCGGCATTCGCAGTGAACAAACTCAGGTCCGTGTAAGCCTTGGCGGTGCTGTCATTATAGTTCCCGGTGCCGACATGCACATACCGGCTCAGCTCTGTGCCTTCTTGGCGCACGATCAGCGTGATCTTGGCATGGGTCTTGAGCCCAACCAGGCCGTAGACGACATGGCACCCTGATTGCTCTAGCTTGCGCGCCCAGGCAATGTTGCGCTCCTCGTCAAAGCGGGCCTTCAGCTCAACGACGACAGTGACCTGCTTGCCCGACTCGGCGGCATGCGCCAGAGCAGCTATGAGTGGGGAATTGCCGCTGACCCGGTACAGTGTCATTTTGATGGCCATGACCTGCTCGTCTTCAGAGGCCTGAATAATAAAATCTGTCATCGCATCAAAAGATTCATACGGATGATATACCAGTACATCGCGCTCTTGCAGCACTTCGAAGAAGTCCTCGTTCTCTTCAAACTCCACCGGATATAGTGGCTCGACCGGAGGGTAGTTCAGATAACTGAAGCCCTTAAGGCTGCCTGCAAACTGGCGCAAGAATCCGAGATCCAGTGGACCGTCAATCTCGAACACGAAATCCTCGATTTCGAATTCAGCCTGTAGCTGCTCTAGCGCATAGGGGTGAATGCCTTTTTGCACTTCCAGACGGGCGGGTACGCCGCGTCTGCGTTTGCGCAGCTCCTTTTCAATTTCCTCCAGCAGGTCCTCAGCGCCTTCCTCGTCAATCGTAAGGTCCGAATTGCGCGTTAGACGGAACTCGCTGACCGAGACCGGCTCATAACCGCTGAACAGGGTCTGGATATGATGTCTGATGACATCCTCTATGAATACGAACTGCCGCTTCTTGCTATTAGAGCGATGGGGCAGAGGGATACATCTTGGCAGATTGGACGGAATTTGCAGGATTGCAAAATACGGCTCTTCCTCCAGAGCATTTTTACGGGAGAGAACCACCGCCAGATAGATGAATTGGCTATGTACCAGCGGAAATGGACGGCTCTGATCCACTGCCATCGGCGTAAGTACAGGATATATGATATCGCGATAATACTGCTCTATGGATTGTTCCTGGGCATGTGTCAGATCACTGTAATCTACGAATACAATGCCTTCCTTGTGCAGATTTCTGGAAATGTCACGGAATGTACGGTACTGGTCAGCAATGATTTTGGAGACCCGTTTGAAGAGACGTTTGTACAAGCCGGATGGAGTATAACCGGTGAAGTCTTTTTTCGTATATCCTGCACGGATCTGATCCTGGATGCCCGCTACACGCACGCTGATAAATTCATCCAGATTGCTGGATACAATAGCCAGAAATTTGGCCCGTTCCATCAAGGGGTTGTCCACATCTTGGGCCTCTTGCAGCACCCGGCGGTTAAATTCGACCCAACTGAGGTCCCGGTTGAGATAGGCAGTGGCAGGACTGCTGCTAAAGATATTCTTTTTCTCTTCTTCGATCATTTTACTCATGGCCCCTCCACGTCATTCTTTTTTCTTTCGTTACCGCTTTTGTAGCGGTGCAGCCGCAATTTTGGCTTTATCGTATATTTTACCATTTTACCCTTTGAAGAAGATAGATTTGTTAAATCTGTGTAAAATCTTTGGGTTAATTTGCTGAAAGTTTGCCGATGCAGGTCGGATAGTGGAATTAAAGTTAACATAATAAAGAATATGTAAACTACATTGTTTTCCAAATAAACTCTCATTTTTTCGTTAAAAAGAACAGTTCTTTCAAAATGGTAACAATTGCTTTGGCGCTGGTTACAAAATTGTGATATATTCGATTCTGTTAGTTTACAAAGAGCTGCATCTTGATGCCCTTAGTAATTCATACATAGCTCAGGGTAAAGACTTGCGCAGTGCGCCGTTACCGGCCGCCGTGCATTGTAAACCAAGGAGGAAGAAATGAAGATCAATTTCAAAATGATTAAAACCTTTGCTGCTCTTGTAGGAATCAGCGCTGCGCTGCAAGCCGTTCCTGTCCATGCTGACGGCATCCACACCGCCAAGGAAGGGAACACTTTCTATACGTTGTCCAAACAATACGGAGTTAGTGTAGACGCCCTAATGAAAGCTAATCCGCAGGTGTCTGCAACCAACATTTATGAAGGCTTGAAACTGAACATTCCTGGCCAGACGCCTAAGCTGGTAGCTCAAAGCGAATCTGCCAAAGCTGAAATTATTACTCCTAATCTTAACGTGCAACCAGAGACCAATACGGTTTCAGCATGGGGCAAAGTATTCAACTATGACCGGACACTGCAAGTTAAAGCTTCGGCTTACTCGTCAGCGAGCAGCGAGAACGGGAAATGGGGCGCGGTCGACTACCTTGGCAATCCGCTGAAGCTTGGAACGATTGCTGTCGATCCTTCCGTCATTCCAATCGGGACCAAAGTTTTGGTGACGGGTTATTCCCACCCTGGATTACCAAAGTCCGCTTTTGTTGCTACGGCTACTGATATGGGGAGTGCCATCAAGGGCAATCGGATTGATATTTTTATCCCGGGAAGCCCAAGCTTTGTAGCTGATTTTGGATATCAGTATGTACAATTATACGTGATTCAATAGTTGATTTAAAACATAGCATGAAACACAAACGGAGGATGACCGCTAAGCGCGGCGTCCTCCATTTTTGTTATTTGCTTTTCGAGATTTGCAACAGCTGGGGAACCGTTACAAAAGTGTAGCCCCGTTGTCGCAAGCTCGTAATCACCTCAGGTAGAGCCTGTATGCTTCCCCTCAAGTTGCTCCCATGTCCCCCTCCGCCATGTTGAAGCACGATCGCTCCCTTGCCGGCATGAGAAAGAATGTTGTTCTTGACCTGCTGCTTGGAGAGTCCTTTCCAGTCCAGCGAATCCACATTCCAGTTAACCAGCTTATAGCCGTGAGATTTCGCCCATTTAAGCTGCTGCTCATTGATATCTCCATAAGGGGGGCGAATGAGCCGAGGCTTATAGCCTGCGATAGCCTGCAAAATATTTTCCGTACGGACGATCTGTGACCGAAAATCATTCAGTCGTAGCTTCACGAACTGCGGATGATTATAAGAGTGGTTGCCGATGACATGTCCTTCCCTGATCATGCGGGCAACGAGTCCTGGATGTTTCTCTGCCCGGCTTCCTACAACAAAAAAGGTGGCCTTCACTTTGTATTTGCGGAGGACATCTAGCAATTGCGGCGTAAAGCGCGGATCGGGTACATCATCGAAGGTAAGGGCGATGATCTTCCGCCGCGGGCCGCTGGTCTTGATCGTCTCAGGATACTTGTGCAGCAGCTGGCTCAGTGTAAGCCCTTTGGAATCCTTTCGCGGCCGGGCCGCTTCTTTGGAAGAGGTTGTTTCAGCTGCTGGGCCGACGGGATTTCCAATGGAAGAAGAGGCCTCGGGATCATTGGAGCTAAACCACTGCACTGGGGTTTGATTAGCAATCGCTGAAGCTTTTAATGGTGCAGGGGGAGAAAGTAGCAGGGCACAGGTCGCCGCTGTCATGAGGGTCAGTCTCCAGCCCTTGGACAAGTAATTCATCCGAAAGCACCTCCTTTTTCGTCATGATCACGGCCATTATCTTCCTTTGTTATCCCCTAAAATGCCGGAATTTATGCTGTTCCCAGTGTCTCCGTGTCCTATATTTCTTCCAGCAGGCAATGCGTGTATACTTATGGAACGGGACATGGAAATGCCCGAATAGATAGGGATCATGGAAGGATGGAGACAAGTATGCCGAATTTATTCACCCCTTATGAATTGAAAGGACTATCACTGAAAAATCGGATTGTGATGCCTCCAATGTGCCAATATTCCGTGGACAAGCAGGATGGTATCCCTAATGACTGGCATTTTGTGCATTATGTCAGCCGTGCCGTGGGCGGTACAGGCTTTATTATTGTAGAAATGACGGGCGTTCACCCGGATGGCCGAATCACGAACAAAGACACCGGTATTTGGAATGACGAGCAGGTTGAAGCTTATCGCAAGCTCACAGATGCTGTGCATGCTCAGGGCGCCAAAATTGCGATTCAACTTGGGCATGCCGGACGCAAGGCATTGGATGCAGAACCGCCGGTTGCACCGTCTGCGATACCTTTTGACAGTCGTTCCAAGACTCCCAAGGCTTTAACGCGCGAAGAGATTGCCGAACTGGTGACAGCTTATCGCGAAGCTGCGCGTAGAGCGGTGGAAGCGGGATTTGACAGCGTGGAGATTCATGGTGCGCACGGATACCTGATCCATCAGTTCCATTCCCCGCTGACGAATGTCAGAGAAGATGAATATGGCAAGGATCTTAGCTTGTTTGGTGAGCAGGTAGTCAGAGCAGTTAAAGAAGTGCTCCCTGCGGACATGCCTATCATCATGAGGGTTTCCGCCAAGGAATATGTAGACGGGGGATATGACCGTGAGTATGCGCTAGAATTCTGCACCCGCTATCGCGATGCCGGGGTAGATCTGTTTCATATCTCGACTGGCGGGGAAGGTCCAATCGGCTCGAACGGCGGGCCAAATGCGGGTTCAGCATATCAGGTCGATCTGGCCGAGTACATACGGACCGGACTGCAAGTACCTGTTATTGCGGTAGGACGCTTGGAATCCTATGCGGATGCACAGGCTGTGGTAACAGAAGAACGGGCGGATCTGGCCGCGGTTGGTCGTGGCATGCTGAGTGATCCTTATTGGGCGCTGCATGCACAGGAAGCGCTGGAAGGCGTAAATCAGGTGCCTAAAGCTTATGAGCGCGGGCTCTGGAACAGAAAATAGATTATTATATAAGAAGAACAATAGAAAGTAACAGTAAGCGAGAAGGAACGAAGGGGGAAGTTTGGAACTGTAGGAGCGATAGCGACCGCCTGAAAGCTTTCCGCAGGAAAGCTCGCATCGGAAGCACATGCTGTTCCCAGATTTCAACCGCTAGAAGCGGTTATAAATAAGAAATCTGGGAACAACAGCGGCCGGAAGTCCAAACATTCCACCGTAGTGACGACCGAGCCTAGCGTTCGAATCATAAGTTCTTCTTATCTAGTGTGAATATTGTCACAGATTTCAAGCTCCTTCTAAGGCAATCTTTAATAAGATTAAATTTGAAGGAGCTTGATAACGTGGCGACAGTTATAAGTAACGAACGGCTGGCAGATGGAGTATTCCATCTTAGGGTGGAGGGTAATCACGGCGGACAAATGGGTCAATTCTACATGCTGCGGGCATGGGGAGCCTATCCGCTGCTGTCCAGACCGCTTAGCATACATCAGGTGAACGATAATGGGGTTGAATTTCTGTATCATGTGGTTGGCGAAGGTACAGAAATTATGGCTGGATTGAATCCAGGTGACACGGTAAATCTGGAAGGGCCGTTTGGCAACGGATTTCCGCATGTGTCCGGGAAAGTAGCACTCGTAGGCGGGGGGATTGGCATTGCCCCGCTTTTTTATTGCGCTGAGAAGCTGCCAGACAGTGACGTTTACTTGGGCTTCAGCAGGGAAGCCTTCCGCACGGATGCCTTTTCTTCCCGTGCCGCATCCTTGACGGTGGATGTGGGCGGACGGATTCTCGACAGTGTTGATTTTACTGCGTATGACCATATCTTCGTATGTGGACCACATCCCATGCTCAAAGCAGCTCAGCAGAAAGGCCAGGCTGCTGTCGAAGCTGGAAGCAGTACCCGGGTGTATCTGTCGCTGGAGAACCGGATGGCCTGTGGCATTGGCGCCTGCCTGGTCTGCAGCGTGTCCTGTCGTGACGGACAGCGCAAACCCTGCGCCGATGGGCCTGTTTTTCTGGCGGAAGAGGTGATTTTCCATGATTAATCTGAGCGCTAAGATTGGCAATGTACATTTCAAGAATCCGCTTGTTATGGCCTCCGGCACCTTTGGCTTTGGACATGAATATGGCAAGCTATATGATGTATCCGCACTCGGAGGAATCTCCGGCAAAGGCCTGACACTGAATCCCAAGGCGGGTAACCCTGGGATTCGCGTATACGAGACAGCTTCCGGTATGCTCAACAGTGTTGGACTGGAGAATCCCGGAGTTGAAGCATTCCTCGCCAAGGAATGTCCTTATTGGGAGAACCTTGATACGGTCCGTATCGTCAATCTGGGTGGGGGGACGCTTGAGGATTATGTGCGCGGTGCGGAACTGATCCAGCAGGACGCAGATGCCCGTCAGCGCGCAGGAACAACGGCTGTAGACATGATCGAGCTGAACATCTCTTGTCCGAACGTTAAGGAGGGCGGGATCGCTTTTGGCATCAAAACACCGGCCGCGCAAGAAGTGGTCAGAGCCGTGCGGCGGGCCACACAGCTTCCGCTCGCGGTGAAGCTGTCGCCCCAGGCGGAAGATATCGCCGTGATGGCACAAATGTGCGAGGCGGAAGGAGCGGACGCAATCTCGCTCATCAATACGATTTCCGGGATGAAAATTGATGTCCGTAAGCGTAGCAGTGTGTTTAACAACCTGTACGCCGGATTATCCGGTCCGGCTATTAAGCCTATCGCCCTGCGGATGGTGCATCAAGTGGCCAAGAGCGTGAACATTCCGGTCATGGGCATGGGCGGAATCACCTCAGCCACCGATATAATTGAATTTATTATGGCTGGTGCAACGGTGGTTCAGGTGGGTACTTACAATTTCATGAACCTGCGGGCCGGCAGCACATTGGTAGACGAATTGCGGAAGTTTATGGAAGAAGAAAAGATCAGTTCTTTGGACGAAATTCGCGGAATTATATAAAATATAGGTGCAGCCCCCGTTTTCTGCGGGGGCTGTTCTCCAAATTCAGTCCTGTTTGAGCCGGATAAAGAAAGCGGTGGGGATATGAACATGAATCTGAACCAGACTATTTATTGGATCGGCGGCTCCGCCTGCTCCGGGAAAAGCACGATCGCTGCAAAGTATGCGGAGAAATATGGGCTGGATCTTTATGCCTGCGATTTCCATTCCGAAGTCCATCTGAAACTGATAT
The DNA here is from genome assembly GCF_042649265.1 of Paenibacillus sp. GCM10012306. NCBI lineage: Bacteria > Bacillati > Bacillota > Bacilli > Caryophanales > Paenibacillaceae > Paenibacillus > Paenibacillus sp. GCM10012306. The sequence goes on along the minus strand of NZ_JBHRYW010000013.1, from coordinate 87,146 downwards.
CCCCACAACATCATCCGGCCATGCATAAGAGCGCGGTGATGGATTTCAATGAAGCCTTCTGTCACACTGATCCTCAGGAAAAGCTCAGACATTACATCCAGTTCTTTATGGAGGACTTCCTTTTTGTAATCGAAGACCTTGCTGCAAAGCGTGCAGATCGGCCTATTATTGTGGAAGGTAACCAGCTATTACCGTGCCTTGTCGATCCCTACTTGAGGAGTCATAGTCATCATCGAGCGTTATGGATTGTGCCTTCTGAGTCTTTTCAAAGAGAGCACTATAGCCAACGGCCGTGGATTCACGACGTTTTGAGACAGACGGACAATCCCGTAATGGCTTTTGACAACTGGATGGATAGGGATGCTTCATTCGCACGATATGTATACAGAGAAGCTGCAGAACTGCATCGGCATGTTATTGAAGTGGACGGAAGTGTAAGCCTTCAGGAAAATTTTGAAATCGTTGAAAAAATATTGACGGACTGGTAACAATCCTTCTTAACGAAGCATGATTTATTAGTAAGGCTGCTTGTGTTCTACCAGAGACAGACGATTCCATGATATAGTAAAGTACGTAACAAAGGTTTCACCTTGCCGCTGTAGCAGGTGGGAAGGAAGTTATTTCTTGATGATTCGGTTATTATAAGAGGAGGCTATGAAATTGGCTGACGAGAACATTCATCCGGGCGATATTGAACTGACCGCGCTGGAGGTTGGCCGTGATCTGCTGCTGCTAATTACCGGTGGTGTAAGTCATATCGGTGCAGCCAGTACAGCTTTTCTGATCGGAGATCAAGTTGAAGTGCTGACCTCGGCTGTTCCTCATCACAAAGAACACACTTTGAGTGAGGGAATTGCTCATAGGATAGCAACCGCACTGCAAAGATCAGTGACGGTAGTCATGGGCATTCATTATGATGATCTGACCAAGGAAGGTATTCAGCAGGTTGTGGAAATTGTTAATGCCAAAGTTGAACAATATTTATTGCAACAAAGTTGAAACGGCGGCGGCATCTTTGCGTAAGAGATAACAAACAGTTTTTTAAACTTTCTTTTGGAGGAATGAATAATGTCTATTTTTAAAAGATTGCGCGATCTCACAATGTCCAATATTAATGCGATTATCGATAAGGCTGAAGACCCGATCAAGATGACGGATCAATACATCCGCGACATGACCGAAGATTTGGAGGATGCTGAGAAAGCAGTAGCTGCTCAAATCGCCATTGAGAAGAAATTCAAACAGCTTTACGAAGAGCAAGAAGCACTCGTCGACAAGCGTAACCAACAGGCTCACGCCGCTGCTCAAGCCGGGAACGTTGATCTTGCCCGCCGTGCACTTGAAGAGAAGAAAGCAGCAGAAGCCAAACTGGTGGAGTACAAAGCTAGCTTTGATCAGAATAAAGCCTCCGCAGACAACCTGCGCGGCAAGCTGGAAGAGATGCGCAAGCAGCTTGTCCAAATGAAGAACAAGCGTGAGACGCTGGTAGCGCGTTATAACGCTGCTAAAGCACAAACTGAAATCAACAAAGCGATGAGCGGATTCAATACCGACTCGGCCTCCGCAGGCCTCAAACGGATGGAAGAGAAGATGCTTCAAGCGGAAGCACAGGCGGAAGCCAGCAACGAAATGAGCTCCGGCAGCAAATCGCTGGATGACGAATTCGAGAAGCTTCACAAGGACCAGGCTGTGGAAGACGAACTGGCTGCACTACTTAAGCAATACGACAAGAAGTAAGAACGGTAAAGCCGGAGTAACGGCTTAATATCAATAGGCGAAGGGGAGACAGCGCGATCGTTTCTCCTTCGCTTTTATCTATGCAAGTACAGGGTATAAAAATTGATGAAGCGGGGGCTGAAGTCAATGGATCTCCATATACTGGTATCCATGGTGGTATGGACGGTATGTAGTGTTATTTTGCTGTTCGTGCTGATGTACGTGGATTCACTTTTTACCCGTTATAACGATATTGAGGAACTGAAAGCGGGCAATATGGCTGTCACGACACGGCTCGTACTGAAGTTGCTGACCCAGGCATACATATTATCGACCTCCATTTCTACCTCAAACCGGCTCGGAGAAGCGCTGCTTGTATCGGTGGTTTCCTTTGCGCTGTTGTTGCTGCTTGAGCGGACTGTGCGCCTGTTGTTTGCCGTTTGGGGCAAGCTGGATCTGGATCATGGGACGCAGCAGGGGAAGATTGGCTATGGTTTGCTTTCGGGTTCGCTGCATATCGTCGGGGCTTTAATTATTTCAGCTTTTTTGTAGGAAGGAATGATGGAGGTTGAGTATCTGGAAACGCATAGGCAATTTATTCTCCAAGCCGGAGCCTCCGGCAGTACCCAAGAGCATGCTTAGTCTTGCACCCGGGGATATCTGCGAAGTCTCGCTGGTTACGTATCAGGTCACTGGGAGGACCCATAACCGAGGGCGGAATGCAGTTGTGCTGACACTGCGCGATGGCAGTGAAATCGCCTATCTGCATATTGAGGAGCGGGAGCAGCTACAATATGGGTTGTATAAACCGATTGACGGACGGCTGGATAATCCTGCAGAAGTGCCAACGACGCTGGAATTGGATGACCATGAGTTCTTCCTGGAGGAAGAATACGAAGGTCATGTAGCGGTGGCGGGGCAGACCCCATTCATGAATGGGGGAGAGCAGCATGTGTGGCAGTACCAGTCCGATGACTTCCGTCTGCTACGCATAGAATGGCAGAACGGACGGTTTATGCTGTATGAAGGTGAGAAAGTGATCCCGGGCGATGTAAGGGTAATCCGGGCTTCATAGGAGAGGGTGCCCATGAAAAGACAGTTAGCACGCTTGTTATCCTTAGTTATGGTACTGGGGCTACTGGCTTCCCTGCTTGCCGCATGCGGCAGTGCTCCCGACCTCAAGGAGAACTATCCGCTGGAATCCGTGAACAAGGAAGGCCATTCCACCTCCTATGTCTACAGGGCAAGTGGCCAATCGGTAGAGGAAGTAGCGGATGAACTGGCGTCACAGAAGAAGCCGGATCAGATCTCATCTGCTAATTCGGAACATATGTTCTTGGTCTACGGCAAACAGTGGTACCATTTGCAACAAGACCCGAAAAAGCCGGAGGATACGCTGGTCGAAGTCGATTCAGAAGAGTATGTGCGTAGCAACTATAACTCAAGCTTTCTGGAGACTTATCTTGCGGCCAGGCTAATCGGCGATTTGTTCGGTTCGGGGGGCGGATATGGCTCTTACCGGGGTTATGGAAGCAAGGATGAATATAAACCCAAGCAAGGAACGTATCACAAGCCGACCGAACAGGATAAAAAAATTGCGCCACCGGTCACCGTAGAACGGAAGGGACAAATCACCCGTAGGGGTAGCAGCAAGAGTGTCACCGATCCGGGCAGTGTGGGCGGAGGAAGCAGCAAGAGTGATAGCGGTACAAGCAAAGGCAGCATTACCCGTAAGAAGAGCGGGTCCGACTTTTTCAATGCGCCGAAGCCCAAAATTAGCAAGCCCAAAACCCGCTTTGGTACCGGTAAAATCGGCCGAAGGGGTAGGTGACACCCAAGCTTCAAGCAGAGACGCGTCAGTAAGAGCGGCTCTGCTTTTTTTATGAGACGAGGTTGAAAAAGGATGTTAGAAGACAAGATATCGTCTTGAAAAATGAATGTTAACCAATCAAAAAGTGTGGTATTCTGGATTAGAGAACATATGTTCTATTTTTCCCACTTTACTGTACACATTGGAGGATTAACGGATGAGTCATTTCCAACTGGTAAGTGTAGCTCATATGTTCCTGATTAAGGATCAGCAAATACTCTTGATGCGCCGTTGTAACACCGGACATGAGGATGGCAAGTATGGGCCCCCGGGAGGAAAGCTGGACGGAGGCGAAGAAGTGAAGATGGCAGCTATTCGGGAAGTTAGAGAAGAATGCGGTGTTGTGATTCAACCGGATGATCTGGAGATGACTGGTGTTATGCACATCAAAGCTGCTAACGAGCGGGTTGATTTTTTCTTCATCACAGAGCGCTGGACGGGAGAGATCCGCAATGCCGAGCCGAATAAATGCGATCATATGTGCTGGTTCCCCATGGATGACCTTCCTGACAACCTCATCCCTTTTATCGGACAAGCGCTGAAAGACCGTAAGGAAGACCGCTGGTTCTCTAGTTACGGGTGGAATTAGTTGATTTTACCAGCGTTTTGATGTACCTTTTTTACATAACAGTCGTAATACTAAAGTAGCAAGGCAATAATTTCACAGGAGGGAATCACGATGAAGGATGAGAAACAGACGATCACCTCTTTAAAAGATATTGGTAAAACAATGCTAAAAGGTGCGACTATCGGTTCGATCTGGGATTCAGACCTCACAGACAAGAAAGCCAATGCCACGCCTGAGTTTACGACAAAACAAGTATATAATCATTTGCTTGGCAAGGAGAAGCTATCCGATCAGGAGATAGAACGTCTCAAACGGGCTACGAAATACACTAGAAATCTGTAACATATAGTTTAACGATTAAAAATAAATTTTTATAAGAGCGGATACAAATCTTCTTCGGAAGAGGGTATCCGTTTTCTTTTTAATAGAGAAATGAATGAACGGTCAACCAAGAACAACGAACCAAGAACAACACCAACACCAACACCAACACCAACACCAACACCAACACCAATAACAACAACAAGCAGCTCACAACCACCAACAACAGCAAAAGCAAAAGATAAAGTTCCTCTTTTACTCTCTGTTTAGCAAATTACAATATATGAAAAATTCACAATAGTAAACACGAAAATATCCACACACTCATATATCGATCCGTCTTTAACACCTCGTCGCAAAAGCAGCGGCCCCAACCCAGAATGCAGACAGGGCAGAGCCGCCGATGTAGTCAAGCTAGGATTCCAGACGCCGCTCAATCGCTTCAGACATCGTTTTATCAGTCAGATGGGCATAGACCTCTGTCGTCTCCGTAGAGGCGTGTCCAAGCTGTTCCTTGGTCTTATAGATATCATTCTGCAAATAATAGTCGGTTGCAAAAGAATGGCGCAGCTTGTGAACTGTCAAATAAGGCTTGCCGAACCGCTTAGCGTATTTGATGATCATCTCCTGCATAGCCCGCTTGGTCATTCGTTTGCCCTCCTGACTGCCGTTGGGGAGAGCGATGAAGAGTGCTTTTTCTTTCTTGGGAGTTTTGTAGCGTGAACTTCGCAGACTCAGATACTGTGTGAGATCATCCTTGGCTTGTTCCCGGAAATAGACTGGGGTTTTAAAGGTTTCATCATTGTGCCCCTTGCGGTATACATACAGCATTTTATTGTTCAGATCCAGATCGTCCACGTTGAGATTAACGACCTCTGATACACGCAGACCGGAGTTGAGAATCAGACTGGCGATGCAAGCATCCCGTTCCCGATTGATTTGAAAAGAATAATAGGCCTGTTTGTTGCCCTCGACATCGCGCCCATATCCCTCATAAATGTAGCCTACGAACTCTAGTAACTCTTCTTCCTCTAGAATTTTACCCTTCAATTTGGCGGCTGTATCCTTTGGCTTGTGAATGCGTTTGATCTCCACCTTGGCCATAATATTGCGCTTGAGCAGGGGGTAGAAATCCTCATCTTCCGCAATTTGGCTCAGATAATGAAACAGGGAGCGAAGAGAGGACAGCTTGCGGGAGACGGTGACTTTACTGTTCGTACTCTCCGCACGGGTTGTGAGATGCAGCCGATAGCCGATAATGCTGTCCATATGCAGCGTCTCCAGCTCCAGCAGCGTTATTCCGGCGTTACTCTCTGCAACGGACAGACCCTCCGCACGCAGCCAATTGAAAAATGACTCATAATCCCGGATATACTCCAGCAGCGTGGAGGGAGAAAGGTCAGGCCGTTTATAATCGATAAACTGCTGCACAAACCAGGGCATGAGCGGCAGCTTCAGGTCCAGATGCTTGCGATCGTTGGTCTTTTGAATGCTCATCAATAATCACCTTCTTGTATGTATTCCATCAGGTACTGTCTCCTTATCTTATCATGTTTTGTGAGGCTTGACCCCAAATGTAGGATGCTTGCAGGTGGACGCGCCTTGCTCCTGAAGAGACAAAGTTATATGATGAGTTATAAAAAGCGACTTGCAGGGGTGAACCTCATGGAACTTGGAATTGAGCTGGTTCCCAAGGAACGTAAACAAGTGATCAGCAATCTGATGCAGCTCTACCTGTATGATTTCACGCAGTATCTGGAGATTGATGTGAATCGCGACGGGCTTTTTCCGACATATCCGGGGCTCGAAGCCTATTGGAACAGCGGGAATAACAAATTTGCCTACCTGATGACGGTGAACGGTGCGACAGCTGGCTTTGCGTTGGTGGACAGGCTGCTGCGTAGCACGGAAGGGCAGTTCTATATGACCGAATTTTTTGTAATGAAAAAATACCGCCGCACCGGTGTTGGCACCTGGGCTGCGCACAAGCTTTTCGACATGTTCCCGGGTGACTGGAAGGTGTCACAGGTCCGTGCCAACATTCCAGCCCGCAATTTTTGGCACCGGGTGATCGGCAGTTATACTAATGGGGCTTTTCAGGAGCGGTTTAATCCGAGAGAAGGTAATCCCAGCCAATATTTCAGCACATTAAATATCAATACTATAAAATAGTGCCTCGAAAACCTCTGTTCTATCTTTGGAACGGCAGGGGAAGGACACTCTGGCTCAGCACCGGTTTGCTTCCATCCGCGTGGATACGCAAATAAGTGCATTTTTGTACCTTAATTCGGCGGCAACGAAGGGGGAACATCGATTAAGGGCACTTTTGTATGTTAATTCTTTGGGGATGTCGCCTTTTTAGGGATATGTAGGGAAATAAGGTGCAATAATGCTCTTAATTCCCTTTTTCACGCTAAAATCATCAATATAAGGTACAAAAATGCCGCTATTTAAACACTGAGTAGACTTTGGAGAACTTTGGAAAAAGAAACGCTACACGAAGGAAAACGGTGGCACAGCAGCTTTAGCAGCACAGGCGATCAAGTGAAAGCTTGGGTATTCTGATGCCCTAAACTTGTGTATCTACATGAGCAGCCCTTTAAAAGCATCGATTACCTCTTGGGGTAAACGATGCTTTTTTGGTGGAAAGAGAAGGAGACGAAAATATAGTTAACATAATAATAATTAGGTAAACTTATAGTTTGCTTTTGTCAGTAACATGAACAATTAAGGGCAGTGATCTGGCAAATGAGCAAATGGGCAACTAACCAACTATCAAAAAAATAAACAACAAAATGAACAAAGCAACAAAATGAACCAACCACCGAATCAAAGCAATTAGCAAAAAGAAACCCAAAATTCTGTAATTTCAACATATGAAAAATTCACAATAGAAAACCAAAACAACCCTCTACATCTATCTCATACAACGCAAATACACACGCTAATCATATCTATCAACAAAACCATGGAAAAAGGTAACCCTCACCCCTCTCACTTTACTTAGAACTCTAAGTTTTCATGTTTCATAAGTGTCTGCCTGATTGTAAAGGCCGTTTCAAGCGACACAGCGGCGTGAGCAATCGAGAGACAAGAATCTGTTCCATGCTGAAGGGCATGGGCCACATGTTCAATGCTTTTCTCATACGGATCGGCTCCTTCAAGGTGAATTTGCTGCCGGCCTTGTGATGTATATTCCAACAACGTGCACTCGGCAGGGCCTGTGCCATAATCGTTCTCATTATATACAAGCTTACCGTGTTCAAAATAAGCCTCATATCCAACCATAAAAGGATACTTCTCCGGCATTTGTGAAGACGCCATCACCTCAGTCAATCCTTCAGGGTGCTGTAAGGTTACTCGTACCAAAGCCTGACCTTGCTTCTCAGCGTTTGTCCCCCAAACCATAGCCGGATTGTGCGGACCCCGGATTCCACTAATAAAATCCAACTCATGGATCATCAGATTCGTCGCGATGAGTTTCAGTCCGAGATCCCCCCACAAGGGAGGTGTTTCTCTTTTAAGGGTAAGAGAGAGGAGCTTGCCATATTTTTGCCCCGAGATTACGTTATGCAGATAGGTGTAAGGGGGATCAAATTTAATAAACTGGTTCACAAATACACGACGTCCGTAGGTCTGTTCGGCCTGCTGCATCGCCAGTAGATCCTCCTCTGTCAGACACAGCGGTGTTTCGCAGAAGACATGCTTTCCATGCTTCAGAGCCTGAATCGTGTATTCACGGTGAAGTGTAGTGGGGAGGCAAATATCGATCAGCGAAACCTCTGGATCTTGCAGAATGTCATCGATGCGGGTTGTGACATCCACCTTGTATTCACTTTGCAAATGCTGTAGTTTACCTTCGTTTCTTCCAAATACAATGATGCTTTCCGCGAGTCCTGACTTTTGCCATAACTGAGTGTGATATGCTCCGAATCCGGTGCCCAAAATTCCAATTTTCATTGTTATTACTTCCTTCCTTGTATAGTCTCTATGATATACTTCAATTGTTGACAACAGATTGGCAAGAATTAAATATGGCTGAGGAGAATCTCAATTGAGACTGCACAGGTTGATCGCAATGTTGTTATTGATGGAGTCTCGGGGCAAAATGAAGGCCAGTGAACTAGCCGCTGCGCTAGAGACGTCCGTGCGCTCGATCTATCGAGATGTGGATGTACTGGCGGAGTCAGGTATTCCAATTCTATCTACGCCAGGTCCTAATGGCGGTATTTCGCTAATGGAAGGCTATACGCTTCAGCTCAAGCAGCTGCACGGGGAGGATGTAGTCCATTTATATTTGACGGGAATGGGTATCCACACAGCAGCGGGGAGTGAATCGGGATTGAAGCTGAAGAGTGCTCTTTTGAAATTGGAAAAGACACTGCCACCCGCTTACCAGGAGGATGTCACAAAGGCTAAACAACGGTTTTATTTCGACGATACGCCATGGTGGATAGCGCGTGCAATCATTCCTTGTCTGGAAGCCTTGAGATTGGCCGTCTGGCGGACAAGAGCTATAGAGATTCAGTACCGCAAAATAGATGGTAGCGAGAGTATTCGTCTTGTGCATCCATATGGGCTAGTGGTTAAGCTCGGTGACTGGTACTTGGTCGCCTATTGTCTAAAGGCAAGGGAAATACGTACCTTCAAATGCGAGCGTGTTGTGGCGGTTAAGCTTTTGGAAGATCCATACACGATTCCAGGAGACTTTTCGCTGGAAGAACATTGGCACTCGCAGCAGCAGAATTTCAAGCAGGCGCGGAAGGTAGCGGAGCAGTATGAAGTTATACTCAAAGTAGATCTACAGTATGTTCAAGCGCTCGGGAATCTGGAGATCATAAACGTGGTAGAAAAGGGGGAACAACAGCTGCTTACCGTGAATATGTACGACTATGAGTCGGCTTGTAACACAGCAATGAAGCTTATGGGCTATGCTGAAATCGTCGAGCCTGTAGTTCTTAGGGAGTTTGTCAAAGAACGAATCTTCACAATGTCCCGGAAGTACATAAGTTAGTTTACGGAAATAATATTATGTTAACCAATTATCCCGCAAGCATTAATCGTTCTTTGAATTACATTTCACTTTAAAATCTCCTATATGCGCTAAAATAAAAACCCGGCCAAGAGATCTAATCTCTTCACCGGGTCTTGTCAGTTTTATTGAAGATGTAATTAAGCTATATCCATGCGCTCCCTCGCTTGCACAGTCTCTCGCTCTCTGGCAGCAAGCTTTTTCTTGGCGATGAGCAGGAAGGGGATACCGAGAGCTATGATTAATCCCAGCGGGAGAAAGACGGCAGGTCCGTTCTGCATGCCGAACTCATCCAACAGAAGACCACCTATAATCGGGGCTATTACGTTCCCCAAGTTGTTAAACCCGATAACGCCAAAGTAGGTGCCTTTCAATTCAGGTTTAGCGATCCGGTCGATCAGCATATCCATCATCGAGGCGAGCAGTACTTCACCGATTGTATATAACACAACACTAAAGCTCATTAAGCCAATGCCTCCAGCTAAGCCGAAGAGCATCATACTGCACGCAAGAAGAGCATTCCCTAAGATCAACGGGACTAGGGGTGAGAATCTGCGGGCGATCCGCACAACAGGATATTGCATAACCAATACGGTCACTGCGTTCAGCGATAGCATATATGAGAACAACTGCTTGCCATTAGAAAAGTGCGTGTTCATGGTTAGATATTGCGCTAGCGTGGAATCAAAAAGTCCATAAGCCATGATACAAAAGATCGTACCAATGAGTACCGGCACGAACACGCCATCCTTCCCTGTAGTGGTTAAGGCTTCCCGGAGACGTGGTGTCGTGACATCGGTGTGAACGGGCAGAGCGGAGCGATGCAAAGTGAACTGAAGGAAGATGACCAGTCCATAGATAATATAGACGATCCCGGCAATGATAAAAGGAAACTTGGATTGTACCGAGCCGAGCTGCAGCCCGATAATCGGTCCGAATACAACCCCCAGATTGATCGCAGCGTATCTCAGATTAAAAACAAGTAGTTTGTGTTTAGCCGGAGTAACGTCTGATAACAGTGCGCGAGAGCTGGGTTCAAAGACTGCGCGACAGATTCCGTTAAGCATATTAACGAGAAAGAAGACCCATAATTCTTTAGCTGCCGCGAAGCCAAAAAAGACGCCGGCCCAGCTAAAGACGGAAATCAGCATGATGACCTTCCGGCCGATTTTATCAGAAATGTAGCCGCCGTAGAAGCTGATCAGAATCCCTGCAAGCGAGCTGACGGCAACCGTAATGCCAGTCTGCGTTGGAGAGGCTCCGAGCACTTGGACTAGATAAATAGACAGAAAGGGAATACTCATGGAAGTGACTAAACGACCGAACATTGTACCTACAATGATGGTCCAGGCCAAGGGATGAATCTGCTGCAAATGCTGTTTCATAGCTGTTCTCCTAATTCGCTGTAAATTTTCTGTATCTTTCATAAATGTTTAATTATAATTGTAATGATTAAAGGGGGAAGTAAAAGTGTAATATATTCCTTCATCTTTTCACCTTTTTGAAAAAAGGGGGGGCCTTATGTATAACCAGACTACATCGCATTATTTGTGTATGGCAGAATCTTTAAATCCTGCTTTTCGGCTACATGAACCGCTTCCTGTAAGTATTGAAGAACTTAGCGAGATCCTCTGCTGCACCTCCCGTAATGTGAAATTCATCCTGCGCAAGCTCGAAGAGAAGGGATTAATTCAGTGGCAGCCGGGTAGAGGGAGAGGGAATATGTCCCAGCTTACCTTCCTGCAGAGTAAAGAGGAGATACTGGAGAATAGCTTTCAGGAATTGCTAGGTAAGGGGAAAATAAAAGAAGCGACCTTGGTGCTAGGTAATGCCACCGGAAATGAACCGCTCAAGATACGTCTGCTGGATGAGCTTAACAAACACCTTGGCTTTCAAAGTGAGCCTGAGTCTACTTCGGGACAGGATGTGCTGCGGATGGTTCGCAATCGAGCTTTGGATAAGCTGGACCCTGCCTTTGTCTACTCTGCGTTTGAATGCTATTTGCTCAGCCAAATTTGTAGCACACTCGTGATCTATGACACTGTTAACGATTGCTTTTTGCCGGGTTTGGCTCATATGTGGGAGAGCAGCGAGGATCACACCCATTGGGTGTTTTATCTTCGTAAAGGGGTCCGTTTTCATCATGGAAGGGTCATGACCGCCAAAGATGTGATTGGATCGCTAGACCGTTTGCGAAATTTGCATAGCCCGACACTTTGGTTTTTTCGCGATATTATTAGTGCCGAGACGAAAGGCGAACATTGTGTCCATTTTCATCTGAATCGGCCGAATTTGTTTATCTTGCATTTGTTCAGCAATATTCATATGAGCATTGTGCCCTATGACGTGGAGTTCAGCACAGAGTTTGTCGGTACCGGACCCTACCGGGTCAAGGAACTGAATGAGAATGTTCTTGTGCTGGAGGCATTTGACCAATACTACGGTTTGCGTGCGTTGCTCGACCGGGTAGAAATCTGGTTTGTGCTCCATGACGTTGCGCCAGAACGACAATATGAGTTGCCAGATCAGCTGCTGAAGGCACATGATGCTCGTAATGATAACAATAACCGAATTGATTATCCGGCGCTCGGCTGCCGCTATATTCTGTTCAATTTCCATAAGGAAGGCATACATCACAAGCTTAAGTTTCGGCAGGCCCTGCGTCTGATTTATAACCGGACAGCTATGATCAAGGAGCTTGGAGGCAGTCGATTGACCCCGGCAGACAGCTTGTTGCCTTGGAATAGCAAAGAGAGGAACTGGGAGAATACAGCAGATTCAACAGAGCAGATTAAAGAGCTGCTGCAAGCTTGCGGATATGGCGGTGAAGCAATTACTGCTGCTTTTATGTCTAAAAAAGAAGAAGTTGAAGAAGCGCAGTGGCTGCAGCGGCGTTGTGCCGAGGTGGGAATAACGCTTAAGTTTCACCCGCTTAAGAAACATAACGCCCAAGAGGTTTTGCAGCATGCGGATCTGATATTGGGTGAAGAAATCCTGGAAGAGGATTGGCAGTGGGGAATGATTACCTACTTTAAAAATGAGTCCAATTACTTGCGTATCCTCCTGCTCAAGAGCCAGTGTGATGTTATCGACCGAAGCTTGGAGGATTTTGCGCAGCAGAACGAAGCTGATAGGGCCAGGCTGCTGAATCAAGCAGAGAGTATTTTGCGTGACAATGCCTGGGTGCTTTACGGATGCCATCTTAATAAGAGAGCGCTGTTCGATCAAAGTTTATATGGATTACACACCAGCACCTTTGGTTTTCTGGATCTCTCGAAATTATGGATCAAATCTCCGTTCCAGGGTGTTGTTCCAACTCCGCATAGTAATCGCCGGATGAGTGTATAAAGCCTCTTAAACCTGATTTTAAAGACCCTCTCAAGAAACACAGCAGCGGGGGGCTCATCGCAGGTGCGGAAAGTAGCAGAGTACTATATAGTTAGGCTCAATGTAGAGCTACAGTATGTTCAAGCGCTCGGGAATCTGGAGATCACAAGCGTGGTAGAAGAGGGAGAACAGCAGCTGCTTTACAGTCAATGTACGATTATGGGCCGGCTTGTAACACAGCACTTAAGCTCATGAGCTATGCTGAAATCGTCGACCCTTTAGATATGAGAAAGTTTGTCAGCGAGCGCATCGCTACAATGTTCAGGAAGTACACACCCAAGTTTACGGAAATAATATTATGTTAACTTTACTCTTCCATTGAGTCGTACAAGCATTAACTTCGCCAATTGATCCACTGGTAATAATCGCTCTTAGAATTATAGTTTGCTTTCCGTTCTCGCACACACATGCGCTAAAATAAAGACCCGGCGAAGAGAACTCATCTCTTTACCGGGTCTTGTCCGTTTTATTGAATATACAATTAAGCTATATTCATGGCCTCTCCCGCTTTATCAGCAGCTTTTTCACGGGCAGTCAATCTTTTATGAGCTGTGAACAGGAAGGGGAAAGCTAGCGCGCTGATCAGAGCGAGTGGGACAAAGACGGCGGGGCCGTTAAGCGCACCGAATCGATCCAGCATAATGCCACCCAGCACGGGAGCTAATACATTCCCCATGTTGTTAAAGCCGATCGTGCCGAAGTAAGTCCCTTTAAATTCAGGTTTGGCAATCCTGTCGATCAGCATATCCATCATCGTGAACAGCAATACTTCTCCTACCGTAAATAGCACGACACTGAACATCAAGAGAAAGACACTGCTATTGATGCCAAAAAGAAGCAAGCTCGCGACAATACAGGCATTTCCCAGAATCAAAGGCATCAGTGGTTGAAATTTCCGTGCAGTTCGGACAATGGGATATTGCACAATTAACACAGTGATTGCATTAAGGGATAACATGTAGGTGAAGAGCTGTCTCCCGTTTGCAAAATGCGTATTCATTGCCAAATATTGCGCCAAGGTAGAATCAAAATGGCCATAGCCCAGTATACAGAAGGTGGTTCCAATCAACACTGGCAGAAAAACGCGGTCCCGGCCTGTGGTTGATAGCGCCTCCCGAAGACGCGGAGCTGTGGCATGAGAGCGGGCTGGCATGCTCGCACGGTGAACGTAAAATTGCAGGAACAATACCAAACCATAGACAATATAGACGAATCCCGCGATCAGGAATGGGAAGGTCGACTCAGCAGCACCTAACTGCAAACCAATAATGGGCCCGAAGACAACCCCAAGGTTGATGGCGGCATATCTCAGGTTAAAGACCAGCAGCTTATGATCCGCAGGCGTAATATCTGACAATAGCGCTCGTGAAGTAGGCTCGAACACGGCCCGGCATAATCCATTGAGTGTATTCACAAGGAAAAAGACCCATAAATATCGTGCCTCAGAGAAGCCGAAGAACACAGCCGCCCATCCGAATACGGAGATCAGCATGACAAGCTTACGGCCGATGATATCGGAGATATAACCACCATAGAAGCTAACTAGAACGCCTGCCAATGAACTGACAGCAACCGTGACCCCTGTCTGGGTTGGGGTGGCGCCAAGGACTTGAGTTAGGTAAATCGAGAGAAATGGAATACTCATGGAGGTCACCAGACGTCCAAATAGAGTACCAATAATAATCGTCCAGGCAAGCGGGTGAATGTGCTTCAAGTGTTGTTTCATTGAAATACTCCTAATCCGTTCTGATTTTCTATTTTTTATCTTTATCTTAGGTATAATTCTATCTGAAAAAGGGGGAAGTAAAAGTGTAAGAAATCATCCGTTCTCTTCACCTTTTAGTTTCAAGAAACTGACGTATCGTGAAAAAGATAGGCAAGGTATACCTGTTCTGTTATACTCACGAAGGAGGCTGTATCGACCGGGTCGAATGGTGCTCCTTCGTGATTGCATGAATTGAATAGCTTTACACGTAAGCCATGGAGGTGAACTCGTTGGATTTTGCTCTGATCCGCAAGGACCGAGACAAAAGAACGGTCAAAACTTGACTCTTTTTTTGCCTGTCGGATCCTTTTAGCAGATTTGCTAAGAGGTCTTTTTATTTATCCCAATAAGGTTATAGAGAGGATTTGAACATTTATGGCAAATATGCGTTTTCTGGTTGTAGGTGCAGGTGCAGTTGGCGGTTACTTCGGTGGTCGTCTTGTTCAAAAAGGAGAAGACGTTACTTTTCTAGTTCGCCCGTCCAAACAGCGTCAATTGGCGGATCACGGGCTGAAGGTTAAAAGTGTGCATGGAGATTTCCATACCCCTATCCGCACGATTACATATGGTGACCAAGCGGAGCCATTTGATTGTATCCTCCTGTCGGTTAAAGCCTACCATCTGCCGGGACTGCTGACAGATATCGCCCCTTATGTGGGAGAGCATACATTAATTCTTCCGCTCCTTAACGGCTACGACCATTTTGGCACGTTAGCCAACCATTTTGGCCCGGAGAAAGTGCTTGGCGGACTGTGTTATATTGAATCTACGCTAGATGATGAAGGAACAATTATTCAGACCAGTCCGTTTCATCGTATTGTATTTGGAGAATTGTCAGGCGGGGGATCTGAGCGGTCACAACAATTGTTCAGCCACCTGGATCAGGCGGGGTTCACGGTCGTTCTTTCAGAGGATATTCAGCGTGTAATTTGGCAGAAATATGTATTTATCGCAAGCTTTAGCGGCATTACTACTTTCATGGAGTCTCCGGTTGGGCCGATACTTCACACGCCTGAAGCCATGGAGATATACTCTCGGTTGCTCAAGGAAATTGTCACCCTTGCCCGTCGTGCCGGAATGCCGGTGGATTCAGATCTGGAGGCTACCACCTTGCAAACCATGGTGTCCTTACAGCCATCAATGATGTCATCTATGCAACGGGACATGCAGAAGCAGCTGCCGATCGAAGCCGATCATCTGCATGGTTTTCTACTTGCGTTAGCCGCTTCGGATAAAGGCGATTACCCTATCCTGCAAACGGTATATGCCCGGTTAAAGGTATATGAGAGAGTTGTTTTTCCTCCAGCGGAGTAGGAATAAGGATGGTAATGGAGCTGAGCGTTGTAGCGATTCCTTTCTAACTAAGTTAAAATGAGGCGCATATAATTTAAAATACAGGAGTTGATTATATATGGGACAAGCTTCACAGAAAATTGCCACGTTCTTAATGTTCGAAGGACAGGCCGAAGAAGCGATGAATTTCTATATTTCTTTGTTTGAAAATTCTGAAATCATCAGTATCAAGCGATATGGACCCAATGAGGCCGGTCCTGAAGGAAGTGTGGTCCAGGCTACTTTTTCGTTGAACGGTCAAGTCTATATGTGTATCGATAGCCATGTCAAGCATGCCTTTACGTTCACACCTGCGATATCCCTGTTCGTCACCTGCGAATCCGAAGAAGAGATTGACCGGATCTTTGCAGAGCTGTCGGAGCAAGGACAAATCCTCATGCCATTAGGCGCATACCCATTCAGTCAAAAATTTGGTTGGACCGCTGACCGTTTCGGGGTATCTTGGCAATTAAGTCTTCCGCATCCGCAGTAAGAGCAAGAGGTTTGTTGAGCTTCTCTGAATCATTGAAATAGTGAACACCTCCAATGAATAGCATTTGGGGGTGTTTTTTGCGTCCAGCTCTCACTTCTGTCTCATAGCAATTTCGTGTAGAATGAAAGTCTCTGCACTGTAATGTGGACAATTGGGCGCGTTATGGAGCTATAGAGGATAAAAGGAGGCTAAGACATCTTGAGCTGGACAGAACAGCAGGAACCGTATGTAAGACCATGGATCGCTCAATGGGAGACGACCACATTGCTATCCGATAAATGGATGACTGCTGGCGAAGTCAATTATTGTACCTCCCATACATTAATCGTGATCACAGATGGCCAAGCGATTTGGAATATTAACGGACAGATTGTTCATGTAACGTTTGGTCAATTAATTGCCATCGAAGAGAACTCTTTCGTTGAGGTATTAGAAGGTGGAAATCTGGATTTAGCAGGTTGGCATATCCAATTTCATACGTACTCCATTCTCAAAGCAGAAGGAACGGTAGTGAAAACAGATTGGAAAGTACCGCTAGGTAGTACATACCAGGTTGTGCAACTGACTGGCGGTTTTTTAACGAGCATAAGTGATTCTTTAAATACATTACAGTCTATGGGGATTTCCGAGCAGCTTGTTGAGCATCAGTTTCTTTTATATGGATTATTGAAAAATTTATATCATAAACCAGCGAGTGATCAGCCTACGACAGAAGAAGGCATAATGCGTTCAATTGCTTATATGCAGGAGCATTATCATGAGACGATCACTCGTGAAGAGCTGGCACAGATTGCGGGTGTCAGTCAGTGGCATTATTCTCGCAAATTCGGTGAAATGTGTGGCAAGCCTCCTCTAGACTACCTGGCAAATTACAGAATCCATCGTGCCCAGGAAGAGTTACTACTTACTTCAGCCAGTTCTCAAGAAATTGCCAAAAAAGTAGGGTTTGAAGATGTGCATTATTTCAGCCGTCGTTTCAAACAATTTGCAGGCATGTCACCAAGAAATTATGTGCAGCATTTAGGGGAGCGGCAGGTATTATCGATCTCTGCACTATGCGCCGAGTTGCTCGTCTCATTGGGGATCATTCCCCAAGCTGTAATGGTAACACCTTTATTACTGCCTCAGCATCAACGGGAGCTGTTTGAAAGTCATGGGATTAAACTGCTGGAAGTTCCCCAGTATGAGACTAATATTGAATTTATTCAACAAGAGCGGCCTGAGATTATTATGGGGCATTTCATAACCGAAGATATCAAGAAGAAATTGCGCGGGGTCGCTCCAATCATAACGGGTCTGACTAATGATGTAGAGATCCTGCTCCAACAATTTGGTGCTTGGTTTCATAAACAAGAAGAAGCGAACACGCTCCAGGTTCAAATGAACAATGAAGTGAATGCAGCACGACAACAATTAAGATCAATCATTGAATCAGGGGCCACAGTAATGGTCTTGCGAGTAGAACCGTTCGGATATCGATATTTGGGCGGCACCTCCAGCGGAGTATCACAGCTACTGTATCAGAGATTGGAGCTAGCGCTTCCCGAGTCTCTAAAGGCAGGGGAGGCATGGTTTAACCCTTGTACAATGGATCAATTGTCTGCAGCCGATCCGGCATATTTATTCGTAGAGAAACGCAGGATGGAGTATTTTAATGCGGAAGAAAATATGGAGAAACTAAGGGAAAGTAAGCAGTGGAAGGATTTGAGAGCGGTAAAAAACAATCGCGTATTCTACATTGATACAAGCCTGTGGGTGGATGGGTGTGGAGTCATTGGCCAGTCCATTATCATTGATCAAGTGGTTAGCAGCTTAATGGGGCATGAATAGAGTGTAGCACAATAATCCATTTGAATTCGCACCATTCGCTATGGAAGGATGGCTTTTTATTTGATAATCTTTGATAATGATAATTATTATCAATAAAAAAGGGGCGAGTACATAATGGCAGGACGATTGTCTAAGTTTCTTGGAACAGCGCTTTTGGTTGTTGTTTTAGCTGCGTGTTCCAATGAATCCAGTAAGAAGGAAGAGGTGTCTGAAGAAGCACCTGCAAGTCATAGTGAAACAAGGGTTGTAAGTGATATTTTTGGTGATGTAACGATTCCGACCGACCCGAAAAACATTCTTGTCACGAGTTCAAGCTATGCAGAGGATTTAATTGAGATGGGGATTCCCCCGCAGTATGCAGTGGTAGTTCCAGAGATTGAACCTGATTACAGAACCCCTTATTTGGAGAAGCATGGGGTTAAAACAATATCGCAAGCACAATATGAATACAATTTCGAGCAATTGCTGAGCTTATCGCCGGATATGATTGTTACCGCAGGTGAAGGCGTGGAAGCCAAGGTATATGATGAGTTATCCAAAATAGCACCGACAGTCGCTCTAAAGGCTGGTGTTGGCGTACATGACGCGATGAAAGAGCTGTCCGTGCTTTTCCATAAAGAAACTGAAGCAGACAAGGTGTTAACTGCCCTAGATCAGAAGGCGAGCGAGGCTAAAGATAAAATTCAGCAAGCGATTGGTGACAAAACCGTACTTGTACTTCGAGTAGAACCTACCCGATACCGCTACTTGGGTCCAAAAGCGGATGACGATGTTAGTAGATTCTTTTATCAGACGCTTGGGCTGACCAGCCCTGAAGTTACTAAGGATTCGGACGTATGGTTTACACAGTTTTCCTTAGAAATTTTACCAGCTATCAAACCGGATTATGTTTTCTTGGAAACAAGAAGTATGGTGGACTTTGATAGCACACAATCCTTAGGAGAATTAGAAGACAACCCGCTGTGGAAAGGCCTGAGCGCTGTTAAAAATAATCATGTATTCCCATTACGTACCAACGATTATATTCAAGCCAAGGGTCCAATCGGAACTGGCATGCTTATTGACTATATTGTAGAAAAGTTGGTGCCTTAATGAGTATACAAGAGCAAGATATCTATGACATTACGATTATCGGCGGCGGTCCCGCAGGGATGTATGCAGCTTTCTATAGTGGGATGAGAGCAATGCGCACCAAAATCATCGAAGCCAAGCACGAATTAGGGGGATTCATGCGGACCTACCCGGAGAAGCTGGTATGGGATGTTGGTGGTGTTGATCCAATTCTGTGTGAACAGTTGATTGATTCATTGGAGAGACAGGCGAGAACCTTTGATCCAACGATTATCTTTGGTCAGGAAATTGCCCATATGGAACGTCGCGAGGACCAAGTCTTCGTATTAACAGCGAAAACAGGGGAACGTCATTATACACGTACCATTCTACTCTGTGCAGGCCGCGGCATGACTCAAGTGCAGAAGCTGGATGTGGAAGGTGCGAACCGTTATGAACTGACGAATCTGCACTATCTGGTTACAGATCTTTCGAGATTTAAGAATAAACGGGTGCTCATCTCCGGCGGCGGCGACTCTGCGGTAGATTGGGCGAATGAGATTGCCAAATGGACCAAGCAGGTTACCGTTGTCCATAGACGGGATCAGTTTACAGCACACGAACTTCCGGTTGCCGAGATGAGAGCTTCGGCTAAGGTGATGACACCGTACAGCATCTCTCGCTTATACGGGGAGGGGGACCGGATTAGGCAAGTTGCGTTGGAGCATTCCGAGACCGGTGACATTGAGCAGATTGAAGTCGATGAAGTGATCGTGAGTCATGGTTTTGACCGTGACTTTGGACAACTCTTGACATGGGGATTGGAAAAAGAAGACTACGGCGTTTCCGTCGACCCGCGTATGCGTACCAGTCTCCCAGGGATCTTCGGTGCCGGTGATTTTATCACCTATGGCAGCAAAGTCCGGTTAATTGCCGGCGCATTTAATGACGCCGTTCTGGCTGTGAATAGCGCAAAGATGTATCTGGAGCCTACGGCTACCGATATGGCCGGTGTCTCGTCTCATAATGCTCGTTTTTTTGATAAGAACAAAGAGATTTTGCAAAACCAATAAGAAGAATGCACAGCAAGATTATGAGAGAATTCTCATGGCTTGCTGTGGTTTTTTATATTTGCTTCCGGTTTTTCTTGACTGATTGATCTAGAATGGATAAGATAAGGATCAAAGGAGGATGAAATGGGCAGAAACAAAGAATTCGATACGACAGAAGTGCTGCATAAAGCTATGGAGGTCTTTGGACATTACGGATACGAAGGAACTTCCCTACCTCTGCTGTTAAAAGGACTGGGAATTGCCAGGCAAAGCTTATATGATACCTACGGTACGAAAAGGGACTTGTTTATCCTTGCTTTGAAGCATTATGTTACGGAGAAGAGCAACGCGGCAATACGGTATTTAACGACCTCCGAATCGGCAAAGCAGGGCATAACCAATGTATTTCATGAAGTAGCGGCGGTTTTAAAAGATCCGGACCGGCAAAAGGAATGTTTTATCATCTTTTCAGCCATTGATCAGATGCCGCATGATCAGGAAATCCAAGACTTTCTATCCCAAGATTTGAATACGCTGGAGGAAGTCTTCTACGAGACCCTGCTTCGCGGCCAAAGGAATGGAGAAATAGCAAGCGACCGGGATCTACGGGCCTTGGCACGTTACTTAAATTATGCAAGACATTCCCTAACCCAGCTGGCAAAAATGACGAATGATCCCGCTGTAATGGATGATTACGTTAAGATCAGCTTATCTGTATTAGAATAATAATGGAGCCATAGATTGCTTCATTATTATTTTTATCAATTCCAGACTGAATAGTCTGGAAAATTATTAATCACGTTATTTTTTTGATCATTCTGGACTGAATGGTCATGAAAAAACAGGAGGAACATAGATGACACACAGAAATTCAAATGAGATGCAGGCAACGGAAATTGTACAGGCATTTCAAAACCATTTAGTAGCACGGGATTTTGAGAGCTGGTTTAGCCTTTTTAGCGAAGATGCTATCTTCGAGTTTCCTTACGCTCCGGAGGGCTATACACAAAGGCTTGCCGGTATTGAAGAGATTCGCAATTACGTTAATGAGCTGTTCAAGCTGCTGAATATACACTCTTTTTCAAAACCTGAACTAATCGTCTCTGACGATCGAATTGTTGCCGAGTATACGTGCCAAGGAGAGGTCCTAGGAACTGAAAAATCGTACTACCAGAAGTATATTTCAGTTATACACACAAGGGACGGGAAGATAACGCATTTTAAGGATTACTGGAATCCGACGCTTTTATTTTGAAACTATGAATGTTTAGATGCTTGGACTAACAAATAACAAGGAGATGTACTTTAAGATGAATCATCCCAAAATACTCATTACAGGCGGAAGAGGGAAGACAGGAACGAGAATCGCAGAGAGGCTAGAACAACGAGGATATTCCTATATAACTACTCTTCGGAACGCTCAGGCAATTACAGATTCTACAAGTGAAGTCCACTTCGACTGGTACGATAATTCCACATTTCTCCCGGCATTAAAGGAGATTGAACGCGTTTATCTGGTGGCGCCAGTAGGCGATCCTGAACCTATTAAAGTCATGAAACCATTTATCGAGCTGGCATTGGAAAAGGGTGTAAAACGTTTTGTGCTGCTTAGCAGCGCATCCGTCTCAGAGAACGGTCCAGTCTTTGGCCCAGTTCATCGATTGCTGAAGAAGCAAGCCCCGGAGTGGACAGTACTCAGACCATCCTACTTCATGCAAAATTTTACTGAAGGTCAGCACCCAGCGACCATATCCCGTGAAGATCGGATTATCAGCGCTGCAGGCCAAGGGAAGATTGGATTTGTTACTGCGGAAGACATCGCCGAAGTTGCGGTAAGAGCACTTGTGGATGATCATGCCCATAATACAGAGCACATCATTACCGGACCGGATTCACTCTCACATGATGAGGTCAGTCAAATCATAAGCTATGTAACGGGAAGACTAATAAAACATACATCTATCGCAGATCATGAACTCACCCGTGGATGGTTAGCGTTAGGGCTAGGAGAGGAGTATGCGGAGTTCATGACTGAACTTGACCACAGAATTCGTGAGGAAGGGTCGGAAGATATTATCACCGATACAGTATTAAAGGTAACTGGCCGAGCACCTATGTCATTTAAGGAGTTTGCCAAAGCACATGCCAACGTTTGGAAAAAAGAAAGTCGCTAATTCTGCGGCTTTCTTTTTTTACTGTATTGTTAACCTTGGAAATCTGAGGGGAAAACCAATAATTGCATATTAAGTGCAACTTTTCCCTATATAATATTCGTTTATTGTAAGAGAAGGGATGTGTTATTCAAAAAATGATTAAATCTGCTTATATCATCGCTTTACTGATCCTCTGCGGAAGTATGAGCATGCTTGCTGGTTGTGATAAGCGGGAAGCGATAGGTACATCCACCGAAACAACAAGACCGACAGTTTCAGAAACCGCAAAACCACAAGTAACTCCATCAGCCTCTGCGGTGCATTCCCTGGATGAGATCAAATGGAATGAAATTAAAGACCCTCTGATTCAGGATGACATGCTAACAACACTCAAAACAGCAATATCTGCTCTTGTTTCAAATGATGTGGATCAATTTCACGCTGCGCTTGCTCCAAACATTGGAACAGCTCATGATTATTTGTTGAATTATCCGGTAAGATTTACTGGGATATATAAAGCTATGGATGAAAACAATCGGGTTTTGATACCCGTTGTAGGCGAACGTCTTAAAATAGAAGAAGGGTTTTCACCCGACGTACAATATACGTTCTATTTTGAGAAAGGCAAAGATGGAATATGGAGGATCATAACCATTGACTAAGTAGGTTCTTGGCCAGATTCAGTTGCAGGTCATCGTCCCGTTCTCTTTAGAAGAACAGGGACTTTTTTTGCAAAATGTCTCAGGAAATCATCAGGCTGGCCAGTCTAATAGAGGGTAAAAAACACCCTAAAAAAACAGCGTATAACACAAATTATACGCTGTTTTAGTTTAAATCGATTAAATATTAAGAAGAAGGGCAAGTGTAGGTGCAAAAATGAGGGGAATTTCGGCTAAATGAACGACTAATAGACCAAAACCACGGCCCCAAGAGAAAGGCCAGCAGAAGTACCCATCAGCAATAATCTTTCTCCTCTTTGGACTCGTTTTTGTTTGATGCACTCATGCAGGGCCATAGGGATGGAGGCTGCAATTACATTGCCGTGTGTGGAAATGATATTCATAAATTTCTCTTCTTTATAATTTAGTTTCTGTCTCATGATCCTCATGGCCAAACCACTAGCTTGGTGTGGTATAACCATATGTATGTCTTGCTTGCTGATAGACGTCTGATCGAAAAGCCGCTTCATGAAATTATGAATGACTTTGGAGGAAAGTTTAAAGACGGCTCGACCATTCATATTAAATAAATAATCATCCAAATTATCTCCATTATATTCTGTTGAAGGAATACGGGTTCCTCCACCGCGAATCTCGGTATAAGAGGCGCCCTCTACATAGGTTTCAGTTAATGAGGTTAAGAGTTCAGAAGATTCATGCTCTTCGCTTCGACTTATGATAGCTGCTGCTGCTCCATCGCCAAAGAGAATGCAGCTTTCTTTTTGTTTCCAGTTTAATCCTGGCGATGCAATTTCACTGGATACAATCAGCACATTTTTATATTTCCTCTCATGTACTAGAAATGAAACTACGTCCAGTGCAGTTACGAAGCTTAAGCATGTTGAATTAATGTCGAAGCAGGGAATATTGGAATTTCCCATGTCGAGTTTAATTTTGATGAGTGCAGCTGTGCAAGGGATAGGTTGTTCATAAGTACCGCTTGCTGATACGATGCAGTCGATATCCTCCAGTGCCAAACCGGCATCCTTAATCGCTTCTCTGGCGGCATTTGCACCCATTTCCGATGTGGATTCGGTTTCTACATAATGACGATAGGCTACGCCTGACTTTTGCTCTGTCCAACCTTCAGGCAAACCTAATTTACGATCGATCTCTTCTGAAAGTACTTTTCTTTTAGGTAAATATTTGCCTGTCCCCATGATTTTGATTTTTCTACTGTTCATTTTTTACCTCCTCATAATAATTAATAGAATAATATGTAAATACATGGTGTAAATTGGATTAAATTTAACACAGAATAAATTAATTGTAAATATATATTAAAAAAACATTAAATTACTTTTTTTGGTTATTGACAATAGCATAAAATGGAAATAAAATAACTATAAATCGTCCCGACCGATCGGACGGTCGGCTACAAGCCTAACTAAGGAGTGAGAACTCATAGATAATTCTTTTGCTAGAATATTGGAAGTTTCAAATATGCTTTTTAAAACAAAGG
The DNA here is from genome assembly GCF_042649265.1 of Paenibacillus sp. GCM10012306. Classification (NCBI taxonomy): domain Bacteria; kingdom Bacillati; phylum Bacillota; class Bacilli; order Caryophanales; family Paenibacillaceae; genus Paenibacillus; species Paenibacillus sp. GCM10012306. The sequence continues at coordinate 62,396 of NZ_JBHRYW010000013.1, read as the reverse complement.
GCTATAAAGGGACTTCGATTAGGGAGATTGCTGAACATTCCGGATTGGCAAAAGCGACAATTTATCACTACTTTCCTGATAAAGAAGCTATTGTGCAACAGTTGCTGACACTAACTATCTCTCAATTTCATAATGTTGCACAATCAATAAGCGAAATAACCGAACCTAGAGCGAGACTAACAGCCAGTGCTGAAATAACTATTGCCTTCTTGTATGAGTCTTCTTCAGTAATACAGTTGGTACGAAAGGAATTACCAGAACTTTGGAATAAAAGCAAGCTGGAGTTACTTCCAATCTATGAACGCTACCTATCACTTCTATCTCAAGCTATTGATCAGGGAATAGAAGAGGGTACATTTAGACCAATAAACTCACAAGAGGCTGCGATAGTTCTGCTAAATCTTATACAAGGTACATATGCTTCCATTCAATTAGTCGGCCTTGGCGAGAAACAAACGTATAGTACAGCAGGAATACTTGACATTTTTTTCAATGGAATTATTAAGTGATTTAGCGCGGAAAGCGGTGAGCATTTTTTGAAATATATTAAATTTTTAAATGTGATTGATGAAGAGACGTTAAGTCTGGTCGGCGGAAAAGCTGCCAACCTTGGACATTTGATTAAAGGGGATTTTCAGGTTCCCCCAGGCTTTTGCATTACAACGGATGCCTATTGGCATTTTGTGAAGAGTAATGAGTTGGCTCAGAAAATCGTAGATACATTAACTGAAAATGAAGATGAGCTTTTTTTCAACACACAGTCTTCGGAAGCGGAGATCAGAGCCTTTTTTGATGCAGGAAAGATACCTGTTGAAATCATTAAAGAAGTCGAGCAGGCTTATCAGCAGCTAAATCACCAAACGGATAGTGGAGATTCGTGTCCGGTTGCAGTGCGATCTTCTGCGACATCTGAAGACCTTCCGCATATGTCCTTTGCCGGCCAACAAGATACCTTTTTACATGTGACCGGGATCGATTCTCTGCTTTCGAATATTGTTCAATGTTGGAGCAGTTTATGGACAGCAAGAGCGATAGACTATCGCAACCGCAATGCTGTTGTCCATGAGGACCAGGCTTTAGCAGTAGTTGTACAACAAATGATTCCAAGCAAAGCTTCAGGAGTGTTCTTTACTGCAAATCCATTGACGGGAAAAAGAACTGAAATTGTGATCGATGCTACATGGGGCTTGGGAGAGTCTTTAGTTTCAGGACAAGTAGACCCGGATCATTTTGTAATAGACGTGTCCTCTAGAGAAATTATATCAACGTATTTGGGCAAGAAAGGATTAATAATTCGTGGTAAACCAGAAGGAGGCACTGAAGAGGTCGAAAAAGTAGCGGGTTCATCTGAGCCAGCGCTTAACGATTCTGAAATCATGGAATTAGTGTCGCTGGGGGAGCGGATTCAAGAGTACTTCGAGCATCCTCAAGATGTAGAGTGGGCTCTAGATGATCGAGGTAACTTTTATATCGTTCAGTCTCGTTCAATAACTTCTTTGTTCCCAATACCACAAACCTACCATAAGCAATACTCGAAAGAGGAGGAGAAGTCGCTCCAGATTTGGTTCTCTTTTGCTTCTTGGCAAGGGGTCATGACGCCCTTTACTCCAATGGGGCAAAGTATTTTATCAGGCATCATCGGAGATATATCAAGATATTTAGGATTTAAAGAGCTTACTTTTAAACAGCGTGCTTTTTATACAGCAGCAGAACGTTTCTATGTAAATATTACTCCACTAGTACGTGACACTTTGGGGCATACAGTTATCTTAACGATTATGTCTTCCTTAGATCCGACAATTCATCATATTTTAAATAGGATTACTGGAGAAGGAGACCCGCGGTTCAATTCTTCCTCGCAAGCAATAAAGCTTCTAAAGAAGCCATCTTTTCTGTGGAAACTAGGGCAAATGTGGGCAGGAACAGCTAGGAATTTAATGTTTCCCCAAAGAGCTCCTGATAAATTGCAAAAATCTATTGATTTAGCATTAGCCAATATTGCCAGACAAAATCAAGATACGTCAATCGTACTATTACGGCAAATCAAACAGTATTCAGCAGTTCTACCTAAGCTTTTATTTCGATACCTGCTGCCAGGGACTTTGTCCGGCCATCTTCCAATGCAAGTGCTACTTAAACTTACTTCGACTCTACCCCAAGGATTGCAACTTTCATTGGATCTTACGCGAAGTCTTCCCCATAACATTACTTCTGAAATGGATTTTCAATTATGGAAGATTGCATTAGCTGTGAAGGAGGATCAAGAAAGTTACGAATGTATCCGTCTCTTGACTGATTCAGAGCTTTCCAATCAGTACTTGAAGAATCGACTGCCGCTTAAAGTACAGGGGCTCCTGGTGGATTTTTTCCAGAAATATGGGATGCGGGGAATTGCAGAAATTGATATTGGACGAAAAAGATGGTCAGAGGACCCAACGCATATATTTCATGTATTAAAAAGTTATTTAGAGATCAAAGATGGGCAGTCTTCTCCTGTTGAACTCTATCAAATGGGTGTGACTAGAGCCGCAGAAGCAGAGCGTGAATTAGAGTCATCATTCAAAAAAGGTTTACGCGGCAGTCTGAAAAGACGATTGGCCCTGATATCTGCGAGGCGACTGCGCTTATTAGGGGGATTGCGTGAAACACCGAAGTTTGCAATTATTTGTTTTTTGGATAAGATGCGCATTAATTTAATGCATATTGGAACAGAACTGACCCAGAAAGATCTGCTTGCAGCCGCAGAAGATATTTTTTATTTGCATATTGATGAAGTGGAGCAATTGGTCGTAAGTGAAGATGGGCAATTCGAAGCTATAAATAACTGGAGAAAAGTGATTGAGGATCGAAAAGAAAAATTTCTGCAAGAGACCCGGCGGAAACGGATTCCGCGTGTATTGCTTAGTGATGGGACCGCTTTTTACGATGAGCAACTTGGAAGTGGAGCGGTATCACAGACGTTATCCGGCAATCCCGTCTCACCCGGTATAGTGGAGGGAAGGGTGTGTGTGATGCACGACCCTAAAGAAGTTCGCCTAACACCTGGGGATATACTGGTATGTCCTGCAACAGATCCCGCGTGGACACCGCTATTCCTTATTGCAGGGGGATTAATAATGGAGGTCGGTGGGATGATGACCCATGGTTCTGTTGTTGCACGTGAATATGGTATCCCAGCAATTGTAGGAGCGATAAATGCAACTAGTCGATTGCAAACAGGGCAGACGATAAGAATGGACGGGATGAGCGGAAAAATAGAAGTGCTATCCGATAATGATGCTGGAGGTAGAGATAATGATGATGGGAGATAGGAAAATGATAAATACTTCTGGACCGAATGCTCTGTTAGCAAAAAGTATTATTACAGCAACCCTCATTTTCTGTACATTGCTAATATCCGGCTGCTCTACTGAAACCAAACTTAGATTAAGTGGTAATGTCGAGGGGGATAATTATACGGTTAGAAGTGAAGTTAGTGGAACAGTTACCGAGGTGTTAAAAAAAGAAGGTGACTCGATACAAAAGGGAGAAGCGTTGTTGGTGCTCGATTCTTCTATGCAGCAGTTAATAGTAAAACAACAGGAAGCCATTGTTCGAGGCAAAAAAGAGAAATTAAAAGAAGCCCAAAATGAAAGTGTGGGGTCCGAAAGTGTTATTGCACAACTAACCGCAGACGTCGATGCTGCAAGTGCTCAATTAGAACAAGCTAATCTATTGCTTAGGAAACATAAGATTATTGCAACCGTAACAGGCGTATATACAAATAGATTCGTTCAAATCGGAGATATAATTAGTGTTGGAACAGCAGTTGCTACCTTAACAAATCCCGAGGAAAGAAAAGTAAGCTTCTATATTCCACAGTCATATCTGGATCGCATTCAACTGAATCAAAAAGTGGATCTAGAAATTACAGGACGAAGTGACGATAAACTACAAGGGACTATTACATTCATAGCGGGAGAAGCTGACTTTTCATCTGAAAATGCCAAAAATTCAATTAACAACGATAATTCATCTTTCAAATTCATAGTGCAGATCGATAAGGAACTAGATTTGAAACCTGGAATGACTGTGGATGCAGTTATTCCTTTGGAATAGGAGGAAGTTATGGAATACGCCATTGAAGTGGAAGGTTTAAGCAAACATTTCGGGAATTACGCTGCGGTGGATAACATTAGCTTTTCAGTTCCAAAGAACAAAATCTTTGGCTTTCTGGGTCCCAATGGATCTGGGAAGTCAACTACAATTCGTATGCTGTGTGGTGTTCTGCTCCCTACTGCTGGAAACTTACGTGTTCTCGGAAAAGATGTAAAAACCAATATTGATTTTGTTCGTCAGAATTTAGGGTATATGTCACAGAAGTTTAGTTTGTACGAAGATCTAAGTGTGGAGAAGAACCTGGATTTTTATGCCGGGATCTATGGACTGAACAAGTCTGCCCGTGAAGCTCGGAAAAGAGAACTGCTAAGCATGGCCAAACTTGAAGGAAGAGAAAAGCAGATTGCAGGACATCTTTCAGGAGGATGGAAGCAGCGCCTGGCACTAGGGTGTGCAATGATTCATCGTCCACAGCTAATGATACTGGATGAACCAACTGCCGGTGTTGACCCTATCTCCCGTAGAGAGTTCTGGGGAATCATTCGGGAACTCGCGGATCAGGGGACTTCATTTTTGATCACTACTCATTATATGGATGAAGCAGAACGCTGTGATTTAATAGGTTTCATCTATAACGGGAAAATTATTGGTGATGTTGTGTCTCCCGTACATCTGTTAGAACAGGAACGTGTTAAGGGAATAGAGGATGTATTTGTTCGCTATGTGGACAGAATGAACAAGAGGGAAAGTTCTCCAGGGGTAGGAGGCTATAATGCGTAATCGCTTCAGCTTCCAAAGATTGTGGTCCATTGTGAAGAAAGAGTTTTTTCAGATTATAAGAGATCCAGTCAGTATAAAGGTTCCTATTGTCATCCCCATTGTTTGGATTGTGTTGTTCGGTTACTCGGTACAAAATAATGTCGATCATATTGCTCTAGCTATTTTTGATCAGAGTAAAACACAAGAGAGTCGTGAGTTGGTTAGTCTCTTCTCTAATTCAGGATCATTTACTGTCGCTAAAGATGTGGCTTCAATGTCTGAGTTGTCTGATTTACTTGATGCTGGTAAAGTACGGTCTGGAATAGTGATTCCTCCTAATTTTCAGAGGGCGTTACAGTTAGGAGAGGCTGCCAAGGTGAAATTCCTGGTTGATGGAACAGATCCAACAGTCGCTGGTACTTCTTTAAATAGTGCATCTCTTGTCTGGAAAAAGTACATCACAGACCTAACCGGGAAACGTATGAACCTTCTTGGTATTGGAGAAAGCTCTGGATCTACTTCACTAGTATTAGCTACTGATATTAAATATAATCCTACGATGGAAAACTCCGTATTCAGTATTCCAGGATTAATCGCTCTGATTGTACAGAATATCACCATTATGCTGTCGGCATTCACACTTGTCCGAGAACGGGAGAAGGGGACAATCGAGCAATTATTAGTAACTCCTGTAAAAGCGAGCGAGCTGATTTTTGGTAAATTAATACCTTATATTGTAATCGGTTATATTGGGTTTTTATTTTCCCTAATCATTTGTGTCTTACTGTTTGGAGTACACATTGCTGGTAGTTTGCCACTATTTCTAGGGTTGGGTTTTCTTTTTGTGCTATGTACATTATCTATAGGCATTCTTATTTCAACAATCGCTAAAACTCAAGTGCAGGCAATGAACTACACCTCATTAATATTGCTGCCTAGTGTCTTGTTATCTGGTTTTATTTTTCCAAGGGAAGCGATGCCCATAGTTATTGATGCATTAAGCTATTTAATCCCTCTGACTTACTTTATTGAAATAACCCGAGGCGTAATGGTAAAGGGAGTCGGGATTGAGTTTTTAATTACGCAGGTAACCGTCTTATGTATTTTCACTTTGGCAATGCTATCTATAGCTTGCATGAGATTTAAAAAAACATTGGACTAATACTGACAGAAATTTATAGAAAAGCTGATAAGCTCCCCATACGGTAGACAGGTGAAATGATCAAAGCCTGGTACTGTGCGGGGAGCTTTTTATGTCTAATGTATAGTTAGAGTTTCATCTTTACTTTTTTTATGATAAACCACCCAAACAAACATTAGTGAAATAATCAAGGGGTAACCAATCGCCCAACCCGTAAACGGGAAGACAGCCAGCGTGGCCACTAAAGAAATCCAACTGATCGTTACGCCTAACTGATTGCCGCGCAAAAGACGAATCCCGGCGGCACAACCGCCAATATAGGTCAGGATAAACGTTGCATTCGGAAATTGGATCAGCGTTGTAATGGAGAGCAGGCCGCTTCCATATAGTACGAACACAATCACAAAGCATCCCAACAGAAAGCCGATGGCTCCAGTGGGTGTATTATACCGTGTTGACAGAGTTCCCATCCATTTGGGCGCATACCCTTGCCGAGATAAAGCGAAAGCAACCCGGGAAGCTGCGCCGGAATAAGCAATAATAGTCGCTGTACAGATGAACATGCTGGTAAGTCCGGCAATGAATCCGCCCCAGCGACCGAGCGGTTGGCTGATAATCCAGATGAGCGATGCGTCAGAGCCGCCTTGGAGATAGCTTTGGGTGCCTACGGTGGCTAATGCAGACAGAAAGTACAAGACGCCGACGATAATTGCAGCAATCGTGACCCCTTTCACGGCTGCACGTTGCGGGTCTTTGAATTCCTCGGAAAGATGAGAAACCGCCTCCCAACCAATAAAACACCAGAACAATATGGCTGCGGCCTGCCCGACACTCATCCAGCCATGCGGCAGGAAAGGCGTAAAATGAATACTCTCCATGCGAGGCAGCGCCGCGGCAAAAGAGAATACGAGCACAGCTACGATAGCGATGACGACGGCCACCTGAATTTTACCGGCTAGCTGCATACCGATCCAGTTGGTGATTAGCCCGATAGCTAAGATGCCAGCGGCTAGAGCGATTCTGACATTGTTGTCCCAGCCCATAGCGGCAGTCATATAACCCGCTCCGGTCAAGGCTGCGACAGGGCCGCCAATCGGGACGGACATCAGGAAGAACCAGCCTACCAGCGCCCCTGCCTTTGGTCCGAAGGCCAAGGTGACAAAGTGGGACACCCCTCCGGCATTGGGGAACTTGGCTGAGAGCAGCCCCATGGAGAGTGCCATTGGCAAGATCAGGAGTGACATGAATCCCCAGGCCAAGAGAGAGGCGGGTCCCGCCATTTCCGCAGCTAGTCCGGGAACGATCAGGACACCAGAACCCAGTACAGCCCCTATATAAAGTGCGATTGCTTGTGGCATGCCAATATGGCGTTGAAATATTTGCTTCATTAATATTGATCCTGCTTTCCTTGTATTTTGTTATAGCGTATCAGATAATAGATCCATTGGAAAAACAGAATTATTAAATTTTATCCATCTAAAAAACCGATGGGTATATTCATAGACAGGAGGTCCTATGGAATCACGTCATTTATTTACCTTTTTAGTCGTGGTTGAGACCGGCAGCTTTACCCGTGCGGCGCAGAAGCTGGATTATGCACAATCCAGTATTACCGCTCAGATTCAGGCACTGGAAGCAGAGTTAGGTCAGCCTTTATTTGACCGGATCAGCAAAAAAATCATTCTGACCGATGCGGGACGTCGTCTGCTGCCCTATGCCCTGGAAATCTCCAGGATGCATACCATGGCTCAGGATGCGCTGCGCTCTGGTAGTGAAATCTCGGGTACCTTGCGGATCGGCGCGCCCGAATCGCTGGCAGCTTTTCGCCTGCCGGGAATTATTCGGGAATTCCGTGGCCGCTATCCGCAGGTCCAGATTATTCTTAAGCCGGGGGCTTGCTGGGAACTGACCGACTTTTTGCGTTCCGGAGAGCTGGATATAGCTTTTCTACTGCAACCTGAGACAGAGTATAAAGATCTGTATGTGGAGACCTTGATCCATGAAGAGATGGCACTGATTGCTCCGCTGGATCACCCGCTGCTGATTCATGAAGAAGTACACCCGCTTCATTTAAAAGGGGAGACCATCCTTCATACGGAGACTGGCTGTACTTACCGGACGTTGTTCGAGCATTATTTGAACAGTCATGGTGTTTTTCCCGACCCCAATCTGGAATTCTGGAGCATTGAGGCAATCAAGCAGTGTGTGATGGCAGGACTGGGTTTATCTTTTTTACCACTGGTGACAGTGAAAAATGAGCTTGCTGAAGGAAAGATGGCCAAGTTGAACTGGAATGATGAATCTCAGCGTGTAGCTACACAAATTGCTTATCATCATAAAAAATGGAGATCACCTGCTCTATCCGAGTTTCTATTGACAGTGCAAAGTCACGGGATAGAGTGGAATCAAGCGATAGCAAGCGTATAGGGTATATCCTACCAGGAAGAAAGACCACTTCAGCGAGGGGCAATTTATGGTACAATAGATTGTCGAAATCACAGAGAGGGGCTGCTGAGGCATGGACGATTTGAATGAAGAATATGAAGAAGAATTGCATGCCTTCCTCATCTGGATGAAGGATGCCGGATACACCCCTTATACACAGAAATCCTATCTTGCTGATGTTAGGGAGTTTCTGGGTAGTCTGAACGGTAAAAGACTAGATATGGTGAAGAAGCTGCATGTTGTCTCCTTCCTGACTTCTGTCCGCGAACGTGGGGTCAGTGATGCCACCCGTAACCGCAAGCATGCTTCGGTGAACTGTTTTTTCAAGGCGTTGATCGAACTGGAACTGCATAGAGACAATCCTGCGGCAGGTATCAAGAAATCTAAAACCGAAAAGAATCGGGAGCCCGTCTATCTGGATGAAGGCGATTTACAGCGCTTTATGACTGCCATTGAAGGAAAGTACAGACAGCGCAACCTGGCCATCTTTTTGCTGATGTCGTATATGGGTCTTCGGGTAGGGGAGGTCCATACGCTGAATATGGGTGATTATAATGTAGAAAGACGTTCGCTCAGAGTGTTCGGTAAAGGACGGAAGTGGCGGAACATCCCGGTGCCAGAGGATATTGTGCCTTTTCTGGATCAGGCTTTGACCGGGCGTCTGGAGCCATGGCGAAACAAAGAAGAGGCCATGTTCATCTCGCAAAAGGGGCGGCGGCTCTCGATCCGAGCCATTCAGCAGATCGCTACAGACACGTTCGACCGTTTTCAGAAAGAGATTCCGGCTTCTCAGCGGCGACCGTATTCCAGTCACAAGCTGCGTCACTCCTTCGCAACTATGCTGCTGCGCAAAGGAGCGGATCTGCGAACCCTTCAGGAGCTGCTGGGCCATTCATCGATCCAGACGACAACGGTGTATACGCATATTACGAGCCGGGAGAAGGAAGAAGCTATGGCGAGACTGCAAATCTCGTTGCCGCAGCGGTAGTCCGTTAGTGTTCTTATAATTACATAATAATTATTATGTTAACTTCGTACCTGAACTAAAGGACTACAGAATCAGACTATAGAATCTAATTGCTGACCATAGAAATTCATTTGATCGATTCGTTTAGCGAATGGCGGCTCAAAGCTATCAAGATCAACGTCATCATCAGTGCTTGCCAAACCTATTTTTTCAAAACAAACCGTTCAGAGGTTGAAGCTTATGCAAGGGAGCTAACGGACCCTATCGCCGTTATTTGCAGAGGAAGCTGGTTGTAGAACATGCAGTGGACACAGATGACGCTATTTCCTCCCAAACAGCGGATTTTGCACAACATTTCTGCCCATAAGGGCGCTGGAGTCCGTTAGCTAACTAATTGCTTAATTGCAAGCCAATAAGGCCTTTCCGTTAGATTGATGAAGCAACAACTGACTTTGGGTAGATTTAGGGGATCGTGACGGCAGCTGGGAAGAATAGAGGCGTAAACAAAAAGCCGCCAGTCCAAAGACTGGCAGCAGCTTGTACAAGAGCTTACAATTCAAGCTTCGCAATTTCGGACTTGAGCTTCTCAGCGGATTTTTGGAAGAGGGCTTGTTCTTCTTCATTTAGTGGAAGATCAAGGACCTCGCGCACGCCGGAGCGGTCAACAATACAAGGTGCACCAAGGAACACATCGGAGACGCCATTGTAGTTATTGAGCAGTGTCGAGACGTTCAGGACCGCACCTTCATTATGAAGGATCGAAACGACGATCCGGTCGAGTGCCAGGGCAATTGCATAGGATGTGGACCCCTTGGCATCGATGATTTCATAGGCGGCATTCTTGGTATCCTCAAAAATCTCTTTGCGTTCTTCTTCGTCAAAACCAAGCTCGATCCCGGCCACATTCGCGAGGCTCCACACTGGTAGCTCGGAGTCGCCATGCTCACCGATGATCTGGCCGTGGATACTGCGCGGATCAATCTCCTTGTGGCGTCCGATCAGATAACGGAATCTTGCGCTATCAAGCACGGTACCGGAGCCAATGACGCGTCTGCGGTCAAAACCGCTTATTTTCAATGTCGCGTAGGACAAAATATCAACCGGGTTCGTAGCAATCAGCAGGATGGCATGTTGATTGTATTTCGCAATTTTCTGAATGATGTCTTTGAAAATTGAAATGTTCTTTCTCAGCAGATCAATTCGGGTCTCGCCCGGTTTTTGGGAGGCGCCGGCGGTCACAATAATGATATCCGCATCTCGGCAATCTTCATAAGTACCTGCCCATAGTTTCACTCCGCCAACAAAAGGCATGCCGTGATTCATATCAAGCGCTTCACCGAGCGCTTTCTGATGATTAACGTCAATCAATACCAGTTCTTGCATCCGTCTACGCAACAACAAAGTATAGGCGGTTGTCGTTCCGACGGCGCCTGTACCGATTACGACTACGCGGTTGGGCTTTGGGGGGGCCATTGTTCCATCTCCTCCGAATTGCGAATTTTTTGTGTCCAATCTTATCCATCATAATCGTTACAGATAGTGTTTTCAAGAGGATTGCATTTAATCCAATACCCGAAAGCGGACCTGTCGACGTACAATTTAAGGATAGAGGAGAAGGGGCATGTTTACTTTTTCCGCATTAATGTTGTTTATGAGAGCTGCTATGGTGCTCATACTGATATCGGGGGCAAATCTCCGGCTGGAATGAGCATCTAGTTGTATAATTTAATTAATTGACAGGAGAGTAGTAAGAAATGGATTTATTTCGCAAAAAATCGCTGACCGCAGTCCTGGGTGGCGACACGAACAAATTAAACAAAACATTGGGTGCCTTTGATTTGACAGCACTTGGTGTGGGGGCAGTCATCGGAACAGGAATATTCGTCGTAACCGGAGTTGCAGCAGCCGAGCATGCAGGACCGGGAATTATTCTTTCCTTTATCCTGGCAGGCTTTGCTTGCGTGCTCTCCGCCCTATGTTATTCGGAGCTGGCTTCCGCATTACCCGTATCCGGGAGTGCTTACGCATACAGTTATGTTGCTTTTGGCGAGTTGCTTGCCTGGATTCTTGGCTGGGATTTGGTGCTCGAGTATGGAGTAGCAGTCGCAGCGGTAGGTAGTGGTTGGTCTGGATATATTCAGGGACTGCTAGAAGGGTTCGGTATACATTTGCCTACATTGCTCTCCGGGGCGTATAATGCGGACAAAGGTACTTTTATCGATCTGCCTGCGGTCATTATTATTCTTCTAATCTCTTTGCTGCTAACCCGCGGAGCGAAAGAAACGGCTCGTTTTAATGCGTTTATGGTTGTAGTCAAGCTGGCGGTAGTTTTATTGTTTATCTTCACGGGGATTTTCTATATAAAGCCGGAGAACTGGTCACCTTTCCTCCCCTTCGGTATGCATGGGGTCATAAATGGAGCCGCGACCGTGTTCTTTGCCTATATCGGCTTCGATGCGATCTCCAATGCTGCTGAAGAGGTCAAGAGTCCGCAGCGAGATATACCGATTGGGATCATATCATCCGTTGTGATCTGTACGGTGCTGTACATATCCGTGTCCCTGGTCCTAACCGGTATTGTTCCTTATTACGATCTGAATGTAAGCGACCCGGTATCCTATGCACTGCGGCTTGTTAACCAGAATTGGATTGCCGGATTGATCTCATTGGGAGCCATTACAGGAATGACTACAGTGCTGCTTGTTATGATGTATGGACAGACTCGTTTGATCTATGCAATATCACGTGATGGTTTGCTGCCGAAAAGCCTGTCTAAGGTCAACTCGGCCACACAGCAACCAAATCGCAGCATCTGGATGATGGGAATAGTCAGCGCGATCTTGACCGGATTTGTTCCGCTTAGCCGCCTGGCGAATCTGACTAGTATTGGAACATTGTTTGCTTTCTTAGTTGTTTCCATTGGCGTCATTGCCTTACGTTATAATCAACCCACCTTGAAGCGGGGCTTCAAGGTACCCTGGGTACCTTTTCTTCCGTTGCTTAGTGCTGCAGCTTGCGCCTATCTGATGTACAATCTCGGCAGTACGACCTGGATCGGATTTCTAATCTGGTTGGTCATCGGCCTGTTGATCTATGCACTGTATGGATATCGCAACAGCAAGCTGAACGAGAACGGCAAATAACGTAACGAACGATCATGTAATTCCATTAACTGAGAGGAGAGAGCGCATTGCCGTCCAAAACTCAAGGTTCCAAGATTCTGAGCGTTGGGCTTCTGCTCCTGCTGTCCATGCTGATCCTGACCGCCTGTTTGTCTAAGCCGGCGACGCCTGCTCAGACACCGCAGCCTACGGAGCCCCCGGAAGAAGGGCAGACGATTACATTGATTACACCTGATGCACGGAATGTCGATGCGGAGAATAATCCCAAGTATCAGATTCAGACCCGTCTGACAGATTTTCAGCTGCTCAGCGAAGCTGAAGGACTGGCTTGGGGCGTAACTAAGAATGAACTGCGTATGTATATAACGAAGGATAACGGCATGACCTGGGCCAATATTTCGCCCTCCGCCAATGTGCAGTTTCCTTCCAATCCTGTCTATGGTAAGGAAATATTCTTCACCGATCCAAGTAATGGCTGGATCATCCGAAGTGCCTACGGGATGACGGAGACGATCGTGCTACGAACGAAGGATGGGGGGCAGACCTGGAAAGTATCCTCGTTACCAGATGCCAATCCGATTTCGTCGATGTACTTCTATTCTCCGACCCACGGCTGGTTGATGACCTCTTGGGATACTACCGCTACCAAAGAGAGTAAAGCACTGTACTCCACGGTAGACGGCGGGGCGACCTGGAAGAATGTGATGCAGAATGAACAATATAACCCTAAGTTGCCGAACCCGGCGATTCCTATGACGGGTGTAACAACGGGGATGATCTTCAGAGATAGCATGCATGGCTTCGTCACGCTGCAGACGGGAGGACTGCCTAAGATTTATACAACCAAGGATGGTGGGAAGTCCTGGCAGCAGGGTGCGCCTTTTCAAGTGAACGAGCGTTTTAAAGATTGTGACCGGGTGATTACCGGCAGGCCGGAATTCTTCGGTGGGGGAAGAACCGCAGGCTGGATGTCTGTGGGTTGCCAGAAGGATGAGGACAACAGCATTACTTACAACGGCTATTTCACAGCCAACGGCGGGGAAAGCTGGAAGTTCATGGCCTTTGGTTTTAAGAGTAGAACGGGCGGTAATCGCCATCTCGGCCCTACCTTCCTGAATTTGTCGACTGGATGGATTCTGGATGGGAACACGTTATATCAGACGCAAGATCAGGGGGCGACCTGGACTGCCCTCAAGTCAAGCAGTGTACTAGAGTCCAAACTGCTGGAATACCCGGAGATCGTCAAGCTGCAATTCTTCTCCGCAGAGGTAGGCTGGCTCTTGATTGAGAAGAAAGAAGATAAGCGATCTATTCTTCTACAGACCACCAACGGTGGGGCAAGCTGGCGGGTATTATAATATATTTAACGACAAACAGCAGGTTCAATGAGAGCCTGCTGTTTGTATTATTTTTTCTAAAAAACTTATTTAAAATTTTCCTCATAAATGTGAAAAAAATCACATGACAAAGTCTTCACCTTGTGATATATTTAACACATAGAAAGAAAGTTATTTTTTTCACAAACTAACCATCCGATAGGAGCGATTACTATGACAACTTTTGAAACGGATTATATGACTAGAAACCTTCTGCAATTATGCTACAACTGTGATGATGCACACTTGTGTGAGACCGAAGAACAATGCAGAGCCTGTTGGGCAGAGAACGGAATGCTTCCAATCGAAGAAGATGAAACCAAGCACTTTCTAGACCTAGTACATGCTTAACCTGGAAGCACAATCGAATAACTAAAGACCACTTCATTTCTTGTAGGATAGAAGAAGGAAGTGGTCTTTTTGTGTTTTTTGTAGCTATGGTATATTTTCTTGTGCCGCGAAGCAACTCTTGATGCTGTATGAGCTGGAACAGGCATATACATGTACAGGAACGCCCGGAGCAGGCTGCCGGAGGAATCTCGCAGGGAATAAGGAGGAATATGTCATGGGAATGGGCCCAGATCCTTCATGGATGTTTGATTTTGCCGGAACAGTGATACCGATCTTTCTCGTTGTGATGGTTGGCATTGTCGCTATATCTGCAGGCAGGGGTCTGCTGCAATGGAGTCGGAACAATAGCTCGCCCCAGCTGACTGCCCCTGCCCATATCGTGAGCAAACGAAGCGAAGTCAAACACCAGCAGCTTCAGGACGAAGGCGGATCGAGCCGGACCAGTACAACATACTACTATTTGACCTATGAGTTGGAGGACGGAACGCGAATGGAGTTCAAGGTGGACGGCTCAGAATACGGGATGAGTGTGGAAGGAGACCGGGGACTGCTTAGCTATCAGGGCACCAGATATCACGGATTCCGCCGCCTGCCTTCTTTTACATCTGCCGGACATTCTTAAAGATCTCTAGGTAGCCGTTGCAATACTCTTATGCTTCCTGTACAATCCCCTTGTTTCCGGTTCACGGAGCAGGGGGATATTTATGATGTCTACTAATTCATATAGATGAAAGGAACGTGACAGGGATGAGCTTCAAGGGCAAGACTGTTATTGTAACGGGGGCAGGGCGTGGAATCGGTAGGGCCATAGCTATAAGCTATGCCAAGGAAGGTGCAAACGTGGTCGTTGCTGAGCTGGAAGAAGAGTGGGGGCGCCAGACGGTGAATGAAATTACCAGTCATGAGGGAAAGGCACTCTTCGTCTTATGTGATGTGAGCCGGGAGGCCGATATTGTCGCTCTAATGCGGCGTTCAGTCGAAACCTTTGGTACCATTGACATTTTGATCAACAATGCCGGGATCGCTAATCCACATACCGCCTCGATATACGAGCTCTCGACTGAGGCGTGGGACAAAGTTTTGAATACGAATGCAAGAAGCTGTTTTCTGGCAACCCGTGAGGCAGCGAAAATCATGAAGGGGAACCCGCAGGGGGGCGCTGTGATCAATCTCTCCTCTACACGTTCCCTAATGTCAGAGCCTCATACAGAAGCGTACGCAGCTTCCAAAGGCGCGATCACCGCGCTTACACATGCCATGGCGATTTCACTGGGGCCGGATGGTATCACTGTAAACTGTATCAGTCCAGGCTGGATTGAAACAGAGGATTATAGCGGCCTGCGTGAAATCGATCACCAACAGCACCCAGCGGGCCGGGTCGGCACCTCGCAGGATATTGCCCGTGCCTGTCTATACCTTAGCGCAGAAGGCAATAATTTCGTGACGGGCGCCCAGCTTGTGATTGATGGCGGGATGACCCGCAAGATGATCTACGAGCCATAGGATAATCATAATCTACTGAAATTAAGGCCGTGAAGCTAAAATTGCCTGCGGACTGTCACCTCTTAGGCGAATGCACATACAATACAACGTGCAGTAAAGAGCGAAATTGCTGTTCTGCGAAGTAGCCATTATACAAGGAGGGACGCGTGTGGCCGTCATCAAAGCGAACTCGGCAGATGTAAGAGTACTGGCACGGCTAATGAGAGCGGAAGCCGAGGAGGATGGAGATCTTGGGATGCTGATGGTAGGCAATGTCGGCGTCAACCGCATTTTGGGCAATTGCCTTGACTTCAAAAACATCCGCAATATCAATGATATGGTGTATCAAAGTCCGGGAGGTTTTGAAGCGCCGACGAAGGGTTACTTTTACCAGCGAGCGAGAGATGCCGATATCCGTCTGGCCAGAAGAGCCATCGGTGGAGAACGGACGTGGCCTGCCAGTAATGCTCTTTGGTTCTTCCGTCCGGCGGGCGATTGCCCTGACACCTGGTACAATCAGGATAACACCGGCCGCTTTAAAGCCCATTGCTTCTTTGCTCCGACCGCCGGAGACTGTCCAGCCGTGTATTAGGCCCGGGGGCGCAAGCTCCCGAATAATTTTTAGGAGGTTTTTTATCAATGATCGCTCAACAACCTTACCGTCCTGTTACTTACACGATCGGAAGTGTATCTTCAGGCAGCGTGGGTACGACAAGCAGCATGCCAATGGCCCCAATGGGAACAATGGGAACAATGGGAACAATGGGTGGCACAATGCAAGCGGTACCTCCCCAGGTAACCAGTGGGAGTCCGATGACTCCAGCAGGAACTGTGGTTTCAACTCCAGCCCCCCCTGTCTATGAACAATCCTACATCGAGAATATTTTGCGCTTGAATTTAGGCAAGGTTGGCACATTCTACATGACCTATGAGAACAACAAGGACTGGAACGCCAAAATCTTCAAGGGTAAATTAGAAGCGGCCGGACGTGACCACATCATCATCAGCGACCCGACAACAGGACAGCGCATTATGTTACTTATGATCAATTTCGATTACGCGACGTTCGACGAACCTCTTACTTATCAATATCCTGGTGTTCCTGGCAACGTTGGTACGCGTTACTATCGCTAAAATTGATTTTTAAGCCTCTCTCCGCTCTACTGGAGAGAGGCTTTTGTTATGAAAAGGCTGGAAACAGCTTGAATATCGCTTGAGAGCTCAAATTCATCAGTAAAAGTCAAAGAATTGAGGCGAAACCTCATTATGCCGTCATACGCTGCGGTTTGACTGTGTAGATTATAAATATATAATAATGTATATATTTATATTCGTGACTATAGACAGGAGCTGAAAGCATTGGGGAATTGATGGTGAATACTGACGATTTACATGCTGACATTTTGAGAAAACGAAGGAGGTGGGCCTATCCGCCCGTGTGAGAACGGTGGATAGGAGCAAAATTTGAGTGATCCTTTACCCGGTATATTAAATGTAGGTTTAATGATTGTATTGGTGCTGCTGAACGGATTTTTTGTTTCCGTGGAGTATGCAATGGTGAAAGTGCGCAGCGGGCGCATTGATTCGCTTATTGAAGAGGGCAGCAAACGAGCGCTGTCTGCAAAACCGATTGTTCACAACCTGGATGCCTATCTGTCGGCTTGTCAGCTTGGAATTACCCTGGCATCACTCGCGCTGGGCTGGCTCGGTGAACCGGCTATTGCGACACTGGTTGGTCCGCTACTGGTCAGTATAGGCTTTGGCACAACAGCTGTTTATGTCATTTCTCTGATTATTGCCTTCATGCTAATTACTGTGCTGCATATTGTGCTTGGCGAGCTTGCACCGAAGACGATTGCTGTCAACAAGGCTGAAGCTGTACTTCTGCTAACCGCGAGACCGATGAATGTTTTTTACAAGCTGATGTTTCCATTCATCTGGGTTGTCAACAATCTCGCACTTGGTTTGCTACGCCTGTTCCGCCTGACGCCTCCATCTGAGCTTGGAACAGCCCATACGGAGGAAGAGATTCGGATTCTGATGCAGGAAAGCAATAAAAGCGGACTGATCGACAACACTGAAATGACGCTGGTTGACAATATCTTTGAATTTGCCGACACGATGGCTAGAGAGATCATGATTCCGCGTACAGAAATGATTTGTCTGAACAATCATCTATCCGTGGAAGAGAACATTAATATTGCTTTTGAAGGTATGCGAACTCGCTACCCCGTCTGTGATGGCGACAAGGACCATATTCTAGGCTTCATTCACATCAAGGACCTGATCAGGGAACGTGTTCCCCAGTATCATGAATTGATTCGCCCAATCCTTACCGTACCAGAATCGATTCAGATCAGTGCATTGCTCAAGGTGATGCAGCGGGCCAAGACCCAGATTGCCATCCTCATTGATGAATATGGCGGCACCTCTGGGATGGTTACCCTGGAAGACATTATGGAAGAGATCGTAGGGGAAATTCAGGATGAATTCGATGAGGAGCGCCCCGGCGTGGAGAAGCTGGGGGAGGATGAATACTCCATCGATGGCTTGATGCTGATCGAGGAGATCAATGACCTTCTGGGCCTTCACATGGAGACCGATGATTATGACACCCTAGGTGGCTGGCTGTACTCCAAGCTGGAAGTGAATCCGCCGCAGAAGGGTCAGTCCATAACATTTGATAATCATTTGATTAGTGTTGAGGAAATGGACCATAAGCGGATCTCCCGAATCAAGCTGCTCAAGGTAGAGATTCTCGCTGAAGAAGCCGGAGCTTAGTTCGGCACCCCATAGATAAATAGAACAAGGCATAGCGTCATTTAATGGCGCTGTGCCTTTTTTTGTTACGTTGACACGCTACCTGCCACAAACCAATACTATCGATTGCCAAAGAGAGTTCTTTAATTATATAATTTTAAAATATTATACTACGCCCGTCCACAAAGGACAGAAAGGAACGATCCTTGAGCAAACCTAAGAAGAAGAGTCCAGCGGCTTCTCAGATGAGCAATCAGAAGAGAAACCGCGACGAACAAGAAAAACAGAAACAGACGAACAGAATGTTTGTTATTGGTACGATTGCCTTTGTAGTCATTATTTTTGTAGTCCTATTTATGATGGCAGCGAAGGATTCTTCCTCCACCACTACAGCGGCAGAACCAACGAGCTTCAATTACAGTGAGCTGCCTAGACTGGGTAAAGAGGATGCGCCGGTCAAAATTGTAGAGTTTGGAGACTTCAAATGTCCCGCTTGTGCCCAATTCACGGGGTTAATCAAACCGCAAATCGTGAAGGAACTGGTTGAGCCAGGAAAAGCCTCTTTTTATTTTGTGAATATGGCCTTTATCGGTCCTGATTCCGAAACAGCTTCACTCGCCGCTCTGTCCATTTATCATCAGAATGCCGATGAGTTCTGGAAGTTCTTTGATGCTGTATATGCAAATCAAGGAGATGAGAATGCCAAGTGGGCTACTGAGGATTATCTGGTAGGCTTAGCTGAGAAGGAAAAGCTGAACATTGATTTGGAGCTGCTACGTAAGGATATTAAGGAACGTACGTATTATGACGAGTTGCAAAGAGACATCAAGACAGCTTCCGACGCAGGGGTTAATAATACGCCAACCATCTTCATTAATGGCGTGAAGTCCGCAGAACCGTTTAACTTTGACGCCATTTCGGCGGAAGTAAATACTGCAGCCAAAGCGGCGGAGGCCAAGTGAAATGAATAAATTCTCCCTATTTTGCCGCCGTAACGCTCTTTACCTGGCCTGGTTTGTGTCAGTGGTGGCCGTGGCAGGCAGCCTTTATTTAAGCGAGGTTCTAAAGTATGAGCCCTGTAAGCTCTGCTGGTTCCAGCGCATCTTTATGTATCCTCAGTTATTTCTGCTAGGGATCGCTACGTACCGGGGAGACAAGCGCATTATTCCTTATGTGTTGCCGCTGAGCATTATTGGGGGAAGCATTTCACTGTATCACTATGCAGAACAGAAGATTCCTGCTCTAAGTAAGATTATTCCCTGCACAGTGGGAGTACCTTGTAACAAAGATTATTTGAATTATTTTGGTTTTATCACCATTCCGTTTATGGCGCTTATCGCCTTTACTTTGATCACGATTTTGCTCTGGTTCGGCCGCAAGCCGCTGGAGCAGGAAACAGAAGAAGCATAAGCAAGTACAACCAATAAATATTCCCTGCTGTTTCGTCACAAATAACGTAAAAATGTTATAAAAACACGGGCTGAAGGGATAATAGAAGAGAATGAAAGAGCGGACAGTTCCCGATATAAAATTTGCGGGTTTTGAATGTTTTTTCATTCTTTTTTCATTTTTTTCACCGCTTTACTGGATGCACTTTGTAGACTAATATTAGACCTTGTGAGAAGTTGAATATGCGCTGAATTTTCCTAGGAAAAACGGGGGAACCAATCTTGGCAGAGCGTTGCCAAAGGGGTGAATCGGAACGGGCCTATACGGCCGAACCGTAGGGCTACCACAGCCCGAATCCGCCAGCTAACCTCGTAAGCAAAGGTGGGATAATGACCATGCCCCAGGCATGCGGATCATTTCCGTATGCTTGTTTTTGTGCCTGCATTTATGAAATCCACCCGTGAAAACGGCGCACGGTATGACCGATTCAACTCACAAAGAGAGGAACTGTTTCTACAATGGTAAGCAAAGTAAAACGACTTTTGATCGGACGTCCGATGAAATCCAACGAACTCGATCATGAAAAGTTATCCAAGGTGAAAGCACTGGCTGTTCTGTCTTCAGATGCGCTCTCGTCTGTGGCCTACGGAACGGAACAAATTCTGATTGTACTGGTCGCTGCAGGGTTCACCGCGATCTGGTACTCACTGCCAATTGCACTTGCCGTATTGGGCCTGCTGGCGATTCTGATTTTATCTTACCGGCAGACGATCTTTGCTTATCCACAAGGCGGCGGTGCTTATATCGTAGCTAAGAACAATCTAGGCGTTCCGACCGGGCTTTTGGCTGGCGGCTCTTTGTTAGTGGATTACATTCTAACGGTTGCAGTAAGTGCTTCAGCAGGTACAGATGCGATTACATCGGCTTTTCCAAGCTTGCATGGTCATACCGTTCTTATTGCAGTTACCGTAATTATCATTCTAACGATACTTAATCTACGCGGTGTAACCGAATCCGCATCCTTTATCGCTGTTCCGGTATACCTGTTTGTTATTTCCATTTTCGTCTTAATTATTTCAGGGGTTATAAAATATGCTACGGGCGGTGCTCATGCTCATGTTCCCGAGATCGGGACGGCGGTATCCAATGTCAGCTTGTTCTTGCTCCTGAAGGCGTTTAGCTCCGGCTGTTCAGCATTGACGGGGGTCGAGGCAGTATCTAACGCGATTCCGAACTTTAAAGCGCCTGCTGAGAAAAATGCGGCAAAAACCCTGATGGCCATGGGCATCATTCTGGGGATCATGTTCACGGGCATAACCGTCCTGGCTTACTGGTATGGCATTGTGCCTGACGAGAAAGCTACTGTTGTATCCCAGATCACGGAATCCACCTTTGGACGCGGTGTGCTGTATTTCTTCATTCAAGGGATTACCGCTGTTATATTGTTCCTGGCAGCGAATACCGCTTACTCAGCGTTCCCGCTGCTTGCCTGCATGTTCGCTAAAGACAAATACATGCCGCATGCGTTCATGGTCCGTGGTGACCGGCTCGGTTTCTCGAATGGGATTATTTTCCTCGGTGTGATGTCTGCACTCTTGGTAGCGGCATTTCACGGGAATACAGAAGGATTGATCCCGCTGTATGCTGTCGGTGTGTTCATTCCGTTTACACTGTCGCAGCTCGGCATGATGGTTCGCTGGTATAAATTGAAGCCGACAGGCTGGAAAAGTAAATTTGCTGTCAATACCATCGGCATGCTGACGACATTGACGATTACGCTTATTTTTATCATCACCAAATTCTCCAGTGTGTGGATGGCCTTTATCTTCCTGCCAATTGTAATGTTCGTGTTCTACCGCATACATGGTCACTACATGAATACAGCGGATCAGCTGCGTATCTGTCTCGACAAAGATAAACCAGTTATTAAAGGAAGCACCGTGGTTGTGCCGGTAGCTGGCGTTACTCGTGCCGTTCTGCATTCGCTCAGCTACGCCAAGTCGTTAACGGATAATGTGGTTGCTGTGTACGTCGGCTTTGATGAAGAGGAGATTCACCGGATGGAGCAGAAGTGGGAAGAATGGAATCCGGGTGTGCGGTTGATCGTCCTGCGCTCCAGGTACCGTAGCATTATCCGCCCGCTGCTTAAGTTCATCGATACCGTGGAGTGGAAGACCGCTTCAACGGATCATATCACGATCTTGATTCCGCAGTTCATTACGAAGCATTGGTGGCAGGCTCTGTTGCACAATCAGACCAGTTTTCTGATTCGTTCCTACTTAATGAACCAAAAGGATGTTGTGGTCGCCACAGTACCTTATCATTTGAACAAATAGCTCGGAAGTAGTTGTACTCTATAAGAGAAGTCGCGATGCGGCTTCTTTTTTATTTTGTATTGTTTGTGTCAAAGAGCGCTAACCGTGCAGAATTTTTAATATTTATGTTGACATGGATAATGAGAATCAATATCATTTAAAAGAGTTAAGATAAGAGGGAATGACTCTAGAATATGAGGGAAGTGCATACAAGGGGGATCTTGAATATTTGCATTAAAAAGAAATAAAGCTGGCAGTACAAAGCTGGCGATGGCGAGTTTAGCAGCTCTGATGCTGATCTGGATGGATCTGCTGAAGTTTTTCGTCATTAGGATATTGTACATATTTCATATATTTGCGATAATGAGAATGATTCTTGTTATTACTCATTAACGAGACAAGTCGTTGAACGGCTTCATCTCAGGATTCGAATTCTATAGATTATACCAATATATAGTGGCTGTAATCGGCGCACCTTATTATTTATACTTATTAGTCAAGTCAAGAGCTTAATATACTATGCAAATCCAATAATAACGGGCATCCCCCGAAAAACTACAGGGAGTGAAGATCATGTCAGAACGTTTGAATACAGAACAGCTAAGTATCGGGTACTCGGAAGCCACTATCGTCAAGGGATTGAACTTGACACTTCCAACAGGGAAAATAACAGCGCTGGTTGGGGCTAACGGCTCCGGGAAGTCGACGATTCTAAAGACGATGGCACGGATCATGAAGCCGAAGAGCGGCAGTGTAATGCTGGACGGCAAATCCATTCATAATCTCTCCACCAAAGAAGTAGCTCGTCAGCTGGCGATTTTGCCACAGAATCCAACAGCACCAGACGGACTTACCGTAGCGGAATTGGTCAGCTACGGACGTTATCCGCATCAGAAGGGCTTTGGTACATTGACACCGGAAGATCGTGCGATTATCTCTAATGCGATCACTGAGACCGGTATGGCGGACTTCCATGACCGCCCGATTGATCGTCTCTCCGGGGGACAACGTCAGCGGGCTTGGATTGCCATGGCATTGGCTCAAGAGACAGATATCCTGTTCCTGGATGAACCGACAACGTTCCTTGATATGGCGCATCAATTGGAAGTGCTGCAATTGCTGCAAAAGCTGAATGAAGAGAAGGGCCGTACCATCATCATGGTGGTTCACGATTTGAACCATGCTTCCCGCTACGCTCAGCATATGGTGGCGATCAAGTCCGGTACAGTGATTAGCGAAGGAGCACCCGTTGACGTAATGACCCCACCGGTCTTGCGTGAAGTATTCGGAATCGAGGCCGATATCGTACCTGATCCGCGCACGGGCGTGCCGTTGTGCCTTCCGTATGAGCTTGCAGCCTACAAAGCTGTTGGATTATAGCAGCCTTGAGGCGGAAAAAGGTCATATTGCCATAAAATCATCCATAATATGAATATATGTATAGAAGAACAGGCTCCCGTCATTGACAAGGGAGCCTGTTCGTTGTTAAAGTTGTGGTTGCCTGATCATCTACCCTTATATCTTAAGTAGTGATTAGTTTGGCATATTCGATTGCAGAAGCCTGAATTTCTTCATCTGTAATGGTCATTGCGCCACCGAGAACGAAGTAAGGCTGTAGTTTCGTGCCAATGAGATTGGAAGTAGCTTCAATAGGTCTAAGCAGCTCTTCAATACTGAATTTGTTATACCCGGTTGGTGAATAAGCTTCCTTGTTGCCGCCGGTAGACAATGCAATCTGCAATTCCTTGCCATGCAGCTTATTGCCGTTCTCGCCATAAGCCCAGCCGTAGGTAAGTACGGAATCAAACCATTTTTTTAAAAGCGGCGGTGTGCTGTACCAATAGAAGGGATATTGAAGCACAATGCGGTCATACTGTTCTACCAGCTTCTGCTCACGCTCCACATCAATAGTCTCCGAAGGGTACGTTTCATAAAGATTGTGCACTGTAACATCTGTATTCGCTTTGAGGTATTCCTGCCAGTATTTATTGATCTTGGACTGTTCAAGGTTGGGGTGTGCTACGATAACTAAAGTTGACATGAGTTAACTTCCTTTCCATAATGAAATTAATTTTTAATGGTTGACCTGTAATCATTATAGTTACATGTTTATGTCCCGTCAAGCGGGTTTATTTCTATTCCATCAAAGGGGTATGCAATATGAATATCAGTAAAGTTCAGGACGATCTGCAAGCGCTGGTCACAGCAGGCGTCGTTAAAAGTAATGAAGAATTAAAGGACCGGGTCTTTACCAAAATGGGGGGAAGAGCAGATATACTGGCAGCTCCCGCTACTTATGAGGAAATTCAGAAAATTGTTACATATGCGAATGAGCAGCATATTCCGCTCACGGTACTTGGCAATGGCTCCAATGTCATTATTCGCGACGGGGGAATACGCGGCATTGTGCTGCAGACCTCGGACCTGACAGGCATGGAAGTGCGTGACGGACTGTTGTATGCAGAATGCGGTGCCAAAATTATTGATGTATCGCGCTATGCGTTGGATCAGGGATTGGCGGGTCTAGAGTTTGCTTGCGGTATCCCTGGCACAGTAGGAGGCGCTCTTTATATGAACGCAGGAGCCTACGGTGGTGAGGTCAAAGATGTACTACACAGCGCTGTTGTCTTGAACAAGGCCGGTGAACTGATTACGCTTCAGGGTGACCAAATGCAGTGGGGATACCGGAAGAGCATCTTCTCAAGCGGCGAATACGTTGTTCTGGAGGCACGGTTTGCTCTTCAGCCGGGGGAAGCTACAGCCATCAAGTCGGTTATGGATGAACTGACGTTCCTTAGGGAATCGAAACAGCCGCTGGAATATCCATCATGTGGCAGTGTCTTCAAGCGTCCTCCAGGACGGTTTGCCGGGCAGTTGATCCAGGAAAGCGGGCTTCAGGGAACTCGCATTGGAGGTGCCGAGGTGTCCCGTAAGCACGCTGGTTTTATCGTAAATGTTGATCACGCCACGGCCAGCAACTATATCGGTCTGATCCAGCATGTCAGAGAAATCGTGAAGGATAAATTTGGTGTAGAGCTGGAAACCGAAGTGGAGATTATCGGCGAAGAGTAGTGAAATATGGAATAAGAGGCTGCGGGCAAGTATCCGTAGCCTCTTTGTCGTCCTAATCGAATTAAGCGCTGTTTTCTTGTTACAAAATACATGAGGGTGTTATATAGCCCGAGGTGTCATTCTTTAGACAGGGTGTAATGGGCACGGTCTGTCTTCACCTCTGCGATCTCCGCGTCCGAGCGATTCAGCTGCAGCCCACTGACTGCAATTTCAAAGTTGGCCTGGGGCAAGCGCACCAATTCGCCATCTCTGTTCAAGGTGCTTCCCGAGCCCCTGAGAATCAGTGCACTGTCCAGATAATCATCAATGACATCATCCGCATCACGAAAATCGACGGCTTCCAGCTTGAAATGAATGGTGTCCGTATCGGAAAGCTCCTGCTTCTCAATGACAATTGTCTTGTTCACCTGTGTATTCAGCCAATCCGAGAACTGCTGTACCTGCTGTTCCATAACCTAATCCCATCCTTTACAAGATGATCTATAGGCTATAAGTTACCCTGTTCGCCAAGAATGAATCCGTCATTTTTTCGCTGGCAAAATAGTTTATCACATTAATGATCAATCCATTTAATCATTATATTTTTTATACTTGTCATCCAGCATACCCCATGGTATAGTTCAAGACGCAGTATATCTGTTAAAGAAGAAGTCTGTGCCATGTGCGCAGGAGAGGTTCGCAAACTCCCTCTATAAAAAACTAAGACCCTTAAGGGACGTCAGATGCTATAGCGAATGATGTTCCGCGTATAAACGGGATTGCTCTGTCCATTGGTCGGCACTCGTTTATTCTTAGTAGAGCCAGGTTTTCGAAATCTCGTTCTTCTTTCCAATTCCGGCGTTGGCCGAAGGAAAAGAGAGGGATTTTTTGTCATGTCCGAAGGAAGATTGAAAGATGAAATGAAGGAAGTTACACTGCTGGGCAATCAGGGAACACAATACCAATTTGGCTATGCGCCAGAAGTGCTGGAGTCGTTCGATAACAAGCACCCTGGACGCGATTACTTTGTCAAGTTCAATTGCCCGGAATTCACCAGTCTGTGCCCAGTTACGGGCCAGCCGGATTTTGCGACACTGTACATTTCGTACATCCCGGAGCAAAAAATGGTGGAATCCAAATCGCTGAAGCTGTATTTGTTCAGTTTCCGCAATCATGGGGATTTCCATGAGGATTGCGTCAATATCATCATGAACGATCTCATCAGCCTGATGGACCCACGTTACATTGAAGTCTGGGGAAAATTCACCCCACGTGGAGGCATTTCGATTGATCCTTATTGCAACTGGGGACGTCCGGGAACGAAGTATGAAGCTATGGCGGAGCACCGCCTGCTGAATCATGACCTCTACCCGGAGAAAGTGGATAACCGCTAACCCTATTTTGTAAAAAAAGGAGATTTCGAAAATGAATAACAAAGCATTGGTTGTCTTCAGCGGCGGCCAGGATAGCACGACTTGTCTGATCTGGGCGCTTCAACACTATGATGAAGTCCAGGTAGTCACGTTCAATTATAATCAGCGGCATGCCGCTGAAATTGAAGTGGCACAGCAAATCGCCGCCGATTTTAAAGTGAAGCAACATATTCTCGATTTAGGACTGTTAAATCAGCTGGCACCCAACGCATTGACACGGGAGGATATCGCTATTGAAGATGGAGTGGAGAATGAGCTTCCCAGCACCTTTGTGGATGGACGCAATCTGTTATTCTTATCTTTTGCGGCAATTCTTGCTAAGCAGCTTGGGTACCACCATATCGTGACAGGCGTCTGCCAGACTGATTTCAGCGGATATCCGGATTGCCGTGATATGTTCGTGAAATCGCTGAATGTGACGCTAAATCTGTCTATGGACTACGAATTCGTAATTCATACACCGCTGATGTGGCTGGATAAAAAAGAAACCTGGAAAATGGCCGACGAACTGGGCCACTTTGATTATATCCGTGAGCGCACGCTGACCTGTTACAACGGGATCATTGGAAGCGGCTGCGGGACTTGTCCCGCGTGCTTGCTGCGCAGTCGTGGGCTGACGCAGTATGAAGGGGAGCGAAAGAAGGGTGACTCATGCTGAACGAGGTTTCTGTATGTAAAATCTTCACTTTTGACGCTGCCCACCAGCTTGTCGGCCACAAGGGGAAGTGCAGCAATCTTCACGGCCATACCTACAAGCTGGAGGTCGTTCTGAAAGGCATTCCCTCAGTGCAGGAGGGGCATTCTGACGAAGGCTTCGTTATTGACTTTAGCGAGATCAAGGCAAGGGTGCGGGAGGTGCTGATTGATCGTCTGGATCATGCTTTTCTCGCCACAGGCAATGAACCTGTTCTTGAGTCACTGTACAGCTCTGGCTCCAAAGTCGCACATCTCTCATTCCGCACGACAGCCGAGAATTTGTCAGCCTATGCGGCCTATGAGTTGAAGAAAGCCGGGCTGCCGCTATATTCTGTGAAGCTCTGGGAGACGCCAACGTCATGGGCCGAAGTATTGGCGGAAGATATTCCGCTAGAAGGGCCGTCCTACCGCCGCTATGGGGGGTGTGACTGTGAGTAAGCTACCGGTCATCGAGATCTTTGGTCCGACCATTCAGGGCGAAGGTGCGGTCATCGGGGTGAAAACGATGTTCGTACGCACATACGGCTGTGATTACCGCTGCAGCTGGTGCGACTCGGCTTTTACCTGGGATGGGTCTGCTAAAGACAAGCTCCGCATGCTGGAACCGGAAACGATTGTAGAAGAGTTGATGGTCCTGGCTGACGGCAATTTTGATAGTGTCACAATTTCTGGAGGCAACCCGGCACTAATTGGTGAGGGGATGAAGCATTTCATCGACCTTCTTCATAGAAAAGGCATCCAGGTAGCAATCGAAACGCAAGGGAGCCGGTGGCAGGATTGGTTCTACGATGTGGATGTCTTAACCATCAGTCCGAAGCCGCCAAGCTCGGGAATGAAGACGGATTGGGATGTGCTGGACCGCATTTTGGGAAACATGAGGAATCATGAACGCGCGACACATAACCTGAAGGTCGTGGTCTTTGGAGAGGAAGATTTGGAATATGCCAAATCCGTTCACCGAAGGTATGAGGATGTACAGCTCTTCTTACAACCGGGCAATGAAGACGTTACGGAGGCTGGTGACATCTCGGGAAGGCTTCTAAAGCGCCTGGAATGGCTGTTCAACAAGGTAATCGCCGACCCTGCGTTGAATCGAGTGCGGGTACTACCCCAATTACATGCCTTAATCTGGCATAATAAACAAGGCAAGTAATAGGTTCACTAAAGTCAGGTCCGGTTTCCTCCGTGTGGAGGGGCCGGGCTTTTTTATAGTAGAAAAGAAGATTTTACAATTTTTTATGAATAAAGCATTGCAATTTCCTTAATACCGAGTATAATACTTGGTATACAGAGAGTAAGGAGTCGGTACACATGTCAGTCGATGATTATCTGGATCTTTTAAATTACGCCAAAGCAATTAACGATGGACAGTGGCAGGCTGACATCATCGAGACTTTGAAGAACCTTCCGGCAGCATCCGCTCAGAGTCAAAGAGAAGAAAGTGTCCGGGAATTGTGGGAACAATTTGACGATGTTAATGCAGTATTGGTGGAGTTGTTCAACAAGCTGCGTGAGAATGAGCCTACAGAGGATCAGAATTCGCTGAAAGAGAAGATCTGGGAGCTTAAGCTGGAACGGATCAGACTAGCGAAGGTGATTCAGAGTAAATATATCGGTAT
Source organism: Paenibacillus sp. GCM10012306 (assembly GCF_042649265.1). Taxonomy (NCBI): domain Bacteria; kingdom Bacillati; phylum Bacillota; class Bacilli; order Caryophanales; family Paenibacillaceae; genus Paenibacillus; species Paenibacillus sp. GCM10012306. Next base: position 33,392 of record NZ_JBHRYW010000013.1, on the reverse strand, counting down.
TAGATAGTAGGGGAAGAGATACGCAAGAAATAGGTGAACATAAAAAAATGGCATGCAGTTGTCTGCTCTGCCAAGACTAGATGGTCTTCTTGTAAAGTGAATTTTGGGGATTCACTTGATTAAGAAAAATAAATCAGACAATGGAATTACTTAGACATTTGCATTCCTTCACGCATCATGGTCATGCACATTGTCATCATTTCATCGCAGTCTTGCATTTTCTTCATCATCATGTCCATATCCATGTCCATCATGTTCATTTCAGACATCTTTTCCATGCACATCTTCATGGTGTTCATCTTAGCCATCATGTCTTCCATACACATACTCATCATCATTTCCATACACATTTTTTCCATTTTAATTCCGCCTCTCGATTTGGTTTAGTTGCCTACTTAAAATTACTATATTTTACTAGATAATTCAATAGCAAATTGTGAAGATTTCTAGCTTATTCCAGCATTAGACTGGAAAAAGTAAAAGACAGCTCTTTTAAAGGGCTGTCTTTTTGCATGTGTTAAGATAAAAATGATTTTTTTCTAATCCTTCTGATACAAAAAAAGGCTGTTAGCCGTCTTACTTATAGCTGCAGCGGATAAGGAGGTATAAACAATGAATATTCCGGAATCAGAAATATTTCAAAATATATTCTATGAACACTATCCCATTGTAAGGCGTAAGTTGGTTGCGCTGGTCAGAGATGAGGGTGCTGCGGACGATTTGGCACAGGATGTGTTCCTGAGGTTGTATCGTAGTCCGCCAGATGATCCTGCAGCCCTGGGCGCATGGCTCCATAGGGTACTTACCCGGATCGGATATGACTATATGACCAAGAAGGCCAGAGAACGACGGCTGCAGGATAAGCAGGAACTATTCTTAGGCAGTGAAGCTGGTCCCCTGACTGGTGAAGACGCAATGCTCCGTAAGCTGGACCAGGAGGATGTACGGGAATGGTTGGATGAATTGCCGGAGCGTGACCGACAGGTCCTGCTCCTCAAATACTCAGGCTACAGTTATGCAGAAATCGCTGGTGAGCTAGGGGTAAAAGCTCCTGTGGTAGGTACGCTGCTTAACCGGGCTACGACAAGATTGAGGAAAACGGCAGCCAAATCTCAGCCACAAATCGATTAGTGAATTCATTCAGATTAAAGGAGGGTGAAACCGATGACGAAACTTCCCCTGAATAACGACGATAGAGAGAAACAAGCAACGGACGAGGCATGGGCCAGATTGCAAGCCACCCTTGCCGGGGAGCCGATGAACCCCCGCTGGAGTGAATGGGAGTTGACTCAGGCGATAGATGAGGGAGCTGCTGCGATAAGCGTTTTTCCCGGAGTAACAACAGAAGAGACGCTGCAAGACGGGATAAGCGCGGATTCGGATGTCTCGATTGAGAACAAAGTGCCAGCACCTCGCCGGACAATGACCCGTCGTAGCAAATGGGTGACAGTCGCAGCTGGTGTGGTTGCTCTTGCCGTAATACTTGCCACTCCAATTGGCAACACGGCTATGGCTGCGATCCTGAACCAGTTCCGCATGGAGACGGTAACAACGGTCAACGAGAACGAACTGCGGGATATGTTCTACAAGCTTTCTGACACGGACAACTTTCATGAAGCTGTAAATAGTTTTGGAACATTCACAAGTACTCCAGGTACCTTCTACGGTGAAATGTCTCCGGAACAAGTACAGGACAATTTAGGCTATTCTCCTTTAAGTGCAGCACTCCAGAACAACATTCAAAAAACACTATTCGTTTCACCTTCGCAAGATCTTTTACTTGATTTGAATATCGACAAGGTAAATGAAGTTATGAAGCGTCTAGGAGCTGTAAAGCTGCTGCCGGAATCAGTGAATGGCAAGCCGATCACGCTGCATATCCCTGAAAGTGTAAACTACCAATTAGGAGAGAAGAAAACGGACTGGGCAAGCTTACAGCAAATGAAGACGCCGATCTTGACGGTAGATCCTTCTATTGAAGTAGAGGAAGCACTGGAAGCTGTAATCAACTTTCCGTTACTTCCGGATAACCTGAAGCGCAGCCTTGAACAAACCGGGGTTCTGTCAGGTGAAATTCCGATGCCGGTTGTTGTGGGCAACAATAACGAACAGATTGAAGTCGCTGGTGTTAAGGTTATGCTGGAAAAATACATTATGGGTAAGGACACTAATTATTACAACGCTATTTGGGTGAAAGATGGACAGCTGTTCAACTTCAATGGAGGCAACATGTTTAGTAGTAAAGAGACAATGATAGCGAAGCTGCAGGAGCTGATTCAATCATGAGTGTTGCTGCGATCGAAACTAGAGGACTTGGCAAGATGTATGATAACGGCCGTGGCTGCCAAAATGTCACCATTACTGTAGGGAAAGGGGAAGCCTTTGGCTTCCTCGGCCCTAACGGGGCGGGCAAAAGCACGTTTGTCAAAATGCTTGTGGGACTGATTAAGCCAACGAGCGGCACCGCTTCTCTGATGGGACACAGAATCGGTACACTGGAAGCCAAGTCACTGATCGGCTATTTGCCGGAATTGTACCGTTACCAGGAGTGGCTGACAGGCTACGAGGTGGTCAGGCTGCATGCCCGGCTCAGCCGAGTGGAGTCCACTTCCATTGAGAGGAGAGTTCGCGAGGTTCTGGATGAAGTTGGGATCGGCATCCGTAGCCGTGACAAGGTCAAGCACTATTCCAAGGGGATGCAGCAGCGGCTGGGACTGGCCTGTGCTCTGGTGAGTGATCCCGAAATCGTCTTTTTGGACGAGCCCTCTTCAGCTATGGACCCGATTGGACGGAGTGAAGTGCGCAGCATTCTGAAGAGGCTGAAAAGCCAAGGGAAGACGTTATTCCTTAATTCTCATCTTCTGGAGGACGTTGAGCTGCTGTGTGACCAGATGGCGCTGCTGAATAATGGCGTTATCCTGCGGCATGGGAGTGTATCCGAAGTACTTTACAAGCGAATGAGCTGGCTTTTTAAAGTTGGCGGCTATTCGCCTTTTTTGCTGTCCTGGTTGAATGAGACGACCGGATTTGAGATCAGAACAGCCATCCCCGATGAAGTGAAGCGAGGCCAAAATAGCTTTGCTCCAGTGCAAGCAGAGGAGAACAGTGTGGTCTGGCTGGAAGCCGAGCTGGATAGTGAAGAGCAGGTGGGCTGGCTGAATTCGCTGATTACCCAGCAGGGAATGACACTATATGAAGTTTCACGCAAAAAAGAACGTCTGGAAGAATGGTTCGTGAACGCTCTATCAGGGCTTAACCATCGAGGTGAGCGATAATGGGTATCATCATGGGAATGACCTGGAAAGAAATGATTCGCAAGCGGGTTATGGTATTAACAATGTTGATGACCGTTGTCTTTCTACTAGCCTTTTGGTTTGTGGCAGCCAGTCTGGGTAAACACGGAATATCTCCAGAGAGATGGGTAGTAGGTAATACGGAACTACTGATCGCCAAGTTTACCAACGGTACTATAATACTGACGCTAGGATTTTTCTTCGGTTCGTTCGTGTTGGCATTCTTGGCGATTTTCAGTTCGTTCTCAGCTATAGCCGGAGAAGCGGAGCAAGGGGTGCTGCAAGCCTTATTGCCCCGGCCACTCCCGCGCTGGAAATGGTATCTGGGTCGCTGGATGGGTTTTGTTACACTGGGTCTGGGTTATGCCTTGCTCTTATATGTTGCCATAATGTTGATCACGAAATTCCATGCCGCAATACCAATGGAACCTGTGGCATGGATCCTGTCGTTTCTATTGTTTGCATCTGCGGTTCCTATACTGGTGACGGTATCCATGCTGGGTTCGGGTTGGTTCTCCGCGCTGGGGAATGGTGTATTCATGACCATGCTATATGGAGCAGGCTGGCTGGGGGGAATGATTGAAAAGCTGGCGTTCTCTGTTGGTCTGGAGCCTGAGATTATGGATAGACTGAAAAATATGACCGGAATCATTTCACTACTAATGCCGGTAGACGGCATGCAGCGTAAGATGTTATCCGAGCTATTCAATTTAAAAGAGCTGGGGAGCGTAGTTTCTCTGCAAACTGCTGCCTTCGGAATCAACAATTTTGCCAATGTTCCTTCGGGTACTTTTGTTATGTATGCGGCTGGATATACCATTGTGGCCTTAATAGTAGGCCTGTGGATATTTCAGCGCAAAGATCTGTGAGTGAGCGCAATGGACGCAGTAATCCCTCCAATAACAATAGCAGCCCTTTATGGCTTCCGTATGATGGGAAGTCATAAAGGGCGCTTTTGCTTGCCGCGGGGAATCAAATCTTTACACCAAGCTCGATCCAGTCGGAAGACCAGTTGCTGATTTCCCCAAGAATTGGGGCTAGCGCTTGACCTTTGTCCGTAAGCGAATATTCGATTCGTACCGGCATTTCCGGATAGACCTTGCGTTCGATAATTCCCTCATTCTCCATTTCCTTCAGACGGTCGGACAAGACTTTACCGCTGAGGTTCGAAAGACAGTTCTCAATTTCGCCAAAACGACGAGGGCCTGGGATGAGTACGAAAGCAATCAGGGCCACCCACCGTTTGCTCAAAAGATCAACGGCTTTCTCGAAGCGCGGACACATGTCGAAATCATTCATTGGCATCACCTCTGCATTCATTATATCATAAACTTACATAAAGTAATTATAAATATTAAAATATATATTATAACTTGACGAAGTTATATTACAATGGTAAACTAACTTACAAATAGTTACTTGTTTAGTGCAGCCTAATTGCAGCAATATTTTGCTTAACGAACATAATCTATAGATGAACTTAAGGAAGGTGTACTCATGATTAAACCTGATATCATTTCTATTCTGCAAAATAAGATCAAGAAGATTACGATGGATGAGTCCACCAATATATTGGTAGGCCCGATTACGTTGCCAGTTAACCTGGACGGGGAGACGGTAACTTTTAAATGGTATAACTGGATGAAAGTAACCGATGAAGAACTAATTCAAGAAGACAGTCCGGAAGCTACAGAAGCATTGATTAAACGTTTATCTTCTCTGAATCTTGCCGAAGGTCAACAGTCGAGCGTACTGGTCTACGGCGACTTTGAAGGTTCTGAGGATGCGCTAATCCGTATGCACAGTATCTGCCATACCGGGGATATCTTCGGCAGCAAGCGCTGTGATTGCGGCTTCCAGCTGCATCAATCTATGAAAATGATTGTAGAGCATGGCTCAGGCGCTTTGTTCTATCTCGCCAACCATGAAGGTAGAGGTATTGGCCTGTTCAGCAAGGCGATGGCTTATATTTTACAGGAAGAAGGATATGATACGGTAGAGGCTAATCTGGAGCTTGGCTTTGCGGATGATTCCCGGAACTACTCCGATGCCATCAGCGTGCTGCAGCATCTGCGCCACAAACCTGTCACTCTGATTACCAACAATCCGAGAAAGCTCGAAGCCTTGAAGGCAGCGGGAATGAATGCTGTGAAGAGAGTACCGCTCTGGGGCGATGTTTCCTCCTTCAACGAGAAGTATCTGCGCACCAAAGTTACCCGCTCTGGTCATCTAAACGACGATACCAACAGTGAGCTGCGCGACAATATTAGAATCGTCTAATACTAGTATTTTCTAAAGCGGCTTCCAGACACAAACTGGAAGCCGCTTATTTTGGCTAGTGCTTTTCCACGTTGTGCATTATAATATTAATCTGTTCATTCAACTCTTAGCTTAGCGAGGTATATTATGGCTGCCATTCAAGTGCAGGACTTAAGAAAGACATTTAAAGTCCAGAAAAACCGCGAGGGCCTCAAAGGGGCCTTCGCTGATTTATTTAAAAGGGAATACACCGAAGTAACTGCGGTCAAGGACATTTCCTTCACGATTCCTGAAGGGGAAATCTGCGGATATATCGGGGAGAACGGAGCGGGGAAATCCACTACGATCAAGATGCTAACCGGCATTCTTGTGCCGACCTCCGGCGTACTTTCGGTTGGAGGGTTTATTCCTTACGAGGAGCGCGAGAAGTTTGTACGTAATATCGGCGTTGTGTTCGGTCAGCGCAGTCAGCTATGGTGGGATATCGGCGTCATCGAATCGTTCCAACTGCTGCGCAAGGTGTACCGTGTACCGGAAGCTGATTTCAAGAAGCGACTGGACGAGCTGGTGGAACGGCTTGCGCTGCAAGATCTGCTGAATCGTCCGGTGCGCAAGCTTAGTCTGGGACAACGGATGCGCTGTGAGCTTGTGGCGGCGCTGCTGCATAATCCTTCGATCTTGTTCCTCGATGAGCCGACAATTGGACTGGATATTGTTGTGAAATCGGAGATTCGCGACTTCCTCAAGGATATGAACCGTGAGCATGGCACGACCATTCTCTTGACGACACATGACTTGCAGGATATTGAAGCATTGTGCTCACGGGTCATTATGCTGGACGACGGACGAATCATTTATGACGGAGGTCTGGAGGAGCTGAAGCAGCGCTGGGGGACCGGCCGGGAAGTGCTGTTCCAATTCGGAACGGCGACCAAGCTCGGACAGCTTAACCATTGGACGGATGGCATGCCGGTGACCTGGTCTGCAGAGAACGACCTGAATGCCAAAGCGTGGATTCCGCTGGACCTGAACGTATCTGATGTGCTGGGCCGCGTGGTCGGACAGGCTGACATCACAGACATCAAGATCATTGAGACGAATACGGACGATATCGTGCGCAGCATCTACCAGTCCGGCACGGCCGAGAAACCACAAGGGGCGCAGGCCGGGAAAGAGGCTGTTCATGTCTAAAATGCTCGGTGTGGCCGCTTCATCCCCGGGTGGTTCCACCCGCAGGCCCGATTCCGGGGGCAACAGCCGTAAGCTGCTGCTCGGTGCCTATATGGATTTCATTCGCATCCGTTTCCTGACGATGCTGGCTTACCGGGTGAATTACTACTCGGGTATCCTGATTTATACGCTGAATATCGGGGTCAATTATTTTACCTGGAAAGCAATCTACGGCGACGGACAGGCACTTGGTGGCTTTACAGCTGCCCAGATGACCACCTATGTTGCAGTTTCCTGGATGGCGCGTGCGTTTTATTTTAACAACCTAGATAGGGAAATCTCGACAGATATTCGGGATGGCAGCATCGCTATCCAATTCATACGGCCTTATAACTATGTACTGGTCAAAATGATGCAGGGACTCGGAGAGGGAATGTTCCGCTTTATGCTGTTCATGATCCCCGGCATGGCCATTGCCATGCTGCTGTTCCCGGTGAATCTGCCGACAGAGCCGTCTGCCTGGATCGGATTTCTGGTTATGCTGTTCTTCAGCTTCCTGATTAACTCGCAGATTAACGTGATCACCGGTCTGCTAGCCTTCTTCGTGGAAAATAATGAGGGCATGATGCGGATGAAACGTGTTGTCGTCGATCTGTTCTCGGGTCTGATCGTACCGATCAGCTTGTTCCCAGGCTGGCTGTCCTCTGTGCTTGAGGTATTGCCGTTTCAGGCAATCACGTACCTGCCGGGTTCCGTATTCACGGGACGGGTTCAGGGCGTTGGAATATGGAATGTACTGGGAGTACAGGTTCTTTGGTTCCTGCTGCTTCTAATTCCAATTGTCTGGCTATACCATGCGGCGCGGAAGCGTCTGTTCGTGCAGGGAGGTTGAGGAAGCTTGTATTACTTTGGATTAGTGATGGAGTATCTTAAAAATTATATGAAGACCCGGCTGACCTACCGTGCCGACTTTTGGGTAGAGGTTATATCGGATCTGTTGTTCCAGGCAACGAACTTTATTTTCATTCTTGTTATATTCATGCATACCAACAGCCTTGGCGGCTGGAATCAGAACGAAGTGGTATTCGTCTACGGTTTCTTTATGGTGCCGTTCGGCGTGTTCAGCTGTTTTGTGAACATGTGGGGCTTCAGCGAGCGCTATATTGTCAAGGGTGAGATGGACCGTATTTTGACGCGTCCGGCGCATAACCTGTTTCAGATTTTCCTGGAAAATGTCGACCCGCCAGCGCTCGTGGGTTCCTTCATCGGCCTTATCATCATGGCCATCAGCGGGTCCAATCTTGGCCTTCCGTTTGAGTGGTGGACAATACCGGTGCTTATCATCTTTACACTGAGCGCGGTAGCGATCTATACAGGTATCTATACCGCCTTAACTTCGCTGTCGTTCTACTCGGATGCACCGACCGGGATTCTTCCGCTGATGTACAACATTCAGTCGTACGGCCGTTATCCGGTGACGATCTATAACCGGGCGATTCAGGTGCTGCTTACCTGGATTATCCCGTTTGCATTTGTGGGTATTTATCCGGCGGCGCTCTTCCTGCAGCGTGACGAGATGAAGAGCATGGCGTTATTGACGCCTGTAGTTGGTTTGGTATTCCTGGGCATTGGTCTGATGGCCTGGAATTATGGGGTAAGACGTTATAAAGGCGCTGGCTCGTAAAATAGCAGCCTGTTATCCAATTTGAAACAGCTCGGAACTTATGGTTCCGAGCTGTTTTTTTAAATTTGCACTAAAGTCGATCAAAGCAGGGTACAGCCGGCTACGAGAAATCTAAGATTAAGCGGCTTTGTTCCACCTTTTGCTAGAGATAGACTTTGCATTATGAAATTTGATGAAGCTGGCCATTCGCCAAATGGCAATATAGGTTAGGGTGAATACATTATTCAGGAAACCAAGTGTCTTGGGATCGATCCCAGAAATGAATAAGAAGTCAAGTAAGCGGAGCGAGAAGATAACAATAATTAAAACATAAAGAGATACGTTTCTTTTGTAATACATCTTGCCATCCGATTTACGCTCAAATTGCGTCACCAGAATTAATGGGATCGACAGAATCGCACCTATAGCAATAGAGCTAATAATTCTGCCAGATGTAAGCACCAACGTAGGGTCGAACAATTCAAACAAAGATGAAGAGATATAGAGAACCGGAATCAAAAGTCTCCGACCAGACTCGTGCAATGGCTTCTTACTGCCCTGGATAACGCCCCGCAAAATAAGTACGATAATGAGTAATGAGATTGTTAGAGATAATAGATTCATGATGAACACCTCGTCTGTTTTTTGTATGTGCTTAGTATGGAGGAATTCCGAATAATTAATAAGTGTAAAAAGTAATCGACTCAAATGACTTTTGTCACATTTACTCGAAAACAACGAAGTATGCTGCGAAACAAACTGAATGCATTGTGAATGTGGTGTTGATTCGGATTTGGTAGATTTAGAACGATGCGTGACTGGTAATAGAAGAACAACAATAAGGACAACTAAATTTACCGTTATGTCAGCCCGTTGTATAATCGGGGAGTTGATAGTATTAATTTCGAGGAGGATTGTGATGAAACCATACATAGCTGGTATTGATCTGGGAGGAACCAACATCAAGGCAGGAATATTTGATACTGATTATCATGTAATAAAAGAAATATCAATACCCACCGAAGCAGCTAAAGGTCCGCAGCATGTCTTGAGTCGTATTCGGGATGCCCTTACGATTCTAACCACTGATAGTGGAGTGAGAATTAATTCAATTCAATGCCTGGGAATCGGTATTCCCGGCCTTTTGGACCCGCAAGAGGGCCTCTCAATTTTCTCGCCAAATTTTCCGGACTGGGAACAGATTCATATTGTGAATGAACTGGAACCTTTTTATGATTTTCCTATTTATATTGACAACGATGTGCGCGTGAATTTGTATGGGGAGTGGCGGCTAGGGAGTGGAAGAGGGTATCGTAACCTGGTCTTGCTTACTCTGGGGACAGGCCTTGGCTCGGGAATTGTAAATGACGGAAAGGTTATGTACGGTACAAGCTATAGTGCAGGAGAAATCGGTCATATGAATATGTATCGGAATGGACGACAGTGTAAATGCGGAAGTTCCGGTTGTCTAGGCAGATATGTATCTGCGGTAGGTATGGTAAACACTTTCAAAGATAAGCTGGACAATGGAGCAAGCAGTATCATTCAGAATTGGGTTCGGAATGAATATGGAAGCATAACGGCATTAATGATCTCCGAGGCTTATGATCTTGGTGATCCTTTGGCAATTGAAGTGATGCATGAAACTGGAACTTTGCTTGGCTATGGACTGGCCAATGTTGTGAATCTGCTTAATCCTGAGATTATTATTGTCGGCGGAGGTATGGCGGCAGCTGGAGACCGATTGTTAAACAGTGTGCGGGACACTGTAAATTCCCGTGCTCTTAAACTTTCTGGAAGCAAATGCAGGATTATGCAGGCTGAGCTAGGGAGTAGGGCGGGTACGGTTGGTGCAGCACTATATGCTCATGAGAAATTTGTTACAACAAACCATTGATTATGCAGGACCACGCTCTATCAAAATTAACATTATAAGCTACCTCGAAAAGGGCAGATCCGAAAGAATAACATCCGGTTCTGCCCTTTTATAAATAAGATATCGATTACCACACAAAAATAAACAACAGGTTAGCCAGTGAAAAGGTGAACACGGCATAATCGCTGAGACGGAATCGATAGATTCGGATCGGTGTACGACCTTCGTCACCCTGGTAACAGCGGGATTCCATCGCTACCGCCAGATCCTTAGCACGGAGAATGGACATCACGAACAAGGGCATCAGCATCGGCAGCACGCCGCTGAAGCGGGAGGTGAGTCCCTTTCGGTGGAAACCGCCTCCGCGAGCTAACTGCGCCTTGCGAATTTTGTCGAATTCCTCCATGAGGATGGGCAGGAAGCGCAGGGCGATGGAGAACATCATTACGGCTTCGTGTACGGGTAATCGCCATTTTTTCAAAGGCTTCAGCAAAATTTCCAGCCCCTCTGCGAGCAGAATGGGGGAAGTCGTCCGCACCAGTAGCGAGAGCAGCAGCACGATCCCCGCAATCTGTTCACACATCATAATCCCCTTGATGGCCCCTGGCTTAGAGAAGTGAAGCGGTCCCCATGTGATCATTGCATCACCAACGTTGGTCACCAGTAAAGCTTGATAAATCATTGTCGAAACGAAGAAGAGCGATAGCGACAAGAGGGTAAAGGCCAATACCCGCCAAGACAGCTTGGCAACTCCCCATAAAATAATTAGAATTATTAACTGAGCTGTTTTCAGCTCCGGGCTATGGGTAAGTAGAAGCGCCGCTCCGAAGAGCAGCACTGCCAGTATTTTCATCCGCGGGTCCCAGCGCTCTAGCCAGGAATTGCGTTTCTGATAGAGTAAAAAGCTTTTTCCGGACATACTATTCCCTCATTTTCTTTAGACTGATAATTGTCGGCTGCTCAGCAGCTTGGTGATGATATCTGCTGCTTCCTGCGGGGAGAGGATTTCATTGCTGGAGACGGCCCCCAGCTCCCGCAGCAACCGCGTTACAGCCAAAGCGGGCGGTTCTTCCCATCCAAAGGCCTCCAGTAGCAACGGATCTGACAAAAGGTTGGTGGGGTGCCCGTCGGCCAGGAATTGTCCTTCCTTCAGGGCGATGAGCCGGGAGGCATGCTCCAGAATTTCCTCCAACTGATGGCTTACCCACATCACAGTCATTCCTCGTTGCCGGTTCATCGTATGCAACAAATCGAAGAGGGCGGTCCGGGACTGAAGATCCAGTCCAGCTGTTGGTTCGTCAAGGATCAACACTTCTGGTTCCAGTACGACGACACCTGCAATGGCGACCCTACGTTTCTCACCACCACTCAGCTCGAACGGACTACGGTCCTTGAACTGCTCGTAATCCAACTGTACAGCCTCCATGGCTGCACGCACTTTGGCGTCTTTCTCTTCCGTTGTGAGCTTGGCGCTTTGGAGGCCAAAGGCGATGTCCTCGAACACGGTGGTGGAGAAGAGCTGATGCTCTGGATACTGAAAAATAAATCCGACCCGGTCAAACACCTGTGGTCGGCGGGCAAGATGCGGATCTGTGGCGTCCAGTTCTACCGTGCCCTCTGACGGAGCCAGGAATCCTTTAAGAAGCTGGAGAAAGGTGGACTTGCCAGAGCCGGATTTGCCGGCAATGGCGAGCATCTCTCCGCTGTCCACGCTCAGACCCAGATGCTGCAGTACAAATGGACCTGTAAGTGGCTTATTCCTGCGGCGTTTGCTGTACGTAAAGGTAACGTTATTCAGCTTTATCTGCATAATAAATCCCTCAATTTCTGTTCGTTCAGATCAGCCGGAACAGAGACGCCCTGCTGGCGCAATAGCCCGGCAAGCCTGTGGTAATAAGGCAGCTCCAATCCGCAATTCTCCAGTAAAACGGTGTCCTGCTCCAGTTCGGCGGGTGTACCTTCAGCTACGATCTCGCCGCTGCGGAACAGCACCCAGCGGTCCGCACCGGTGACCTCTTCCAGATGGTGTGTAATGTAGATAAGGGTGAAAGGCACCTGTTTCCTGACTTCGTGCAAGGTCTCAACGAACTGCCGGCGAGCTACAGGATCGAGCATGGAGGTGGCTTCATCCAGGATGAGACACCGCGGTGCCAGAGCGAGAACGGAGGCTAGGGCTAGCTTCTGCTTTTCGCCACCGGACAGGTTGCTGACTGGCCGTTCCTCATCTGCTTCCAGCCCGACAAGCTGAATGGCCCAGGCGATACGGCTTGCGATATCCTCCTGGGGCCAGCCGATATTGGAGAGCCCAAAGGCGATGTCTTCTCCGACAGTGATGCCCACCTGTTGGTTCTCGGGATTTTGGAACACGATCTGGACGGATCGGCGGATCGCTGGTAGGGAAGAGCGTTCAGACGTGGTATGGCCTTCCACCAGTACCGTTCCTTCGGTCGGCAGCTCTATGCCATTTAACAGCCGGGACAGGGAAGATTTGCCCGAGCCATTGCGCCCCAGAAAAGCGACAAATTCGCCGAAGGGAATTTTAAGGGATACATGAGATAATGCCGGCTTGTGGCCGGCATTATCTTCGTCTTCATCAGGTTCATTGTAATAGAAGGTGGCGTTCCGGATATCAATCATTGATGGTGGCCGCCTTCCGTTCGGTATGGCCTTGATTTACAGGTCCGAATACGCTTTTGGCATCATCAGGATTGAAGGTGCCATCAGCCGTGTTCGGGATTTGCCAGAAGAAATCAATCTCCACGCCGCCCTCGGCGGCCAGCTCCAGAAAATCGCGCATGAACACACCTTTGCCAGGATCGCAGGAAGGACTTCCTGAAATTCCAAGGCCGCCTACAATCGTATATCCATGGTCCTGATAAGTCTTGAGCTGCTCAACCACAGGTAGCAGAATTTTGCGGTTGTGCGCGCGAAACTCCGGGGTGTCATATTCTTCTACGGTCATTGGAGGCCGCTTAGGCCCCAGAAATGTGAATTCAGGACAAGGTAATTGGAACATTCCATACCCTTGCTCGTAGGTCCAGTCGACTGCCGCTTTCATGACGCCTGGACTCCGGGCTTCGCCTTCCACAACGGCATTTTGGTTAATGACGCAGTGGGAGGCGACAACGATACGTTTACTACGCTGCACGGGAAGCTTTCTTTTTCAGAGATGGACGTTTGATTAGTGATTGCGGCAGATTTTTAACTACATAGTAGACAAGCAGTGCAGACAGAATTTTATCGATCAGGTTCTCGCCAAGCCGGGGCAGGAAAGCAGCCGCGAAGAGACTAGAACCCGCTTGTTTCAACCAAAGTACAGCAACGTCCTGCACACCTCCAGTTAAACCGCCGAAGAGACCAATGGCGATCACGGAGCCGACTGCAGGGCAGAGAATACCAAGTAAGATACCGGAGATTAATGCGGAAGAGAAACGGAAGCCGTTCTTGCGTGCAGCGTATCCTACGACAAGTCCAACAATAATATTTACCAGCGCAAAGGGGATGGCGGTATAGCCGGAGGTGACGCCGAGCACAAGGTTGGTCAGCAAGCCGACCAGTGCGCCCCATAATGGTCCGAATACAGCTGCAATAAAGATGGTACCTACAGTATCAAGAAAAAGAAAAGGAATTTTCAGATTGCTGACGACGGTGCCTGCGATGACGTTGATTGCAATCGCGAGCGCACCCAGTGTGATTACAAGTGTCTTTTGATTCATGACGCTGTCCTCCTAGGGATTCATAATTTGTCTTGTGACTTTACAGATAGACGTGCAATGAAAATATGAACCCTACTCCCCCTTTGTACATAGCGAGCTGTTGAAGTAAAGACACTTAAGCAGAAACAACAGCTACAGACGAATCATTAAATCCAAGTGTATATATAGGATTAATAAATTATATTCTAAGTCGAATTCCCTAGATGTCAATGGCATAATTATTCATTTTTAAGAGAGAAATCGCTTTATTTATATTTAATCCGATAAAAATACTAGTTGTTAATATTAGGGAGTCGTGATATTATCGTGAAAAAATAAAGGCTTCTCTAATAATGATAACAAAGGAGATAGAGCGTCAGTGCCCAGAAGCTTGAAGAGAGCCGCCAGCTGAAAGTCCTACGATTGAATGTAAAGATAAATCGTAGCGTGCTGGATTTTTAATCAGAGTGAACTGTAATTTTGCCGTGAAATAGGCTAAAATCACAATATTACAAGTCTTCTATTGGATAAAAGAGGAGTCGTTGGCTAGTGCAAAAAATGAACGGGACGCAGACGTTAAGCCGTGCGCTGGATATCTTATTCGCTTTGGCGGAAGAGAGCGGAACACTGACGGTGAGTGAAATCGCCCAGAAGGTCTCCATTCCAGAGAGCACAACTTATCGTTTTCTGCAGACCTTGGAACAGAATGGAATTATTGAGAGGAGGGGGAAAAACCAGATTGGCCTCGGCCTGCGTATCCTTGATTTGGCGCGGAGTCTAAACATGCAGTTCCAACGTGATTTACTGCCGCTGGCCCTCCCTATTATGGAGGAGTTGACGGAGAAGGTACAGGAAACTTCGATTCTGTTTGTCCGAACAGGCAACAATGCCGTATGTATTCAGAATGTGAAAAGCCGTGGCCTGATTCAATTCTCCATCGACAACGGGCGGATTCTGCCGCTACATTTGGGGGCTTCGGGCAAATGCATTTTGGCTTTCGAAAGCGCCAAGGTAACAGAGCGGATCTTGCAGCTGCTTAATAGTGATAAGGAGCGAGAAGCGCTCACTGCTGAACTTGCGACCATTCGTGCCCAGAACTACAGCATTACCAAAGGTGAAGTTGACCCCGATGTGTACGCTATAGCGGCACCGATTACGGACGGTCAAGGTCCTGTTATTGCAAGTCTCGCCGTAGCCGGACCCAGCTTCCGCTGCAACAACGAGCAGGACAAGACAAACATCGAAGCAGTGACCAAAGCGGCAGCGGAGCTGTCACGTCGAATGGGGGGCGGAAATTAGCCTTTAATTCCGATTAGAATAGTTTAAATTATGATTGACAAAAGAGTACCACACTAATATTATTGTCTTACGGTAGTTGATTATCGCATAACAATAATATGACTGACCATACTTGTGGAGGTCTTGTTTTTCGTCTTAGACGAAGAATAAGGCCTCTTCTGCTATTTCAGGGTATGTTTTTGTCTAAAAACCAAGTTTGCTTATGAGAATAATACATTTTGAGAGGAGAGGAAGCAGTATGGCTGAAGCTGTAGCGGTTGAGTTCAGAAATGTAAGCAAGGATTATGGTTCAGGAAAAGTGCTGCGTGATTTTAACCTCACGGTACCAAAAGGACAGATAGTAACCATTATCGGACCTTCCGGCTGCGGTAAGACTACACTGCTTAAAATGATCAACCGGCTGGAGGAGCCTAGTGAGGGACAAGTTCTTGTTGAAGGGAACGATATCGGATCTGTGGATGCTGTGAGTCTGAGACGGGATATCGGATATGTCATTCAGCAAATCGGTCTCTTTCCTCATATGACCATCGAAGAGAATATCGGGATTGTTCCGAGACTCAAAGGCACTAGCAAGGGGGAGCGCAGAGAGCAGGTAACTAAGCTTCTTCAACTGATCGGTCTTGCGCCGGAGCAGTACCGCAACCGTTATCCCCATGAGCTTAGTGGCGGACAACAGCAGCGGATCGGGGTGGCCCGGGCACTGGCCTCTGATCCCGCAATCATTCTGATGGATGAGCCGTTCAGTGCCCTCGATCCGATCAGCCGGGTCCAGCTCCAGAAAGAGCTGATTAATCTCAACCAGCGTCTGCACAAGACGATTGTCTTCGTCACCCATGATATTGATGAAGCGCTGAAGATCGCTGACCGGATTATTCTGCTCAATGAAGGAGAAGTGGTGCAGAATAGTACGCCAGCCGAACTACTGGCTCACCCGGCTAATGGATTCGTGGTTGAATTCCTGGGCCCGGAGCGTTTCCAGAACGACTTGTCGCTAGTAACGGCCCATCAAATCATGATCGACGGTTTATCTATCGACCATCAGGCTCCAACCGAAGAAGCTCTTGAACTACTGAGAGCTGGAAGGGCCGAAGCTTTGACTGTAACCGGGCGGGAGGAGCACAGCGCATGAATCATATATGGGACACGTTAGCCGCCGACTGGCCGATGATACTGCACAAAACTGGAGAGCACATGTATTTGTCGCTCATTGCCGTTCTCATTGCCGGATTTATTGCGGTTCCCCTCGGGATTTTTCTGACCAGCCGCAAGCGGATGGCGAACACGATCATTACCGTCGTCTCCGCCATTCAGACTATTCCGAGTCTGGCGCTGTTCGGGTTCATGATTCCACTGGTAGGTATCGGCACTACCCCCGCCATTATCGCGTTGACCTTATATGCTGTGCTTCCGATGCTTCAGAACACCTACGTCGGCATCAATGGGGTTCATCCTTCTCTTCTTGAGGCAGGAACCGGAATGGGTATGACCAAATGGCAGATGATGAGAATGATTCAGCTTCCGATTGCGCGTAGTGTCATCATGGCCGGAGTTAGGCTGGTTGCTGTACAGACGATCAGTCTTGCAACGATTGCGACCTATATTGCCGCCGGAGGGCTGGGAGACATCATCACCAGAGGCATTGCCATGATCAACACAGTTACCATTATGGAGGGGGCCATTCCCGTCTCACTGCTGGTAATTTCTATTAACTTCATACTGCTGCTGCTAAATCGGGCGCTTACCCCGAAAGGCCTGCGGCATTTGAATAAATTTTAAGAACTTACCCAGGGAGAGTGGAATGAATCATGACAACTGTAAACCCGAAAAGATGGACGGTAACAAAAGGAAGCAAGCTGCTTATCACCCTAGGGTTAGTACTCACTACTGTGCTTACTGCAGCGGGTTGCTCCAATTCCAAGGCTTCGGAGGGCAAGGATACGATTATCCTGGCCACGAAAGGATTTGCTGAGTCGGATATTTTGGCAAATGCCTTCAAACTTCTGATCGAGAATGATACGAAGCTGAAGACAGAGGTCAAGACACTGGATAACACGTTACTCTGGAATGCCATTGGCTCAGGGGAAGTGGACGCGTATGTGGAGTACAGCGGGACGGCACTGATCAATATTTTAAAGCAGCAGCCGGAATTTGATCCTGAAAAAGCATTTAAGACCGTCGTAACTCAGCTCAAGGAAAAAAACAAGCTGATTGCGCTCGATCCGCTCGGTTTTAACAATACCTATGTCTTTTCCGTACGTAGGGAAACCGCTGAGAAGTACGGGTTAAAGAACACATCACAACTTGTCGAGAAATCAGGCGAACTGGTCTTTGGAGCAAGTGAAGAGTTCCTGAACCGTCCGGATGCTTGGCCATACGTAGAAAGTATTTATAAGCCAAAGTTCAAGGAAACGAAGTCCATTCAAAATAGTTCCTTGCAGTACCAGGCGATCAAGCAAAAGCTCATCGATGTGATGCTCGCTTATTCCACGGACAGCCAAATCTTGGCCAACGATCTCGTGGCCCTCCAAGACGACAAGCATGTGTTTGTGCCTTATGACGCTTTCCCGATTGTGCGTGAGCAGACGCTGGATAAGCATCCTGAGCTGAAAGCAACCCTTAACAAATTGGCAGGGAAATTGGATGAAAGTGCTATGCAGAAGTTGAATGCTGAGGTGGAGCAGGATCAGAAGCCGGCTATTGATGTGGCCCGTGAATGGCTGAAGTCACAGGGGCTAATCAAGTAAGCTTTTTCATAACCGATTGACGGCTTGACAAAGACATAATCCAACAATTAACCAATGAGAGGGGATATACGTTATGAGTAATAATACACGGCAGCTTGCGCTGGGGGCAATGTTGTTTTTTCCGGCGGGAGAGCATATTTCTAGCTGGAGACACCCAAGATCTGAGGCTGAGGGACTTCTGAATTTTGATTATTATAAAAGAATTGTGCAAACGGCGGAGCGTGGACGATTCGATCTGTTCTTCTACGCAGATGAGCTCTATGTCTGGGACCGTTTTGAGTCAGGGGTTAGCCATTCCAACAGTGTTCGGCCGGAGCCATTCACCCTGCTGTCCGCGCTTGCGGCAGTAACGAGCCATATCGGACTGGCTGCAACGATCTCCACGACCTATAACGACCCGTATCATATTGCGCGCAAGCTCGCAACGCTGGATCATTTCAGCGGCGGGCGAGCTGCATGGAATATTGTGACTTCCCAGACGGACGAGGAGGCTCGTAATTTCGGAAAGGAAAGTCATTTGCAGCATGAGCTGCGGTATGAACGGGCTAAGGAGTTTGTAGATGTCACTCAAGGACTCTGGGATAGCTGGGACGAGGATGCGCTTCTATTCGACAAGGAGAGCGGCTATTTCGCGGATAAAGATAAGCTTCATAATCTCGATCATGAGGGCAAGCACTTTAAAGTCAAAGGCCCGCTGAATGTTAGCCGTCCGCCGCAAGGCTATCCGGTTCTGATTCAGGCCGGAGCCTCTGAGGCGGGAAAAGAAGTGGCTGCTGCTACAGCTGAAGTCGTGTTCGCTCCTGGCGGCACGCTCGCTGAGGGTCAGGCATTGTACGCAGATATCAAGGGCAGATTGGCTAAATATGGCCGTTCGCCGGATGAACTCAAAATCTTGCCGGGTCTGATGCCTATTCTCGGAGACACCGAGGAAGAGGCTGCGGAGCGGCTGGCTGAAGTGGAGAACCTGACCCCTGATCGGCTGGCACTGGATTTGTTATCCCATTACATTGGGGTTGACGTATCGGGTTATCCGCTGGATGAGCCGCTGCCGTTTCTGCCGGAGGAAGAAGGATTCAATCAGAGTAAATCTAGACTGCAAAGCATTCGTGAGCTTCTAATCAATGAGAATTTAACACTCATCCAACTTGCGAAACGGGTCACCACCAAGCGAGTCTTCGCCGGAACACCAGAGCAAGTTGCCGATCACATTGAAGCTTGGTTCAACGGTGGTGCTGCCGACGGCTTCAATATCGCTTTCCCGCATTTGCCGGGATCACTGGATGATTTCGTGGAGAAGGTAGTACCGATTCTTCAGGAGAGAGGTCTGCTGCGCCGGGAATATGAAGGTAACACACTGCGTGAACATTTGGGTCTCAGCAAGCCGGAAAGCCGGTATGCCAAAGCGCCGGAAACCGTCATACCTCAATGACAGAATAGCAGACAGAAAGCGGGGATGACAGTGACAAGGATTACTGCGAAGAGAGGCGGAACACTGCGCTGCAAGGGCTGGAGGCAAGAAGCGCTCTTGCGTATGCTGGAGAATGTGCTGGAGAACGGTGAGAATCAGAAGGAGCTGATTGTGTACGCTTCGCTGGGAAAAGCGGCGCGGAACTGGCCTTCGTATCGGGCCATCGTGGAGACGCTGAAGCAATTGGAAGAGGATGAGACACTTGTCATCCAGTCCGGCAAGCCGATCGGTATCTTCAAGACACATGCACAGGCTCCACTGGTTGTCATGGCGAACTGCAATCTCGTGGGCCGCTGGGCGACCAGCGAGAACTTCTACGAGTTGCAGGACAAAGGGCTGATCATTTGGGGCGGGCTCACCGCCGCTGCCTGGCAGTACATTGGTTCACAGGGTGTTATCCAGGGAACCTATGAGATCTTTCAGAGTATTGCCCGGCTGCATTTCGGCGGCGTTCTGCGCGGACGCTTCATTCTGACCGCCGGGCTCGGCGGCATGGGCGGCGCGCAGCCGCTCGCTGGCAATATGGCGAATGCGGCAATCCTGTGTGTAGAGGTGGCGGAGGAGCGAATCGACAAGCGGATCGCGGCCGGTTACCTGCAGCGGAAGACAGACAGCCTCGATGAGGCATTGTTCTGGATTAAGGAGGCGGTAACCAATGGCACGAGTGTATCGGTCGGCCTGCTGGGCAATGCCGCCGATGTCTACCCCGAGCTGCTGCGCCGGGGCGTACAGCCTGATGTTGTGACGGACCAGACGTCCGCACATGACCTGCTGTACGGCTATATTCCAAGCGGCTATACACCGGCATCAGCTGCCGCGGCTCGCAAGGAGCGCCCGGCTGAGCTGCAAGCCGCGGCCGGAGCGTCCATCGCCAAGGAAGTCCGGGCGATGCTGGCGTTCAAGGAACGGGGGGCGGTTGTCTTCGACAACGGCAACAACATCCGTTCCCAAGCGGTGCAATACGGCGTTGACAACGCATTTGATATTGATATCTTTACAGAAGCTTTTCTGCGCCCGCTGTTTGCAAGAGCGATTGGGCCGTTCCGCTGGGTCGCGCTCAGCGGTGAAGCTGAGGATATTCGAATTATTGATGAATACATCCTGAAGGAATTCAGCGGCAATGAGATCGTCTCCAACTGGATCAAGCTTGCCAATACGTATGTTCCGTTCGAAGGCCTGCCAGCCCGTATCGGCTGGTTCGGCCATCAGGATCGCAGCAAGCTGGCACTGGCGGTTAACCAGTTGGTTCGTGAAGGTAAGCTTGCTGGTCCAATTGCATTCTCCCGTGATCATTTGGATGCCGGAGCCATGACGCATCCCAACATTATGACGGAGCGAATGAAGGATGGTAGTGATGCCATCTCCGATTGGCCGCTGTTGAACGCGATGCTGAACTGTTCGTCTATGGCTGATCTGGTGGCGATCCATTCCGGTGGCGGCGGGTATTCGGGCTACATGACCAGCGCAGGCGTCACCATTGTGGCTGATGGATCGGAGGCAAGTGATTTGCGCCTCCGTACCGCACTTGACAACGATACAGGCCTCGGAGTCCTTCGGTATGCGGATGCCGGATATGACGAGTCACTGGAAGAAGTCCAAGACAAAGGCATCGCACGGATAGATACGACGCGCTATGAGGTCATTCCAGCGGAATAACGCAGTGCGTAACCTAAAGTCCCAGCTCAGAAAATGCATAATTGACACAAGGGGGAAATACACATGCGTGAACTGACAAGAGATGATGTGGAAGCAGCGGTTAAAGGGGGCTCCGTATTCGCCAGCGGTGGCGGCGGGTGGGTCGATCACGGATTGGAGATCGGCCATGCCGCTCTTGGTCTCGGGCGGCCCAAGCTGTTGTCCGTAGATGAACTGCCAGATAATGCAATCATTCTGACCTGTACAGCCATAGGTGCTCCGGCGGGTCGGGATTGGCAAATGCTCGGCAAAGATTACATCAAAGCAGTACAACTTGTGATTGACCAATATGACGGCAAGATAGCCGGATTTATGACACCGCAGAATGGCATGTCCAGTACGATTAACGGCTGGCTGCCTGCGGCTGCGTTTGGCCTGGCAGTCATTGATGCCACTGGGGATATCCGCGCGCATCCTACAGGCAAAATGGGTTCGCTTGGTCTTGCATCCTCCATTGAATACGAGACTATACAGGCTGTAGCTGGAGGCAATCCGGAGAACGGCAGCTATATCGAGCTGGTGGTCAAAGGAACACCCGCTCGAACTTCCAATATTTTGCGGACGGCTTCGGACATGGCAGGCGGTTTCATTGCTGCCGCCAGACATCCACTGCCAGCCAAGTATATCAAGGAGCATGCCGCAATCGGGGGCATTTCTATTGCTCTGGATCTCGGCAGAGTGATCCTGAAGGCTGAGCCGGATGGACCGGAGGCTGTGCTGAAGGCGATCGTTCGCAAGACGAAGGGCAAAATCCTCGGCAGAGGCACAGTGAGTGCTAAGAAAGTGCGTTATTCTGGAGCTTTTGACATCGGTACCATTGAAGTAGAAATCCCCAAGAAAACGCTGATTCTTCATGTCATGAATGAATATATGGCTGTGGATGATCAGAAGGGCAAGCGTTTGACAAGCTTTCCGGATGTTATTACTACGTTCGATCTGGAGACGGGATTGCCGGTCAGCGTAGGTGATATAAGAGAGGGGATGGAGATTGCAGTATTTTCCATCGATAAATCCAAGCTCCCGCTCAGTTCCAGCGTCAAAGACCCTAGCGTATATCCTGAAGTCGAAGAAGCACTCGGTATTGATCTGCAAAGCTATGCTTTCGACAAGGAAAAGAAAGAAAGTAAAGAGAAGAAAGAAGGTAAAGAGAGTAAAGAGAAGAAGGAGAGTAAGGAGATAGAGGTTCATGCCTAAGGACACAGCAGTCTTTGGAACAGTAGATACAGGAGATCATGCAGTTTCCAATCATTCAGTTAATGGGATTAATCACTTGATATTAGATGGCTACAGCTTGAGCATTGGCGATGTTGACCGTGTAGCACGGGAACGCATACCTGTAGTTATTGACGCTGAGGCCCAGGAGCGGTTGGAAGCGGCTCGTAAGGTGATTTTTGAACTCGCCGCCGAAGGTGTGCCAGTCTATGGATTGAATCGGGGAGTGGGCTGGAACAAGGACAAGGTAATCGACTCTGATTATTTTGCAGCCTATAATCGCAACTTGCTGCTATCGCACAGTGCGGGTGTAAAGCCGGACGCACCGGAGGAAGTGGTCCGGGCAGTCATGCTGGCCCGTCTCAACAGCCTGCTGGCGGGTGCGACGGGCGTCCAGCCGGAAATTGCCGAGCGTTATGCAGAATTTCTGAATCTCGGTATCCATCCGGTTCTGCCGCTACGCGGGTCTGTGGGCGCAGCGGATATCACCACTATTTCGCATATTGGTCTGGCTATGATCGGCGAAGGAGAAGTCGATGTTGCCGGTCGCCGATTGCCTGCTCTTGAAGCACTGGCGGCAGCGGGTCTGGCGCCACTAAGTCTCGGTCCAAAGGACGGGCTGGCCATCGTAAGCTCCAATGCACTCTCCGCAGGCCATGGGGCTTTGGCTCTGGTCGAAATTCGTAATCTGCTAGAGGCTGCAGATTACGTCTACGCGTTGTCCCTGGAAGCCATTCGCGGGAATATCAGCCCGCTGGATGAATCGGTGCATCGCAAGCGACCGTTCCCGGGCCAATTGGGAAGTCTGTCTCGGGTTCGGGATGCCCTTAAGAACAGCGATCTGTGGAGCGGATTCAATCCGGAATCGCTGCAAGATCCGCTGAGCTTCCGGGATGCCTGCCAGATTCACGGGGCCGCTCGGGACGCTCTGGATTACACGCGTCAGCAATTGGAGCTTCATCTCAACAGCTCTGACGATAATCCTTGTGTTCTAACGGAAGAACGGCGAATTTTGTCTTGTGCCAACTTTGATCCTGTGACATGGACGTTGGGGTTTGAGATGCTTGGCAGTGCTCTGCATCATGTCTCCAAAAGCTCCTGCTACCGGATGATCAAGCTCGGTGATCCTGGCTTTACCGGCCTAAGCCGGTTCCTGACTGCTGATCCAAGCCGTTCGGTCGGCTTCTGCACAGTGCAGAAAACAGCTACTTCACTAGATGCGGAGATCCGTCATCTCAGCAATCCGGTCTCTGCCGATTATATGTCGCTGGCGGGAGATATTGAAGATCATGCAGCTAACTCGCCTTATGTCGTCTCTAAGCTCCGAGAGATTGCTGACCGCTTAACTTACATCCTGGCGATCGAAGCTATTCATGCTGCCCAGGCCATTGATCTTCGTGGCGACTTGCGCTTGGGTGAGGGTACCGGGGCGGGCTATGAGCTGCTGCGTTCCGAAATTCCTTTCCTGTCGGAGGACC
Source organism: Paenibacillus sp. GCM10012306 (assembly GCF_042649265.1). NCBI lineage: Bacteria > Bacillati > Bacillota > Bacilli > Caryophanales > Paenibacillaceae > Paenibacillus > Paenibacillus sp. GCM10012306. The sequence goes on along the minus strand of NZ_JBHRYW010000013.1, from coordinate 9,540 downwards.
GCAATCAGACTGTTGATATTGAACGGGCTTACCGCCTGTTCAAGAACGGCAGATGGCTCAATGCAGTGAGAAGTAAATCTGGTAATCAATGCTGAATAGAACAACATAACTTTTTAGGGAAAAAGAATTGTAGGATTAACTGCCGGGCTGCCCTTTGCAGGGAAGTTCCGGTTTTTTGTGTTTATTCTAGCAAATTTCTTAAGAATTCCTCGAATATTCTGATCGTATCTTTTTTAGTTGCCTTTCACTAAGATCACACCTTAGCTCTCCATGTCTGTGATATAATCTCAATTAGTAAATTTAATGGGAGTAGGCGGACTCATGGGGAAATGGGTTTTGAAACATAGTGACGGTGAGAGTTACGACTCAGAGATATTAGATTTGGAGTTAGATGAGGCACGATCTCTTAAGCGTCTGGGCTGGGAAAGAAAAATCACTTGGAGTAAGTATCTTCAAAAGGGAAGTTTGTCAAAACCGTATAAACTCCTCGTATTAGGAGATGCTAATAAAACTATACAGGGAGCAATCGCCTATAAATATGATGAGGGGTTTGTTTATGTCGAACTTCTTGAAAGCGCTCCTACCAATCGTCACAACAATCCTTCAAGAACGTTTACTAACGTATCGAGTATATTATTAGGTGAAGCTTGCCGGAAAAGCTTCGAAGCTGGATTTGATGGTTTTATTTGTTTTAAGCCTAAAAGTAATTTGGATAAATATTACATAACTGAATTTAATGCTGCTTATACAGGGATGGGCCAAATGGCCATAGGTACCCTTGAAGCACGTCGACTGATTGAGTTATACTATGTATAAGGACGGTGATCTACATGGTAGTAAGACTTAGACATAATATAAATGATAAGTTGAGAGTAGTATCTGTATCACGACAGACACGTCCATCTAGTCAGGCAAAATTATATTACCTTAGACGCCGACGGGCTAGTGCATCCAGATATTTAGGTCCAAATTCAGGTGTGATGATTATTCCTGAAACGGATGTTTCCATGGATGTAGTTAGAGCAGGCATGCGCGATTTTATCCAAAACTACAACAATCAAATGATGATGAAGTAAATATATAGGGGATGCGGTAAACGCATTCCTTTTTGTTTGGAACAAGAGTGACTCATACATTTATATCTACATAACCATATCAAATAGGAGGAAAATGATGCCAAGAGATATTGTTCACGTCCCTTACGGCTACGAGCCGCCAGTGGAGCAGCGTAAAGGTACGCTGATTTTCTACGATTCATTTGAGCTTATTAAAGACCAGGAGCTTGCGGTTGCGGCGAAGACTGCTGTTGACCGCCAATTCACGAAGCTGGTGCTTTATCCGCTGCATGAAGAGACCGTGCGCCGTTTGTCCAAAGAGCCAGTCCAATCTTTTTACAAGCGTGAGGATCGGCTGCATGAATGGAAAAGAGAACAGGGATTATCCTTCATAACGGTTGAAGGCTGGGAAGGAAAGAGGAAGAAGTATACGCCACTGGATTCTGCACTTCGTCATCTGACGGAGAGATATAAGGCTCCGTATTTTCTATACCTGACACCAGAGATGGCGAACCAGTTCGCCTCATTCTCCTCTTTTGAAGAGTGGATTGTGAAGATTCGCCTGCTATTGTCGGAAGCGCCGACATTTCTCCATTCGCGTCTGGAAAAGTATCGCCATCGCTGGGATATAGCCGACGAATGATCCTGTTGATATATTAAATAAACCCCGCTCAGAAATATGGAATCGTGTCCATAACTCCGGCCGGGGTTCTTGTTCTGTCTTAATGTGTGCTGCTTTGCTTGCGACGGTAGGTATACATTCTCCATTGATAGTGGATGAAGCAGCCGATGCAGAAGCCGAGAATGGCTACAGTTGCGGCAACAGCAACCAGTGCAGTGAATATGTAGGCGGCAACGGTCCAGCCCACAAGGAAGCTGAGCAATCCGGCAGTAAGGCAGCCCACAGCGATACTTTGGTTGAACTGTTGCTGATCCCAATCTTCCAGGACATAAGCGGAACGTTCTTTTCTAAGAAAAGGGGCAGCCAGTTTGATAACAGGGTTATATCCGAAGATCAGGCCGGATAATCCGGCTGCGAGCGGTAGTGCAAGAATCCAGTATTGCCCGGTGAACCAGGTTAGAAGGACAGAAAGAACAATAAAGCTCTGGTTGGTTTTCACAAGTGGTCGCGGAATACCTTTGGTACCATTGCTCACGTTAATCACACCTATCATATTGGAATAATTATAGTATAACGGTGGCTCTGACGTTTGGGAAGACATCTTCTTTTTTTTATAAATGTATTTTTTATGTAAATGATGTGTAATCGAAACAAAGAAGGGGATGGAGGAAGATATGGTTAAATCGTTCTTGGTGTAAAATGTCTTAACATTAAGAAAATAAAAATTGACACATCTCCTGAGCTGTGGTTTTATTATGTAGACCAATTGTTATAATGCAAAGGAAGTGTCGGGTTGTCTAATAAGCCGAATGCACGTGAAGCCATACTGGATACTGCTTCGCGGCTATTTTTCACGCAAGGCTATCATGCAACGGGTCTGAGCCAGATTATTAAGGACAGTGAATCGCCGAAGGGGTCGCTCTATTATTATTTTCCCCATGGCAAGGAGGAATTGGCCTTAAATTGCATCAACCGCACCAGTGAGATTGTAGCCTGCAAGCTTAGACATTATATGGTGACAGGGGAAACTGCCGCGAGGGGGATACAGGATTTTATTCTGGGAATGGCCAAGGATGCTGTGGATACTTCGTTCGAAGGCTTAGTTCCGTTCAGCTTCTGGTTGGCGGTGGAAACGTCCTGTATAAGCGAGGAGCTGCGAGCCGCGTGTCAATCTGTATTTAAAGACTGGCAGGAGGTGATTATGGAACGTCTGCTGACAGAAGGTACCGAAGAAGAAATGGCGACGACTCAGGCGTCCGCAGTGGTGTCCTTGCTAGAGGGATCACTGCTTCAGGCGCTGACTTACCGGGATGAGCAACCGCTGCTTGCAGCGGCCAAGATTGTTCCGGCTTTGCTTGGCATAACAGAGAGAGAATAATACAGATTTTCAGGAGGATTAGAGAGTGGAGACAACTTTACACAAGCAACAACAGTCAGAAGAAAAAAAAATCAGGACAATGCCGATTCTGATTTCCTTATTGCTCAGCGGTTTTATCGGGATGTTCAGTGAGACGGCACTCAATGTCGCGTTAAGCGATCTGATGAATGTACTACAAATTACACCGTCAACTGCACAATGGCTGACAACGGCCTACTTGCTTACACTAGGTATTCTCGTACCGATTTCCGGTATGCTTCTGCAATGGTTCACAACGAGACAGTTGTTCGCGGCTGCAGTGATTTTTTCGATTATAGGAACCTTCCTGGCGGCGATCTCGCCGAACTTTGAGTTTCTGTTGACGGCGAGAGTGGTACAGGCGATGGGAACGTCGCTGCTGCTGCCGCTAATGTTCAATACGATCCTTGTCATCATTCCGGCTGAAAAAAGAGGCGCTGCAATGGGGATGATCGGTCTGGTTATCATGGTGGCCCCAGCGATTGGGCCTACCATTGCGGGACTGTTGATCGAAAGCCTCAGCTGGCACTGGATTTTCTGGTTGTCGCTGCCGTTCCTGGTCATTGCTCTGCTGTTCGGTATGGTGTACATGCAGAACGTAACCGAAGTTACCAAGCCGAAAATCGACGTATTGTCCATCATCCTGTCGTCTCTAGGATTTGGCGGAATCGTCTTCGGGTTCAGTAGTGCTGGTGAGGCCGAGGGCTGGGGCAGCCCGAAAGTAATCTTGTCTATCATCGTAGGTGTGGTTGCCTTGCTGCTCTTCGTTATTCGTCAAAACACAATGAAGAAGCCGATGATCAACCTGCGTGCTTTCAAATATCCGATGTTCGTTGTCGGTGTGGCGATGGTCTTCATCTGTATGATGGTTATCCTGTCGTCCATGTTGATTCTGCCGATGTATTTGCAACAAGGTCAAGGCTATACAGCCTTCAAAGCAGGTTTGCTGCTGCTGCCAGGCGGTCTGATCAATGGTCTGATGTCGCCAATTATGGGTCGTCTCTTCGATAAGTACGGTCCTAAATGGCTGGTTATTCCAGGTCTTGTGATTGTCGCAGTTACACTGTGGTTCTTCTCCAGCATCAATGCGGCTTCGACCGTTGCTTTCATTATTGTCCTGCACAGCGCCTTGATGATCGGGGTATCGATGATCTTCATGCCGGCACAGACAAATGGTATCAACCAGTTGCCGATGGAGCTGTATCCTGACGGTACAGCTATCATGAACACTCTGCAACAGGTAGCGGGTGCCATTGGTACGGCGCTTGCGGTCAGCATCATGACAGCAGGCTCGAAGAACTACCTGAAGGGTGTCGACAATCCTGCCGATCCGGCCAATCTGCTTCCTGCATTCACGCAGGGTGTACAGAATGCATTTGTATTCGGTCTGATCATGTCTGTAGTTGGATTGGTACTGGCATTCTTCATTAGACGTGTTATTGTTCAGCATAAAGCGCAAGCTCCAATGCACTAATATTCATTAAAAATAAAACACACTCGCTGCGGCGGGTGTGTTTTTTCTAATTATAAGAATGTATATGTTCAACGCTATAAATCATCCTTATATTTCTAGCTGAAACGGATACCGTCCCTTAAAGGACGGCAAAGCCGTTTCTACTTGTGTCTTTACGTTTTACATATATTGGTGTATTATATACATAGTAAATCTATGTATAGTGATTCTAGGTATTATTTTAGCCAACCAGTTATGGAAAGGAGTGTTAGCATATGAAAGTCAGCAAAGAAATGCTGAAGGGAAGTACGGCGACGTTGATCCTGACCCTGCTGCTAGACAAGCCTCTGTACGGATATGAAATGATCAAAGAGCTGGAGAGCCGATCCCAAGGTGTATTTTCGCTTAAGGAAGGCACGCTGTATCCCATTCTGCACACGATGGAGAGTGAACGTTGGGTGGAAGCTTACTGGATGGAAGTAGATGGACGGAAGCGCAAGTATTATCGGATACTGGATGAGGGAAGAGCGAAGCTTAAGGAGAAGAGAGCGGAGTGGCTGTTGTTCCGACGGGCTGTAGACACCGTGCTGGGGGAGGGAGGGGCATGATGAGCGAAGAGAGTCAACGTAAGCTTTTTCTGGATCAGGTGTGCCGGGAGGTACGGGCCAAAGACATGCATGACGATATCCGGGAGGAGCTAGCCGGGCATCTGGAAGAGTTAATTCAGGATCGACAAGCACATGGCTATTCCTTGGCGGAGTCAGAGGCTTGGGCAGTTGCCCAGATGGGCGATGCGCAGTCGCTGGGCAAGACGCTGAACCGTGTACATAAACCGCGAATGAATTGGGGACTGCTGGGAGTTGTGTTGTTGTTTGCGGTAGTCAGCTTGATTGCAATGTTATCCGCTGATGCCAGTGCGGACAGTGCGATGCAGGGGAGAAGCCTGTTCCATCATCAGTCGGTCTATGTTGTAATTGGTCTTGTGGTCATGACCGGATTGTATTTTGTTGATTTCCGCAAACTGCAAAAGCTTTCTTGGCCATTGTACCTAATATTATTAAACGCCATGATCATATCCTCTATAACAGGAGGCTCCACAATCAATGGTAGGCTGCAATTCATAAGTATCGGGATTTTTAATTTAACTTCATGGATTCCATATCTATTGGGGATTGCGTTAGCCGGAATATTGACTGGGGAGCGAAAACCCAAGGGCGGGTCAAACTTAACTCAACATTGGGTGGAGTTTGTAGCAGTAATGCTTCCGATTCCTTTATTGGCTGCTGCCCATTCCTTTGCTGAACTAATCATCTATTCATTGCTTGCCTTGATTATTTATGTCTGGTGTACTGGAAAATGGCGCTGGGCACTGGGAGCTGGAGGATCGTTACTGGTGCTCGGCAGTATGAAAATCTGGAGGTCCGATTATCTTCAAGACCGACTCATAGGTGCATTTCAGCCTCAAGCTTATGCAGAGGGGAATGGGTATCTATATTTACAGGTTCAGAATGCAGTTTCATCTGCCGGATGGTGGGGACAAGGGTTTGGAAGTACTATGGAAAATACTCGGTTCATTCACTCGGACATGCTCCCCGTTTACCTCATCAATTGCTTTGGGTGGGCAGGCGGTCTGCTGCTACTAGGGATGGTGTTATGGTTTACAGCCAGGCTGCTCAAGACTCTACATCTGATTCTAGAGCCTTTTGGCAGAGCACTGGTTCTGACACTCGGCATTATGCTCGTTATACGGCTACTCTATGGGGTGTCTATTGTGAGTGGAAAGATGGTACTGAGCAGCATTGCTTTTCCGTTTCTTAGTTATGGAAGTCATGTCATTATCGAATTCGCTGCGGTCGGGCTGTTACTCGGTATCTACCGGAGAAAAGACATGATTCCTAAGGCTCCAATCCGTCCAATAAAATAAGTGTAACCTTCTATATCTGGAAAACGTCTACATTAATATGAGTTGGAATTTATCATGAGGGGGCACTTATGAATCCACATCATCAGGTAGGGCGCGTATGGAGCAGGAGCATTCTGTTGGGAGTCTCTGTCCTGCTTGGGACAGGAACCGGAGCGGCTGTATTTCAGCCTCAAGCGGCCCATGCTGCGGCTGCACAGCAGACGGACACTGTGTATAAGCAATTCGAAAAATATGTGAAGAACCCAGACAGCTTGGCCCAAGCACGCAATTATCTAATTAATCACATTAAAGATGTTGATGTCTGGTATGCTACAGTAATGACACTTCATCTGGAAAATGCCCAAGTGGCGCAGCTCCCGATCTTCTCAGAGAAAATGTATGGAGAGAAGGTGCAGATGGCGATTAGAACTGCTGCCCGCCCCAAGGAGCTGACTTACTCTGGCCTCCTGAGCAAAATTACTGATCCCAGTGTTCGAGCTGTACTGATTGAAGCTCGTGATAAAGGCTACAAACTGGATAGCAGTGAAGGCATGTACTATCCGGTTATGCACTATGAAGGATTCAAGATCTTTAAGCCTTTTATTCAAAAGGATATTGCCGAGTATATTGATCTTATGGCGGCCGAATCCAATCAGCCGATGACCCGTGATGGCGGGATCGTTATTGGCTGGGATCAGGTTATCTTACGGGCGCTTTCCAAAGAAGCTTTTGTTAAGAAATACCCGGCTTCGAACCGAAAGGAAGCTGTAAAGCTGAACCTGTCGCTGTCTCGTGTATTCTTTGGTGCCAGCAATACTCCCGCCTATGATGGACCTGTAGGAGAAACTCCTAAGCTGAATCCAAAGCTTCGTGCTGCGTATGAGGCCGTGTTGATCAATGGTCCGGGTAGTAGCGAGCTGTTGCAGACGATTGAGAAGCTATTGGTACTACTGGATAGTGCGAATGAAGAATTGACACCAGAGGTGCAACAGTTCCTCGATAAACACGTGAAATAATGAATTCCGCCCCTTAACGGAAGTTAGGGGGTTATTTTATTGTATTTTTCTAGTAAAATGATCGACAGAGTAGGTAAACGTAATGATAGGGAAGAGGAGATTGTAACCATGAAGCAGCAGACAAAGGCGCTGAGAAGATTGTCATGTATAGGCGCAGCTCTCATGCTATTAACGACATCTTTGGGTTTGGGAGGGTATGCTTCAGCCGCGTATGCTGAGGTAAGTTCCGGGAGTATACACAACTCCGAGAGTGCCGACCAATCCAAGCCGTTGTCTACGCCGGAGAAGCAATATAAACTACCCCAGGGTTTTGTTTACCTGGACGAGATCATTCCTTCGGCGCAATATGAGATCCGCTACTACAGCAGCAACAACTTTGTCGGACAACGTATCGATGGCTATAAAGCGCCGCTAGCGATTATGGCACAACCCGCAGCTAATGCGCTTAAGGCAGTCAGCGAGAACCTGGCTCGCCAAGGCTATATTCTGAGAATCTATGACACCTACCGACCGCAAAAGGCGGTTAATCATTTTATCCGATGGTCGAAGGACGCCAGAGACATAAAGATGAAACAGCAGTATTACCCCGCACTCGATAAAAAGAATCTGTTCAAACTCGGCTTTATCTCCAGTAAATCCGGTCATTCACGAGGTAGTACGGTGGATCTGACATTGGCTTATCTAAAAAACGGTGCGGTGGTGGACATGGGTAGCCCTTATGATTTTTTCGGTCCCATTTCATATTACGATACGAAGCTGATCAGCAAGACACAAATGGTCAACCGCAAAATCCTTAAGGATGCCATGGTGAAGGAGGGTTTCCAGCCCTACAGCAAAGAATGGTGGCATTTTACTTTAAAGAAGGAACCTTACCCCGGGAAATATTTTGATTTTGACGTGGAATAGCAAGCATTATTGAAAAAGAACAGGAGAATGAGCATGAGCTTACCCGTAGTTAACAAGGAACTGGCCAAGCGGCTACAGCAAGCAGAAATCGGCTTTTTCACCTCAAGAATAACTTCGATCGGCGAACGATCTGGCAACCCCATGGGTGTGGAGATTCGGCATTTCGGGGCAGCAACAGCTTATTACATACAGGAGATGCCATGGGCGCTTTTTAACTCAGTCAAAGGGATCACGGACGCTGAGAAAGATGAGCTTGGAGCGATTGCAGATTTCTACCGGGCCAGGGAGCGGAATTTTCAGATCGAAATTGATCCTCCGGAGAGCAGCCCGGCGTTGCTGGGAACATTAGCGTCACTCGGGCTGTACCAGCACAGTTTTCAATCCGTGTTATATGGACTGCCGCTTGCGCAGCCAGCCCAGCTTCCCGTGAATATCACTGTTGCTGAGGTGGTGGATGAGGACCTCTTTGACACATATGCTGAGGTACATTGTCTATCTTCCGGCATGTCCTTGGAGGCTAAAGGGCATTTCATTAGCAATAATATCGGGCTGCTCCATCGTTCTGGCTGGAAGCTATTCCTTGGCTACTGGGAAGGCCAGGCTGCGGCTGTAGCGGCAATGCATATTCATGAAGGTGTTGCTTCCTGTGCACTCGCTGCGACACTGCCAGCGTTCCGGGGGCGTGGGCTACAGAGCGCTTTGCTGCAAAGACGCTTGCATGAAGCCTACAGGGCAGGCTGTGAACTGGTAGCTGGACAAGCTGCATATGGCAGTGTCAGCCAGAATAATATGGAGCGTGCGGGACTACGGATTGCCTGGACCCGAGCGTTATGGGGGCCGTTACCCTGAGATTGTGCTGTGCTCAGAATCGTTAACACATATAAAAGCTTTTTTTCATGGGATCACCATGCAAAAGTCAGAAGAAGAAGTCTCGAAGTGTAATTAACGACATTATCGTATCTTAAATCCTCTTCCGCTAAGGGTTAATGGAAATTAAGTGCAAAAATGGACCTCTGTCAAGAAAGTGGACAGTCACGCAACGGATTTTTTAGTAAATTGCTGTGCAAAGCGAGCGGGAGAGAGATACCCTAGCGCACCGTGCATTCGTTTGCGGTTGTAGTAAAATTCAATGTACTGAAAAATGGCATTGTAAGCCTCTTCCTTGTTTTTGAAACGAGGATTACAGTAA